>NZ_JBIASZ010000012.1:0-296373 GCF_042891345.1 Streptomyces sp. NPDC001903
CTCCCGCTCGGCATCGGACAGCACCACCGGCGGGATCTTCGGTCCAGGACGACTCACACCAGACCAACGACGAATCTCCGACTCAGGACACTAGGCCGTGTCCTGTGGATCACCTCGCTGACCAGATGAAGATGGCGGCGAGGTGGAGTCCGGCGAGGTAGATGGTGGCGGTCTTGTCGCAGCGAGTCGTCAGGCCGCGCCACTGCTTGAGCTTGTTGATGCACCGCTCGACGGTGTTCCGCTGTTTGTAAGCCTCCCGGTCGAAGGCCGGCGGGCGGCCTCCCCGGCTGCCCAGCCGCCGACGGTTGGCGGCCTGGTCGGCGGGCTGCGGGATCACTGCCCGGATCCCTCGCCGTCGCAGATGGCGGCGGATCGCCCGGGACAAATACGCCTTGTCGGCAAGGACAGCAGCCGGTGTGGTCCGAGGTCTGCCGACCGGCCGGGGAACCCGGATCCGGGCCATGACCTGCTCGAATGCGGGAGCGTCACCAGCCTGACCAGGCGTGATGGTGAAGGCGAGCGGCCGGCAGCGGCCGTCGGCCGCGAGATGAATCTTGGTCGTCGGTCCGCCGCGGGAGCGTCCCAGGGCGTGGTCGGCCGGTTCGCCGGCCGGGGCCCCTTTTGGCGGGCCCCGGCGGCGTGCTGATGTGCTCGCACGATCGTGGAATCGACCGCGACGACCCAGCCCAAGTCGCCCTCGGCGTCAGCCTGGGCGAGGAGGGCGGTGAACACCTTCGCCCAGGTGCCGTCGGCCGCCGAGACCCGGAGCCGGTTGTGAACGCCCTTCCACGAGCCGAACTGCTCGGGCAGGTCCATCCACGGCGTCCCGGTCCGGTACTTGAACGCGATCGCGTCGATCACCTGCCGGTGATCCCGCCACCGCCCACCCCGCCTCGGGGCCCGGTCCGGCAGCAGCGGCTCAATGCGTGCCCACTGGGCGTCACTCAACGACACACATCAACCAACGATCAGATGATCCTCAGGAAACGCCCTAGAGCCGCCCCCTCCTGGCGGTCGCGATTCCCGCGGGGGACGCTGACCGTTGATGGTGCTCGTAACCAAGAACTGCCGGAGTAATACCGAGATGATCTGGCACCCGCGCGACCGCGAGGAAAACCCGTTGGCTGTCGGTGTTCCCTGCTGGAACGATCCTGGGATGACCGGCCACCGTGATGCCGTCCTGCTCTTGTGGGGTCGCCAGCTCTACGAGGGTCAGTGCGAGCCACTGGCCTGGGCGGAGGCGGTCCTGGAGGCTACCGGTCGCCCGCCGAGCGCCGTCATCGCGGCGATGTCCGGCCGAATCGACGCCCTCGCTGATTCCCCATCGGACCGCGCATGGCTGCTGTTCCGTACGGTCGCCAAGCTGGCCGCGAACCTGCGGGGCGACGGCCGCTACGACGCGGACGTCGGCACCCGAATCGGCCCACTGGCCCTGCGGTTGGGCGAGCTCGAACCAGCACTCGCCGGCCCGATCGGGGACGCACTCGGCCACCCGCCGGACGGGCCGACATCCCTCGTCACCGTCCACGCCGCCGAGTTGAGCAGGAGCCGCACGATCCGGCTGCGGGCGATCGACTCCCTGCTGGAGTGGGCCGAGCTCGGCCATCCGCAGGCCCGGGCGGCCCTGTCCGAGGTCGCCGCCGACCACCGGACGCAGGATGTCACCGTCTGGACCAAGGCACTCAACCGGATCGCCCTGTTCGGCGACGCGAGCGTTGAACCGGGCCTGCTGCGCGCGCTCGCCGACACCGGGCACCCCGGGGTGCGGTGGTCGGCTCTCGCCTGTGCCGAACTCGGCCTCCGCCGGGCCGTTCCACTGATCATCGCCCTGCTGGAGCATCCTGATCCGATGGTCCGCGAGGGTGCCTGCGAGGCGCTCGGCCTCTTTGAGGAACACGCCGCCGTGCCCGCGCTGGCTGCCCGGCTGAACGACGAGACCAACTGGGTACGCAGCAGCGCTGCCCTGGCGCTCGGCCAAATCGGCGGCGACCGGGCGCTCGCTGTGCTCTGGCAGGCCATGATGGAGCGCAGGAATCCGAAGGCCAGTCATCTCGCTGCAGCGATCGCTGCCTTCGGCCCGCCGGTGGTGGACGACCTGATCGCCCTCACCACCGATCCCGACCCGGACCTCCGAGCACTGTCCTGCCGCGCTCTCGGCTCCACCGCCGACTACCGGGCCCTGCCAGCACTGGAACGCCTCGCCGCCCACGACCTGGCCAGAACCACCCTCGGCGGCCTCGTGGCAACCGCCGCCAAGCAGGGACTGCGAACCGCGCACCGCATTCGGGCGCGCACTGCATCGACCGAGCTCGACGCTCGTATCGACTGACGTTCACGCGGCTGCCGGCCAGGACCCCCTCGCCGCCCATCAGCAACTCGGCGCACCCGATCCCAAGAACGCCCATCCCGTTCAGCCGAACGAGGCGGCGGGCTTCGGAGCGCAGGTGCGGCGTCGCGAGTGCACCTCAGTTCTACGGGCCGCCCGCTCGTGAGGGTGGCCCGTCAGTCCTTCGGCCTCGCCGGTGCCTTGGCGCAGAGGTACGGACGTGCGAGCAGCAGGCCGGCGCCGGCCATGGCGATGCCGACGTAGACCGGCGCGAGGTGGATGAAGTCCGTGTAGTGGATCGCGCCGTGCACCACGACGGCCGGCAGGAAGCCTGCGGCCGCCGCCACGGCCAGGGTCCAGAACACCCATGCCTCACCGCGCCGCCAACCCCACGCGCTGAGCAGAATGATGGCCACCGCGGCGGACATCAGGGCGCCGCCGAACCCGGCGCGGTCATGGGCGACGAACGGCACAAGCCGGGGGTTGACGGTTTCCAGCATCTGCGGGCTGGTGCCCAGGAAGGCCAGGTCGGTCGGTACGAAGACGCCGGTCAGACCGACCAGCGAGATCACCGCTCCCCCGACGAGCAGCCCCGCTCCCGTGACGATCAGCAGCAGCTGGCCGACCAACGCCCGTCGGCGCTCCGGCTCCGGCCCTTCCGGCGCCAGGCGCCACCGCGGTGCGTGCGGGGTCCGGCGGACCGCGGCCACGAACATCGGGAACAGCACGATGGTGGTGGCCGTGTGCAGGGGTTCCACGAAGCCGGTGGCCAGGAAGTAGAGCAAGGTGGGGAAGCCGATCGCCCCCGAGAGCAGGTACACCTCGCGGGCCCAGGGCCAGCCGCGTCTGATTCCGCCCACGGCGAGGCCGGTGTAGAGGGCGCCGATCGCCACCATCGTGCCAGCCATGGTGATCCGGTCGTGCTGGAGGAAGTGCACGAGGTGGTGGTTGGCGGCATGCAGTTCGTGCAGCCTCATGCCGAGGTAGTCGCGGTCGTACCAGAGCAGCACGGGCCCAAGCGTGATCGCCGCGGCGCCGAGTCCGGCGCCCGTCATGCCGAGCCCGACAAGCAGCGCCCACCACCAGGCGGGCCAGCGGCGGGGATCGCTGCCGATGTCCCGTAGCGCCGGTGCGGGCGTGGTGGGCGTGGCCGCCTCGGCGACCCGTGCGAACCAGCCGGGTCCGGCCGCGACGAGCACCCGGGGCCGGGTGAGCACGATGGCGCCCGGCTCTTTGAGCGCGGTGGCCGCCGCGGTGACCGACGGCTCGGACACGCGGACCACGTGCGGGTCATCGCTGCGGGTGAACCCGTCGGCATGGGGTCGGAGAGCGGCCTCGGTGTCCGGGTCGCTGGTGCGGACGACGAGCGGGATCGCGCGGTCGGCCGCGGCCTCGCGTATGGTCTCCGCGTCGGCCGCCGAGACGGGCGCCACCTCGACGAAACCGGCCCCGAGCGGGGGTATGGCGCGTACCGCTTCGCGGACGAGTGAGGGCGGGACGGATATGCCGAGGCGGACGGTCACGGGCACGCCGGCGATCTCGCCGGCGAGCTGCGCGGGCGGGTGGCGGTGGCCGAACCCTCGGGAGATCAGCCGCGCGCCGGCGGGGCGGGAGCCGATCGAGGCCAGCAGCCGCAGCGCGGTGCGCTGCGAACGGCGCCGGCCGAGGACGGCGGCGGCCAGGCCGCGCAGTGGGTGGTAGGTCCAGTCCGGCATCAGTGGCTCTCGTTCTCCGTCTCGGTCACCGGGGCACCGGGCGCGGTCCAGCCGAGCACCGGGGTCATGGAACGCAGCGTTGCCCGCGTCGGCGTCAGCCGGGCGGCGGTGTCTCGCAGCAGCACCGCCGGCGGCCACGACAGCTGGCCGACCGTGCCGAGCCGGGCGGAGCGGCGGGTGATGGCCTGGGTCCGCGGGCGGCGCAGCAGGTCGTACGAGCGCAGTGCGGCGGCCACGTCCGGTGTGGTGTCGAGGCAGTGGGCGAGGGTGACCGCGTCCTCCAGCGCCTGGCACGCGCCCTGGCCCAGGTTGGGGGTCATTGCATGGGCCGCGTCGCCCATCAGCGCGACCCGGCCGCGGACGAAGGAGGGCAGCGGCGGCAGGTCGTGCAGGTCGTGCCGGAGCACCGCACCGGCGGGGACGGCGGCCAGCAGGGCGGGAATGGGGTCCGGCCAGGCCCCGAACCGGCCCAGCAGTTCGGCGTACTCGGACTCGGACGAGCCGGAGGCTGCTCCCGCCGGCAGGGTCGCGGTCGCGAAGCAGTACATCCGCCCGCCCGGCAGCGCCGTGTAGCCGAACCTCGCCCCGCGGCCCCAGGTCGCCGCGCCCTCGCGGGGCGGCTCGGGGAGGGGCTCGGTGACCATGCGCCAGGCGGTGTACCCGGCGTACCGGGGGCCGGCCGCAGCGGGCCACAGCGCCCGACGGACCGCACTGTGCAGCCCGTCCGCGCCGACCACGAGATCGGGCCGGGACTCGCCGCCTCGGTGAACGACGACCGAGCGGTTGCCCTCGTCGCGGATGGTGGACACCTCGCTGCCCGACCGCAGACTGTCGGCCGGCAGCGCCTCTCTGAGCGCCCGCAACAGGTCCGCGCGGTGCAAGACCACCAGGGGATGGCCGAAGCGGCGCGCCAGCTCCGCGTTGTCCGTGCGGGACAGCCAGCGGCCCCGGCGGTCGCGTACGCCGCCTGTGGCCTCGACCGCGCCGAGCGCCCGCACGGCGCCGGCCAGGCCAAGCACCTCAAGAGCGCGCAGCGCGTTGGGCCACAGAGAGATGCCGGCGCCGAGCTCAGTGAAGTCTCCCGCCCGTTCCAGCACCTCGACACGCCAGCCCCGGCGATGCAGGGCGACGGCCGCCGCGAGACCGCCGATCCCGCCGCCGACAACGGTCACGGCGCGCTGCGTCATGGGTCCTCACTCTGGGTTCGAGGGCACCGTCCCCGGTCAAGAGGCTGTCGATCCGGTGCCCGAGCGGCATGCGCCGCGACGCAGGTCCAGCTGAGCGGCGCCGCAGGGCAACATCTTGGCAGATGCCTGTCAGCGGGCCGAAGGGCGGAACGGACAGGTTGGTGAGTGCATGGAGGGTGGGGTGGTGGAGCGGATACATGTGGAGTCCGTCGGTGGTGGTGGCCGGCAATGCGGCATAGCGGAGAAGTCACCCCGTCTGGGGGGACCGCGGTCACCGTCCATCGCGGACGCGTCGGTGCTGTCGCTGGAGGACGGGCGGCAGTCTCCCTCGGGCGCGAGGGGGCATCGCTCGGGGTCGCTCCACCGCCCAGCGTGGTCGTCGGTCCCGCCACGAAACGGAGGCTCCCGGGACTTCGGCCACTGTTGATCAGCTTTCGGCCGTTGGTGCACAGGGCCCGTACCCGCGTGTATCCCGGCAGGTAGACGCATCCAGTGGGCTGAGGTCCTCCCCACCACGGAGGGAATCACCCTCATCGTCCACGAGGCCATTGCGGTCGGCGATGAGGACCACTGCGGCCTGGACACCTTTCCCTGCTTCGACCGGGAGGACGGCGAGGAAGGCGTCGGCCTCCAGATCGCAATAACCGACGATGCTCTCGCGGCCCTGGCCATTCGCTGAAGAGAAGATCGGCGCCGATCGCAGCAGGTGGGTCAACGAAGGCATAGCCGGCGCCGAATACGAATACTGCGTCCGCGCAGGACGTCCCGGCATATTCGTCAGAGACTACCGACTTCAGCTCGTGGGGGTGAATCGTTACGAAGTTCCTGATGATGAGTGTGGGTAGGGATTGCACCCGTGGTGTGTGAGATATGCGGATGTGGGGGCGGACTGACTCCTGCGGGGCGGCGGCGCCGCGAAACGGTACGGATACAGGCGGCCGAACTGTTTGAGCAGCGGATCGCGTTGCCGGAAGTCGCACTCAGGCTGCGGGTAAGCGTGAAGTCGGCTTATCAGCGGCACCAGTGGTGTTCCGTCACCTGATCTTGAGCCACCAGACGCTTTTTCGAATACTTGACGGCTGGTCAGGGACCCGACCACGACCCTTGTGCATACCCGCTCACTGACCGCCCCGCGCTGCGCAGTCACCTTCTTCCGGTCGACGCACACGGCTGACCAATATCACCGTATGCCCGTCATACCAGGGGGCGCTCGAAGCCGTCCCTTCGCCGTACTTCACGCCCGGCCGAATGCTCCCCGGGCCTCGGGACCGCATCATCGTTTCTTCCCTGCCAGCCCTGTGACCTGCAGAGAAAGGGCGTCTGGTCGAAAGAGTGACGTGGTGTGGATCCGCTGGTAGCGGGCATCTGAGCCTCGCAATCATGGATTCCGCTTTCACCTGAAAGCAGCGGCCTCAAGGGTGGCGCAGCCCGGCCGCACCGCGAGAGGGAGGAACTGGATTCATGTCCATGCCTGTTGTGAGCATCTGGGACAACGCCATGCCGGGTGCTCAGCCCGCCTACCCGAGGACTTCCGCGTGGGACACCGCGTGGCCGCTCGAAGGGGGTACCGCCTGGGTGTTCTACAGCATGCCGGGCCAGAGCCGGGTCAGGAAGCCGGTGATCCTCTCCGACGGCTTCTCCGCCGGCAAGAGCGATCCCGACGCCCTGTGGAACGCCCTGGAGAACGGCGAGTACCCCTTCGTCTCCTCGCTGCGCGAGGCCGGCTTCGACCTGATTCTCCTCGGCTTCGACGAGCGGTCCGCGTCCATCATCGACAACGCCGACGTGGCGATCCAGTGCATCAAGAAGGCGATCGACAACCGCGAGGGAACCGCCAAGCTGACGGTCGGCGGCTTCAGTATGGGTGGGCTGGTCACGCGTTACGCCCTCGCAAAGATGCAGCACGAGGGTGACGACCCCCAGACCTCGACCTATCTCTCCTACGACACCCCCCACCGCGGCGCCTGGCTGCCCATCGGGGTACAGGCGTTCGCGCACTGGGTGAAGGACAACTGGGGCTCGATCCCGGGGTTCGGCGAACTGCTCGGCAGCTTCTCCGTGCTGGTCAACAGCCCGGCCGCCCGAGAACTGCTGCGCTGGCACATCGGTACCGTCGACGCCGAGGCCCGCCAGGACCGGGCCCGCACCGACTTCCTCGCCGAACTCGAACGGGTCGGCGGCTGGCCCGAGGGCGTACGCCGGCTCGGTGTCGGAAACGGGACGGGCACCGGCGCCGGAAACAACATCCCGGCCGGCGTGACGGCGATGCGCACCACCGGTCAGGAGCTGACGGGCACCTACCTGGACACGCAGAACACCGGGGAGCAGGTCGTCGCCGTCCTGAAGAAGACAGGAGATCCCGCGATCCGGATCACCACCAGCGGTCTGCCCGACATCGACGGCGCTCCCGGCGGCCTGTTCCCCGAAGCGCACAACCTCCCGGGCCACCCCGGAAACTTCGGAACCGCCGCCTTCCTGGCCGGTCTCCTCGAAGGCCAGCCGGCCGAACTCACCTACAACACCAGCGCATTCGTCCCGAGCGCCAGCGCAGTGGCGGCCGGCGACATCGACGACCGCGACACGCTGTACAGCAAGATCGACCCCGCCGACAGCGAACTCGACGCCTTCATGTGCGCCAGTGACAACGAGGGACACACCCTGATGACCGAGGAACTCGGCGAGTGGATCCTGACCAAGCTCCAGGGCGAATAGCCCACTGCCACGACGAACCTCCCGGCCGATCCGGACGGCCGGGAGGTTCGTGCGCAGGTGATCGGGACGCCTCGGCGGGCGTTCACCGGCTTCGCCCCGAGCCCGGACGAGTACGGCGGTACTCGTGGTCGAAGCCCCGGTCGGCCAGCAGCACGTCCGATCGGTGCCACGGCCGACCGGCCAGGCCGGCAACGGAGGGGACCTTCGCGAGCAGGGGCAACAGCCGAGTGACGCCGTTACGGTTTCCGCCTGCCAGTGGGCGGGATGCCCTGCCCGACGACGCGGACATGGTGCAGCGCGCTGCCCGAACGTGCCCGGTCGACCGGGCCGGGTCCGCGCGGGGCCCCGCCGGGCAGCCCTGACATGACTCGAGTCGATCACCGCCCTCGACCAGTCCGACTGCTTCGCCAACCGCGGTCTCGTCAGCAGGACAGCACCTGCTGGATCTCGGGGGGACTGGCGGCCAGCAGGGTAGGGGCGATTCCCATGAGCGCGGCCGCGATCCGACGTGGCGACGAGAGCGCCTTCATCACCGCCGGGGACATCTCCGAAGCGGAGAGGCTGCTCGGCAACGAACTCCTACGGTCCCACCTCGACTGGGACGAGCCGATCGCGCTGCTGCACATGAGCACGCTGCACCACTACAACGGCGAGGACACGCGCACGTGCAAGGACGTCATACGCGGCGGTCACAGAGCCTGGGCCGGAAATCTGTCGTTCGGGCTGTCCTATTGATTGCTGGACGCGGACGGGGCCGTAATGAAACCTGCTGAACTGCCAGCCTGCGGACGGCCACAGGCGACGGTCCAGTCAGCCGGCATGGGATCGAGTCACGCGTGCGGACCGCCGGGACTTCGCCCGGTGGATGCGGTCGCGAGGGACCGAGGTGATGCTGTCCCGGGTACTCAGAGGAGGAACGACACTGCTCGGAAGGCCGGGGACGGTCCGTCGAGCAGCCGGCTCCGGTGGTGGCGCAGGTGCTCGTCGAAGAACGCGAGCGGGTACGCCTGCTGGATCCGCACGGCCTGGTCGGGATCGAGGGTGCCGATCACGTCCTGGAGCTGCTGCCCGCTCCATCCGTACACCTTTGCCACCTGCGGGAACAGCGCCTCGTGGTCGCCGTACGAGACGTGGACGGCGCCCTGGGCCTGGATGTTCAGCCGCCACCCCCGCAGGTGTGACCAGAACGCGGCGGCCTCGGGATCCGTGGCCCGGGTGAACGCGGCGGACATCATCATGAACGGCCGGTCCAAGTCGCCTGCCAGTGGCGGGTTCATCTGCATCGGGCCGTCGATGCCGAGCCCGGCCCGGATGCGCACGTCCGCGAGCATGGCGCAGGCGGTGGCCGTCCCGCCCTTCGACCACCCGAACGCGCCCATCCGCCCCGGGTCCAGGGAGCCCAACAGTCCGGCCGGCAGCTCCCTGTGGTCGACGTCAGGATTGCACCCTGCAGCGAGCCGCTCGACGCAGTCCAGGACGAAGCGCAGGTCGGCGGCGAAGTCTCCGGGCAGCGTCGGCGCCTGCCGGTCGCGAAGCGGGGCGGCGATCCGGCCGTCGGGAAACTCGGTGTACGTGTCGTGCTGGTGAGCCACCGTCACAACGGCGTATCCGTGGCTGGCGAGCTCTTGTACCACGACGGTGTGGTCGCCCTGGTGGCTGTGCGCGCCGTGCGAAAACACGACGACCGGCAGCCGTCGGCCCGTTCGCAGCACCGGAGCACCCACATGGCCCACAGTGAGCGGCCCCAGCGGGGCCAGTTCGCCGAACCCGACGTCGGCGACGAACGCCTCGAATGCGCCGGCCGGCATCCAGGGCGCCACCGGGTACCGCTCGACAGCACGGGCGGGATACCAGACGGTGGCCATCAGCTCGCGGAAGTGCCCAGGGCCCGCGAGGTCGTCCGGACGCGACCGGTCGACGAGATGCAGCTCGACGGTGCCCACCGGATGCGGTCCGGTCGGCACGGGCAACATGAGGCGGGCCGTGGCGGGGCCGCCGGTGGCCGGGGCGCCGGGATCGGCCCACGCGGGGCAGGCAGCGGCGGCAAGCGGCACGGCAGCCCCGGCAGCCAGCGCGGCTCCCAGCATTCCGCGGCGCGTCAGGCCCTTACGGCTGATGAACGGCGTGATGGTCATGCACTCCCCCGTAGTGACGGATCGTCAACCATGCCGCGACGGACTCTCCGTGGGCACGAAGGAACGCTGTCACGTGCCCCTCCCGCGGAGCATCGGCCCACGGGATTACGCCCTGGGGCTGACGCGTCCGACGGTATCGCCGGGTGGCGGCCGCCCCGCCACCTGACAACGGCAGCGGTCGGCGAAGACGGCCCCGCACCCGCAGAAGCCGGCAGGTGTGCCATCGGCTTCGTCTTCTGGTCCGGCATGGGTCTTGAACCGTTCGTCCGGTCAGCCGCGGCAGAACAGGTCTGCACCTCCTGACCGGTGTCTGCCTCTTGGCTCCGATCCTTTACCGCCGGGAACCTCCCGCCCCTCCTGGAGCCACTGCCGCTCAAGGGCGTCGTAGATCGGCGACTCGGAAACCCGCCCGCCGCCCGCCCTCACATCGGCGAAACCCCTCGGCGCTGGAACGATTCTCTGGTTCATAAGCAGCCCAACGACCCCACACCGGACGCCGTGGCGGGCCGTGACCCATCCGTCACCCACAGACCCACAAGGGAGGCGGTCATCAGGCCTTCCTGCTGGGCGCGGCCGAGACGTGGGCTCAGGATCCGAAGACGCGCAGCACACGCGGAGCGTTGGGCAGGTCTTCGGGGACGGTGGCGGTGCGGGTCAGGGGCATCAGGTGGCCGTTGGGGCAGTCGCCTGGCTGCTGGTGGTCGATCTCCCAGTCCCAACCAGCCCTGGCCGCGAGAGAACTGGTGGCGTAGACGGAGCACATCGACCTACGAGCGGGCCTTCGCCGACCTCGCCGTTCACGCCGCCTACGGAGCCGGCGCCCGCACGCTGATCCGACGGGCCGCCGAAGCACACCGGTGAACCTCCGCAATTTCCCGCGAGGACGTTGAACAGCCACCCACCGGATACCTAGCTTCGGCGGTGTTGGGATTCCAGCAGCGGCACGGAGGCCCCTGATGAACGCACCCACCAACGGCCCGGAACCCGGCTGGCGGAGCCCGGCCCGGCCGGATTTCGGCACCTCTTCCCCCGAGCTTCGGGCCCGCGCGGACCGCGGCCTCGCCCACTTCCTGCGCGCCCCGGACCCGGAACGGGCGAGCGCCACGGACGGGGGCGCGGCATGAAGAGGAGCGCCGGCCTCGGCTTCGGGCACGAGGACCATCCACTGCTGGGCCGCCGGGTCCGCGACCTCGCCTCCGGCACCGAGGGCGAGCTGATGGCCGTCGTCGCCGAAGAGGTACCCACCCACGCCGGCCGACGCTGGACCCGCCGCGCCTACATCCGCCCCGAAGCCGGAGGCCGGGAACTACCCACCGCGGTAGGCAACATCGAACCCCTCGGAACCGACTGAACCAGCACATACTCGGGCACTGGATGGTCGGCGGTACAGCGAACGCCGGCGAGGGGTCAGCTGGAAGTCGGCGTCACCGGGACGGCGTACCTGTACAGGGTGGGGCCGTTCTCGTCACCGTTGTGCTTCCGTCCGACCAGTACTTCTCCCGGTCCGCCCTTCGACTCACTGCTGCTTTCCCGCTGGGGCTCGGTTTCGCGGTATGACCCCAGGTCGACATTCTCACCACGCCAGATCAGGGAGGCGAACGCGTACCGGGTGGGGCCGTTTTCGTCGCCGTAATGGTGGCGCCCGACAAGTACCTGGGAGGGCGGAGCGGTGAAGTCGGAACGGCTCTCCGGCTGGTACTCGCTCCACTCCACCTCGCCCACCTGAGCCGGCACCCCATCGATTTCCACCCGGCCGCAGAAATAGGTGGTGATGCCGTTCTCGTCCCCTGTATGAGCCCGGCCGATCAGGACCTGGTCATCCGAGCAGAGAACGGCACGTCCGGACGACTCCTTCTGGCGCAGGATGTCGCCCTCGATGATGACGACTGCCGCCGCCCTCTGCGGCATATGAGTCGATACCGCAGGCGTTGCCGAGGCTGCGGGCGAGGCGGAAGCGGAAGCGGAAGCGGATGCGGATGCGGGGGTAGTGAGGGCAAGGGCGGCGAGGGAGAGCGCGGCCGTACCGCGCGACAGGTGCTTGATCACGTCTCGCGTTGTAGCCGTCCGGGCCCGGGCAACGGATGGGAACCCGAGGCACGTCACCCGGGCGGGCGCGCCGATTCACCGAAGAATCGGCACTGCTGAAGTCCAGGCGCTACGGGAGGCTGGGGCTGGGGCGGCTCCGCGGTGCCGGGCGGAGTACGCGTGGCGGAGTCAGGGATGAAGGCCGCTCCTGACGTAGCTGCTGGCTGCGGCCTTGCCGGTCGTGGGCGCAGGATCGGTCGAGCCCATCGACGAAGTGGGCGCCCTCTCCGACATCAACAAGTACCGCCACTGCCCCCGCCACCCCATGCACCACAACCCCCCGCACGCAACAGCGCCCGGACCGGCGATATTTCGTGGCGCCTGTCCAGTAGGCGGATTCCGTCCGACGGTCCGCAACGGCCCGGTCGCCCCAGCGCCGGTGTGCGGTCCGCCGGGGTTCTGTGGAGGTCTGGCGCCGTGGCCGCCGTTGTCAGAGGGGTCCGGAACGGGGGCGAGGGGGCCGTCTCCGCGTCGCGGAGGGCGAGGGCTGCGATCACAGGGCCACTGAGGCGCCGGTCAGGGCACGCCTTGCCCTGACCGGCGCCTCAGTGGCTCGGGGGCCGACCCCGTGAACCGCTACCCGCTTCAGACGGCAGCGATCGGCGCCCGTTCTTCCGACCGGTCCGACGCTCGGATCCTGAGCGTGCTCACTTCTTGGTGAAGTAGCCGAGCACGTCGGTGATCACATGGGTGGAGCCGCCGTGACTGTTCCAGATGCTGACGCGGCCGCCCTCGCCGACCGGGGTGGTGACGTGGTTCGGCACGGTCGCGTCGGGGCGGGTGTTGAGACTGCTGGCCTCGGGACGCGTGGCGCCGTATCCGTAGGCGGTCAGGAAGGTCGGGGCCGTGGCATCGGTTGCGGTGATGTTGAGGACCGCGCCTACGGCGTCCGCCGGCAGGCCGGAGACTGTGGTGGCGGTACCGGGGGCCACCTTGCCGGTGTTGCGGGTGTCGGCCAGGCGGCGCGGAAGGGTCGGCGTGAAGAGGGCCTTGCCGTCCTTGCCGTAGTAGCCGACGGCGTCGAGGATCACATGGGTGGATCCGGTGTTGATGTGCAGCGCGACGATGCCCTGCGGACCCACGGGGACGATCACCTGGTTTGACTTGTCCTTGCCCGGCTCCGGGTTGAGGTTCGAGGTGGCGGCTCGATGCGCCGGGTCCGGGTAGACGGCGATGTGAGAGGTGCTGGTGGCGGCCGTGCTGGTCAGGTTGAGCGCGACGGCGGTGGCGTCGGCCGGGATGCCGGCGAGACCCGCGACTTTGACGGTGAAGAAGACGCTTTCGGACAGGGGAACACCGCTGGCGCGGGTGTCCCGGAGGCGGGTCGGCGGCAGGGGGGTGAAGCGTTCACCGGCGTTGGGCTGGTAGTAGCCGACGAAGTCGATGACGAGCGAGGCGCTGCCGGAGTTGAGTTGGGCCAGTACCTTGCCCTCGGTACCGACGGGGACGGTGACCGTATTGGCTGAGGTGCCGCCCGCGACGACGTTCACGTTCGAGCTTGCCGGGCGAGGCTGACCCGCCGGCCACACGGTGAGGTGGGCTTCCTCGGTGGAGTCGGTGACGGTCACGTTCAGTACGGCGGCAGTCATCCCCGACGACAGCTCGTGCCCCGGTACGGCGGTGCCCGCCGGCAGTTGCACGGCCAGGGGCTCGCCGCCCCGGAGCGGGGTGTGGGCGGTGCGGGTGTCCAGGAGGCGGAAGGGCTCGACGGCCACGTAACCGGACGGTGCGTAGTCGACCTTCACGCTCCGGCGGGAGGTGGACCTGGCGCCTTTGACGTCCGTCACGGTGACGCTCACCTCGTAGTCACCGGACGTGCGGTACGTGTGCCGGACCGGTTGGAGGCCGTCGATGTGCTGGGAGGCACCGTCGCCGAAGTCCACGTCCACACCCGACACCTGCCACGGCGCTGCTGTGGTCGACGGGTCGATGGAGAGGGTGAACGGGGCGATGTCGGCCGCCGGGGCGTCCGAGGGCAGCAGGACGGGCGTGGCGGTGAAGGCGGCGGTCAGCGGTCCGGCCGGTCCCACCCGCGTCGGGCGGGAAGCCGAGACCCTCGTCCCGATGCCGTTGACCGCTGTCACCTTGACCACGCATTCGCACGGCGAGGTGTAGACGTGGGCGGCCGTCATGCGGTCGGCGGCGCCCTGCCGCGTGGTCACGGGGGCTGTTCCGTCGCCGAAGTCCACGGTGTAGACGAGGGCTGTGGGCCAGCGGCTGTTCGTCGCCGCCTTCACCGTCACCTGTGTGCCCGCCGGCGCCCAGGTCCGGTCCAGCTCCATCGGCTCCACGGCGCTGAGGACGTCCCCGAACTCGTAAGCGCCGCGGTCGAGATAGCCGCCGTCCCTGCCCGTGTTGGGAACGCGCGCGTCGTCCTCGGCCGGGTGCCCGTACAGGTCGGTGGGCAGCGCTCCGGGCGCTGTCGCGTCGGCCGAGTCGATGGTGGGCGAACCTTCGATCAGACCCACGCCGTCGCGCGACGGGGACACGATGTCGTGAGCGCCCTGGCCTGTGGCGGCCTGATACTCAGCCAGCGTCGGGTATGCCGTGCCGGACCAGTTGTAGGGGATCACCGTGCGCCCGGGCGTACCGGTGATCAGGTTGTAGTCCGCCCGGGTGCCCTCCGCCGCGGTCTGCGACACCGAAATGCCGCCCTGTGGCTCCTTGGGGGCCCTGCACCCGCTGACGACGACACTCTCGAGCACGTTGTTGAAGAGGGCGGAACCGGTCGAACCGCCGGCCACGGAGACGATCGGCCCGCACTCCCCGGTGACGGTGTTGTTGGTGATGACGGTGCCCGGAGCATCCACGATGGTGATCGCCGGGCCGGCTACGGCGCCGAACCCGAACAGGTTGCGGCTGAGCACGGTGCGCTGGGATCCGCCCTCGATGCGGGCCTGCGACAGGCCGCTTCGGATGACCCGCACGTCCGTACTCCGATCGCCGACCACGAGG
This sequence comes from Streptomyces sp. NPDC001903, assembly GCF_042891345.1. Classification (NCBI taxonomy): domain Bacteria; kingdom Bacillati; phylum Actinomycetota; class Actinomycetes; order Kitasatosporales; family Streptomycetaceae; genus Streptomyces; species Streptomyces sp. NPDC001903. Next base: position 15,116 of record NZ_JBIASZ010000012.1, read on the forward strand.
GAGCCCTCGGTGTCACCACCGGAGAGCCGCTCGAGTAGGACGTCGTCGGAACGGCTGACCTTGACGCCCCTCTTCGTACCCCACCCGCGGAGCACGACGTGCGAGGCTCCGCTGATGGTCAGGGGCCGGTTCAGATCCATCGAGCCGGGTGCGCCCTCACGCGTTTCGACGCTGAAGGTGATCGGTTTGCCCGGGTCTCCGGAGCGGTCGATCGTGACGGCCTCGTCGTAGGAGAGGCCCGGCGCAATCCGCACGGTCTGTCCCGGCTGGACCGCCCTGGCTCCCGCCGATATCGAGCAGTACGGGACGTCCTGCGTTCCCGTTCCCGTGTCACTGCAACCTGAGTTGGCGGCGTTGTTCACGTACAGGTAGTTCGGGGGTTCGGCGGCTGCGGTGCCCGCCGGTAGGCCGAGGAGGGTGGAGAGGCCTGCGGCGAGCAGGACCGTCATACGGGCAGGGCGCACCGGGGCGGGGCTCCTTCGGAGAAAGGGAGAGTCCGGAAAGTCTCCGTTCATGATCTCCTGGTCAACCGCCTTTGTCACCAAAAAATTGAACACGCTCAAAGTTGATTCGGCGGACAGTTCTACCAGCCGCAGCGGCTCCGACAACTCCTGCACGCGGTCCGGCACGTCGCCGTCGGCGGCATCGACAATCCGTGCGGGATGGCCGTCCCGGCCTTCAAGAGGCTCTCACGCCGACGGCGCCGGACCGGCACCTGACCCCACCGGGCGGCTCGCGCCGTCGGGATGATCCGCCCGGTGCGCGACCTCGCCTTGGCCGGCTTCCGCCGGCTCCTGGAGGAGAAGGCGCAGCGCACTTGGGAGCACTCCGACTTCGCCGACCGCCGGCTGCCCCCCATGTAGTGTCGGCCTACTCGTGACCTGCACACCCAAGTACAACTGAACGTGGACAGGGTCGTGCGGATCGACGATGAGACGAGCGGAGGCAGGTACTACGCTTCAACCGAACGCGATCCGACCACCGGACTCAGCGAGACCCATAAGAACGCTCCGGCAGCCGCCGTGGTGTCTGTGTCGCCAGCCCCCCGGCATAGAGCGTGTGCCGCATCCTCTTCTGCCGATGGAATGGGGACACTTGCCGCCTGCCAGCACTCCACGGAGCCGGCTGCAAGGCCGAGCATCAGGTGTGTCAGAGCCGTCTCGTGGTGAACAGGGTGGTCCCGTGCACCGTGTCCACTTCCTTCCGCTCGGTCTCCGTGAACCCGACCTTGGCCAGCACACGGCGAGAAGCGGTGTTCCAGTCCCAGACCGTGGCCCACAGACGTTCGTACCCAGACGATCGCGCCCATTCCAGAACCGCCAACGAGGCCTCGGTCGCATAGCCCTGACGCCAAACTCGGCGTAGCAGCTCGAATGCCAGTTCCGGTTCCCCTGCCGATCCTCGCCCGGTGTCGACCAGCCCGCAGTAGCCGATGACGTCACGGGATGCCTTCCGTTCGACCGCCAGCAACCCGGTCGACCACACCTTGTTGGTGCGGATCGAATCCTCGAGCTCCGCGACCGTGGGGTGTCCGTCTGCGTCGATTCGGCGGTGCGGCGGCACTCGTGGATCACGTTCGGTCCACAGCTCACGCTGGACGACAGCCTCGTCTACCCGCCAAGGTCTGAGCAGCAGGCGACTCGTCTCGAGTACAACCTCGCTGCCCGGAGTCGCGCCAACTGTCATGACAGCAACCATCTCACGGGCGAACGCGCTGTCGTGTCACGGGGCGCTCGGTCGGTCCTGTCGATCGTGGACGCTCGGCATGCGGGACAACCGAGATCAATCCCTGAGCGTCGTCTTGGACCTGTGCACGTGCGGCTGTACCCGGTAGGACACGGTGACCCGCACGCCGACAGCGTCCTTCCTCGCAAAACCCTGCGGGTAGCCCCCGGGCCAGGCACCTGCCGGCATACGACCGTGCAGGCCGCCACCTGGTCGGGGTGGTGGCCCGCACGACCGGAACCGGGCGCACCGGCTCGCTGCTGGTTGCCTTGCCCGAGACGCTGTGCCGGTGCCGCCCCGGCGGTGGGCGACGATCTCCGCGCCGATGGACAGGGCGGTCTCTTCGCGAACCGGCAGGCGCGGCGCATCGGCTCGGTCGCCTGAGGGCCGTCGTCGGTCAGGCTTTCCTGAGCAGTTGGGTCGCCGCGCGGCCAAACATGAGGCGTGCCGTCCGGTTCAGGATGCTGTCGAAGAGGCGGGGCAGGAAGCGGATGCGCAGTTCTTCCCGCCACACCACCCGGCTGTGGCCCCCCGGCCCTGGCCGGACCTCGATCTCCGCCCAGCCCAGGACGACCCGGCCGCGCTTCTCCAGTCGGCACAGGCCAGGCTCGTCGCCCGCCGGCGGGCGCCAGACCGTCACCTCCATGACGTCGTCGACACTCATCGGTCCGAGGCCCGACCGGGCCACGAAACGCGTTCCCTCTCGGGTCGGCGGCGTGGTGAGCACCTCGATCCTGGTCAGCGGGACCACGTCGGCGTGGCGGGGCCATTCCGTCAGCCTGCGCCACGCCTCCGCGGGGGCGAGCGGGGGCGTGCGTTCGAGGGAAAAGGTAGGCACGGCACGATCGTAGGGAATCGGCTCCGTCCAAAGGCCTCGATCGACGTCGAGTTCTACCGCGCTGCAGGCCGGCCGTCCCCGTCCCGCCGGACCGGGTGTGGTCGGCGTGGCTGCGCGGGGACCACCTCGTCACCGAGCGGCGCGAGGTACTGCGGCAGTTCACAGGCGGCATCGACGCCACCGGACGCCGGGTCCACCAGGTGTTCCTCGCCTCCGTGCGCGTCCTGGGCGAAAGGCGTCGACATCACGGGCTAGCTCGGGGCGGAGGGCGTCTGCTCCGCCGACACCCGCGGCTCCCAAGTCGAGAACGTCCACAACATCGGCCGCGCGCTCCCCTTCGACCGCGACGGCAGCACCAAGATCACCGGCACCATCGTGCCAGTGTTCCCGGAACCGGGCGAAGACCGCGGCCGTCCGCAGCGGCCGGCCGACGGCGCGCATGGGGGCGTGGTTGTCGCACGGAATGCCCCGGCCGGGAGGATCGCGGAGTGCCCCCATGGGACGTGCCCGATGGCCGGCCGGGCCGCCGGGCAACCTCTGCGCGGGGCGAACACCCGGACCGAGGCCGCGTGCTACGTTCCAGTACCAAGGGGCCGAGATGGATAAGACTGCGAGCGCACGTGCCGAACTCGACCGGCTGGGCCGGTCGCTGCGCGAGCAACTGGTCGCGCTCATCACCGATTTGACCGTTCGCGTCCACCGGCGCCGGCTGTCCCTCGACGAACCGAAGGTCGCCGACCCGCGCGAGCCGCTGCGCCACCACTACGCGACGAGCTACCAGGGCAACCGTCCGGCGACCGTCACCGCTGCCGAGACGGCCTCCCGAGCAGCCTCCTCCCTGCGCGCGGCCGGTTGGGACGTGACGGCTTCACAGGAGGACGACGACGGGATCCTCTGGACGGTGCTCGTCGCCCACCGGGACGGCAACAGCATCCGCATCCTGACGAGCGACGACACCCCTGCCGTCGCGTTCCGCGGGCAGACGGCTGCGTTGGCTCTGCGCCCGCCGCAACCGGCCCGGCAGTCGGGGCCCCTGCCCACGCCGCAGACCGTCCCGCCCGGCTACGTCGTTTGCCACGAGTGCGATGGCCTCGGCCGGTGTCCCGGATGTGGTGGCCGCGGATGGGTGCTCGGCCAGTCCGACCGTAGGCGGCGAAGCGGGAAATGCGGCACCAGGAAGGCCTGCCCCATCTGCCGGGGCGAGGGTCAGTTGAGTGCCTCCGATTTGTCGGAGTACCGACGAGGCCACTACCCGGGCCTGGACCGGAACTGACCGAGTTGCGCTCGGCTGCTTGTCCCGCGCTAGGTCCACACGGGTAGGGCGAACCGTCCTCCACACTCGACAAGCCCGGCTCAGCGCTGCGGACCGGCTGCGCGCGTCTTCACCCGGCCACGGCGTGGGGAGTCCGGGTCGGAACGCGACGGCTGCGCGACGCGGCGGCCTGCCTGGAAGAAGTCGGGCTACCGGGGCCGGCGTCCCCCTCTCGGCGTCAGGCAGCTCAACTCCCACCTACGGGCATCCGCGTTCGGCACTGGACCCCATCTGAACCAACTGCGGGCGGCGGCACGCACCCGCGGTGCGGTAGAACGCCTTGCAACGCGCGCCAGCGCTTTCCCCTCGTGCACTTGGCCCGATCGGGTGGTAACCGGCGCGTCCCTGACGCTCCGGGCCACGGCTCACCGCTGCAGCTGGCAGAAGTAGTCCCGTGAATGCCCGAGAGGACGCTGCCCCAGACGGCACAAGCCTGTCCGACCCGGTACGACTTAAGCTGCTGCACGTCCTCTTCACCCTGGCCGGGAGCGAGCGCGCCCGCCGCTCGGAGGCAGTTCCTCCGCCTCCGGCGGCCGACTCCATGCCTGCGAGCGCTGACGATGCCTCGCAAGCAGCGCAGCTCAGCGCCGCGCTCAAGGCACACATGGCCTCCCTCGACGGCTCGGAACTGGAGCGGGAGCACCGCCGCCTGGCCGGGTCCTTCCTGCGGGAGGTCGATCGCCGCATCGCGGGATCCGGCACCCTCCCGGGGCAGCGCGTCGACTTCGCGGGCTTGCCGGCTCAGGAATCGCCCGGAGGGGCGCACCCCGCCGAGGCCCGGGTGGCGCTGGTCTCGCTGCCGTGGATGTCGCCCACCTTGCCATCGATCCAGCTCGCGACGCTGGCCTCGTCGCTCCGCCAGGAGGGCATCGCGTCCGACGTCCATGAGCTGTACGTGGACTACGCGGCGCGCATCGGGCTCAACCTCTACAACCTACTGGGCAACCTGCTCGGCTACCTTCCGGAGTGGATCTTCTCTCGGCACTACTACGGTCCCGAGCAGGGCGATCACCTCACGGGCATGCTGGAACAGCGCCCGCTCGGCAGCGACTTCCCCTGGCCGGAGCTGGCCGACTCCGTCCTGGCCGCGCTCGAACCCGTCACCGAGGAATTCCTGGACGACCTCGTACAACAGACCGACTGGTCTCGGTACGACGTCGTCGGCTTCTCCCTGACCATCTCCCAGCTCGGTGCGTCGATGGCCGTCGCGCGGCGACTCAAGCGCGCCTTCCCCTCGCTGCGCGTCGTCTTCGGCGGCTCGCAGTGCGCCGGCCCCATGGGCAGCACCATCCTGCGCATCTGCCCGTACGTGGACGCCGTCGTGCACATCGAGGGTGAGCTGGTGCTGGCCGACCTCGTGAGGCGACTGCGCGACGCGCGTCCACTGACGGGCCTCTCCGGGGTGAGCCATCGGGGAGCCGACGGCGAGGTGGTGACCGAGCCCGCCGCAGAGCTGGTCGTGGGGGGCAGTCGCAAGCTCGACCTCGACTACGACGCCTACTTCCACCGGCTCGTCCGTCTCGGCCTGACCGAGAAGATGAACCCGTGGCTGCCGTTCGAGAGCAGCCGCGGCTGCTGGTACGGGCAGAAGGTGCAGTGCACCTTCTGCGGCCTCCACGACATCATGGAGTTCCGCGCCTGGGATGCGGACGTCGTCCTGGAGCAGCTCGAAGAGCTCCAGCAGCGGTACGGCGTGGGGCGGTTCTACTCCATGGACCTCATCATGCCGAGGGAGTACCTGCGCAACCTCCTCCCCCGGATCGCCGAACGCCACCACGACTGGATGTTCTTCTACGAGATCAAGGCGAACATGCGGCGCAGCGAGCTGGAGACCCTGGCGGCCGCCGGCGTCCGCTGGGTGCAACCGGGGATCGAGAGCCTTGACGCCGATCTCCTGGCGCTCATGCGCAAAGGGGTCAAACCGTTCCAGAACATCCTGCTGCTCAAGTGGAGCCAGGAGCTGGGGATCCACTGCGGCTGGAACCTGCTGTTCGGTCTTCCCGGCGAGACCCAGGCGTCGTACACGCGGATGGCGGAGCTGATTCCGAAACTGACCCACCTGCAGCCGCCCTCCGGCGGCGGCCGGTTCCAGCTGCACCGCTTCAGCCCCTACTTCGAGCAGCCGGAGGCCCACGGCATCCGATGGGACGGAGCGCACAGGATGTTCCGGTACGCCTTCCCCATCGACAAGGCGGACCTCGACCAGCTCGTCTACCTCCACGACTTCACGTTGGACCCGGCCCTGGGCGCACCGGCGGACACCTCGGCGGTGGATGCGGCGGTCCGGGATTGGCGGCGCGCCCAGCAGGCGGGCGCGAGTCTCGCCCTCACCGAGCTGCCCGACGGACAGGGCGTCATCGTCGATCACCGTGACGTCGGGAAGGCGCCCGCCCGCCATCGCCTCGAGCCGGCCGAGACCGTGCTGTACCGCCACCTCGACGCCGGCGTCGCGGAGAAGCTGCTCGCCGCGACCTTCCAGGACGAACACCCCGGCCCGTTCGAGGCGCTGGGCGGGGAGAGCGGGATCGCAGCTCGCGTGGCGCGATGGCTGGTGGACGGCCTGGTGATCCGAATCGACGGGAAGGTCCTCGCTCTCGCCCTCCACGCACACCGCATGGCATCCCGTCACATGCCCCCGTCATCCGCGAGCTGTGCCGCCGGCGATACCGGCACCGGGGCCGCGTCCGGGGCCGGCCTCGCCACCCAGGCTGCAGTACTGACGTAGTTCCCACCACCAGGGGCCACCACCAGGAGGAAGCATGGCCTACGACCAGAACGAGACCGAGCGCGCGATCCTCGAGGTCATCCGAGCCATGCGCGAGGATCCCGAGAAGTACAAGTCCGTCATCCGCGAACTCGAGGCGATGAAGACGGACGAGGAACGGGTGAGCCGCCTGTTCACCTTCGCGACCGGCGAGCGCGATCTCGCCGCTCTCCTCCCCGCCCGCGCCGGGGTGGACGAGGAGGCCGCCACCCCCACGATCACCACGGTCACCGTCACCACGGTTCTGGTGGAGTGCTGAGCGCCGGAACTGCCACCAGCGCCGTCAGGCCCGGGGCACCGGCGGTGGTCCGGGCACTGCCCCACCCCCGCGAGCTCGACGCCCGCATCCCCTACACCGAGTCCGCGTACTGGTACGCGTGCGGCGCGCTCGCCCCCGGCTCCGTCCAGGGGTGGAAGCTCTACGTACCGATGACGCCGGGCAACGCCCGCGAGGTGATGTGCCGCCTGGCCCCTGTGCTGCTGGGGGCCGGGCTGCACTTCAAGTACGTCAAGGACATCGCCACCCTGCAGCAGCTGAACGCGGGGGTGTACGGGTACTCGCAGATCGGCAAATGCCTGGTCATCTATCTGCCGCACCCCGACGTGACCTTCCTGGACATCCTGAAGGACACGCTCGGTCCGTACCGCGACCAGTGCCCGGCAGTCCCCTGCGCCCGGCCCTTCGGCGGCCGGCTCCCGCTCTACTACCGCTTCGGCTGCTACCTGGGCCGCACGCTCGTGCTGGGCCCTGACGAGATCGAGGACAACCGGACCAGCCTCGCCCACGCGGTGCCCGAGGGCGTCGAGGACGTCCTCGCCGCGTTCACCGACCCGGAGCCGGAAGACTCCGTGGTACGGCACTTCTTGCGGCGCTACCCCGTCTTCCGCGCCCTTGCCCAGCAAGGCAAGTGCGGCGTCTTCCATGCCATGGACACGAGCGGCGAAACCCTCAGGGAAGTCGTGCTGAAGGCGGGTTACCACCGCGGGCAGCTGCAGGCCGACGGAACCGACGGCTGCGACCTCCTGCGCCGGGAACTCGCCTGCTACCGGGTCCTCGCCGAACGCGAACTGGACCGGCTGGCCCCTGCCCTGCTGGACGTGCTGGACGTCCCCCGCAAGGTCGTTCTCGTCCTGGAGTACATCGACGGCGGGAGCCTCCTGCACCACAAGCTCACCGGGCGGCTCGCCGTGGGGCACCTGGAGCGCGCGTGGACGCTGCTCGACCGGTTCCACGCGGCCGGCGTCTACCTCGGCGACGCGAAGCTCGCGAACTTCCTCGTCGACGCGGACGACGACGTGCGTGCGGTGGACTTCGAGGCCGCGGGCGTGATCGGCGACCACGCACCGCCGATCCGCACGTTCTTCGTCACCCCGGAGCCGAGCGATCCGCGGCGCTCCGACCTGGCGCACTTCCTCGTCTCGGTCCTCTACCCGTACGCCCAGGGCCGGGACGGCTGGGGCGACCGACACGTCGACCTGCGCGCCTGTCTCGAACACGAGCCGGGCGACGAGGCGGAGGCCTGGGCGCTCGAACGCCTGGGCGTCCTCTGCGGTCGAGGTCCTGATCGACCCATCGGAGGGTAGCCAGGCGCCAGGTCCTCCCCGGTCAGTCGGAGTGCCCGATCACATGCCGCCGGGCTCACCGTGGTGGGAGGCTGTGGCCCCGGCACATGGCGCACCGAGGCCCGCGCCTGGTCCACGAAGCGTCCGGGCCACGGGTAGCCATCGGTCTTGGTCAGGAGGTAGTCCTCGACCAGAAGCCTTCGTGAGGCGATGGTGGTGGCGCCCTGGAGCACGCCGACGGCAGTGACCTCCTGGGCGGTTGAAGATGAAGGCAATCTGGTCGTCCCAGGGCCCGTGGAGAGGCAACCCAGTCGACGACCAGCAGACCACGTATGTCACCTCAGCCCGAGCTCTTCGACGCGCTCCCTGGTCTCGCGGGCCGTCGGTGACGCCCAGTCCGTGACCTTCGTGGCGACCTGCAGCCGACCGGTGCACCGCACCGGCACTGCCGGATGCAACGCCCTGCCGATGGCACTGCGGCGTCCCGATTGTGTTTGAAAATCACACGACGCCCATCACCAAGGCAACTCATCCCGGTGACACCAACTGCAACACATCGAACTGTCCCCCACCAACCACGCACGCAGCCCTGACCAGCAGAAACCAGGCTCAGCCTCCCAGGACAGCCCCTGCAGCCCAACATGGACAATCACGAGCGGTGTCGCCGTCACGTGAACGTCTCCCTCGATGGTCCGGACCCCGGCCCCCGGGCCGGAAAGGCGGCGCCAGCGGACTACTTCACGTAGATCTCGTCGAGGGTGTCGATGACCCCTTCCGCATTCAGGTGGTAGCGGAAGGGGAGGCCCTTGTCCGGGTGGGTGTCCAGCCAGGAGGTCAGCTCGCTGGTGGAAATGGGCTTGCCCATCACCTCCGAGGGGAGGATCGGCGCCGTCGCGGTGATCTTGGCCTTCTCCGAGATCTGGATGTACGTCCACGGGCCCGACGGTTCGAAGCGCCCGGGGCAGCCGTACGTGCCGTGCTGGACGATGAGGCTGGTCATGCCGCCCTCGGGCGTGTAGCGGTGCACTGCGATCGTGTCGGGCGAGACCGGCATCCTGTGGTCGGCGCCGCAGGGCGGGGCGGAGGGCGGGGCGGAGGGCGGGGCCGGGGCGGGCGGATTCTTCCCGGCCGGGGTGGCGCTCGCCGAGGGCTTGGGCGCCGCGCCGGTCTTCGAGGGGGCCGACACGGCAGTCGTGGCGGTGGGCGCCGCCGGTGCGGCCGCACTGGGCTTCGCCTCCGGTGCGGCGGCCTGGTCGTCGCCGTTCTGACAGGCACTCAGCGCCAGCATCCCGCACACCGCGAGAACGGCCATGGCCGCCTGCCCCCGTACCGCTCTCATGGTCTTCTCCCTCTACGAGTTCCGCCGTCGCGCAGACCGTAGCCCCCGGGATCCGGCCGGGGCGATGGCCGGATGTCTTTCGTCACCGGGCCGGGATCGGCTTGTTGCGGAGTACCAACATCCGGCCCCATGCGGCGGACGTCCGTGCCAGCCACCGGGTCGGACCATCACACCCGAAGTCCGAGCCATGCTCCTCTTCGGACAGAACACGAGGACCATCGCCGTACTCCAACTCGACTACCTCGGCGGGCGGCATGCTCACCGGAGCCGTCATCGTCGGCCTCAACAACCAGCCCCGGCTCTCCGCCCTCCTTGCCGGCCCCAGCCTCCTCGCCCTCGCCACCCTATTCGTCCTCAGGAAGAACCACAGAACCCTCAACGCCGGCGTTCAACAGACAGCCCGCGGAGCCCTCAACACCACCCAGCAGCCGCCCCTGCTCAGCGAGCGGAAGATCCTTCAGCCGGTGCTGGTAACGGTCGTGGACCCGGTCCGAAAAGCCGCCGTAGTCCGGACATGCAGCCCCCGCCGCACGGCCTCGCGCCACCATCTCGACCGTGCCGAACTCGGCCGTAACCGCCTCGACATCCACAGCGTCGATCCCTTCGAACACCAGCGAGTCCCAGAACGGTGCATCGGTCTGCATGACCGGCACCATCGCCGTCCACCACCAACTGCCGCAGCGGGCAGCAGGGACCTGAGGGAGCGTCAATTCGGATCGCTGGACGACAAGGCGTACGCGGTCTCACGCGACCGTCTCCTCACAATCGAACAACGGGTAACGCTCCGCAACGGCTCCCCAAGATCTGTGCCAGAACCCGGGAGTTGAGTCAACGGTCAACCAGCCGTGGACGCGGGGACCTCACCCGTGGATTCCGCGTCGGTGTCGTCGGTGCCGACCGGGCCGCGGGGAAGCATCCGGTCCAGCCACTTCGGCAGCCACCAGTTGGTCCGGCCGAGGAGTGTCATGGTCGCCGGTACCAGCACCATGCGTACGACCGTGGCGTCGATGAAGATCGCGGTGGCCAGGCCGAGCCCGAACATTTTGGTGGAGGGGTCATTGGCGACGGCGAAGGACAGGAAGACCGCCACCATGATGAGGGCGGCCGAGGTGATGATCCGGGCGGTGCCCGAGACGCCCTCGACGATCGCCGTGCCGTTGTCGCCGGTGCGCAGGTACTCCTCGCGTACGCGGGAGAGGAGGAACACCTCGTAGTCCATCGACAGGCCGAACAGGATGGCGAAGAGGAACATCGGGATGAACGACACGATCGGAACCGTCGCTTCCAGTCCGATGAGTGCGCCTCCCCAGCCCCACTGGAAGACCGCGACCATGATGCCGTAGGCCGCGCCGATGCTCAGCAGATTCAGCAGTACCGCCTTGAGCGGTACGAGTATCGAGCGGAAGACCAGCATCAGCAGCAGGAACGACATCGCCAGCACGGTGGCGATGAGCACCGGCAGGCGTTGGCTGGTGCGTCGGCCCACATCGGACAGGCTCGCGGCGGCGCCGCCGACGTGGGCTCTGGCCGGGCCGTGCCCGATCGCCGTGGGCAGCACGTCGGTGCGCAGCCGGGCGATGGTGTCGGCCGTGGCCTTGTCCTGAGGGCTGGTGGTCGGGAACACCACGAGGGTCGCGATGCCGGTGGCCCGATCGATGTGCGTCGGCGCGACGGATGCGATGCCCGGATCCGCCGCGACCGCCCCGACGAGTCGCTCCAGCACTCCCGGATCACCGGCGGGGTCCGCGGCGATGACGAGGAGACCGTTGGTGCCCGGGCCGAATCCCTCGGCGACCAGGTCGTAGGCGCGGCGCTCGGTACGGCTGTGGGGCATTGAGCCGTCGTCGGGCAGGCCGACGCGCAGGCCGAGCACGGGCAGCGTCGCGGTCAGCAGCAGCCCCGCCGCGCCGATCGCGTACGGCACCGGGTGCCGGCTGACGTGCCCGATCCAGCGCCGCCACCCGGCGGCGTGGGCGGCGTCTGCCGCCGGCTCCTGCCGCCGTGCGAGTCGGCCCAGCTTCCCGGTCCGCAGAGCCCTGCCGATCCGGCCGGCCCGGGCCAGGCGTGAGCCGGCGACGCCGAGGAAGGCCGGCAGAAGCGTCACCGACGCGACCACCATGGTCAGGACGACGATCGAGACGGCGAGCCCGCCCACCGTCATGAACGGTACGTTCGCGACCGCAAGGCCGAGGATCGACACCACGACGGTGCCGCCGGCGAAGACCACGGGCCTCCCCGCCGTGGCCACCGCTCGTCCGGCCGCCTCGTGCGGATCGAGCCCGCGCGCGAGGTACTCCCGGTGCCTGGCGAGCACGAACAGCGCGTAGTCGATGCCCACTCCGAGCCCGACCATGCTGCCCAGGACCGGGGCGAAGGTCGGGACGTCCGTCACCCCCGCCAGAACCGTCATCGTGGCGACCCCGACGGTCAGCCCGAAGACCGCCATGCCGATCGGCAGCGCGGCGGCGACGAGCGAACCGAACGCCAGGAACAGGATCGCGGCCGCGGCGAGGAGGCCGATCAACTCGCTCGCGCCGCCGTCGGGGTCGGAGAAGGCGTAGAAGAGGCTCCCGCCCATCTCGATGCGCAGGGGCAGTTCGGCGCGCAGCCGGTCGCCGAGATCGATGAGGGCGTCGAGGTCTTCGGCCGACAGCCGGCTCTGGTCGGGGTACTGCACCCGGACGACTGCGATCCGCCCGTCGGCCGATACGAGGCCGCCGCGCACGGCGGTGTCCCCGCCCGCGTCGAGGGCCCCCACCGGGTCGCTCGTGCCGAGCACGTGCGGCAGCCGCTTCACCTCGGTCTGCAGCCGCGTGAGAGCGGTGCGCGCACCGTCGTGGTCGAAGAACGTCGCAGTGCCGTCGAGGGGGGTGACGACCACTTGGGCGGTCATCCCCTCCTGGCCGGTGCCGGCCCGCTCGATCAGTTCCGCGGCCCGCTGGGAGTCCAGTCCCGGAGCGGTCATCGAATCCGCATTCCGCCCGCCGAAGGCGACGGCGGCTAGGACGACGAGCGTGGCGGCGACCAGCCATGCCGCGATCACCCGCCGGGGATGGCGGGCGGCGCCCCCGCCCAGGCGCAACAGGGCTTTCGACAACATCGGGTCCTCCAACCACCTCGTCGGCCGTCCTTGTACGGCCTCCGATGCCGAGGCTCGTCGCCACGGCGCTCCGCGGCATCGGCTCGCGGGTCGCGGATCCATTGGCCCCAAGTCGGAGTGACACCCCGTCCTTTCGGCCGATGCGCGGCACGCCGCGGTCCCTAGGCTGGGAACCGTGCTCCGAGACGACCTGCGAACCCTGTGGACCGAACCCCGGCCGCCCGACGCGCCCGCCCGGGTGCGGCGGGATTGGGCGCTGCTCGCCGCGTGCCTTGCCGGTGTGGCGCTGGAGGCCACCCTGCGCGAGAACGTCGTGTGGCGTCCGGTGGCGGTGGTGTTCGCCGTATGGCTGTGCCTGCTGCCCCTGTGGCGCCGGACCCGCCCGCTGGCGATGGCCACGCTGGCGTTCGGCTCGGTGATCCTGCTTCAGGTGGCCTCGCTCGTCGCCGCACCGCGCGAGCCCGTCGGCCTCTACACCGGCGCGGTCGTGCTCGTGCTGGTGTACGCGCTGCCCCGGTGGGGATCGGGACGGGAGATCGTGCTGGGCGGCGCGGTGATCGTCGCCGCGTGCGCGCTGTGTGCCTTCACGGACGAGACCCCGGTTGTCGAACAGGTCGTGGGCTTCCTCTTCGGGCTGCTGCCCGGCGTGGTCGGGGCTGCGGTGCGGTTCCGGGTGACCGCTCGCGAGCGGCAGTTGGACCAGGTGCGCTCCCGCGAGCGCGAGCAGCTCGCCCGGGAACTGCACGACACGGTGGCCCACCACGTGTCGGCCATGGTGATCATCGCTCAGGCGGGCCGGGTGCTCGCGGGCACCGACCCGTCCGCCGCCGTCGAGGCGCTGGAGGGGGTCGAGGAGGAAGGGGCGCGCACGCTGGAGGAAATGCGCGCCATGGTCGCCGCGCTGCGCGACCGCGGGGTCGGCGCCGAGCTGGCTCCGCCTGCCGGTGTCGCGGATCTGGAGCGCCTGGTGCGCACCCCGAGTGGTCGCCTCAGGGTCGACCTGGGGCTCGACGGCGAGCTGGACGCGCTGCCCCCGGCCGTGGACGCGGCCGTCTACCGGATCGTGCAGGAGTCGGTGACCAACGCGATGCGCCATGCGGTCGACGCGACCGAGGTCGTCGTGCGGGTCGCCGCCGAACGGCACACGGTACGGGTGAGCGTGCGCGACAACGGCCGGCGCACCGGCCGGGGTCGCGACGGATACGGACTTACCGGACTGCGCGAGCGCGCGACGCTGATCGGCGGCACACTACGAGCCGGCCCTGGTACCGACCGGGGCTGGCGTGTCGACGCCGAACTGCCGAGGGCGAGGAGCGAGAGCGGTGTCCATTCGCGTCCTCGTCGCTGACGACCAGACGATCATCCGCACCGGGTTGCGGATCATGCTGAACGCCCAGCCCGGCATCGAGGTGGTCGGCGAGGCCGCCGACGGGCGGGAAGCGGTACGTCTGGCCCGCGAACTGCGCCCCGACGTCTGCCTGTTCGACATCCGCATGCCCGTACTCGACGGGCTCGAGGCCACCCGGCTGGTCGCCGGCCCGGGCGTCGCCGACCCGCTGGCCGTGGTCGTCATCACCACGTTCGACCTCGACGAGTACGTCTACGGCGCGCTGCGTGCCGGGGCCCGCGGATTCCTCCTCAAGGACACGGGACCAGACCTTCTGGCCCAGGCCGTACGGTCGGCGTCGGACGGTGAGGCGCTCATCGCGCCCAGCGTCACCGCCCGTCTGCTCCAGGCGTTCGCGGACCTGCCCGCCGGCCGGCCCGTGGCCCAGCCGGTCTCCCCCGTCACCGCCCGCGAGGAGCAGGTGCTCCTCGCCGTCGCTCGCGGGCTGACCAACACCGAGATCGCCGATGCACTGCACATCAGCCTCAGCACGGTGAAGACGCATCTGGCCAGCCTGATGGCCAAACTCGGCGCCCGCAACCGGGTCGAGATCGCGATGTGGGCCTACGAAACGCGCCGTATCCTCCCCGGAACCTGAGCCGGATCCCGGTATGCAGCACGAACAAGATGCCGCAGAGTGCCTGCCGGTCCGGCACTCGCGGGCGACCCTCCACCTGCTTCGGCACCGGCTCGGGCAGCAACGGCTCGATGAGCAAACACAGTTCATCCGACACGATCCACGGCCGCGACTCACGTTTCCCCACGGCCAGGCCAACGACCACCCGAACCGAAAGTCACCTGATCAACAGCTTCTGTCAGGACCTCTTAGGTCGGGGACGCCTCCCCTACCCCACCTCTCCTTCGAAAGCCGTCAGGAGTAACGGAATTGCGAGACCAGAGCTATCCTGAAATTTGACCGCGCAATCACGGACGCGCCTTCAGGTCATTGCCGCGTCAACAATCAACCACCTGTCATCTCCCTAGCGCGGTTGGATCGCATCCGAAATCGGTGACGTCTCAACCACTCGCCGTGGGTGCGGAAGAGAAACACGGGTTCGTTCGGAAATGCGAGACTCACATGACAATGCGTCCGGGATCCGGGCAAGCCACACAGGACGCCTCCTCGGCTGAAGTGATAGAGGCTGTGCCGCTTGAGCTTGCCGAAGATCCCAAGGTTGGCCCCCGGGGGGCCGCCTTCAGCAAACTCTTCTTTGCGCATGGTGCCTACGGTCGGCTCATCAACGCCCCCGTTGAATCAAACTTTGCGGTAGTCGCATCCATCTGCGAAGTCGACAACCAGGGTCACCCGAAAAAGGGGTCGGCCACAATGCACGTCTCAAACGTCGTCCCCTTCGATGACGGCATAGTCGGGGTATGGGGACACATTCAGTGGGACACCGACCTCAGAGTCCGAATCTCACTACTCTGGTAGGGCGGGGGTGACACTGGAGGCGTCCCCCCATTGAACTGCGGCGTCGGCAGACCGGTCGGCCGGCATGTCCCCGAATCCGCTGATGAGTAGCCCCTGCGGGCCGCCACTCGGCTGTCAGCGCTGATGGCTGCCGTCGGTGTAGAAGACGGTGAAGTCGAGATTGTTGTCGTCGTGCGGGGTGTCGTCGCCCAGGTCGTCGCCCCCGGTACTGTCGTAGTCCCAGACCTGGATCGTGACGGGAACGTTCTGAATGGTGTCGGGCAGGTCAGTGGAGACGACCCAGTACGGGTCGACGCCGGAGACATTGTCGGCCCTGGGCGTAACGTACTCGACCCCGTTGATGAATACCTTCGCGTAGAAATCGGGGTGGCCTTCCAACGCTGCCTCGAGCCCCTCCCAGGAACACGGATCTACGCACCCGACGTGGGTGATGGTGACGGAGAACGGGCGGGTGGGGTCGGCCTGGAACGGCCCGCCCCCGCCCCCTGGATGAATAAATCCGATGTCGCCGCCGGTGCCGCGCTCCTCCTTGGCGTCTCCGACATCTCCGCGGCCCTCGGGCGCAACACCGCTCCGTTGGCCGTCCT
This sequence comes from Streptomyces sp. NPDC001903, assembly GCF_042891345.1. Lineage (NCBI taxonomy): Bacteria > Bacillati > Actinomycetota > Actinomycetes > Kitasatosporales > Streptomycetaceae > Streptomyces > Streptomyces sp. NPDC001903. The sequence goes on from NZ_JBIASZ010000012.1 coordinate 31,163, forward strand.
TTGTGGCGCCTATGTCACACCAGTGCCGCGCCGCCGTCTATCGCGAGCGTGGTGCCGGTGACGTAGGCGTTGGCCAATACGAAGAGATAGGCCGCCGCGGCTTCCTCGGCAGTGCCTACACGCCGCGTGAGCAGCTCGGACCCGGCGCCCTGGAGGAAAGCCTCCGGGTCCGGGACACTGCCGTCCCACAGCTCGGTACGGATCACGCCGGGCTGGATCACGTTGACGCGCAGAGGCGCGAGTTCCACGGCGAGTGCCCGCGACAGGGCCTCGATGCCGCCGGTGATACCCGCCGTGAGCGCGGTTCCGGACAGGGGACGGATCGCGAGGACGCCAGAACTGAAGGTGATCGAGCCGCCGTCACGCAGCCGCGGTGCAGCGTACTTGGCGGAGAGGAACGCGCCCCAGAACCGGCGCTCGAAGACGGCCCTGGCCTCCTGCGGGGTGGTGTCGACGACCGGCTTCATCAGCAGAGATTCGCCTGCGGTGTAGACGAGGTGGTCGAACTCCCCGACCTGCTCGAAGAACGCGGCGATGGCGTTGCCGTCGGCGACGTCCAGGCGGCGGCCCTCCGCCGGCTCGCCCAACCGCTTCGTCGCGGCGTCCACGCGGTCCTCGTTGCTGGAGGCGACCACGACGTCCGCGCCGGCCGCCGCGGCCTGTTGGGCTACCGCGAAGCCGATGCCGGAGGTTCCACCGATGATCACGATCTTCTTGCCGGCCAGAGACATGGGATCCGTTCCTTCGTCGATGCAGTGCCGGGGCTCGGCAACCGCCATGAGAAGAACGTACGCCCCCACATCGAGACGTTGAATGACTTAAAATCTCGATTCCCTGTCATATCGTCTCGCCATAGAGGCACTAGAGTGGCGACGTGGACATCCTGAGCGACACCCTCGAAGTTCTGCGCACGGGACGCCCGATGGTGACGCGCACCGACGCGCACGCCCCGTGGGCGCTGAAGTTCCAACCCATCTCAGGAGCCGGATTCCACGTGGTCGTGGAAGGGCACTGCCACCTGCTGCCACCGCACGGCCAACCGCTCGCGCTCGGACCCGGCGACATCGTGTTCCTGCAGCGCGGCAGCGGCCACACCCTGTGCGACGCGCCGGGCCGCGATCCGGTGGACTTCGTACCGGACCGCGTGGACCGTTCCTCGCCGATCGGCCAGGTCACCGTGGACGGACCGGGGCTGCACACGGTGCTGGTGTGCGGCGCGTACGCGATCGACGTCGATCGCCCGCATCCGCTGTTCAGCGATCTACCGGAGGTCATCCACCTGCCCGCGGTTCCCGGCCGCCACCCGGTGCTGCGCTCGACGGTCGATCAGCTGTGCGCCGAGTTCCACGCGCCGCAGCCGGGCTCGGACGCGGTCGTAACGGCGCTCATCGATCTGCTGCTGCTGTACGTCCTGCGGTCGTGGTACGCCGAACTACCCAAGGAACGGACCCGGGGTTGGGCGGCCGCACTGACCGACCCGGCAGTCGCCCCGGCCCTGAAGGCGATCCACGACGATCCCGGCCACCCCTGGACCGTGGAGTCTCTGGGCGCCCGCGCCGGGCTGTCCCGCGCGGCGTTCGCCCGCCGCTTCGCCTCGGTGGTCGGCGAGCCGCCGTTGACCTACCTGACCAACTGGCGGATGGCCACCGCGGCGCGGTTGCTGCACCAATCGCCGGCTCCGCTGAGCACAATCGCGCAGCACACGGGGTACACGTCGGAGTTCGCCTTCGCGAAAGCTTTCAAACGACACTTCGGGTCGCCGCCAGGGGTCTACCGCAAGCAGGTCAAGACGGCAGGCGACGAACCAGGCGGATACAACTGACAGTGCGGGCCAGGACATCACCACAAGGGACGGGAAGCGTTGGTCGCTGCCGATCTGGCCTCGCTGTGGCCCCGACGTGGTGGAGCTCCGGGCGGATCGTACCCAAGACCCCGTCGACGCGGTGAGCACGACGATGCGAGACGTGGCGGAGCTTCTGGAGGCGAAGGTACAGGTTGACGACGGCGGTTACCGCGATTCCCAATCGGGATGTCACGCATCTGGCTTGACGGGCGGTACGGGTCCGTACCACGTCCGTCACGCAGGAGACCCGAGAGGACAGGTGTAGGCCGGCATCGCCACGTTCGTGATGCACGGGCCGGGAATACCTGGTCGCGCTGAAGGCGGAAGACGCGATGGCCTCCTCACGATGCACACCTTCACCAGACCGACGAACTCCGCGACCGCACACCGAGGTGCGGGCAGGTGTCTGGATCGCCGCCGCTTCACGGTCGTGCCGTTGGCAGACGCGCGGTGTCCTGCGGGGCACCAGCCGGGCCGGGGCTCGGGCGGGAGACTTCCGGGCATGCACGCGGAGTCGCTGGCGGTGGAGCTGCACCGGCTGAGGCCGTCGGAGTTCACCGCTGCCGATGCGATCCGCGCACTCGTTCGGCCACCGCGGGATCGTCTTCCGTGTCCTGAGCGTGAACGGGCTCGGCAAGGCCGGCTGCCGGGGCTCGCGGCGGGTCAGCCGGAGGTGGGGGCGCGGCCGTGTGCGGTGTCGGGAGCCGGTCGTCGCACCGCAAGCCGGACAGATCTGGGAACCTGCTGGTACTGGTCCAGCCACGTGGGGGGAGGGCGGGGGCGGGCGGGCACAATCTTGTTCATACAGCGAGTCGGCGGCCGCGTCGGTGGACCAGCCAGACACCGAGTCCTCGCCGGCCGCGTCGTCGGCCAGCGCGAGCCACGGGTCATCGAGGCGGAACCGGTGCATGGCGCCTCCTGCCCCGGACAGCACCAGCGAGGCGACCGTCGGCCCCATGGGTACGTCGATCTTGTCGTGGGTGAGGAACCAGGCCACGACCGTGCGGCGGTCGAACTGCGGGTGCACGTCCGTGCCGGCCCCCCGGGTCGGGGAAGTCGAGGGCGACGGCGCCAGTTCACCACCGCGGCCCGGCCCACCCTGGCCATCCGCGCCACCACCTCCACCAACGACGCCCGGTCACCACCGGGCGCGGCTGGGCGGAGGCCGGCGAGCGGGGAGCCGCGGCCGGCCGTGACGGTGCGCACGGCCCGCCAGTCCACGGAAGGGCGGAACCCGCAACCTTCCATGGACGTGATCCAGGCGGGAACATCCTGGTATCGGTGGACGGGGGTGGCAGACCATGGGGCGTAGACGGAGTGCGTGGGCCGGGTCGGCGGTAACGGGAGCAGCCGCAGTGGTGGCGGCTGTGCTGGGGCCGGTGACCAACTACGCCAGTGAGGCGGTGCCTGGCTGGGCGGCGCAGGCGTGGGTGATCTGGCCGGTGTTCGCCGTGCTGGTGGGGGTCAGCACCGGGCTGTTGCTGTGGGGCCGGCATCTGGATGCCGCAGCGAGGCCCCCGGCGCGGCTGGCACCGGTGAGCCGACTGGCCCGAGGCCAGCAGGCTTCGTTACGCCCCCCGTATGTTCAGCGCGTGCGGGGGCGTGAGGGCGAACTCGCCGTGCTGGCAGGCATGCTTCGGCGGCCACAAGGCCGGTTCGCGGTGCTGTGCTCGGTCGGCGGGATGGGCAAGACAACGGTGGCCGCGCAACTGGCCACCCAGGCCGAGGCGGCGGGCTGGCGAGTGTTTTGGGTGCGCTGGCGCGACGGTGCCGAGCTGGCGCAGCAGATGGTACAGGCGGCGCTGGCCTGCGGCCTGCCAGAGGCAGAGCTGGAGGCCGCGCGAGCGGGGCAGGCGAGCCTGCCGGATGTGGTCTGGCGACAGTTGGGCCGGGTGCGGCGGTGGCTGCTGGTGGTGGACAACGCCGACGAGCCGCACGAGATCGGCCCGGCAGGGGAGCCGGTGGCGGACTATCGCGGCTGGATCCGTCCTCACGGCCGGGGCCTGCTGGTGGTGACCAGCCGGGATGGCAGCGAGCAGACCTGGGGTCCGTGCGCACGGCTGCTGCCACTGGAGCCGCTGCCGGTGCGGCCTGCGGGGCAGGTCCTGCTGGACGCTGCTCCCGCCGCCGGCACCACCGAGCAGGCCCGGGAGCTGGCGGCGCGACTGGGCGGGCTGCCACTGGCGTTGCACGCAGCCGGCACTTATCTGGCCGGACCCACCAGCCGCTACCGCACCTTTGCCGCCTACCGCCAGGCCCTGGAACAGGAACTGCGGTTCTTGTTGGGAGCGGCGGACCCGAACGCCTCCCATCCGCAGGTCGCCCGCGCCGTGGTGCGGCACACCTGGGAGGTGTCCTTGGATCAGCTCGCCGGGGAGGGCAACGCATTGGCCCGCCCTGTGTTGCGACTGCTGGCCCTGCTGGCTCAGGCCCCCGTCCCCCTGTCCCTGATCACCCCGGACCTCCTATCCGTCGTCACCGGACACGACGTCACCCCGGTGGCCCTGGACGCCGCGTTCGCCGGCCTGCACCGCTACGGTCTCCTCGGCCTGCCCCACTCTCCCGGCAGCACCGGCCCGGCGTCGGGCAGCAGTGAGGGGGCGCAGGCGGTGCTGCATCCCCTGATCCGACAGATCAACGCTGTCGCCCTCACGGCCGAGACCTCCGATCTCGTCGTGTGGCACCAGGCCCTTGCCGAGCGGCTGACCACGGCCGTGCACGAGGCCGACCAGCGCGGGCGCGCTGGTTGGCCTGCAGCCGTGCTCCTCGCCCCCCACGTGCCGCTGCTGCTCGACTACGCGGATCCGCGCACCGCCACACACCACCGCACCACTGTCAACGCCCTGGCGCAGGTGCTGCAGAAGGCTGGCGCTTTCGGTGCGGCGCGCCTGCTGCATGAACGGGTCCTCGACGTCGAGACCCGCATGCTGGGCCCCGAGCACCCGGATACCTTGACCAGCCGCAACGACTTGGGCAATGCCTTGTTCGGAATGGGAGAGCCGGCAGAGGCAATACGCCTGCTCCGGCAGACCCTGGAGGACCGCACCCGCATCCTGGGCCCCGTGCACTCCGATACCTTGACCAGCCGCAATGACCTCGCATGCGCTTTGGACGGGACGGGTGAGCATGCCGAGGCGGTAGGTCTGCTGCGGCAGACCCTCAACGACCGTACCCGTGTCCTGGGCCCCGAGCATCCGCATACCCTGGCCAGCCGGGACAGCCTCGGTCTCGCGCTGGACGGGATGGGCGAGCACGCACAAGCAGTGCGCATGCACCGGCAGACCCTGGAGGACCGCATCCGTGTCCTGGGCCCCGAGCACCACCTCACCCTGCTCAGCCGCCACAACCTCGCCAGCGCCCTGACCAGGGCGGGTGAACAGACGGAAGCGATACAGCTGCTGCGGCAGGCGCTCAACGACCACGCCCGCATTCTGGGCGACGAGCATCCGCACACGCTGGCCAGCCGGGACAGCCTCGGTCTCGCGCTGGACGGGATGGGCGAGCACGCACAAGCAGCGCGCATGCACCGGCAGACCCTGGAGGACCGCACCCGCATCCTGAGCCCCGAGCACCCGGATACCCTTGCCAGTCGCCACAACCTCGCCATCGCTTTGACCAGTGCAGGTGAGCAGGCCGAGGCGATAGACCTGCTGCGCCGAACCCTCGATGACCGCGTCCGCATCCTGGGCGAGGAGCACACGCATACCTTGAGCACCCGCAACGCGCTGGAGACGGCGCTGGCCATGTCCACCCGACGGCCACAGAGCCGGTGGTGGCACTGGCTGCGGCGCAGGAACGTCGCAGCCAGTGGCGGTTGAGGAGGTCCTGTATCCCCGATCCGCCGCCAAGCGACAAGTAGCACTCTGTAATTATTGTTGCATTGTGTGAGCTGTAGCGGTGGTTGGGTCCACGACTGCGAGTGTCGGCAAACGACCGTTCTCCGACGTTGATCCGTCCGAACGCATCACGACCTACGTTGCCGCACTTCTTCCTACGCGGCGGACCCGGCGGACTCGCTGGGGCTGCTCTGTTTTGACGTGCAGCAGGACCGCCTCAGGACCTGAGCGGGGTGACCAATCGGCGATGGCCGATCAGGACCGCGGCGATCCCGACGAAGGCGAGGAAGTGTTCGGCCTTGCGTTCGTAGCGCCGGTGAAGGCGTCGGCACCCGGCCAGCCATGACACGGTCCGTTCGACGACCCGGCGATGGCGGCCCGGACGCTGACCGAGTCAATCGCGCACCGCGACCAGTCCAACTCACCGCGGGCCCAAGCGCATCGAGGATCACCCGGTGGAGTCGGGCCCCGCGACGCCGACGTGCTCCGTGTGGGCGTCCCCGGGGTCCGGCCCCCGGGGATCTGGGCCGTGACGGCCTCCGCTGCAGTCCGACTGCGGGATGAAGCGAGCTCCTATGGGCGGAGCACGCGGAGGTAGGCCACCTCGTAGGACATGCCCGACACGGCCCGGTCGGGGGCCGGGTGGTAACGGCCCGCGCAGACCGAGAGGTTGACGATGAGGTACGCGCGCCAGCGGCGTCCCACTCCGCGCCGGTCGGCGAAGACCTGCTTGCCGTTGACCCACCACACCACCGAACCGGATCCGAACTCCACCTTGAGGTCCACCCAGCGGCCGGGGCCGATCGCCGGGTCGCGGTGGTAGTGGGAGGCACCCTTGACGTGGTTGGACAATTCGAGGAGGTCCGGGTTGTCCGGGTGGTACTCGAAGACGTCGATCTCGTTGTCGCCGTCCAGCCAGGTCCAGATCGCGGGCCAGGCCCCGCGTTCGGCCGGTAGCCGCACCCGGGACTCCAGCACGTCCCCGGTCCGCACCATGAACCCTTCCTCGCTGCCCTCGGTGGTCAACAGACCGGTGTTCCACTTGCCGTCGGGGCGGCGGGTGGCCCGGAAGGTACCGCTGCGGCTGAAGGACGCGTCCGGCACCAGATAGTCGAGCTTGTTGTCGCCGGGATTGGTGGGCCCGCCGTTCGGATAGGCCCAGGACCGGCCCGCGACCCACTGGCGGGTCGAGCCGAAGTCCGCCGTGAAGACCGGGGTCGGAGCGCTCGCCCGGGCGGCGCCGTCACGTTCGGGAGCGGATGCGGAAGTCGAGGTGGGGGTGGGGCGTCCGAGGAGCCGTCGGATCCGGTCGAGAACCTGAGTGAGCACATCGCTCCTTCCCGAGAACACGATCCCATGCAGCATGCCCGATTCCGGTTAGATACATACCGGGCCACCGGTTTGCGATTTGCCCGGCAGCGAGGAGCCCTGTGGCGTCGACACCGCGATGATCGAGGAGAGCCATCCCCGGCCGTCGTGTCCGGCCTGGCTGGGCAGGTGGGGATCGCCGCGCGTCCGGATCAAGTGCGCGCGGGTGGCGGGGGCGAGGGGTGCGGGCCGGCGGTGCGGCGGATATCGTTCGCTGCGGCTGCAGGCACCCTCGGCGCCGCTCCCCCACAGGCGGTACCCGCCGCCAGGCACGCACGCTCCGGCAGCCGGTGCAGCCGGCAGCCGGCACCCACCCGGGTGCCCCAGGCCACTTCCAGCCAAGAGCTCCGGCGCCCAGGAGACCCGGCCTGCAACCAGCGGCCCTTCCGCGGGCGTTCCCCGACGCAGCCGCCCGTGCCCGACCGTCACGTGCCGCGCCGCAGTACCCGTACGGCACCAGCCCCGTACGCCGATCGCGCCTGCGCGGCGGCAACTCGGAGCTGGAGAAGCAGTAGTGAAAGCAGGAGACAGGATTCATGCCAACCATTCGTCAGAATCGCTCACACGTAGGCCGCTTGGCCATGCCTGCATGGGCGGCCGCCTCGCTGGGGCTCACCGTGCTCGGCGCCACCGTCGTGATCCCGTCGGCTCCGGCCGCGGCGACCGCGGCCGCCGCGGTGGCCTCGGAGGCGTCCACGCCGTTCGCCGCCCGCAGCGAGGGCTACTACTGCTTCAGGATCCCCTCCCTGGTGACCACGCGCTCCGGCGCCCTCCTCGCGTTCGCCGAAGGCAGGGTCAGCACCTGCAGCGACATCGGGCACAACGACATCGTGATGAAGAAGTCGACGGACGGCGGCAAGACATGGGGTCCGTTGACCGTCGTCGCCGGCGCGAACGACGACGACGCGCACGGCAACCCCTCGCCGGTCGTCGACGCCGTGACCGGCCGCATCACCGTGCTGTACGCCACCAGTGACTGGAGCCAGCGCCCCGACGGGTCCCTCGACCGCGGTGTACGGAGCCTGCGGGCGGCGCACAGCATCGACGAGGGAGCCGTCTGGAAGGACGGCGCCCCGCTCGGTCACCTCAAGCCCGCGGACTGGACATGGGTCTCCACCGGGCCGGGCCACGGCATCCAGCTCGGCCGCGGTGCGCACCACGGGCGGCTGGTCGTGACGGGAGACCACGCGACCAAGGAGGGCCAGGGCGGTGGTCAGCTCTACTACAGCGACGACGGCGGCCTGAACTGGGCCCTCGGCGCGCGCTCCGACGTCGAGAGCAGCAGCGCGGTCCCGGGCGAGCTGACGGTCGCGGAGACCACCGACGGCGGCCTGTACGTGAACGCGCGGAGCTCGGCCAGGTGCGACACCAACGAGCACCGGCTCGCCACCACCAGCGCCGACGGCGGTGCGTCCTTCGCGGCGCCCTTCACTCCCATGGCCGACTTCGACACCGCCCCGGCCTTCGGCTCGCTGCTGCGGATGAGCGCCAAGGACATGGGCGGTGCCCGGGACCGACTCCTGCTCTCCGCCCCCGCCCGTCTGGGCCCGAACACCCTCGAAGACCGCCGCGAGTTGGCCGTCCGCTCCTCGTACGACGAGGGCAGGACCTGGCAGACCGCCGGCACGGTGGTGGTACCGGGCCGCGCCGGCTATTCGGACCTGACGCTGTCGCCGAACGGGACCATAGGCGTGCTCTACGAGACCGCGAACAACATCCCGCACGGCAACGTGAGCTTCACCTCCTTCACCGAGAGCCGGATGGACGCGGCCCAGCAGGAGCTCCGCCTGCCGCGCACCACGGACACGGGTCCCAACGGGTACCGCAACCACGCCGTCGTCCACGGCGGGGCACAGCTCACCGACCGCGGCTCCGGCAAGGCCATGGCCTTGGACGGCCAGGACGACTACCTGCGGATCGTCAGCTGCTCACCCTCTCTGCGCCTGGGTCAGGGCGACTTCACCGTCACGGCGTGGTTCAAGCACTCGGCCACGTCCGGCGGGCTGCCCATCGTCTGGGGGTACGGAATGGGTGACGGGGTCCGGCAGTTCTGGCTGAAGGCAGAGCCGGGCAAGAACCAGCTGCGTGCCGCCATCAACACCGGTGATGCATACGCGGAGGTGAAGACCACCTCCTCGTTCAATGACGGCAACTGGCACCATGTCGTCTTCAAGCGGCAGACCGGTCAACTCGTACTGTCCGTGGACGGGGGCCAGGAGTTCACCGCTCCCGCCAAGGCCGGGGACATCACCCCGGCCGGCGAGTTCACCCTCCACGTCGGCGCGCGGCCGGACTTCCCCAACCAGCCGGCCGGGGTCACCGAGCTCTTCGAGGGCGGGCTCGACGACGTCCGGATCTTCGGACGCGGGCTGACGGCAGAGGAAGCCGGCAGCGTCCGCAGTGGCTCACTCGACGTGGCGGCCGACCAGGAACGCCTGCGACTGGGCTTCTCCAGCATCTGGTGATCCCGTGCCGGCAGCACGGTGGTTCAGGGGGCGTCCGGCGGGGCCGAGGCGTGCGCATGCCTCGGCCCGGGGCGCCCCGGCCCGCGGAGTGTCCGGCGGCGCGCGGTGGGTGGCCCATACCGGCGCTCGAACCAGGCTGCCGGGGTACGCGCCCAGTGCTCGCCCAACCTCCGCGCAGTGAGCGAAAGCGGCGCAGATCTGTTTGGGCGGCAGTAAGTGCCGGGCCTCGCCACGATTGTTCACGAGATTGATGGCACCCTGTCCGCTGGTGGTTGCCAACGTGTCGTTTCGCTGTGTCAACGAGTGGCGACGGCCAAGCTGACCACGTACTGCTCCTCGACCATCCGGTTCGGGAAGACCTCGGTCAGGAGGTCGTGCTCCTTGGCGATGAAGGTGTTCGTCGCTTCCTTGCCGAGGACAAGGAAGTCGGAGTAGCTGGCGAGGTTAGCGAGATGCATGTCGAGAGGAACGGTCCGGGTCCACGGCACGTGCCGGTGGACGAAGCCGAGCTCGGGCGGCAGCCCGCGGAAACGGGCCGTGGGGTCGTGAGGGCTGTCGTCGGCACCGAAGAGTCGGCGCAAGCGCGCGTCTTGGTCGGCAATCCACGGAACGGTGCTGTCCGAGTCGTTCCACCAGAGGGCGAGTGCACCACCGGTGCGCAGGACCCGGAGCACTTCCGGGACGGATTTGCGCTGGTCGGTCCAGTGCCAGGCTTGGGCATATGTGATGACGTCGATGGAGGCGGAGGCCAGCGGCAGGTTGTTGCCGTCCCCGATCACAAGGGGGACATCGGGCAGGCTGAGACGGAACTGCGAAGCCATCCCTGGGCCGGGCTCGACAGCAATGACCTTCGCACCGCGGTCCGAGAGAAGCGTCGTCGCCAGTCCGGTGCCGGCCCCGACGTCGGCGACGCGGGCGCCTTCCAAGGGGAAGCCGGTGAGTTCCTCGACCGCCTCGAGCAATTCGGACGGGTATGAAGGACGGTTCGCAGCGTAGCTGGCGGCAGCCGTGTCGAACGAGCGAGCCTGCGAAGTGATGTTCATACGAACATTGTTGACGGCTGCAGGTACTTGGCGCCGTACTTCTGTGCCCTTCCTCCGGCAGCAGGTAGTCACCGGGGGCGTCGGCGGATGCACCAGCGCGGCGGGCCGCCGCCCACCTGAGTGCGGCGACCGTTGGGACAAGGGTGTCGGAGGTCAGGCGGCCTCGACGAACTCGTCGACCAGCTTCGTCGCTGGCACGTACTTGACTCGGTAGCCGGCCATCGCGGCCTCGGTTCCCGGAGCGATCAGCATGTGGGACTTGCCGGTCCCGGAGTCGCCGATCAGGCAGATCGGCCGGCTCTTCTTGATCCATTCGCCGCTGGCGAGTGTGTGGACGGCGGCCGCGGCGATGTTGGGTTACGCGTCGAAGTCGAAGGTCCGCAAGGACGTGTCCCGGGGGAAACCGGCTGCCGGTGCAGGCGCGCTGCGTCACCAGGCCACCGCTGCCGTCCGAAGGCTCGTCACCGCTGGACCATGACCATGCACCGGTTCGAGCCGTAGGTGCTGCGGTACTGCTCGCCGTTGACCACCCACACCGCCGGGTAGCTCTTCTGGTGGCCCTGCGAGACGAAGAACTTCTCCGGCAGCCGATGCGCCCATCCGAGTGCCTTGCGGACTTCCCGCGAGCCAGAGACGCCCGGTGGGGGTAGGTCAGTTCGCACGAGGTGCCTCGGGGATCTGTGAGGAGTTCAGCCGTGTACGCAGTGGTTCGACGGTACGAAGGGGTGACTGATCCTGCCGAGGCGGGGCGCCGGGTGAAAGAGGGGTTCCTACCTCTCCTCCGCCAAGTGCCTGGATTCGTGGCCTACTACTGGGTTGACGCGGGCCGTGGAGTGATGCTCTCCACCAGCGTCTTCGAAGACCGGGCCGGAGCCGAAGAGTCCGTCAAGAGGGCCGCTGACTTCGTACGGGACAACCTCGCGTCGCTGCTACCTGAACCGCCCCAAGTCACGTCCGGCCAGGTTGTGGCTTCCGGATAACGACCTCCGGAGTAGTTCTGTATCCACGCGCACTCCACGCCGGGCACCAGGCACTTCACAGAATTCCTTCGAGATCCGCATCAACACCGCTGGTGCCGGGCGACTGGGACCGCCTCTTGCCCGCGCTGCCCGCCCTCAGGGAAGCAACGATCTTGGGCCCTCGAAGATGGTCGTCAGCTTCGCCCTGCAGGTTCCGGCGAGATCCCGGCGCGGAACGCCCCCCTGGACGGACTCGGCGCCCCGGGACGGATGCGGCGCGGCGACCGTGGCCGAGCAGCAGCGCCGAGTCCTCCCGCGTGGTCGCACGCAGGATCGGGCACGAGGAATGGCGAGAGACCACCGTGACCGGAGGATTCAGCGGCGCCGTACCCAGTTGCATGCCATACCTGAACGCCGTATTTCATCGTCGGTTGTCGGTGACAGCGCCCCTGACCGGTTCGGAGGGCTCCGGCTCCCGGCCCGAGGCGTCCAGCGCGGCCGCCTCGGTGGCGCGCTCGCGGTGCCGGCAGCACGGCGGGACCGAGCGCTCGACCCAACGCGGGGCGCGCGGGGTGAAGCGCGGCAGGGGCGGCAGGACGAAGCTCAGCCCGCTCGGGACGACGATGGCGAGCACGATCCACATCAAGGCGGAGTGCGCCGAATACGCCACCTGCCCGTACGGCCTCTCAAGGGGCCGAGGGGGTGGGTTCATCACGACGCGCGGCGGGCGAGGCGGAGCAGGCCGCTGCGCATCCGCTCTTCACCGAGTTCCGGCAGGAGTGCCGCTACGTGATCGGCAGCCAGGCCGGCAAGCAGGGCATGGGCGGACTGATCGGGGTCGGGTGCGGTGGCGAGGAGGATCGCCACATGGCGGTGCCAGAACCGGTACGCCCCGATCCTGTAACGGGCTCCGGGGCTGGCGGTCTCGGACATCCGGACCAGCGCCAGGTGCTCGAGAAGGTAGTCGAGGTAGGCGTTGAGGAATGCGTCCAAGCGTTCGTCGGCCGGGGCTCCGGGGCCGAGTGGGGGCGGCCCGTGCAGGATCGCCTCCTGCAGTACGCGTTCGCGGGCGTCCAGCAGGGCGGCCGCCAGCCCCGACTTGTCACCGAACCGGCGGAACAGGGTTCCCTTGCCGACGCCGGCTGCCGCCGCAACCTGATCCATGGACACCGCCTCGACGCCCTGTTCTGCGAACAGCCTGGCGGCTGCCTCCAGCACTGCGGCTCGGTTGCGGGCCGCGTCCGCACGCTCCTTGGGCGGCGGCGTGTGCAGCAGTTCCAGCGGCATTGCCGAACCGGACCGTAGTCCGTTATCGTCGTGAGTCATAACAGGACTGTAGTCCGATTCCTTTGGAGGCAGTGGCATGACCGCACTCATCACCCGGGACGAGCTGGCAGCAGCGATCGAGGCCGGCGCCGTGACCGTCGTCGACACGCTCGGCGGCGAGTACTACGCCCAGCGGCACCTGCCCGGCGCCCTCGCGCTGACCCCGGCCGACGTCGACACCCAGGCGCCCGCCCTGCTCCCCGACCGCGACGCCGCGATCGTCACCTACTGCTCCAACCCGGCATGCCCCAACAGCGGACAGGCCGCCGACCGGCTCACCAGCCTCGGCTACACCAACGTCCGCAAGTACCGCGAAGGCATTCAGGACTGGGTCGAAGCCGGGCTCCCCACCGAAGCCGTCTGACCGACGCCCCCCGGGGCGGGGATTCCGTACGGAGTCTTCGCCCCTTCGGTTCGACGACCCGACCGCCAACCACCACGACATGGATGGCCGATCAACGCTCCGCCGGATTCCTCCGCCACGACCTCGACGGCGTCACCGCCGGCCTCACCCTCCATCGGAGCTCAGGCGTCGTCGAAGGCCACTTCAACAGGATCGAAAATGCCACCGCGGACCCGGCTGGGCCTTGCCGTGTTGTAGGCGATGATCGCGCGGGCCAGGTCTGCGGGCTGAAGGCCATCCGGCGCTCCGGAGACGTCCTCCACGGCGACTGTGTTCAGGTTCTGTGGCAGGTCAGGGATGTTCCAGGGGCCGATGAGCTGCTGATACAGGAGCGCGTTGCAGAAAGCCGTACGGTCCAGGAGGAACGCAGGGGTGATCCCGGAAGGACCGCGAAAGGACGCCGGGGCCTGGCGGATGGGGGTCATGCGCCAGCAATCGTTCGCACTGGTGACGGGAGTGACGTCGCGCAGATGGTCGGGCGGGCTGCTCCAGCACTCCCCTCCGTTGCGGGGGTCGTAGAAGGAACCCGAGGCGCACGTCATCGAGTCGGGCAGCGCCGTGAAGCTCTGCTGTAGACCGGCCAGGCCGAGGAGGGTGTCCGGCTGGACGACTCCGGCCATGACGAAGAACTTCCTGGCGTCCTCCCCCGGGTTCCTGGTCAGCGCTGCCCGGTCGCGCGCGATGGCCTCCACGAACAGTGCCCGGGGGTCGGCGAAGTCCCTGAGGTGGTTGCCGACCGGCGGGCTGTCGGCGGGGTGGCTGCCGCGGCCGGAGGAGGTGACGGTGGCATTCCAGGCCAGCGCCCGGTCGGCCAGTCCCGAGTCGTCCAGGAGGATCACGTTCTTGCCCGCGGCGACGCGGCTGCCGTAGGTCGACGTCGGGAGAACTGCTGCTGGGAGGCGATCCTCGCCCGGTCGGCGCCGGGCGGCCCGTGGCGGGCCGGCCCGGGGACGTCGGTGGCCACCGAGCTCCGGCTCATCAAGCGGAATCGATTCTTCGGCTCGGGCGCGTATCGGGCGACGAGTCGCTGGGGAACCTCTTGTGGCACCGATCGTTCCGCATACCTCACCGCCGCCGACCAGTCCTGGCCCCTCGCCCGAGGCGGCGGCGTCACCCTCACCGACCTGGCATACCCGGCCCGCGCTGAAGCACCGGCTGCCGGGCCAGGGCCGGCGAGCCATCCGCGGCAAGAAGGGCAGCGCCTGATGGGCATCTACGGACAGGACTGGGCGTCCTACCAGAGCGACGAACCGAGCCTCGCCGGACTCGACTTCGTCTTCACGAAGATCACGGAGGGCCTCGGCTACACGAATCCGAGGTGGGTTCGCCAGCGCGACCACGTCAAACGCCACGGTCTGGTCTGGGGCGCCTACCACTACCCCCACATGGCAAACGACCCGGAGCGCGAAGCCGACTTCTTCCTCGACCAGGCGGCCTGGCAGCCCGGCGACATCCTGGTCCTCGACTGGGAGGGTTACGACAACGCCAACGCCGGTGTCTCCAAGGCCCGCCAGCGGGCCTACAAGGAGGACTGGCTCCGCTACGTGAAGGGTCGAATGCCGGGGCACCAGGTCGGCATGTACTGCAACGCCGACTACTGGAAGAACGTCGACACCACCAGCTACTGCGGCGACTTCCTGTGGATCGCCACCGCGGGCCGCCGCGCCGGCGACCCCGGAATCAAGGCCGGATGGATGTTCCACCAGTACGACGACAACCCCGTCGACAAGGACTACTGCCCCCTGCTCAGCCGCGAGGATCTTCGCGCCTGGGCTCTCGGTTCCCCGGAGGACGACATGCCCCTGTCCCAGGCCGACCTCGACGCCGTCGCGACCGCCGTCTGGCGTCACACCGAAACCAACGCCGCCACCGGCCGCCCCGTCGACATGGGCGCGGTCATGGCCTGGATGGACAAGGTCCACAACAACCAGACCGACGCCGTCGCACGACAAATCGCCGCGACACAGGCAGCAGTGACCGCACTCGCCGCCCAACTCGGCCAGGAACACGGTGTCGACACCGACACCGTGGTCGCCGCGGTACGGCAGGCCATCGCCGACGCCGTCGTCAACGTGGACATCCACGTGACCAGCACCCCCGCCCCGACCGGCTGAGAGACAACACCCCCGCTCCACTCGCGGGAACGGAGTGAAGGGACCGACCTGGGCGTGGAGCCGGCCGGCTCGCTGCGGTGATCGGTACGCCTTGAACGTAGATCCGTCCAGGTCAGCCGGGTTGACTGAGCGCGCCGGACCCCTTGCCGCTGCGTGCGCGCCCGGACCGCGGGTGAAGACGGGACTCCGCTGTAGGACGCCCGGCCGCCCCGGATCTCCTGTCTGGCGTGTCGCGGGAGCGGTTGCCACACCGGTGGGGCATGTTCATGCGGCAGGCCAAACGTCGCGGATGAGCGCTCCATGGAGGTGCCCGATGAGGGCGAGTGGCGTCGGGGAAGGACAGCCGGAGGACGGGCCCCGGCGCACCGGCAAGGAGCAGGAAGGGAAGCCTGCTCCCCCGCCCGCGGCCAGGCCTTCGTCCGGGCGTTCGGCGGACGCCGGGAAGCCTGCTCCGCCGAGGGTCCGGTCCGCTCCGCTGACGCGGCTGCGCGAGGCCGGAAGGACGGCCCTGGGCGCGGGGCCTCCCCCGGGCCCGTCCCGTCCGGAGTTCTGGCAGAGTCCACTCCGCGGTCCGTGGCTGACCGCCGTGTTCGGGCTGGTCCTGCTGTTCGGGATCACGGTTCTCTTCGTGACGGGCCTGCTTTCGTACGCGGCGTACAATCCCGATCTCGCGCCGCTCAACGACCAGACGCCGGACAAGGGATGGCTCGGCTTCTACCTCTTCTCCTGGCCGACTTCACCGTACTGGCTCTACCGGCTCACCCAGGGCGTCCACGTCACGCTGGGAATCGTCCTCGTGCCCGTCCTGCTCGCGAAGTTGTGGTCGGTCATTCCCAAGCTGTTCGAGTGGCCACCGATTCGCTCGGTCAGCCACGCTCTGGAGCGGCTGTCGCTGCTGTTGCTGGTCGGCGGCGCCGGCTTCGAGTTCGTCACCGGCATCCTCAACGTCCAGCTCCACTACATCTTCCCCGGCTCCTTCTACACCCTGCACTTCTATGGGGCTTGGGTGTTCATCGGCGCGTTCGTCGTGCATGTGGCCTTCCGGCTGCCCAGGGCACTGCGGGCCGTACGACCCCGGTTCGGGGAGCCTGCGGCGGGTACCGAGGATGCGGTCGGGCTGGTCTCGCCCCGCCCCGCGGCACCGACCATCTCCCGCCGGGGCGCCCTGGGCATGGTGGGGCTCGGGTCGGTCGCGCTGCTGGTCGTCACGGCGGGGCAGAGCATCGGCGGATGGTGGCGACGGACCGCCCTGCTCGCCCCGCACGGCCGGGACCCGGGTTCGGGCCCGAACGGGTTCCAGATCAACAAGACCGCCGCCTCGGTCGGCATCCGGCCCAGCGACGTCGGCCCCGCCTGGCGGCTGACCGTACGCGGCCCGGGACGCCAGGTCGACCTGACGTACGACCAGCTCCTGGCCATGCCGCAGCGCGAGTCGGCCCTGCCCATCGCCTGCGTGGAGGGCTGGTCCACCCCCGACCAGCGGTGGAGCGGGGTCCGGCTCACCGATCTGGCCGCCCTCGTCGGACTCGGTGTGAACACGCCCGAGGCCCTTGTGGAGTCGGTGCAGCGTGGCGGCTCGTTCAGCTCCGCCGTGCTCAGCGACCACCAAGTCCGTGACAGCCGCTCGTTGCTGGCGGTCCGCGTCAACGGGGCCACCCTCTCCGCCGACCACGGCTACCCGGCGCGGACCATCGTCGCGGGCGCTCCGGGGGTCCACAACACGAAATGGGTCACCCGCCTCACCTTCGGGGAGCCCGCATGAAGGCCCGGACGGTTTTCCGGAGCCGCTACGGCGCCTCTCCCCTGCACCTGCTTCTCGTGATCGGCTCGTTCGCCCTCGCCGCTTACGCCGGCCTGCGCCTGTTCGAGGGCGATACGCTCGGAGTGGCCGTATGGTTCGTCGGCGCGGCTCTCGTCCACGACCTGGTCTTGCTGCCCCTGTACTCGGTAACGGACAGGGCGGTGCAGACAGCGTTCGATCGGGGACCGGGCGACCGCGGGCCGACGCCGCGGGTGAGCGTGAACTACGTGCGCGTACCCGCCTTCGTCTCCGGTGTTCTGCTCCTGGTCTGGTGGCCGCTGGTCTTCCGTCAGGTCGGGCACTACACGGCCGCGACCGCCCTTCCGGCGGACGGGTTCCTCGGACGCTGGCTGTTGATTACCGCGGTGCTGTTCGCGGCCTCGGCCGCGGTCCTGGTCGTACGGACCTCGCGCTGGAGCCGGGATCAGCGGCAGGCGCGCAGAGCGGCGAAGTGACGTCTTCGCGCGCTGGTCCACCGTTCGGTCTCGGTCCATCCGGACTCCTCGGCATGGCGGCGCAGGACAGTGGCCCCGACCACGGCCCAGGGGAGGACTGCGCTGACCGGCCGTTGCCCGGAGTGGATCCGGACACGTCGTCGCTCGTCCACTTCTCGAGAAGCGGTCTCCACCGGGAGGGGGCCTTCCGGGGCCACGACCTCCCGTACTCGCTGCAGCAGCCGTCGGGGCTCGCCAGGGCCTGCGGGGGAACGAGGCCGGCAGCGAGTACAAGCGGGAGGTCGATGACGTGCGCCGGACGGGCGCGGACCGGCCCACAGCGGCCACTCCGACGATCAGCCGTACCAGTGATCAGCCGGCTCGGGGGCGTGGGACGTCGCCGACGGCTTCGCCCTCGGCGACGAGGTGGCCCACCAGGTCCTCACCACCAAGCTGCGCACCCTGTGACGTGAATGGCGGGGCGGGCGGGGTCCTGTACCCCTCTGAGGCCCGGCGGTGTGACGCGCGAGGACCTCGAAGCGGTGCTCGGGCATTCCATCGGGGTGCCCTCAACGCCTCATGTCCGAGTGCCGGACCGGCACCCGTCGCACTACGCGCCGAACACGCACCGGCTTCGCCGGGCCGCCGGGCCGCGCACTTCCCGGTGAGCGGCCCGGCCCGGACGGTCAGGGAGCGGTGGGGGCCGCCGTAGCGAGGCCGCGGGCGGCGACGAGCTGTGCGCTGCCGTCGGCCAGCCGGTAGGACAGCCCCACCACGCCCAGCCGGCCGTCGGCGACCCTCTCGGCCAGGACCCGGGAGCGCTCCAGCAGCAGGTCCACCGTGTGCTCGATGTGCTCGGCCAGTATCTCCTCGGCCGTCTCGCGTCCTGCGGCGCGGGCCGCCAGCACGCTCGGAGTGACGCGTTCGACGACGTCACGCACGAATCCGCCAGGCGTCTGCCCGTCCTCCAGGGCGGAGCAGGCCGCGGCGACAGCGCCGCACGAGTCGTGGCCGAGGACGACGACCAGGGGCGCGTTGAGGACGCTCACACCGAATTCGATGCTTCCGAGCACTTCCGTACCCGCGACATGCCCGGCGGTGCGGACCACGAAGAGGTCGCCCAGGCCCCGATCGAAAATGATCTCGGCGGCCAGGCGGGAGTCGGAGCACCCGAACACCACGGCGAAGGGCTGCTGGGACGGCGCGGTCTCGGTGCGGCGGGCGGCGTCCTGGTTCGGGTGCTCGGGGGTACCGGAAACGAAACGCTGGTTGCCGGCCAGCAGCAGGTCAAAGGCGCTGCCGGGCATCTGGATCTCAGTCATGTCAGCAGCCTACGAGGCGGCACCGGCCGCCGCTCTGCCTGGTCCCGCGACAGGGCGCCAAATCGGGCAAAGCGGCCGGCCTCGGCATCACCCCCAGACGCCCGGCGAGGGCGCCCTCGACGCGGAACCTTCGCGCGAGACTCAGCTGCCGGACCCGTACGGCATCCCCGGTCTTCCTGCGTCCCGGACACCGGCCCCTGAACCGGAGCCAAGAGCGCGGGGCCGCATACGGCTGTCGCCCGCTTACAGGGGCGTGTCCGGAGCAGTGGCAAGCCAGTGGCTTGGACCCCGT
Source organism: Streptomyces sp. NPDC001903 (assembly GCF_042891345.1). Taxonomy (NCBI): domain Bacteria; kingdom Bacillati; phylum Actinomycetota; class Actinomycetes; order Kitasatosporales; family Streptomycetaceae; genus Streptomyces; species Streptomyces sp. NPDC001903. The sequence goes on from NZ_JBIASZ010000012.1 coordinate 50,369, forward strand.
CGGGGTTTTCCACGTTCCGCACCAGTCAGACGCGGCTGGGGTGGGCGCCCCCTCCACCCCGGGACCAACGGTGTCCTCCCAACCGGATCAGTTGCCCGAAGGTCGCTCGGCGCTTTCCAACGCCGGGTCCTGACCGCCGCTTGCTCGCCATCGCGCGGTCTTATCGTCACGCGGCATCATCGAGGGATCATTTTCGTTCGCCCGTCCAGCCTTCCCCTCACCTGTTGCTCCCCGATGGCCGGGGCGTTCTTGGGCTTGAAACGCTCGGCTTCACACCCCGCCGTTACCAGCGGCGCATTGCGAGCGCGGGGACGGGCCCTGAGCCCGGCTCCCGTATTTCAGAGGGACACGCGCGCTGTTCTCCAGCGGCAGAACGGTGGCCGGACCGGGCTTGACGATCACTACAGTCCAGTCTCATGACGACGATTACGACGCGCTCGGTCGAGTACCCGGCGGACGGTTTGACCATGACCGGGCACCTCGCTCTCCCGGCCGGTGTCGACCGCCGACCCGCGGTGCTGCTCGGACCGGAGGGCATGGGGCTCAGCGACGTCGAGCGCCGCCGGGCCGACGCTCTCGCCGAGCTGGGATATGTGGCGCTGGCCTTCGACCTTCACGGCGGGCGCTATCTGGGCGACCCCGAGGAGATGCTGGCCCGTTGCATACCACTGCTTGCCGATCCCGACCGGATGCGGGGCATCGGCCATGCGGCGCTCGACGTGCTGCGCAGTGAACCGCGGACCGACCCCGACCGGATCGCCGCCGTCGGCTACGGAACCGGGGGCGCCGTCGGGCTGGAACTCGGGCGCGACGGTGCCGGCCTGCGCGCGATCGGGACAGTCAACGCAACTACCACGGGCCGACCGGGCGAGGCGGCGCGCATTCGCTGCCCGGTGTGGGCCGGGGTCGGATCGGAAGACCCGATCATGCCGCCCGCGCAACGGAACGAGTTCACCGCCGAGATGCAGGCCGCGGGCGTCGACTGGCGCCTCACGGTCTACGGCGGCGCCTTGCACGCCTTCCACCACCCACCGGTCGACCACCCCACGGTCCCCGGCGTCGGCTACCACCCACAGCATGCACGGCGAGCCTGGCGCGACGTCGTCGACCTGCTCGCCGAATGCCTGCCCGTGACGGAGCCTCTGGGGGCATGACCCAGGCAGACATCCTGGCGCCAAGCCTGGTCCGCGTCGGGCACTGACAGCCCCTCCCCCCTCGAGTCCGCACAGCAGGACCGCATTCGGGCGGATGCTCGATCGCGGAGACGCGTTCGCAACTGCCGCAGTCAATGCCGGTTCTACCGCGACGGAGTGCCTGCCGCGATCGTCGCGACCTGCGGCGTTCCGTTCCGAGCAGGAGCCGAGGGGCGAGTGGCGCCCGGTCGGGGCCGGGGTCGGCGGCCGGCTCCCTGCTGCGTTCGGCGGATCACCGCGGGCCGGGCGGCGTGGCGCGGGCCGGGGTCGGCGGGCGGTGGCCGGCCCTGGGGTTGAGTGGGGCGGTACCCCTTGCTCCCTTCTCCGAGGAGCCGTCGTGAGCGCCCAGAACAAGATCCCTGCCGGTACCATCCTGCTCTCCGATTCCGAGGCCTTCGGCTGTCAGGGCGCCGTACACATGGTCGATCCGGGCACGGGTCTTTCGAGCTTCTTCGCCCTGGGCGGGGATCTCGTGGGCGCCACGGGAATCGCCGTCGAAGCCGACGGCAACGTCTTGGTGAGCAAGGACCGTCAGTATCCGGGCACGGGCAGCCTGTTGCGCCTGTCCAGGTCCGGTGGAACGACGACGCAGAGCGTCGTGGCGGACGGGGGGAACTTCGTCGCACCGTGCGCCGTTGTCGTGGAGGGCAACGGCCGCATCCTCGTGGCCGACCTCTTTTCCAGGGGCCCGGGTGCCATCATCCGAGTCAACCCCGTCACCGGGAAGCAGACGGTGCTGTCAGTGAGCGACAGCAAGATCGATCCGCTGCGACCCGGCGGACTGTGCGTGGCCGCCGACGGCACCATCGTGGTGGTCGAGCAGGCCGGGCCCGTCGCGGAGCCCCCATCTGCCCGGGTGGTCCGGATCGACCCGACCAGCGGTGCGCGCACGGTCGTGTCCTCGGGCGGCGCGCTCGTCAGCCCCGCGGACGTGGCGGTCGACCACGAGGGCAACATCCTGGTCGTCGACGCCAACGCGTTCGACGGCTTCAGCGGCGGTGTGATCAAGGTGGATCCGGTGAGCGGGGCGCAAACCGTCGTGTCCTCCGGCGGAAACTTCGACAGCCCGGCCGCCATCGCCGTCGAAGCCGACGGCAGTCTGCTGATCACGGACAACACGGCTGCTACGGGTGGACCCACCCTGTTCCGAGTGGACCCGACCACCGGCGAGCAGCACGTCCTCGCATCGGGCCTGCCCTTCCGGTCCCTCACGGGTGTCAAGGTCGTCCCCGGCGCCTGAGCCTCGACATCGAGCCTGTGGACCGTATCTCGATGACCCGGGTCAACCGCTTGCCGATCCCTTCCTTCAGGGGCGGCAGTCACGTCAGGACTCTGATGCACCGGAAATGTGTCACCCTATTGATGTGCATCTTCGCAGTGGCGGCAATTTCGGGAATCTGTGCCCCACGGGCGTCGGCTGCGCCCAGCTGCCGCATTGGCGCTTACATCACCGACTTGTACGGACTGGACGTTTCCCCGCGGACCATCAATGCGGATTTCTGGCTGTGGAGCGTGTGTCCGAGTGCCGACCTTGACGCCACCAAGCGCCTGGAATTCGTCAATGCCACGCAGGTGACCCAGAGCGACCGGTCCGTGGAGAAAGTCGGAACCGAATACTGGTCTCAGGTGAAGGTGTCAGGCACTTTCCGGCAGCATTTTGATCTCGGCGAGTACCCGTTCGACAAGCAAGATGTCCGGATCTTGATCGAGGATTCCGAATTCAGCTCCCCTCAGTTCACCTATGTGCCCGACGTCGCGAACTCTGGATATGATCATGAAATCAGCCTGGGAGGGTTCAAGATCAGGGACTTCAGCGCCCGGGTGGTGACGCACACCTATCAGACTTCTTTCGGGGATCCGAGGATCACGCACGGACAGAACAGTCAGTACAGTCAATTCGACCTCAATCTCAAGCTCGTCAGGGATGACGTCGCAGGTTTCGTCAGGGAGTCCTGGCCGGCATACGTGGCCTTTCTCATCTCGTTCATCACCTACTGGATGTGGTCGAAGGACCTCCTGCCTGTCATCGGGGCGCGATATGGGATTCTCGGCGCGTCCCTTTTTAGCGTTGTGGTGAACATGCGCTCCTCAAGCCTGGCGGGGACCCTCTTCGGCGTGACCTTGGTCGATCAAATCCAATTGGCCACCCTCCTCTACACTCTGATCGCCGTCGGCTGCACTACTTACATCCTATGGAGATGGGCCGATCACGAAAGCAACCCCGTGGTGCGGCGGGTCAACAATCTTGTGGCGGTATCGACATCAGCCGTCTATCTGATCGCAAACGCCATCAGTATCGGCTTCGCGATCACATAGAAACACGGCGACGGGAGCGGGGCGGTCGCGGCGGGCGAAGGCTCCCGGTGGTTCCGGACACCCGTGCACGGAGCCGGCTGCGTCGGCACGAGGAGAGCCCGCGGCCCTCGCGTTCTTCGATGCGGGGCGGCCGGCGCGTGACCTGGACGGCGTCGCCCGCCAGGACGCGGGCCCTGCCGGGCGGGGCAGCGACCCGTCCCGCCGCCATCGCCGACCTGCCCACCCCGGCCACCGCCGTGGGACCGCCGGGCGAGGACCCCTCGGCCCGCAGGCGCCCGAGATCCTCACGGCCGGCCGCAGGACACCACCGTCAGGGTCAGCCTCCAGCGCTGGGGCGCTGGCCGACCGGCCGAACCGGCACGGGCCGTCAGCCGTCATCGGCACTTCCTCACGGCCGGGAAGGTGCTGCGCCCTCGACCTGGGCGGGGTTCAGCCTCGGTTGCGGTAGCCGGGGTGGACTCCGGGCGTCAGTTCCTGTTCGGCGGCGACGCGTTCGAGGAGGTCGCGCAGGAGCCCCCGCTGCTCCGGGTCGAGGCCGGCGAGCAGCGCGTCCTCGTGGGCCGCGGCCGCGCGGGAGACCGCGCCGAGCGTGCGTCCGCCCTCCGCCGTGAGGTGGAGCTCGTAGTTGCGGCGGTCCTCGGCGCTGCGCCGCCGTTCGACGAGGTCCTTGCCTTCCAGGGCGTCGATGAGCGCGACGACGCGGCTCGGCACGACGCCCAGGTCCTCGGCGAGGGCCCGCTGACTGCGCCCCGGCTGCCCGGCGATCATGCGCAGCAGTCCGACGTCCGCCGGCGTCAGCCCCAGGTGGCCGACGCGTTCGGCGAAGCGCCCGGCGGCGTGCGCGCCGATCTGGGCGAGGAGGAACGCGGCTCCGCGCGGCCCGGTGGCCGGGGCGGGGTCCGACGTATGCGGTTGCCGGGAGCTGTTCACCGGCCTATCGTAAGCCACGCGAAATGATTCTCCTCAGTGAACGATTATCTTGAGAGAACGGATTCTGCCGTGACCGCCAACGCCGCCACCGCCGCTGAGACACGCAGCCGCCGCGACCCGCAGGCCGGGCCGCCGCTCGGCGTCCTCGCCGTGGTCTTCACCGCCCTCTTCCTCGCCGGGCTCGTGCTCTGCACCCTCCTCGCGGGCGGAGACCCCTTCCCCTCGCCCTTCGGCTCCACCGACACCGTGACCTCCTACTTCCGCGACCACACCGGTGCGGTCCGCATCTCCGGGGCCCTGCAGTTCGCCGCCTCGGTGCCGCTCGCGATCTACGCCGCGACCGTCTCGGCGCGGCTGCACAAGCTCGGGGTCCGTGCTCCCGGCGCCACCATCGCCCTCGCGGGCGGCGTCCTCGCCTCGGCCTTCCTCGCCTGCTCCGGGCTGGTCACCTGGGTGCTGTCCCGGCCCGAAGTGGCTGCTCACGCCGATCTCGTACGGGCCCTGCAGTACCTGGCCTTCGGGCTCGGGGGGCCCGCCCACGTCGTCCTGCTGGGGCTGCTGATCGCCGGGATCGCCGTTCCGGGGCTGCTCGCCGGCCTGCTTCCCCGCGCCCTCGCCGTGGCGGGCCTGACCGTCGCAGCGGTCGCCGAACTGTCCACGCTGGTCCTGCTGGTCGACGGCGCAGCACTACTGCTGCCGGTCGCCCGGTTCACCGGTCTTCTGTGGCTGATCGCGGCCGGGTTCCTGCTGCCGCGCCGCCGTATCCGTACGGAGGGCTGACCACCATGACCAGCCCCACCACGGCCCCCGCCACCGACCCCGACCCCGACCCGGCGGAACGCATGCTCCGCTTCCACCAGCCCGAGAGGGTGCTGCGTCACCTCGGCCCCGCCCCCGACGACGCCGCGCTCGCCGCCCTGTTCGGGCTCGACCCGGCCGGCTACCGGACGCGCCTGGACCGGTTCGAGGACCGGAACCGGGCGGCTGCCGCCGCGCTCGCGGCCGCACCAGGGGCGGCCGCACGCCTGGCCGGGCTGCCGTTCCGGCCGGGCGAACACGTCGTGGCCGTCGGGGAGAGCACCACCGCCGACCGGCTCTCCTGGTTCGAGATCCTGAGGCACCTGCTCCCGGAGGGCGTCCGCTGCACCAACCTGGCCGTGTCCGGCAGCACGACGACCCAGGCCCTCGCGAACGTCCCGGGGCTCGCGTTTCAACGGCCCGACTGGGTGCTGTGCATGCTGGGGGCGAACGACGTCCAACGGCTGGACGGGGTCCCGCTGATCGCCGCCGCCGAGACCCGCCGCGCCCTGCGGGCCCTGCGCGACCTGACGGTCCACCGGACCGGGACCCGGTGGATCTGGCTCACCCCGCCCGGCGTCGACCCCGGGCGGGTCGGGCAGTACATGCACTTCCGGCGGGCGGGACTCGGCTGGGACGGGGCGGACCTCGACGCCGTCGCGGAACTCCTGCTCGCGGAGCCCGAGGTCACGGTCGACACCCGAGCCGTCGCGCACGGCCACGTGGAGGAGGATGGCGTCCACCTCACCCCGGCCGGCCAACGACGCGTCGCGGCGGCCGTACTCGACGCGCTGGGGCCGGGGGTGCTCCGCCCGAAGGACGTCCCCGGCCCGCCAGAGCCGCGGCCGTGACCGTGCGCCCTACGGTGGCCGCATGGACCCCACGGCTGCCGTACCCGCCACCGACGCGGAGGACCCGGACCACGTCCGGCTGTCCGCGGCACGACTGAAGGAACGCCTGTACGCCACCATCACGATGATCGCGGTCGTGGTGGGGCTGGCGTACTCGGCGCACGCGCAGCCCGGGGATGTCGCCCTGTCGGTCGCCGTGACGGCGCTCGGCCTCTGGCTGGCCTCCCTCGTCGCCGACGGCCAGGCCCACCGCGTGGTGCACCGGCGGGGCATCGGCGGGCGGGAGCTGCTGGAGATGCTGTACGTCTCCAGCCCCCTCCTGCTCTCGGCCGCCGGACCCCTGTTCCTGATCCTGCTCGCGGCGCTCGGAGTGATGTCGCTGCACACCGCGCTGCTCACCGCGGCCTGGGTGAACGTGGCCTCGCTGTTCACCTGGGGCTGGTTCGGCGGGGTACGGATGGGCAGCGGGCTGATCGTGTCACTGCTGGGCGAAGTCATCGACGCGGCGATCGGGACCGCGGTCGCCCTGGTCAAGGCCGCCGGGCACTGACCCGGCGGAGGCCCGGCGGCCACCCCGGACCGAAGTCGCTCGAGTGGTCGTGCGGACGGAACGTCGCCGGACGGAAGTGCCGTCAACCCGCCCCACCCGCCCGACCCGATCATGTCGCGCCATGGCACCTCGCGAACCCCGCTCGACGTGGACCTCCTTGCGACCCCGGGTCCTCGGGATGGCGGGCCGCGGTCGTGCCGGCCGCGGCCCGCTCGTACGCTGCGGCGGCAGAACCATTCCCCGGCAAGGGACCGGTCGTCGACGGCGGCGACGGCGCGGGCGTCGTGTGCCCACCGGATCACGCCGGCCAGCCCACCCCCCACGGCAACGCGGACCACTCCGAGGCCATGATCCGCCTCGCGATGATCGACCTCATGAGCAGCCGGCTCACCCGTGAATCCACCCCGAACCGGCGCGATGCCTGAACGCGATGGTCAACATCACCCGGGACTCGCCGACCGCTCCCGCAGCACCGTCAATCGCTGATTCAGCACATCCACGCACTCACGCAACCCTGGTCGAGGCAACTCAGCGCGCTCACGCATCAAAACAATGGCCTGCACGTTCCGCTCGGCGGCAATGAGGCGGTCCACCTCCACCCGGACGTCGACCGAGAGTCTGTCCCACAAGGCGTTCTCCATACCCGCATTGAACCCCTCAGCCGATCCGAGCCACACGACGCCCCTGAGCGGCCGCCTTACCAGACATCATCTACGGAATAGAGCGGTCTTTTAGGGCCGTTGCCCTACCGGTCGCGGTGGGCGTGCGTTCGAGTGTGACTGCCCGGTCGGGTGATCTTTCGGCGGTCTGGGTATCAAGCCAAGGGTGATCGGCGAGCGAGGGGGGCGGACTTCGAATGGGGGCAGCGGACGAGCAGGACCATCAGGAGGGGGAAGGCTGGCTGACGAAGGCCGAAGTCCGGGCAATCTGGCCGCAGATCAGGCCGATCAGCATCACGGCCGTGGCTCGGGCCAACAGCGTACGTACCTCTGCTGCGCCTTCGTCGGACCTGACCGGCGAGCCGACCTACCATGCGGCCGACGTACGCCACGTGGCCGCGCGGATCGCCCGTGGTGAGGCCGTTGTCGCGCCCTGGCAGCGCGCCGGCTCCGACGCTGCACGCGACGACGCCACACCCGTCCCACCGGTTCGACAACCCGTCGGTTGGGGGCCCGAGAACGTGCCGGGGCTGATCCTGCTGGCAATCATCGTGGGACTGATCCTCTGGGGCCTGACCTCTCCCGACAACCACGGCACAGTAACGGACTTCGTGCGCTGAGCGCGCTGACTAAAGATCGCGGGCGCGGCCTCGACCGCGCGCCGCCCACCGCACCACTGGTCGCTGCGCATGGCTCGCTGGGCAGCCCCCACGAACAACAGCCCCCGGAAACCTAGGGCTGTCGCTGTCAGAGGGACAGGGCGACCACCCAGTAGTCGTACTCCTCCGCGGTGACGCCGCAGATGTGGCCGCCGGATGAGGCGCGGGCGATGAATTCGATTCGGCCCTGGTCGTCGAGGAGGCAAGATACATCGGCTGTTTCCGTCAGGCGCACGCAGACCCAGCCGACCGCAGCACTGCCGGTCACCACCGCCGTGAGGAGGAACGTCCCGTCTTCGCCAATGACACCGGCCTGACGGGCGTGGTCGAGCCACAGCTGGTGGACTCCGCCGAGCTCCCCCTTCAAGGGAAGGGTCGCACTGGGCACCACGCCGAACCCTGCCATCGCGCGCCAGGCGGCGTCGACCGACGGACCGAGGTCATTGCCCTCGACGGCGTCCACCTCGAGGCCACTGCTCCGAATGAGCGCGATGAGGTTGTGCTCGCTTGTGGGCACTCATTTCTCCTCGCAAAAGAAGTGGTGGTCTCCACCGGGCTTGCCGATGGCTCGGTAGCTGCCGGAAACGGCGGGGCATCCTCGCGAAGACGGAGAGCAGGCTTCTTGACCTGGGACCCTGTTGATCAGAAACGGCTCAGGTGCGCGTCAACAGGAGGACTCTTCAAGGGGGTCGCCCGGGCCGTCCCGATGGTCCCTGGCCGCGTCGGCTGCTTCCCGGAAGGTGACGACCGCCTCGCCGTTCTCCCGCGCCCATGCGGTGAGCATTCTGATGGGCTCCTCCAGGGTTCGCCCGAGATCGGTCAGGCCGTACTCCACGCGCGGCGGCGCCTCGGCGTACGCGTGCCGCTCGACGAGCCCGTTGGCTTGGAGCCGGCGCAGCGTCTGGGTCAGTACCTTGCGCGAGATGCCACCGCTCAGTTCGACCAACTCGCCGTGGCGCAGCGGGCCATCGGTCAGCGCGAAGAGCGTGACCATGGACCACTTGCTGGCGATGATCTCCATGGCCAGGAGAGCCGGACAGTCCGAGAGGAAGGCAATTCCGGGTCGCAGGCTCATGCCCCGAAGGTTACCTGGAGGTACCTGACTGCCGCCTATCGTCGTCAAGGTGCGCACGTCCCGTACTCGCATCTCGCATGATTGAGGTTTCAGCCATGTTCGTCTCCCTTGCCGTCGTCACCGTGCTCGTGTCGGCGGTTCTCCTGGTATCGGCCGGGGCCAAGTCTCTGCGGACGCGGCACATCACCGAGCAGATGTCCGCCCTCGGAGTGCCGCAGAGCATGATGGCCTTCCTGATCGGCGCTCAGATCGCGGGCGCGGCCGGTGCGATCGCCGGACTCTGGTGGGGACCCCTCGGAGTCGCCGCCGCGATCGGCCTGACGCTCTATTTCGCCGGGGCGGTTGCCTTCCACCTGCGCGTCGGCGACCGCAAGGGCGCGCCGCCGGCGGCGGTCCTCACCATGGCCTCCGTCGCCCTGATCGTGCTGCGCGCTGCCACCCTCTGATCATGGTCCTCTGCGTGGACGCGAAATCGCAGATCCAGGCCCTGGACCGCCGGGGCAAAGACTCTGACCGCGTAGGTCGTTGCGTGCCTCTGCGGCATCGGTATGCCCCGTCGTCCCCCTGTGGGCCGCATACCGCCACCGTACGGTCCCGACCGCCCGAGGCGCGGGACCGTACGGGATGAGTCAGGGCTTCGGGATGGCGGTGGGGAGGCCCGTGGGAAGCTTGCCCGGCTCGCTCTTCTGGTAGGTCTCGGTGCCGACTTCCTGCCAGGTGACCTTCAGTTCGGCCGCGCCCACGGAGGCGACCTGGCCCTTCGCGTGCAGTGCGCCCGCCGGGCACTTGAGGTCGAAGGACTTGCCGTCGGTGGTGCCCTGGCAGGTCAGGCCGGAAGCGCCCTCGACGACCACGGCGGTCTTGCCCTTGACGGTCAGGACAACGGGCTTCGACGGATTCGCCATCGAGATCCAGCCGCCCTCCACACTGCCGCCCTTCGCGTCGGTACCGGCACCGGAGCTGGACGCGGCCGACGGACTGCTCGGCGTCGCGGCCGGCTTCGGGTCCTTCAAGGGGGCAGCCTTGTCGCTGCCGGAGTCGCTGCCGCATGCCGTGAGGGCCAGGGCGGCCGCGATGCCGGCGGTGGCGATGAGGCTGTGACGCAGGTTCTTGTGCACGAGAAGTCCCCCAGTGGAACACGAGTTGATCGAAAGCGTGTGCCAAATTACCAGGAGGGGCGGCACGGACGGCGGCGCCGATGTCACCGGTTCGTCACAGGTACCGGGCGTACTCGGGGCGACAATCACCCTGCCGGGCCGCACTTGCTCGACCCAGGCCCGCGGGATGGAGCGCACGCTGGAGGGGCGCAAAAGCCGGTCGCACGGGCCTCCGTTGGAATCCGGGGCTGTCCGGCACCGTCTTACTCCCAGGGCTTCCCACCCGACTGCGCACATCAGACTCGTGACCTGCAACTTCACAATGCACAGCGCGCGATGACCCACACGACGGCCCCGGGGCTACTTGCCATTCAAGTGCGTGGTCAGGCGTGACAGCAGAGGCAGCGCCGCCTCAAGTGTCTTTCGTTCATCGGAACTGAGGACATCGTTGATCGCGGTGCCGAGCCAGTCCGCACGCCTTCGGCGCTCCTCGGCCAGACGGCCGCTTCCCGTCGGCGTGAGGTGGAGCAACAGCTTGCGCCCGTCGCTGGGGTGCGCCTCGGCATGCACAAGGCCCTGAGCCAGGAGCTCTTTAACCGCCTTGGCGGCCGACTGGTGACTGACTCCCCGCTGTTGTGCGATATCGGCGGTGGTCAACGGGCCGCTGCGGTCCAGGTACCCCAGGACGGCGGCCTCGCCGGGCGGCATCTTGTCGGCAGTGCGCACCGTGCGTACGAGCCGTCCGATGGTCAGGCGAAGTTCCTCAGCCAGCTGGTTCTCGTCCATGGTGCCAGCTTACCCAGACTCGTCAACCAAACTGTACACCTTGGCTACATTACGCGCCTTGGCGCCGCGTGAGCGTCGGAGTCGAGTCCAGCCGACGCTCACGACACGATATCTACAACCTTGTTGTACAGTTTGACTGTAGATATTCGGCCCGCTCGGAAAGGACCCGCGGTGAAGCTCACCAAGCACTCCCATGCCTGCGTCACGCTCGAGAAGGACGGCACCCGCCTGGTCATCGACCCCGGCACCCTCACCCCGGACGCGGCAGAAGCCGTCACCCAGGCTCATGCCGTCCTGATCACTCACGAACACTTCGCCCACTTCGACGACAAGCTCGTCTCCGCCGCTCTCGAAGCCCAGCCCGAGCTGCAGGTCTACGGCACAGCCGCGGTCGCAGCCACCCTCGGCAGCCACGATGGCCGCGTCCGCGCCGTCGCCGCGGGCGACACCTTCAACGTCGGTTCCATCACCGTCACCGTCCACGGCCACCGCCACGCGCTGATCCACGCCGACATCCCGTGCCCCGACAACGTCGGCTATCTCCTCGACAACGGAGCCGTTTACCACCCCGGCGACGCCTACTTCGCGCCCGACGCTCCCATACACACCCTCCTGCTGCCGACCAGCGGCCCATGGACGAAGCTCGGCGAAGCCGCCGACTACGTCCGCACCGTCAAGCCCGAGCGCATCATCCAGATCCACGAACTCATGCTCAGCGACCTCGGCCAGCACTCCACCGCCAATCTCCTCGGCGAGAACGGCCTGACCGGCACCCCGATCGACCGCCTCGAGCCCGGCACCACCGTCAAGCTGTAAGAAAGCACCTGGGCCTCATCCTTCGGGTCGGAGGTAGGCAGCAGGCATGTCCGTTCCCCCGCGCCCTGCCGGACTCGGCACCATCGGTCCTGCGCCTGGGTACCGCCGAGGTCTCTCGGCTTGAGCCCCCACCTCGGACGCGCCGCCGAAGCGGCCGTGGTGCCTGGCTCTCGTAGGGTGCCCGGTGCTGTTCGTGTCGCGGCTGCGTTGCGTGGCGGTCGGGGCTGGGAGTGGTCGGGCGGGAGTGGCGCATCCCCCGTGAGAGCTACGCGGGCTGTCCCTCCGGGGGTGATTCGCGAACGCCGGTTGGTTTCTAGCGTGGTTGCCAGGTCGCCGCCAGTGCGACCACCACAGAGGAGGCCATCATGAGCACGACACCGACTGCCGAGTACGGACGCGCAGCGGACGCCGGTCCGGCAACGGGGCCGGCCGGCTGGGGCGGCGGCCGTTTCGGCCGGATCCTGCGCTCGCCGCTCGGCTGGTCGGTGACCGGGCTGGTCGGAGTCGCTCTGGTCGCGAGTCTGACGGCCACGGGGCCGGGTCCGGTGCCGGTGCTGGGCGCGGCCGCCGCGGTGGCCGTGTACGCACTGGTGATGCGCCGGATCGCGGGACGTGCCACGCCGGAGATCGCCCGGTCCGGGGCGGCGCGTGAGGCGGTGCTCGGCGGGGGGATCGGTCTGGGGTTCATCCTGGCGGCGCTTTTGTTGATCACGTTGTTCGGGGGGTATTCGTTCTCCTGGGCGGGCGGCGGCTACCTGTCGGTGGTGTGGTCCGCGGTGATGGTGCAGATCGGTACCGCGGTCACTGAGGAGCTGATGTTCCGGGGTCTGTTCTTGCAGGCCCTGGAGCAGCGTTGGGGCAGCGGGATCGCGATCGCGGTCACCGCGGTGTTCTTCGGAGCCGCCCATCTGGGCGGGGCGGGGGCGAACCTGTGGAGTGCGCTGGCGATCGCTTTGCAGGCGGGTGTGATGCTGGGTGCCGCGTACGTCTGGAGGCGCAGCATCTGGTTCGTCGCGGGTCTGCACTTCGCGTGGAACACCGTCCAGCAGCTGGCCGGTGTGCCGGTGTCCGGGCATGCCCCGGAGGGGCTGTTCACCGTCGATGCCCATGGATCGGCGGCGCTGACCGGGGGTATCTTCGGCCTGGAGGCGTCGGTCGTGCCCGTGCTCCTCAGTGTGCTGATCACCGTTCCGATGCTGGTCCTGGCCCGTCGAGGCGGCGGCCTGCTGCCCCGGCGGCGGGCGCGGCATTGAGACCGGCCGACCGGAGGATACGGAAGTGATGTCCCGTCAGGCGCCCTGGAGTCCGCGGCTCCAGGCGCCGCTCGACCGCTGGAGGGCGAGGGGCGCCTCCTTCCAGGACGGCCTTGTGGCCGTGGTGCTCGCGCTGCTCGCCTTCATGCCGACCCTGTCGAACATCGGCGCGCAGGTCGGTGATCTGCCCCAGCGGCCGGTGGACGCGCTGGGTATCGGGCTCACCCTGGCCCAGACGCTGCCGCTGGCGGCCCGCCGTCGATGGCCCGCCGCCACGCTGGCCGTGGTCGCGGGCGCGTTCGCCGCGCATCAGGCGCTGGGTTTCGCGACGACGTTCGGCAGCCTGGGACTGTACGGTGCGCTGTACTCGGCCGGGGCCTACCAGGTCCGCTTCCGCCGGCGCCTGGCAGCCGCGGCGAGTGCGGGCTACGTCGCCCTGGCCCTGGTGCTGCACCGTCTGGGCTCACCGCAGGGCATTGCGGACTATGCCGCCTTCCATCTGACTCTGGCCGCGATCTGGCTGGTGGGGAGCAGCGTGCGGATGCGCAGGGCACAAGAAGCGGAGCAGCGGCGGCTGGCCGCCGAGGTGGCCACGGCGACCGAACGGGCGCGGATCGCCCGCGAGCTGCACGACGTGGTCACCCACCACGTCACGGCCATGGTGGTCCAGGCCGATGCGGCGCAGTTCCTGATCACCTCCGCGCCGGAGCGGGCCGGTGAGGGACTGGTGGCCGTCAGCGACACCGGACGGCGGGCGCTGACGGAGCTGCGCCACCTCCTCGGCGTGCTCGAGGCGACCGGCGAAGACGCCGATCCGGCGCGTGCGGACCGGGCCCCGGCTCTGGGACGGGTGGCTGACCTCATCGAGCAGGCCCGCAGGTCCGGCCAGCCGGTCGAGTTCAGCGAGCAGGGCGAGCGGCAACCGCAGCCGGTGGACGTGGAGCTGACCGCCTACCGGGTGGTGCAGGAGGCACTCACCAACGCCATGAAGTACGCGACCGGGCAGTCGACCCGGGTCTCGGTCCGCCACGGCGGGGAGCATCTCGAGATCACGGTGGTCACTGTGGTCACCGGCGGATCCGACAGTCCCCCGGCCGACCCACCGGTCGTGCAGGTGCCGGGGTCGCGGGGCGGGCGGGGTCTTGCCGGGCTGCGTACACGGGTGCGGATGCTCGATGGTGAACTTGAGGCCGGTCCCCGGCCCGGGGGCGGGTTCGAGGTCCGCGCCACGCTTCCCACCAAAGCCCGTCCAGGAGTAGCCCCGTGAGCCAGAGCGACGCGCAGCCGCCGATCCGCGTACTCGTCTGTGACGACCAGGCGCTGGTGCGCACCGGCTACGTCACCATCTTCTCCGCGCAGCCCGACATGGAGGTCGTCGGCGAGGCCGAGAACGGGCACGAGGCGGTCCAGGCCGCACGCCGACTGAGCCCCGACGTGGTCGTGATGGACATCCGCATGCCCCTGCTCGACGGCATCCAGGCCACCCGGCAACTGGCCGGCCCCGATGCCGAGAATCCGCCGAAGGTGCTGGTCGTCACCACCTTCAACGTCGACGCGTACGTGTACGACGCCCTGAAGGCCGGAGCCAGCGGCTTCCTCCTCAAGGACGCACCGCCGGCCCAGCTGGTCAACGGGATCCGGACGGTGGCCCGGGGCGAGGCCCTGCTCGCTCCCGCCGTCACCCGCCACCTCATCGGCCACTTCGCCGAGCACATCCGCCCCACCCGCCCCGAACGCGAAACGGTCGTCAAGGCGCTGACCCCGCGCGAGCTGGAAGTGTTCCAACAGGTGGCCGAGGGCCTTTCGAACGCGGAGATCGCCGAAGCTCTCTTCATCGCTCCGGAAACAATCAAAACCTACGTATCGCGCATCCTGGTCAAACTCGGTCTGCGTGACCGGGTCCAAGTAGTCGTCCTCGCCCACCGCGCCGGACTGGTGTCCGGCACGGCCTGATCGCACACCCTCGACCCGCCCGGAGCCGGGCCGGTCCCGGGGTCAGGCCGCTCCCGGGGCCTGAAAGCTCCAGGGCCCGACGGCGAGGCCCGGGTGGGTCCGTCCGGCCGACGGCCCGAAACACCGCGGTCGGGGTCCGGCGGCGCGTGATGGGGCTTGCTCGCACGAAGGGCCGTTCATGCGAGATCAGACCGTCCATGAACGGCCTGGAACGTTCCCGCCGCGGTGAACGCGTTGGTGATCGGCGCGACGAGCGAGGCAAAGCGGCGTGCACCTACGGTGCCGATCGGTGCCCATAGCGCGGCGCAGTGCTCGTCCGTTTCCACTTCGATGCGCTCGCGTGCCGCACTGCCTGCGTCGGTTACCACGCCGTGGGAGTCGAGCCAGCCGCGCGCGATGAGGCGTGCCGTCGCTGCGCTCCACTCCTCGTCGTCCCATTGACGGGTCGCTCGCGCAAGAGCGTTCGGGAGGCTGCCGGTTGCAGTGTGTAGAACGAGGCAGTCGCACGGACCGAGGCCGTTGTCGGCGAGTACGACGAGATGGGCGTCGCCGCGCCACTCCCGCGCCACGGTGATCTGCTGCCACAGTGCGACAAGTGGATCGGACGGAAGCGCGACGGAGGCGTTCGCGGCGGCCAGCACCTTGCCGGCGTAGTCGGCACCTGCGACGACCGGGTCGATCAGCGAGCGCGCCTCGGCAAGGTGGTCAGCCGTGAGGTGTACGTTGACGCGCCGCATCGCCCGACCGGCGGCCAGGAAACGGGCGGCCTGCCACCGCTCAGGCGGCGCGGCGTCCCACACGCCCGCCATGGCACGCACTGCCCGCGGGCTGAAGTTGTAGAAGGCCGCGAGCGTGACTTGCCACGGAACCGCGCCCATCGCGGCCGACCGGAAGGCCAGATACGCCGGCCCGCGGTCGGTCACGCCGAGCCCGGCGGCCTCCTCGGCGCTCTCGGGGGCAAGGTAGATGAACAGGTGGGCGGCGCTGACGGCGCGGCTGACGTCACGGACGGCGTTCAGTCCATCGGGCCGTCGCCGAGGAGCGCGGAGTGGGGAAGGTCGTCGAGGTGCATGGTGGTGGTGTCTCCGGGGAGTCGGGTGGCGCTGTCAGGCGGGCGGGGCGGCGCCCATGCAGTGGGCCGCTCGGCCTCGTTGGGCAACGGGTAGGCACTCTCGGGCAGTTCTGAGCCGGTGTCGTCGCCGGCGCCCTCGGGGAGCTCCGCGACTGTGGCGAGGATTTCGGCGACCGCCCAGTACCAAACCGGGACCCGGACCCGGACCCGGACCCGGTGGGGGCGTCGGGGCGTAGACGGTGACGCCATGGCTCTTGGTGCCGTCCACATCCCCGCTCCAGGACAGCTGCGGGGTGTGTCCTTCCCGCCAGGCAGGCACGGCGGTCGTTCCTTTCCGGGCGAGGGCGCCCTCATCGGCCATTAAATCGACAGTAACACGAATAATCGATTATTCAGTGGATCGTCTAGGATCGGCTCATGACTCAGACGGCGCACTCCTCCACCCCGCCGGGGAAGCAGATGCTTTCCGAGCAGGTCTACGTACACCTGCGAGACGCGATCATGCGCGGGGACCACGCCCCCGGCGCCCCCCTCAAGCCGCAGGATCTTGCCAAGGAGCAGGGCGTGAGCTTGGCCGTGGTGCGCGAGGCGCTCGTACGGGTGGTCGGCGAGGGGCTCGCCCACCGGCTGCCCAACCGCGGTTTCGCGGTCCCGTCCTTCTCGGACCGCCGCTGGCAGGAGATCGCGGAAGCCCGCCGGACCATCGAACCGGTCGTACTGCGCATGTCCATCGAGCGCGGCGACGTCGACTGGGAGGCGCGCGTGCGGGCCGCCCACCATCGTCTGGTGCGCACTCCGGCGTACGTGCCGCAGGAGAGCGAGTACTACACAAGCGCTTGGGCCGAGGCTCACAGGGCCTTCCACCGCACCTTGCTGGAGGGGTGTGACAACAGCGCGCTGCTGGAGACCTTCGACCGGTTGTGGACCGCGAGTGAACTGGCCCGGCGTTGGTCGGCGCACCGCAACCCCGACCGGGACGGCGCCAAGGAACACCGCAGGTTGGAGGAGGCGGCGCTGGCCCGCGACGCCGACACCGCAGCCGCGCTCCTGACCCAGCACCTCACCTTGACCACGGCTGCTCTGACCGACGATTGAGGTCAGACCACCTAAGGGCTGTCTCGTAGTAGCCGGGCGGCACCCCCTTGCCGATCCCGAATCGGACCGTGCCAGTGGCTGGTGACAGGATCGAGGGGTGCTGATCAAGGGATACGGCGCCGGCCCGTTGGTGCCGGGCGAGTCGCTGCTGGTCCACCCGGGCTTCTGGTCGAACCACCTCTTGGCAATGTGTAGCGACGGGGGGTGCGCCGAGCGCCCGGTTCCGGAGTGGTTCGGTGAGGACGGCGCCGATGTCGATGCCCTGTCCGAGGTGCTCTTTGATCCTGAACGCTGGCCGGTGTTCAGGATGCCGGCAGAAGACGGCCCCGGAGCCGTGGTGATCTACCGCAATTTGGTTGGCGACTACGGCACCGACTACCTCCTCACCCATCCAGGCAGAAGCTACGTCAAGCAGATCGTCGGCTGGGACGGGGACTTCTCGGGCACCGGGCTGACATGGCGCGAACTGAGCCGGATCGCCGACAGCCCGTCCATGGCGGCCGAAGGCGTCCAGGACACGGCCACCCGCTTCCTGCTGCTGCTCCTTCTCCTCACCGATCCGGATGCGCCGGAAGCAGCATCGGCAAGGCTTACCGCCGCCCTGACGGTAGTCGGCGCGCCGCAAGACACTGCCTCCATCGCGGCGGAGCACCTAATGGCCCACCTCACGAGGAGATCCCGACACGACTCCACGTGGGGTTCTCCGCTGAGCGGCAGTTGAGAGGTGGGCCGAGCCGCCGGTCACCCCATGGAACGATCTTGGCGTGACTGGTGTGGTCACGGCGAGATCGTCTCACCTTGATCGCGCTGAGGGGCACACCAGCCTCTGGCGGGATACATCTCGGTCGCCCGGACGGACTCGGCATGAGAGCCTCACGTCCGTGGCTACTGAATCTGAGGTGGGAGAGCTGCTGCACCAGCGCGGCTGGCGGACGGCATTCACGGTCGCTGAACGGGTGAGCGCGTGGGCCGCCCTGGTGAGTGCCATCGAGCGCGGCTACGGCGACGACATCTACGAGTACACCAACGACCTCTACTGCCGAAACTGGCTGCACGAGGCGTGGCTCCTGCTGGACGAACACATCGTCCAGCTCTGGACCCCACAGATCAAAGCCCTGGACGACCAATACAAGGCCGCGACCATCGACGACGACGGCCAAGCACTCGACCAGTTCCACAGGCTGCCCGGCCCCGACCTGTGGTGGTGGCGGCACCACCCCCGCATCCTCACTGGAGACCTCGGGCGTTCGCTCCGTTCCGCCGGCGCCATCGGCGCCGACCCGGACACAGCATGACCCTCAGCCTCGTGGGATTGGGGGACAACTCTTAGCCGGATGAGGCGGCAGGCCGTACAGCAGCCCGCCATGCCCGAGGCGACTCGGAGATCATTTACGGGACAGCCTCCGCCACCGTTCGCCCTTCCACATCCCATCAGTTCGCCGCCGCACCCCGGGCATCACGGCGCGTTTGACCGGCGGCGGTTTGACTTACCGACAGGCACCAGAGCTGTCCCAAACCCGAGCAGCACGATGCCCAGGTTGTGCGTCAAGACACCGCGTTGGACAGGCGGACCCATTCGGCCATGCCAGAAGCTGACAAACGGCGGTCATAAGGCCGAGCCTCCTTCTCGCTCCGTGGATCACCGTCCGTGACCACCACCAGCCTCAGCCATGCCGCTCCGTCCCTGCCCACGGGACCACCATGGGGCCAGTCAAGGCAAGCCGAAATGCCGTGGAACCCATCTGCGTCGCGTGGAATGATCTGCGGCGACTGCTGACAAAGGGGAAGGCTGAAAAGGTGTACGTACCGTCATCGGCACGAGCTCTCGATGATGACGAGCGTGAGCTCGTGGAGCTGGCACGCCGCACCATCGACGCGCATACCGACGCCGGGCCCGACGAAGACGGGATCCACACGATGGGCGCCGCGGTCATGGCTGCCGACTACCGGATGTTCGCCGGCGTGAACCTCTACCACTTCACCGGCGGACCCTGCGCCGAACTCGTGGCTCTGGGGGCGGCGCGAGCGCAGGGCGCCCGCCAGATGCGCTGCATCGTTGCCGTGGGAAACCACGGGCGCGGGGTCGTCGGCCCGTGCGGGCGCGATCGGCAGGTCTTCGTGGACTACTACCCCACCATGCGCGTCATCGTGCCCACGCCCGCGGGACTCAGGTCCGTTCTCGCCGCCGACCTGATGCCGCTGACTCAGCGATGGACCCCGGAAGGCATGGACGGTCTCGACCCATCGCTCTCCCAAGACCCCGAGACGGCCGGTCCCCCGATCATCCGGTTCAACCCCCGCTACCTTGAAGACGTCCGCTCTGGCGCCAAGACCAAGACAACCCGCTTCCGGGACCCGGCCCAACTCGGGCCGGCACGGCTGGTGTTTGAAAGCGACCCCGAAGTCGTCCTGCTGGCAGAGGTGACCGGCAGCAGGCACAGCCTGGTCAGCGACCTCACCGACCAGGACGCCCAAGCCGAGGGGCTGACGACCGCAACCGAACTCCGGGAAAGCCTCAAGGGCCACTACCCGGATCTCGCGGGAACCGACGAAGTCGACGTCATCACCTTCCAGATCAACGACAAGACAGGCGCCGCTTGAACCGCGGAAGCACCAGCGAGGACTGGGCTGCAAGGTGACGACGAGCAGATCTCCTCTGGCGCCCGCACCATACGGCCGAGCTTCCTTCGCTCTCTTGCGGACCCTCGCCCTCGCCCAGCCGCCATGACCGTCACGAAACATCCGCCACAGCCAAAATCAAGGAGCGTGGCCCGGTCGGCGGCTTGGGTTCCCGCTCGTGGAGTGTGCGCCGTCTCGAGACGTCGAGGCGCAGGCTACGTGTCGGCGGCCCAGCCGGGATTCTCACGCACGGCCAACACCTGGGATCAGCTGTCTACGGAGGCGTCCGCGGCAAGGAGTCGGGCCGTGAGTTCCATGCACCGCGTCCGGGCCGCGGAGAAGCCGTAGGGCATCTTGGTCACCGCTTCGAAGGCACTCATCCGGGCGTCCTCCTCCCCGCTCGCCTCGGCGTCGTAGATCTCGAAGAGCTTCTCCTCGGCCACGTCCAGTCCGGCGGCTTCAATGGCCTGGAGCAGGGCCGTGTGGTGGGCGTAGTGTTGCGCGGCGAGTTCCTCGACCTGCGGGTCGTGGGGGTCGACGGTGTCATCGAGGGCGGCGTCGGCCGCGTCGAGGCGGTCTGCCTCGGCTCGTAGGTCGGGATGGGTCGCCAGGGTGATGAACACGCTGGCCTGGATGGCGGCTCCCAGCGGCCCGAAGATCCGTTCCGTGACCAGCAAGGCGTCCAGGTCGGAGGGGCGCAGTGCGTCAGGAGGCAGGTGGCTGAGCCGGTCCGTGACCAGCGGGGAGAGCAAGCCCAGTGGGCTGCCCACGACCCGCAGGCGCTGAACTGCCGCGCGCTGACGCTTGATGTCGGCCTCCTGGGCGGCCAGGGTCTCCTCCAGCCGGCCCAGGATCTCCTCAACGTCCCGGGCTTCGTCGAAGGCGGCCCGCATGTCGTCCAGGCTGATGCCGGCCTCGGACATCTTGCGGATCCACAGCAGGCGGATCATGTCGTCGTAGCCGTAGCGCCGGCGTCCGTCTCCGCCTCGCTCGGGCTCCGGCAGCAGACCGATCTGGTGGTAGTGACGAATGGCGCGCGGGGTGGTTCCGGCGAAGGCGGCGGCATCGCCGATCTTGACCTCGCGGGGATGCGTGGCGGAGGGGTACATCGCAGACAGGACCTTTCGTGCTGTGGTGCCCTCGACGACACCACATGCCGCTACGGCATGTGCAACTACACACCACCCGGACCCTGACGCGGTATCGGCCGGACCCTCGCCATTGGTGTCCCGTCACAGGACAAGCCCGGGGTGGGTGGGGAGTCCGTCGAGCAGGCCTGATGGCACCCTGAGGAGGGGCTGGGGATCTTCAAGAAGCCCCATCAACCCGTGCGGGCACCCGGATTCACCGAAGAAACGATCACTCCGGCCGGCGTTCTCCGCGCTTGCCCACAGTGTCGAATGGCACGTGGACCGTCCTCCATCCGAGTCGTACGCCAGCGCGCCTTGGCCCAACAGGTCAAGGTCCCATCCGGGACCGCTCCATGTCTGGCCTCAATCGGGCAGAAACGGCCGGTCCAGATCACTTTCGTTCGACGGTGGCTCTTCCGCGGACCTTCGGCCGGGCGAGCAACGCCGCGCTCCCACGTAGCCGCAGGCGTGAGCGCGTGACCCGCCCAGCACTCCCCCGCGCGCAGGATG
Organism: Streptomyces sp. NPDC001903; assembly: GCF_042891345.1. Lineage (NCBI taxonomy): Bacteria > Bacillati > Actinomycetota > Actinomycetes > Kitasatosporales > Streptomycetaceae > Streptomyces > Streptomyces sp. NPDC001903. The sequence continues at coordinate 71,731 of NZ_JBIASZ010000012.1, forward strand.
CCGAGGCCACAGGCGCACCGCACGGAGCCTCACATCGCCCTCGCAGTGGGTGCAACTCCTGGACATCGCACCCGCCAGAGCCCAAAAGCCCGCGCCTTGCGCCCGCTACGTCGTTGTGAGGAGTGTGAAGTCGGCGAAGTCAAACCCGGGTGTCACAAGGCAGCTCACCAGGACTTCTTCGTCGCTGGCGGGGCAGGCGCTTTGCCAGTGGCCAGCGGGCACGCACACCTCAAGCTCGGTGCCGGGGGAACGGTGCGATCCCAGGCGGTACTCGGTGACCGTGGTCGGCGTCGGCCCGGGCGGGCTGATGTACAGGGTGAGGGGGCCGCCGTCGCGCCAGAGCCAGATCTCGTCGCTGGCCACCGTGTGCCACTGGGACCGTTCCCCTGGTGCCAGCAGGTAGTGGATGAGGGTGGCCGACGGGCGCTGACCGCGGCCGGCCGGATGCGGAACGGTGACGGGAGAGGTGTAGATCCTCCGGTACCAGCCGCCCTCGGGGTGGGGTTCCAGGTCAAGGGTGCGGGCGATCTCGGGACGGGAAGTCATCGGTGGCAGCCTCCGGTCAAAACGGCGCTCTCTGGGGTGGTGGGCGCACGGTAGGGCTCGTCTTAGTCCAGGAGGGCCATTCTGGCGCAATGAACCACAGAGACGGGTAAGGAAGAACCGGCATCCAATCGGGCGAGGCAGCGGGCGTGCCGCCCGGTTCTTGCGGGGCGTCGGCTTACGATGTCGAGGCAGCCGTGGAGACCGGCTGGAGGCCTGCGGTGCTGCCCGGACAGACCGTTGATGCGCCCAAGGGTGCGATACCCCGTTCTCCGTCACCGCTCGCTGTCCGCCGCCTCGATGCCTTCGCATCGTTCGTCTTCGTCCGGCTGCGGTCCGGGACGCGCCCGAACGGGAACTCGTCATGCCGTACAGCCGCGACAAAGCCGACCTCGCCGTGTGCCGGGAGGAACTGCGGATCCCCGACAACTACCTGCGCCGGATGCGTCAGGCCAACGGGCGCATCCGCCTGGACACTGAGGAGCCCAGGCAGCAGCAGCTGCAGGGGTTGCTGTTCGACTGCTTCTTCAGCCGGGGGGGGCCGAGCACCCTTTTGACCTGACAAACTGTCGGACCTTCCCCGACCTGCTGGCCTACGTGGGCTGGGTTGCTCCCCAACCCGATCGCATCGTCCTCCAGGTGACCACCGCCGCCCGTGTCGTGAGCCATCTCCTCCCTTACGTCAGGACGTTTTCCGACCAGTCCTTCGAGGTCTCGGGCATTCCGGGCCTACGGCTGGAACGGTTCACGCGTAGGGCACTGTTGCTGCGTCACCTGCCCACCGGAGGCAGGGTCGAGGCCTGACACCGGGCGAGGCTGCCATGGCGCACCACTGGGCTCCATCGCCGACCACCATGCTACGCAGCGCCCTCCTGGGCCGTGCCAATCTCTGGTGGAGCGCTCCCCGCCACCGCGCCCACCTCGCGCCGGCCCGCCGGAGCAACGTCGAGCGCTGCCTGCGGTGGGCCAACGGCAGAACCACGGAGGAGATCGGAAGCCTCCTGACCGACAGCCCTGCCAAGATCCCCGCAGCACAGTTCACCCCGCCCAGCGACACCTCCGACATGGGCGTGATCCGCCTTCATGACGGAGCCCTGGAACTCAAGGGCCGGACCGGCTGGTAGCCGACTTGCCGCGCACATGGGGCCAACCGGCGTACTCAAGGGCCACTTGTCGCACACAGCCACAGCACATGACCGCTGTGGCTGAGCGCTGTTGTCGGCCCGTCGGCCAAGTCCGCGCTCAGGGGGTTGCCTGTGTCAGAGGGCCGGTCTGTCAGCGACGTGCGTAGGTCAGGCGAGGCGAGGCGAGCCACGATGGCGCGGCAGGTGGTCTGGAGGTCTTCGTCGTTCGCGGTGCTTCTGAATCGGCCGCTGCGGCGGGGCAGCGCGAGTTCTGTTCGGATGCGGGGAAGGGCCGGCGCGGCGGCCGGGCCCATGCGGTTCAGGCAGGCCAGGACGTGGTTGGAGGTCGCGTCGTTGCTCTCCCAGGCGCCAAGCAGCGTCTCGACGACGGCAGGGGCCTCGGCATCACCGCCAATTGCCCACAGCGCGGCCGCGGCGTGGACCCGGGTCCACTCGTAGCCGGCGGTCAGCATGTGCCGGAGCCGCGGCAGCACTGTTGCGGCGGGCGGACCGATCCGACCGAGCACATCGGCCGCCTCATGATGCCGATGGCTGTCGAGCAGGTCGTGCAGCCGCGGCACGACGCTCTCGGTGTCGCCTTCGAGCTCCCACAGAGCGGCCGTGGCTGCCACGCGGACGTCGACGTCCTGCGCGTCGGCCAGAGGGCGAACCACCTCCAGGGCAGACGTGGCCGCGACACCGAAGGAGGCAAGAGCGTCCAGGGCGGAGGCGGCAATTCGCCACTCTTCATGACGGACCGCGGCGGTGACGGCGTCCGTGATCGCGGGGACGGCTGCGGGGTCCCGCAGTGCGGCAAGTGCGGACACCAGGGCGGCGGCACCCATCCCGGGCCACTGCCGGGAGAAGTCGACGCCCGCGAGACACCGGGTCAGCCGGGGTACGAGTTCACCGGCGGCCGGGCGCATGCGACCGGCGACCTGCACGGCACGCCAGGCGTCGACATCGCCGTCCAGAGCCGTCAGCAGGTCGGGCAGGGCCCGCAGGTCACCCAGGCGTGCCAACGCCAGCACGGCCTCTTGGTGGGCGCGACGCAGGAGCGGCTTCGGCGTCGCCCACACGTCCGAACCGTGCGCCGCACGGTGTCCGGCCACGTAGGAGGCGAGGGCTTCGCGGGCGGGCTCGGAGACGGGCGCCAAGGATCCGAGGCTCTCGGCCGCCGCGGCGGCGGTGTACGGATCCTCGGGAAGGAGGCGGTCCGCGAGGAGCATGACGAGTTCGGCGTGGTCACCGCGCCAGGCCAGGATCAGGTCCTGGGCCATGCGGATCGCGTCGTGGCGGGTGGCGCGGTCGGGGCTGCGGAGCTGCTCGGCGAGCAGAGCGGTGCGCTCGGGCACGCGGGCGTCCAGCGTCGCGTGGAAGGTGCCCAGCAGGGACGTGGTCGGTGCGTGAACACGGTTGTGCCGTTCGAGGTCCTGGAAAGCGGCGGCCACCTGCGGCGGGACGTCCTGGTCCGCCGGGGGTTCGGAGGCTGCCGTACACGCGCATTCTGCGGAACCGGACCGGCATGCCTCGTCGCCGGGCGCGCTCTCCGGGGCGGACGCCGTGAGCTGGCGGAGGAGCCCGATCGCGCTCGGCACGACGTCGCGTCCGATGTCCTGTGGGGCGCAGCGTGCCCGATGGACGAGGGCGGCGAGCCGGATGTCGGGGGACGACCTCGTGTCGTCGGCCAGGGTGTCGAGCCAGGCCGTGGCGGCGGCGTGCGCGGCGGGCAGCCGGAGCGCGAGGTCGGCCATCGTGCTGACGACCAGCAGCCGTTCCACGATCCCGCTCTCGGCCGGCAGCCGGCCGCACAGTATCTCCACCGCCCGGTCGCCGTCGTCGAGGAAGAGGCCGACGCCCTCGATCGCCGCCCGGCGCACGGGCGGTTCCGGGTCCGCCGCGTAGCGGACGAAAGCGTCAGCGCGTTCGCACATCAGCGTCGCGCTGTCCACGTGGGCTGTCGACTCGGTGCCGTCCGGCGCGGTGTAGACGGCGTCGACGTCGCGGTCCATGGATTCGCGTCCGATGCTGACCAGGAGCTCGATGATCGAGGCACGGTCGGGGGTCGCGGGATCCTCGGCCATGTCGAACAGGAACGGCAGGCTCGCCGCAGTGCACGGATATACGTCGCCCTGGTGATGAGCCGCACTGTAGAAGCGGCTGAGGGCCTTGTCCCTGATCCCGGGATCGGACGAGGCCATCTCCCGCAGCCACACGGGGACATCGTCGGCCGGACCGTACGCATGGCTCATCGACGACCAGTCAATGCTGTCAAGTTCGTTGATCATGCACCGCACTATGACGGCGGGCACTGACATCGGGGACTCCCTGCCGCCCTGACAGACCGCCCGCCTCTTCCGGCGGTGACTTGGTGCGCAGGAGCCCGGAGCAGTCAAGCGGCAGGCGCTGGTTCGCCACGGACACGGCCCGTGGCCGGGCCGTCGAGATCGCGCACCGCGGGGCGAGCGACGTGGTGATCTGGAACCCCGGCCCGGAGCTGTCAGCCTCCACGGCCGAGCTGACGGACACGGACTACCGCCGCTTCCTGTGCGTGGAAACCGGACGGATCAACACCCCGCTGACGAGCACGACCGGCCGCCCCAGCCGACTAGGCCGACTCGGCCTCACTCTGCGCCTGCTCTCCAGGCGGTCCGGCTCCGGCATCCGGTGGCGGGCCCGGGGCCTGTTGTCCGTACGTCACCGTTCCTCACCGCCCGGGGTGGAGGACGGGCCGGGGGTACCGGATGCACCGGTGGGAGGCCGGACCAGGAAGGCACCGTGCACCCAGGGGCCGGCCAGAGCCACCACCGCCGCGATCCCGATGCCGACGACAAGGTCCGCGAGGGACGTGTACGGGCGCAGCAGGACCGTCGCGGGGATGGCGGCCGCAACAAGGCAGCACTTGGCGAAGGTCGCCCGAAAGACGGACAGTTGCGGGGCGTCCCGCCGCCCCTGCTTCCGGCGCCGCCGCTGCTGAGCCGCGTGCAGCAGCGGCACCACGATGACGAAGGCCAGCAGCCGGACGGCGTGCTCCCAGACCGGCATGCCCCGGTTCACTCCCCACACGGCTCCGAAGAGCAGGCCGATGAGGAGATACCCGCGTCGCAGCGCCCCGGGCCGAGGGCACGGCGCGCTCGTGCCGGTGCGGGAGGGCCGGTCACCCGCGGTGCGGGGCGTTCGCCCTGTCATCTGCCCTCGCCGCGGGCGTCCTCGTGCGAGGTCATGCGGGTGCCTCGACTTCGAGGGTCCGCGTTTCGCCGGGCAGACTGTCGTGCAGATCGGCGACGAGGTCGGCGCGGAGGGAGGCCAGGGAAGGGTCGTCCCACCGGTTGTGCCACTGGTGGGGGTCGTCATGGACCTGGTAGAGCTCGCCCTCGGTGCCGTCGTACTGGATCCAGGTGGGGGTCAGGACGGCATCCCCCCAGGTCTTCTCCAGCCCGTTGGGCCGCCCCGCCGTGGACGTGCCGTACGCCGTGCAGAGCCAGCCGTCACGGTAGATGGTGCGCATGTGCATGCCGTAGCCGGGAAATTGACTGTCCCATTCGCACAGGACCCGCTCGTGGCGGCCCTCCCCGTCGTTGACGGGGAGGGCGTTGCCCTGCATCCAGTCGGCCGGGGGAATGCCCGCGATGGCGCAGAAGGTCGGGGCGAGGTCCAGCTGGCCGACGGGGTCGCTGATGACGGCCGGGACGACGGGGCCGGCGGAGGGGGCGGGGCGCCACACCAGCGGGAGGCGCATGAGCGCGTCGACGTGGAAGGGCCCCTTGTAGAGGAAGCCGTAGTCCCCCTGCATCTCGCCGTGGTCGGTGGTGAAGACGACGTCGGTGTTCTCGGACAGTCCGAGTGCGCGCAGGCAGGTCAGGATCCGGCCGCACGCCTCGTCGATGAGCTCGTTCATGACGTGGACGCGGGCGTTGATCTCGCGGATCTGGTTGTGCGTCAGCCTCTCGGGCACGAAGGCCATCGGGCCGCCTTCGGCATTGGCCCAGGTGCCTTCGTAGTAGGCGAGCCAGTGGGCGGGCCGCTTCGCGAGGATCCTGCGGATCTCCTCGTCGCTGCCCGGGTGGCCGGCCGGGAGGTCCAGGTCGCGCCAGTCGACGCGGGACATCTCCGACGTGGGCGGGTCCCACGGGTGGTGCGGGTCGGGAAAGCTGACCCAGCAGAAGAAGGGATCGGCCGGGTCCTGGGCGCGCAGCCATTCGACGGTGCGGTCGGCGACCCAGTCGGTGTGGTAGAGGTCGCGGGGAATGACGTTGTGTTTTGCCTCCGGTGCGCCGGTGTCGCCACCGGGCCGGGCGCCGAGGAGGTCGGCGTAGGCGTGGAGGAACTCGCTGTGCTCCGTGGCGATCCAGTCGCCGTAGTGGCCGATCCGGAAGTCGTCGAAGGCCGCTGCGTGTGCGGCCTGGACGGCGTAGTCGAAGCCGCGCCACGAGCCGGTGGCGCCGGTCGCGGCGCGCCGGGTCTCCGTGTAGCGGTACTGGGGGTCGAAAGCCGGCTCGAAGTGGGCCTTGCCGATCAGCGCCGTACGGTACCCCGCCCGGTCGCGCAGGTGGGCCGCCACGGACGGGGCGTCCTCCGGTAACGGGATGCCGTTGGCGACGACTCCGTGGGTGCGTACGTACTGGCCCGTGAGGAGGGTGGAACGGGCGGGCATGCACACGGTGTTCTGGTTGTAGGCGCGCTCGTAGCGGTAGCCGGCCGCGGCCAGCCCGTCGAGGACGGGGGTGCGGGCGATCGTGTTGCCGTTGCAGCCGAGCGCGTCGTAGCGCTGCTGGTCCGTGGTGATGAAGAGGATGTTCCGGGGCGCGGTCACTCCGCTCCCTCCCGTCCTGTGCAGCACAGCAGGACGGTCGCCGCCAGCCCCCGGTCCCGGTAACCGGCCGCCTCCTGGTACTGACTGGACGTCACCATCCTCGTGAACGCCTCCTTGGACGGGTAGGCCACGAGTGCCACGGCATCCCATCCGTCGAGTGCCGGGTCACCGACGACGAGGTGCTCGACGAGGCCGACCCACCTCAGCTCCGCCCCGACGTCCGCGAGCCGTTCTCGGACCAGTTCCTCGTAGCGGCCGTACTCCTCGGGCCGGTCGCTGAACTTGAGCAGGTTGAGCATGACGATCTCCCCGCTCCCCTCGCCCCCGAGCAGTCCGGCGGCCTGCTCGGCGGTGGGGACCAGACCGGACGCGCGCATCATGAAGTCTCCTCGACGAACGAAGCGATGACCTCCACGACGCGATCGGCCGCGTCCTCCTGGAGGAAGTGGCCGGCCCCGGCGACGGCACTCCGGCGGGCTGCGGGAAACGCCTTCCGGAAGGGCTCGTCGCCGCCTCGGGTGATCGGATCGCCGTCGCTGAAGGCGGTCAGGACCGGGCGCTCGAACTCCTTGAAGGCACGCCAGGCGCGGCGTTGGTCGTCCGCGGCCGGGTCGTCGGGCGTGGTGGGGACCAGCGAGGGCATGACCCGTGCGCCGGCCTGGTACGTGGGATCGGGGAACGGTGCGTTGTACGCGGCCTGCACGGCCCGGTCGACGGGGCGCCGGGTGCCGAGCTCGACGATGGCTCCTGCGTCGAAGACCGGTGTGGTCGCGGCGAACCTCTGCCACGACAGGAAGTGCTCGGGTGCCGCGGTGTCGCCGGTCGGCAGTCCGGTGTTCGCAAGGACGGCCCGGCTGAAGCGGTCGGGCGCTTCGGCCAACAGCCGCAGACCGATCATTCCTCCCCAGTCCTGGCCGAACAGCGTGACCTGTCGCAGGTTCAGGCCTTCGAACAGCGCGTGGGACATCCATGCCACGTGCCGTGCGAAGGTGTGGTCCGCCTGCTCGGCGGGCTTGTCCGAGCGGCCGAAGCCGATCAGGTCGGGGGCGACGACGCGATGGCCGCGCTCGACCAGGCCCGCGATGACGTGGCGGTACAGGTAGGACCAGGTGGGCTCGCCGTGGAGCAGCAGGACCGGGGTCGCGCGGGGTGGGCCCTCGTCCACGTAGTGGACCCGTAACCTGCCCGAACTTCCGTCCATCGGCGGGACGTCGACGTAGTGCGGCCGGTACGGCCAGTCGGGCAGACTCGTGAAGCAGTGATCGGGTGTGCGGAGGATGCGCATGCGGCCTCCCGGCCTCGACTGCGAAGATAATTGCAGACTCTCTGAAATTTGTCTGACGCGTCAACCCCTCGTACGAGAACCTCCACACCCGTCCACCCCCTCCTACGCCTGCCGAGGACCGCACCATGCCGAAGGACCACACAGCGGCCGACCACCGTGACGGCCGAGTCGAGCGCGGCCGTCAGACGCGGGCCCGCATCATCAATGCCGTGCTCGAACTCGGAGAAGAGGGGGAGACCGCCCCGACCGTCGCGAAGATCGCGGCCCGGGCCGGCACCTCAGCGCGACTGGTGCACCACCACTTCGGGAACGTCGAGGAGATCATCGACCAGGCCATCGACCACCGCCTTCACGAGTTGGTCGCGCGCCAGCCCGTGCTGCCGGTGAGCGGCCCCCTCGGGCCCCGCATCACCGCCCTCGTCGCGGCACGGGCGGACGCACTGGAATGGATCACCCCTCTGCGACTGACCACCGTGCGGCTGGAACAGCAGTCGGACAAACTGCGCCGGTGCCGCGACACCGCTCTCGGCGTCGCCCGCGCCCAGCTGGAGGCCGTCTTCGCGGCAGAGTTCGCCGCCCAGCCGGAAGGCCGCCGTGCACTCCTCCTCGCCGCACTGGAGACCACCACCTCCTGGGAGGCATGGCACCACCTGCGCTTCACCCGTACCCCCGAAGAAGCACGACAGGTCATGGCCCTGATGATCGAGGCTTTGCTCGCGACCGGACGACCCTGAGGCGGCCGGTACGGGCAGACGCACGACGCACCCCCGGGCCGAGAGATGGCCCGCTGTCGTAGCCGGTTCCGCTCTGCGCCGGAAGCAGAATCAGTCGGGCTCGGGCTCGGGCTCGGGGGCGGGGCAGGCGGGCAGGCGGGACTGGGCGATCCGTCCCGCGGTCGCAGGGTGCAGCCGTGGAGGACGGTGGGGCCGCCGCCGAAGGACACCATGTCGCGGTGGAGTCCGAGCACGCGGATGGCGTGTTCGGCGCGGGACGCGGCCTCGACGACGACCACGGAACGCTCCCCGTCATCGGAGCAGGAATGGCACCGGGGCGGCCGGAGGACGGCGAGCAGCAGTTCACCGGCGCGGCCGGGGTGGAGAGGGGTGCGCATGGCGGGACCTGCGCCTGAGGGCCCGCGCGGGCTGGCCGGACGGGGAGTACTCCCCCGGACTGTCGAGTGGAGCGCGGGCGCGTGACGTAAGGCGCCTGCGGTGTCGGGCTTGGGCGCTACCTACGGCTCATGCCGCGGGCCCATTCGCGGCATGACGGCCCTTGCACGACTCCGTGGGGACCGCGGCGAGGTGGTGGCGGACCGCCCACTCCGCGGAGTCCAGCGAGAGGTGCTCCGCGAGTACGCGCCCCTCGGGTGTACCGACCTCGTACCGGTCGGTGATTCCGCTGATCCGATGGCTCCCTGACCGCTCCGTGCGGATCACGGTCGGCTCCGTTCCGCGATGGCTCGTGTGCTTCTGATCGGTATCGAGACTGTCCGAGTGGCGCCGGTGCGTATTCGACCGTACGGACGATGGCGGGGACGACGCGGAGGCCGGTCCGCTTGCACGTCAGCGATTCCTCCGCCGAGGGATGCGCTTCCCGTCCCCTCGATCGGCCCCGGCCGGCCAGACGATCTCCACGGGGAGCCCATGGGCCTGGGCTGTGGCTACGACGTCCGCCGTCCCACCGCGCCCGCCCTCTCGGCCGTCCCAGACGGCAATCAGCAGCTCAGCGCGCCCCAGGAGCAGACGATTGGCGGCAGCATAGGCATCCGGCGTCGTTCGCCGGTACGGCATCACTTTGATCTCAGCGGCCGCCCGGTACAAGCGATCGAACTCATCGGCGTGGCCCGGATCCACCATGCGCTCCCGGTAGTCCCACGAGGGGATCACCGCCACCAGCCGTGCCCCCATGGCCAGAACGGCGTCCGCGAAGACCCTGTCCGCCCCCGCAGCCAGGCAGGACAAGCCCGTCAGCTCGGCGGCCGGGTGACGGGTGAGCCTCGACACCAGGGCTTCTCTGATCAGAGGCTTGCTCGCATCCGTGATGTTCGCATGCCCGGTCACTGCAATCGATGTCATCTCATTCACTCGGTCCTTCGCAGAGAGCCGATATGGAGGACGGCTGATCGCGGCGCTCCGACAAGGCGAGCGCGTGTACCCGCCACCCTACGAATCCCGGCAGGGCCCACGAACCACCCGCTCGCGCCCGAACAGCGCCGAGCACCGGCGCGTCACGGGATCGATCGGCGTTCCGCCGGGGACCGTGCGCTTCACTCGGTGCAGGCGCACCACCGAGCGGTACGGAGACGAGGGAGAACGGCGGCCGTGGAGACGATGCTGGCCGGAAGGCTCACCACCGGAGGCGGCGGTTTCGCCGTAGAGGAGGCGCCCGTCCCCGAGCCCGGACCGGGCCAGGTCCTGATCCGGGTGAGGGCGGCCGGGGTCTGCCTGTCGGACGTGCACCTCATCCAGGGCATCCTGGAGCCGCAGCCCCTCTCGGGAAACAAGGTGACACTCGGTCACGAGACGGCGGGCGAGGTCAAGGCCCTCGGCGACGGCGTCACCTCTCTCGCCGTGGGCGACCCCGTCGTCCTCCAGGCCGGCGAGCTCCGCGACGGAACCCCCTGCACCCGCGGGGTGAACATCGACGGCGGCTGGGCCGAGTACACCGTGGCCGCGGCCGACGCGGTGGTCCCCCTCCCGCCCGGGATCCCCTTCGAGCAGGCATGCATCATCCCCGACGCGGTCTCCACCCCCTGGGCTGCGATCACCTCCGGCGCGAACGTACGGCCCGCGGAGGCCGTCGCGGTGTGGGGCGTCGGCGGCCTCGGCGCCCACGCCGTCCAGCTCCTCCGCATGGTGGGGGCCTGCCCGGTCGTCGCCGTGGACCCGCTGCCCGCCGCCCGTGAACGAGCCCTGCGGCTCGGCGCCGACGTCGCCCTGGACCCCGCCGACCCCGATTTCGCAACCCTGCTGCGCGACGCCGCAGGCGCCGGCGGCGTCGCCGCAGCCTTCGACTTCGCCGGTGTGCCGGCCGCGCGGGACCAGGCGCTGGCCGCCCTCGCCGAGCACGGTCGGCTGGTCCTGGTCGGCCTCACCGACCAGCCCTTCACCATCCAGAACAACCTCTGGTTCTGCCGCTTCCGACAGCAGGTCCTGGGCCACTACGGCTCTCGGTCCGAGGACCTCGTCGACCTGGTCCGCCTGACGGGCATGCGCCGGCTGGACCTCTCCGGCTCGGTCAGCGGAATCCATCCCCTGGCCGAGGCCGCGCAAGCCGTGGATGCCCTGGAGCGCAAGGAGGGCAACCCGATCCGGTTGATCCTCAGGCCCTGACGGCCGCGGGCCGACAGGGTGCGGGTGAGGGGCGAGCGTGTGTTGAGGGTGCCTGGAGAGGTTGTTCCGTAGGTTCGCAGTGCCGCTCTTGCCCTGGTTCCGTTCCGTGCGGCCATCCGGTCCGCGCCCGTACCTTCCGGACCATCCGCGAGCGCGCCGAGCCACGAGGGGCCAGGCTCGGCCCGGTGAGAAGATCGCGCCTGAGGACGCGGTGACAGGGTTGCTCGCCCTTCTCGTGGCCCAGGGCGGCCTGTGCTTCGCCATTTCACGCCACCGCCGGCAGATCAACTGCCGGACCGTGGGTATCGGCCTCGCCCCGCAAGTGGGGTTCGCCCTGCTCCTGGTGAAGCAGGAACCCGGCCGCTGAGCCGTTTCGCGGACGTGATCGCGAACAAGCGCGCTGCGGCCTCCGGGGCGCGGGCCGACTCGGCCGTGGTCTGCCGTGAAGGGAAACCCTTCAGCCAGCCGGGGCCGATCGGGCCGAAGTACTGGCCGCCGAGTGCGTCCGGGTCGGTGGCGGCGCCGGGGACCACGGGCCGCACTCCTGGGCACCGTGCCCGGCGGCCGCCGGCAGGACCACGCACGCATCGCCGAACGGTGCACGCCCCGTCTCGACCCCGCCCCGCAGCCGCGTCTGCGTGGGGGTGTACCGTGACGAACGATTGAACATGTTCAATTTCAAGATCACTCGGGACCGTCGGGCGAGTAGGGGGGAATGCGCAGTGGCGCGGAAGCTGACGGTCAGGGGGACCCTGTGCGTCGCGGGGTACGCGACAACAGCCCAGTACGCGGTCATCGGCATCGCCCTGATCGTACTGTCCCTGGTCACCGAGGGACTGCCCATCGAGCCCAGCGACTGGCTGTACTCGCTGGTGTGGCTCGCCTTCCTCAGCGTCATCCTGGGGCTGGTCCAAGCCGTGCTGTTCGCCACTCCGACGGCCTTGATCGGCGAAGCCCTGGCCCGGCGGCTACCCGGCAGCCGAACTCTATGGCACCTGGCACCCGTCCCCATCCCGCCGCTCATCCCGGCCGCCATCGCCTACTCCTTCGACGGCGCGGCCTGGGAGTGGTGGATCTACCTGACCATATTGGGCTGCGTCCCCGCTCTGATCTTGGGGCGGGTTCGGGTCCGCACCGCCCTATTCGCCGCCTAAGGGCTGTCCCACGAAACGAAAGTTGGCGGGGCCGCCGCGACTCGGACCTCGCGCCTGTGGCAGCCTGCCGTCATGCCAGCCGAGCTCCGAGAACATGCAGGACGTCACTACGCCATCCAGTTCCACTACGCCTTGCCCGACGATGCCTGGGCTGTGGAGCTCAGCGAGGCCGTGCCGGCTCCAGCCGCGTGGGCCGAGAACCCCAGCGCCGAGAGGCACCTGCCTGGAGCCGCCTTCTTGGTGGCGTTTGTCCCCGACGAGGACCCGGATCTGGAACCGACCGTCCACATCCACAGCCATGATGAACACGTCATCCCCTACGAGATCATGCGCTGGTTCATGGAGCAGGTGGCCGAGCAGGTCGAGCGCTGCCGCATCGCGTTCGAGCAGGACGGGCGCGAAGCACTGACATGATCTCGCCGTGGCTGGCGTGATCACGGCATCGGAGCCGACTGGAGCCGGCCGTGGATCCTTCCGCTGGAGGATCGGGCGCTGCTGGTGACCTTGTGCTGGCGCACGAACTTGACGATGCAGCAGCTCGCTCCGCTGTTCGGGGCCTCGGAGCCGGCGGCGGACCGCATCATCGACCGCCTCGTGCTGCTGCTCGCGCTCCAGCCCCGCAAGCGGTTCACCGAGGGCACCGGGCTCATCGTGGACGGCACGCTGGCTCCCACCCGCGACCACTCCGTGGCGGAACAGTCGAAGAGTGGCCGGTACTCCACCGCTCACCAGGTCGTCATCGGCGCAGACGCCCGCCTCGTCGTCGCGGTGGGCCGGCCGGCCGCTGCCAGGCAACCGGCACGACTCCCGCGGCTGGGAGGAGTCCGGCACCAAGGCCGCCGTCGGCAACACCACCACGATCGCCGACGGCTGCTACCTCCCGTATGGAGGCCTGGAAGGTCCTCCGCGACTGCCGCCTCAAAGGCGATGGAGTCCGCACGCCATGTTCGGCATCGCCCGCCTGCACAACCTCGCCCTCGCCGGATGGGCAAGCGCGACGCAAGACGGTTCGCCGCGCCCGAGGCGACGAGGAGATCATTTTTGAGCCGGGACAGCTGTCAGTTGCCGTCTTCCCGGGCCTCGTACCCTTCGAGGCCGACCCTGAGGAGGGACGGGACGAGGGCGTGCAGGTACCAGGCGAGGTCGGTGAATTTCGACGCGCCCGGGATGCCTCGGCGGTTGATGGTGGGGAGGAAGGAGACTTTCCTGCGCTCGGCGTAGAACATGAGCATGCCGCCAGTCCCGCCCTGCGGGTGGAACACGTTCAGAGCCACGGTGTAGGGCAGGTTCGCCGCCCCATCCAGCTCCGCGAGCACGGCGTCGAGGCGATCGGAGGTGCTGTCGTACCAGTCGTGCATGTCGTCTGCGTCATTGACCATGTACGAGATGTAGCCGGGGCGTTCCTCAGCGGACCAGCCCGCGGGGGTCAGCACCTCCAGTAGGTCGCGCACGGTGGTTGGGTGCGTGAAGGTGAAGTCGATGTCGGCTTGTCGGTTTCCCACGTACGTCTCCGGGTGCTTGATCGGTCGCGTCGCATACTCCCCGCTGTGCAGGGTGCCGTCGACCCGATTTCCCTTGGAACCGCTCCAGCCGTCGAGCGGCGGACGCTTTGACTGCACCGCGCTTGAGCCGGCCGGTGTGGGTGCGTGCGGCGCGGGGCCAGCTCGACATCGCCGGCCCGCCACGCGGAGGGGTCTGTCCATCACTGAGACGGAGCGGTACTCGACCAATCTGCGCAAGCACACTTGACTGTCTCTCACATCCCTTGTGAATTGCGGTTTTAGAGGTGCGCTTCCGTGACAACCAGGTGACGCCGGCCGGTGAAGGCACCTGACCGATTCAGTCTCGCCCTGTCATGTTCCTCTAACGCGCCCACGGCCTGTGCCACGCCAGGCACTCGCACGGCTCTCGCGCGAGCCGGCGTGCGCCAGTGGCAGACTGCTGCCTTGATCGCGGGCACAAGTCCGCGTACCTGAAGGGGGATACGTCGTCGTGCGCAAGGTGAGGTGGGCGGCCGCGGCCGCCGGTGCGGTGCTGTTGATCGCGGGGTGCGGCAGTGAAGGCGAGTCGGCTCAGGGCCGAAACGGTGACGCACCATCGGCCGGTGGCTCCGCACCGGCGAAGGCGGGTTCGGGTGGCAGCCTGGACATCGCGGCGGTGAAGAAGGAGATAGAGGCCGCCGCCACGACGGCCGGGTTCACCGCGAGGCAGCCCGCGGACGACGTTCCGCCGGGCCTCAAGTCCTGCACGGTCAGGTGGCAGGCGGATGCCGCCCAAACCACCGACTCGAGGAAGTCCTACGACGCCACGGTCGCCACGCTGGTCAAGGGGGGCTGGAAGGAGAGCGGGAGAGCCGACGAAAAACAGTCGGTGACCATGGCAATGGACAAGGGTGGCTGGAAAATCCTGGCCTGGCACCACCCCCAGGGCCGAGCGGACGGGACGGACTGGATCAGCTTCATCGCCAACGACACCGGGCCCGCGTGCGAGAAGCCCTTCCAGGAAGACCTGGCGGACAAAACAACGAACAAGAAGTAGCTCCCGCCCCGAACCCGCCGCAGGCCGGGGGTCGCGGGCGTGGGCCTGTGGCTCCCGGCGGCTGCCGGATCAACCGTAATTCACCCGGGAACTGGGCATCGACCGGGCGCGGCAGGCGGAAGCTGCCCGGGCAGAAGCCCGGCGCCGTCAACCGCAGTCCTCCCTGGCATGACCTCGGCCGGCGACCGGCGTTACCGGTGAGCCTTCGCCGTCGACTCCCCGCCCCGTGCGGCCGGCTTCCCCGAACCCCGGAGCATCCCCGGCGCCCAAGTCCACGCACGGGGGGCTTGTAGCGCACAGGGCGACGGAAGACCCCGCCCTGGCCAGCACCTCGGGCGGAAGAAGGTCCCATCGCCCGACTTCATGGGATCGTCCCGGTTCGTCAGCCAGATCGCACAGACCACGCGGTGGTCTTCACTTCGGTGCCGCGGCTCCCCTCCCGTTCCTCAGTCATGCCCCTTTGGGCGTTGCCTTCCTCACCGCCCGCCGCCCGGCCGGAGGGTAACCACCGTCCGGGGGCGAGGCTGAGAGCGGCTGCTTCTTGTGAGTCGTCAGTTGGCGAGGCTGAAGTCGCCGCCGACCGGGGCGGCGATCTTGTCGACGCCGGTCAGCGCGGTGAGAGAGGTGACCGGGGTGCTGCTCTCGGTCGTGGTGCCGTTGCCGAGCTGGCCGGAACCATTGGCGCCCCAGGAACGGACCGTGCCGTCACCGAGCAGGACCATCGTGTACTCCCGGCCGCCGGCCGCCAGCTGAACGCCGGTCAGGCCCGGGACCGGGACCGGGGTGATCCGGTAGTCGGTGGTGCCGTCGCCGAGCTGGCCGGACGTGTTCTGCCCCCACGCCTTGAGCCTGCTGTCGCTGTCGGTCACGGCCAGGCTGTGGTTGCAGCCGGCCGCGATCTGCGAGACCCCGCCCAGCCAGATGCCCTGGGTATCGACCGGGGTATAGCGGTTGATCGTGCTGTTGTCGCCGAGCTGGCCGTTGGCGTTGTAACCCCACGCCTTCACCGCGATACCGCTGGTCGGCCTGCCGCCGCTCGGCGGACCGACCAGGGCGAGATTGTGGTTGCAGCCGGCCGCGATCCGGGTGACGCCGGTCAGGCCGCCCACCTGGGCGGGGACATTGCGGCTGGCGGAAGTGCCGTCGCCGAGCTGCCCGTTGATGTTGTAGCCCCACGCCCACACCGTGCCGTCCTCGCGCAGGGCAAGGTTGTGGTTAAGGCCCGCGGCGATCGCGACGATCTTGTTGAGGCCCTCGACCCGGACAGGGACGCTGCTGTCGCCGTTGGCGCCGTTGCCGAGCTGGCCGTAGTTGTTACGGCCCCAGGCCACCACGGTGCCGTCGTCCAACAGGGCCAGGCTGTGCCAGCCGCCCGCGGCGATGCCCACGGCGTTGGCGAGGTTGACTACCTGGCCGGGGGCATTGTGGCTGAACACCGAGCCGTCACCCAGCTGGCCCGATCCGTTGGCGCCCCAGGACTGCACGGTCCGGTCGGTCAGCAGGGCCAGCCCGTGCCCGGTGGCCGAACCGCCCCCACCGGCGGCGATCTTCACCACCTCGGCGCTGGTCAGCCCGAGCACCGTGGTCGCCGTCGTACGGAAGTCGGTCCATGTGCCGTCACCGAGCTGACCGGAGCGGTTGTTGCCCCACGACTTCAGCCGCTTCTCCTGCTTCGCATGGCTGTGCGGCGCACCGGGAGCGACTGCGTGAGCGGCGACCGGGACGAGGAGGACGGCGAGAGAGCAGAGCGCGGCAGCAAGCCCACGCCCAGTACGGGAGAGGTGCACCAACAAGGTCCTTCCGAAGATCACAAACATTTCGTGATCTTCGTAGCGGCCCCGGCAGGCACCGCGCCCGCGACTCGGCTGCGATTCACCCGGTCAGAGCACAGGCCACATGACCGACAACGAGGTCGCCGCGATCACTGTCCCGCCCGCATCCACCGTCCGCGCCGCCGCCGGACCGGTACGCCGCGGGCCTGATGCGCCAGCGTCTCGGCGCGGACGACGTGACCACCGTCGAGGTAGCCCCCCACGTGGCCGCGCGCTGGATGCCGCCCTTGAAGCCGCGCTGCTACTCCACTTGGACCGTGACCGGGGGCGGCCTTCTTGGGAACCCGCGGCGGGCACCCTACGACCGCGTCATCGCCATCTGCCAAGTCTGCCGCATTCCCCGGACCTGGATTCGACAGACGAAGCCCGGCGGGATCGTCCTGGCCACCGTGGACCTGTGGGCGAACGGGGCCGGAACGGGAGTCGTTCGCGTTGTTCACCGCCGACGGCGACGGCTGGCAGGTCCCACACGTACTGGATCGGCGGCGCGAAAAGGAGTTTGGGGCTACCGGCGCACCTGTTGTACTTGGCTCATGCGAGTCGAGGACGGTCGGATGCGGTTGCGGGTGACGAGTCACCCTGTCGCCCGTCCGGGATCCGGGCTCAGCCGGATCCTGAGCACCGGTCCCATGCTCCGCAATACCTTCCTCCACCCTCCCCACGACCAAGTCGGCTATCTGAGGGCCGGCCGCGCCGATCTCCTGCGACTCGGCGCTCTGTTCCGCGTCGCCGCGACGAGCTCACGCAGCGCGATCCACATCCCGCTCCCGCCAGACTCCCGGCCCACGGCCCTCGCCGGCGGCAACACGCCTGCGCTGCCCGTCCTGCTGGCCCGCGAGGACACGGGACTGCGCCCCTCCGACTGGCCTGATCTGCGGCGAAGCATCCGCCGTTCCTCGGCGCCCTTGCAGGTGACCGCCCCAGCCGCACGTCCTCCCGACCGTCCCGACGACGTTCACCGTCGTACGGACCGCCACCCCGCCCGATTCGCCGAGCACGCCGGGACGATCACCATCACCGCCCGCGCCGAACTCCTGTTCTGGATCGGTGACTGGCTCACCGACCTCGGCGATCGCGTTGCCCAGGACCCCCACATCCACCGGCACGGCGAAAGCTTCCTCGGTGACATGGTCGGATTCTTCGACCCCAGACGCACGGACGAGCCCATGCACGCGTTCTGCGTCGTCGCCGTCGAACCGATCTTCCACCACGACCGCTGGCGGAAGCTGCCGGCGAAGTAGTCTCCGGCTCAGCCCGCTGCGCAGGCTCATGGGGAGCGGCCTGGGGTCCGGCTGCGTGCCGCCCGGACCTCGCCGGCGTGCGTCCATGGCACACGCAACCCGGTGGTCACCCTCGCGGCCTGGTTCACCGGCCGCCACAGTCCGGATCAGGACGCCGGCGGAGGGCCTGGTCACCGAGATCGCGGCCGCCTGGACTGCGGCGACATTTCGTAATCCTCCTCACCTCATGGCCCAAGAGGTGGATCCTCGGCCCGGCGAATCGCGTCTTGCAGAGGACCACAGGCGTCACGTGCCTGTGTCGGTACTGGCTGTTGCGAGGAGAACCACCAAGTGGCTGGAGCATTCCGATTCGAGATACTCGGCGCGGTGCGCGCTTACCGGGGGGACGTCGAACTGCGGGTGGGGCCGCCACAACAGCAGGCGTTACTGTCGCTCCTGCTGCTGCGGGGGAACCAGCCCGTCTCCATGACGCAGATCGTCGGGGCGCTGTGGGGGGACGAGCCGCCCGCCCGCGCGGTCACCACCGTCCGCACGTACGTGTGGCGGCTGCGGAAGCTGCTGGAGCCGGAGGACGCGGCGCCGACCGCCCTGGAGCTGGCCGGTGACGGCTACCGGCTGACGGTGCCCGACGGGGCACTGGACCTCTGCCGGGCGGAAGGGCTGGCGGCCGCGGCCGCGCGCGCCACCTCCGACGGCCGGACGGAAGAGGGCGCCCGGCTGCTGGCTCAGGCGTTGGAGCTGTGGCAGGCGGAGCCCCTGGCCGGGGTGCCCGGGCCGTTCGCGGAGCGACAGCGGGTCCGCCTGGAAGAGTTGCGGCTGACCTTGTGCGAGGAGCACTTCGAGCTCTCCCTGGCGCTGGGCCGGCACCGCTCGGCCATTCCGGATCTGGTCGAACTGACCGAGGCGCACCCGCTGCGGGAGCGTCCGTACGGCCTGCTGATGCGGGCGCTGCACAAGGCGGGGCGGCAGGCCGATGCCCTGGCGGTGTTCGGGCGGGTGCGGGACCTGCTGATCGAGGAACAGGGCATCGAGCCCGGGCCTGAGCTGGCCGAGGTGCACCGTCGGATCCTCGTCGGCGATCCCGTGCAGGCCGGGCCGGAGCCGGTGCCGTCGGCCCCGGTGTCAGCGTCGGAGCCGTCGCCGGGGCACGGGCCGGGCGTGCTGGGGGCCGGGACCGAGGGCGTGGTGCCCGCCCAGCTGCCGTACGACGCGCCGGACTTCGTCGGACGGCGCGATCAGGTCGATGTCTGGCACGCGCTGCTGACCGAGCCGGTGCGCCGGACGCCGGTCGTGCTGGCAGCCGCGGGAATGGGGGGCGTGGGCAAGAGCTGCCTCGCCCTGTACGTCGCCCATCGGGCGCGCTCCCACTACCCGGACGGCCAGCTCCATGCCGATCTGCGGGGCAACGGGCCCGACCCGGCGAAACCGGGTTTCGTCCTGGCCGGGTTCCTGGCGGCCCTGGGGGTTCCGGAGGACCAGGTGCCGGACGGCGTCGAGGACCGGGGCAGGCTCTTCCGGTCGCTGATCGACGGGCGGCGGCTGCTGATCGTCCTGGACAACGCCCGGGACGCCGCCCAGGTCCGCGAACTCATCCCCGGGTCACCCAGTTGCGCGGTCGTCATCACGAGCAGATCGCCCATGTTCGACCTGTCGTTGACGTCCCAGCTGCTGCTGGAGCCGTTCCGCACCGACGAGGCACTGGAGCTGATCGGGGCGATCATCGGCCGGGAGCGGCTGGCCGCGCAGCGGGAGGAGGCGCTGAGGCTGGTCGAGGCCTGCGGTCATCTGCCCCTCGCGGTGCGGATCGTGGCCGCCCGGCTGTCGGCACGGCCCTCGTGGCCGGTGGCGACGCTGACCGCGCGCCTGGCGGACGAGCAGCGGCGCATCGCCGAGCTGCGGATCGGCACGCTGGCCATCGACGCCGTCTTCGAACTGGGCTACCAGCAGCTCACCGAGGCCCAGGCGAGGGCGTTCCGGTTGGTCTCCCTGGCCGGTGCGGCGGACATCGGGGTGCCGACGGCCGCCGCGGCACTGGGCGTCGACGAATCGACGGCAGAGGACCTGCTGGAGTCGCTGACCGATGCCGCGATGGTGGAGTCGGCCAAGCCCGGCCGCTACGGATTCCACGACCTGGTGCGGGTCTTCGCCCGGCAGCGTGCCGAGTCGCACGACCCCGCGGAGGCGGCGGAGGCCTTCGGCAGACTGCTGGACTTCCTGCTGGCGACGGCCGCCAGTGCCTTCCCGCACGCGATCCCCGGCGACGCGGTGGCGAACGCGTTCGGTCCGCTGCGCTCGGTCGGGCTGGAGTTCGGCGACGTGCACGCCGCCCGGGCCTGGGTGGTGACCGAGATCGACGGCCTGATGGCGGCCGCGCTGAGCACCGTCGCCCTGCGGCTGCCGGACGCCGCAGGGGACCGGCTCGCCGGCGCGGTCGACCTGCTGCTCGCGGTCAGCCCGTTCACCCCCGCCGTCTGGTACGAGCGGATGGCACCGGTGGCGCTGACGCTGACCGAGGCCGCGGAGCTGAACGGCTGCCGGCGGACCATCGGGCGGTCGCGGATACTGTGCAGCGGCATCGCCCTGCGCGCGGACAGGATCGAGGAAGCGGGGCGGCACGCCGAGCTGTCCGTGGCGGCGGCCCGCGCCGCGGGCGACGTCTACACGCTCCGCCAGGCCCTCAACGACCTGGGGCTGGTCGCCCAGTTCCTCCACCGCTTCGAGGAGGCGGCGGCCTGCTACGACGAGGCGATCGCCCTCGCGCACACCCTGGGCCACCGGTCCGGTGCGGCCGTGACGAGCGTCAACGCGGCGCTGGCCCGGGTGCGCAGCGGGTCTCCCGCGGAGGCGGTTCCCGCTTGTGAGTCCGCGCTGTCGGTCATGGAGGAGTTGGAGGACCGGGTCGGGGCGGCGTACGCGTTGTACGTGCTCGGGTTGGCGCTGCACGGGGTGGGCCGCTTCGAGGAGGCGGTGGTGCGCTATGGCGAGGCGCTGGCGGTGTGCCGGGCGGCCGGGCTGCGGGAGCGGGAGGCACAGGTGCTGTACCGGCTGGCGGAGACGCTGCGGCGGACCGGGCGGGTGCCGGAGGCGGTGGAGCACGCGGCCGCGGCGGTCGAGCGCTGCGAGGAGGCGTGCTCGGAGCGCGACCGGGCGCAGGCTTCGGTGGCGATGGGGCGGGCGCTTGCCGACCTGGGCGAGACGTACCGGGCCAGGGAGCAGCTGAAGCAGGCCCACGGCGTCTTCACCCGGCTCGGGCTGCCCGATGCGGCCGATGTGTCGGAGCTGCTGGCCACCTTGGCCTGACCGGGGTTCCCGTTACGGGGGACGGGACTCCCGGGTGCGGAGTGCGAAGCAGCCGCCCGGCGCGGGGTACCCGCGCTGCCGGACGGCCGTCCGCGGAGCGTGCGTCACATGATGGGTCCCGGCGGCGTGAAGTCCGACCCGGTGTTGTTGACGGCGACGCTGCGGCCACCGCCCGCCGCGGAGGAGTCGGGGGTGGAACCGACGGAACCGGCTCCCGCGAGGCCCAGGAGGGCCGCGGCCAGAAGGGTCAGCAGGCCGAGGGCGGGGCGGGCAGTGGGCAGCTTGGACATGGGTGGTCCTCCTTGACGGTCACCACCGGTGGTCCACCGGTGGGTGCTGGGGGGGCGGTGCGGTGATGCCGACGGGTCGCGTCAGCAGCACAGCGGGACGTCGCGCTCGGGGCGCAGGCTCTGGTGCCCGGTCGGCAGGACGTCACGGTCCGCCGTCGAGGTGAGGGCGATGTGGACGGGGCACAGGGCCAGCAGCAGGGCCAGGACCACCGCGCGGGCCGTCAGCCGGGGGGCAGGTCTGGTGGCGGCGCCCCGGAGGGTGGTGGGGGCACCGGTGAAGCGGCTGGGGACGTGCGACATGCGGAGCGCTACTTTCGTCGGGGCATGGACCGGGGAGAGGGGACGCGGAGAGGGTCGCGGCCCGTACCGGCCTGTCGTGACCGACGCTAGTCGCCGACGATCAACACAGGATCAGCAACCGATCTACGCCCGGGCCGAACCCTGTTGACCGAGGTCGCCGTTGCCGGACGCCCCGGTGGATGCACCGGCGGCAGGGAGCAGGCTGCTGCGCTGGCCGAGGCAGCGCAGGCTCTGCCGGTACGCCCACACGGCCCGCTCGGTGCGCCCGGAGCGCTCCAGCAGCTCGCCGAGGTCGTTCCACGCGGACGCGGCCTGCCGGTCGGCTTCGGAGGCCTCCAGCAGGAGCGCGGCCCGCTCGCAGCCGGCTTCGGCCGCCGCCGCTTCGCCGAGCTGCAGTTGGGCGCCCGCCAGCACCAGAAGGGTCCGGGCCGTCTCCAGCCGGTGCCCGGACCCCAGCAGCTCCAGGGCCCGGCGGGCGTGCCGCTCCGCCTGGGGGGCGTCGGACTCCAGCAGGCAGGCGCGGGCCAGCGAGGTCTCGCAGTAGGCCATGTCGACGGTGCTGCCGTGGTCGGCGAGGGCCTCCGCGCTCCGTGTCAGCTGCGCCTTGGCTTCCGCGATGTCGGCGGTCTCCGACTGCATGAGCACCGACGCGTAGGCGTTGCGCAGCCGGGACAGGGCGCGGGCGTCGTCGCCCTCGGAGTAGATGGCCAGGGCGCGCTCCAGCAGGAGCAGGGCGTCGGCGGACTCACCGCTGCGGTGCGCCACCACACCGGCGTTCCAGTACGCGGCGCCCAGGGCCTTGCGGTCGCTGACCCCCTCGGCCTCCTCGATGGCGGTCCGGGCCAGCGCGGCGGCGCGGTGCAGGTCGCCGCGTTCGCAGTGCAGTCCGACGAGCGTGGCCAGCAGTTCGACACCCAGCACGGTCGGGGTGATCCGGAGCCGGCGGGCCTCTTCCAGGGTGGTGGTGGCCAGGTCGACGGCGTGGGCGAGGTCGCCCATCTCGCGGTGGCAGCGGCACAGCGCCACCGCGACCGCGAGCCGCGGCACCAGGGACTGCCCGTACCCGGCGTGGTCGAGCAGCGCCTGGTAGCGCTCGGCGGCCTCCTCCAGCCGGCCGTCGTGCTCCAGCGCCTGGGCCACGCCGTACTCGGCGGAGAGGCGGACCGCGTCCTTGCCCTGGGCGGCTGCCGCGTCGCGGACCGCGGTGAAGGTGTCCAGCGCGGTCTTCGGGTCGCCGTTGCGCAGGCTGATCTCCGCGTAGCGCAGATCGGTCTGGAGGGTGTCGGGCCGATCGGTCGCCACCATCTCCAGCAGGTGCTCGGGCGGGCAGCCGAGCCGGGCGGCGATCTGCTCCAGCACCTCCGGGGAGGGGGTCCGCTTGCCGGCCTCCAGCAGCGAGATGTAGCTCGGGGAGAGCTCCGTGCCGGCCAGGTCCATCTGCGACAGGCCCGCCTCCCGGCGCAGTCGGCGGATCCGTGAGCCCAGAGCCTGCGATTCCGCCATGGCGGCTTCCCCTTCATTGTGACTGACTGCGGGACAGAACGAGTGAATATACTCGGTCAAGACCGGGCGGTACCAGGTCGGACGGGTGGAACCCGGTGGTGCGTCAGTCGCCGGCGTGCTGCGGCCGGGCCTCGGGGGCGGGTGGCGGCGCGGTGGTCGGTGCGGGTCGGGCCGGCATCTCGGGCTTCAGCCGTGCCGGTCGAACGGGCACGTCCAGTGCGGGGGGACCGCGCGGCCGGAGTACTGCCGTGCTTCGGAGACCTCGCCGTGCTCGGCGAGCATCGGGTTCACATCGCCCTGGAGCGCCACTTCCTTGCCGCGTATTTTCGTCTGCATTCCCTGATAGACGCCGGTGCGCTTGAGTTCGGCGAACTGGCGGTGGGAATTGAAGACCAGAACGGGATGGGCGAAGCGCCGCGAGATGCGCGAGGCGCGGCGGTGCAGGCCGATGACGAAGAAGGGGTGGCCGCCGACGCTGATCCCGAACCGGGGATCGCGCGGGTCGGGCGAGACCTCGCGGGCCCACGGGTGCTCCGCGCGGTCGGCCCGGTGGAGTGCGGTCAGCTGCTGCCAGAGCAACTCCTCGAACACCTCCTCGTCCGCCGGATCGGACCGCGTGAAGATGGCCGCGAAGGAGTGGAAGCGTCCGGGGCCCGCCAGTGGGCCGGCGGCGAACCGTACGAGGTCCATGCGGAGCCGGTGCAGGTCCCGGCGGTCGCCCAGGGTCCCGTAGACGCCGGTGGCCAGTTCGCCGCGCTGGAGTGCGGCGCGGGCGCCCAGGCAGGTGAACGTGTCGGCGCGCAGCCAGGCGGTGAAGCGCTCCACGACCTCCTCGGCGTGCCCGGGGTGCTCGCGGCCGGGCGTGTTCCGTTCCGTCATCGCCCGCTCCAGCCGCGGTCGGCGAGCGCCCGCAGGACCGCTTCTCGGCGGCGGCGGCGTTCGTCGCGCAGGGGGCCCTCGTCCGTACGGAGGAACTCCGCGCGTACGGTGAGCGAGAGGTGTCCCGCGGGCACCTGCCCGCCCTGCAGCAGGTCCTTCACCGCGACCCGCCGGTCCTCGGTGGCGCCGGCCCGGGCGACGACCCGCAGGACCTCGCCGGCCGAGACGTCCTCGGTCACGACGACGCTGACGTTGAACGCGGGCGGCGGGAGCGGCTCCGGGATCCGCACGGTGGGCGGGACCGGCGCGGGGCCGCCCAGCAGGTCCAGGTCGAGTTCGGCGCAGCACACCCGCTCCCCCGCGGCGTCGGCGAGGGCCGCGGTCTCCTCGGAGAGGATCCCGGCCCGGCCCACGACGGTGCCGTGGACGCGGACGGTGAAGGAGGCGCCCGCCGCGAACTCCGCGTGGGGTTCGGGCATCAGCTCGAGTGCCTCGTGGCCGGCCGCGGCGGCCGCCGTCCGCAGGAGGCCGTTCAGGTCGGCGAAGCCCGCGGTCCGTGGCCTGGGTTCGACCAAGGACGGGGGCGCGACGGCTCCGGCGAGGACGGCGGCGATCCGCCAGGACTCGTCCCCGAGCGCGGCGGAGCGCGGAACCTGGCCGACCTCGAAGACGTGGGCCGCTCCGGTCAGGCGCAGCGCTCGGCCCGCGACGACGAGCAGACCGGGCAGCAGCGAACCGCGCACCCGCATGGCGCGCAGTCCGGCCCGCCCGTGCACGGTGACGGGCTCGGCCGCCGGTGGGGTGCCGACCGCGCCGAGGGGCTCGCCGGAGCGCAGCAGCACCGGGGTGGTGACCTGCTGCAGCCCCCGTCTCAGCGAGGCCGTGGTGAGGCCGCGGCGCAGCAGGCGCGCCCGGTCCGGCCACGGGCCGGCGGCGGAGGGCGGCAGTCGGCGCGGCAGCGTCGGGTAGCCGCGGACCCGGGCGGCCTCCCCCGCCAGCGCGGGAACACCGTCCAGGTCCGGCCGGGCGGCGGGCACCGTGACGTGCAGCGGGCGGCCTTCCTCGGGAGGCGCGACGACCGCTCCGCCGGCGGTCAGCAGGGCGGCCAGCGTCGCGAGGTCGAGATCCGGGTCGACCAGGCGGCGCAGTTCTCCGGGGTCCGGGCGCAGCACGCGCGGTGCGGGCGCGGACGCGCCGGCACCGCCGGCGGCCGTGACGGTGCCGCCCGCCCAGTCGGTGACGAGTTCGGCGAGGCGGGCCACCGCCCGGTCGCAGGAGTCCGGGTCGTGTCCCCGTACGGCGGGGGGCCCGTCGGGGTCGGCGCACGGGCCGGTCCCGGGGGCGGGGTGGGCGGCCGCCGGGTCGAGCCACCAGGCCCACACCAGGGTGTCGCGGCCATCGGCCGGGACGGCTGCCGCCGGGGTGTCCCGACCGAGGACGGCCACGGTGCGTTCGCCGGAGCGGAGCAGCAGTCCTCCGGGGGGCGGCCCGGCGGGCGCCGTGGGATCGGCGGAGTCGGCGGGGCCCGCGGGGCCCAGTCGCAGGCCGGTGAGGTCGAGTTCCCCGGCGGCGGCCGCGCCGAGGGGCTGCCCCGTCTCGAGGCCGACGTACGCCGCCAGGTCGGCCACGGTTCCGGTGAGCGGCACGCCCGCCGCGCGCAGCCGGTCCGCTGCCGCGCCCGGCAGGCGGACCTCGCCCGGGAGCCGGACGACGGCAGCCGCCACGCGGCCGGGGAGGCCGTCCTGGGCCGTCAGGGCGAGGCCGTCCGGGAGGGGCGCCGACCACCGGGATGCCGACCGCTGGGGGGCGGTCGGCCCGGCCGCGGTGCGGGCGCGGACCTCGGCGGCCAGTCCGCGGACGGAGCCGAGGTGGGCGAGCTCGGGCGGGGGCAGCACCTCCACCACGCGATCGGCGTGCAACCCTGCGCGAGCTCCGCTCTCGTGGAGGTGGTCCAGGAGGGCGGCGCGGTCGACGGGGCCGCCGCACTCCTGCTCCAGCCAGGCGAGGGGGATCTTCACGGTCGGTCGGTTCCTTTCTGCGGCGACCCCGCCGGCAGGCCGGCGTAGTCGAACTGCTCCAGCAGGCGCACGTCGTTGACCAGCAGTTCCCGGATGTCGGTCAGTCCGTGGGTGAGTCTGAGCAGGCGCTCGACGGAGCAGCCGAAGCTCAGTCCCACGACCTCGTGCGGGTCGTAGCCCCCGGCGGTGAGCACCTCGTCGCGCAGCAGGCCGCCGGCGCCGATCTCGATGCGTCCGCGGCCCTCGCACTCGTCGCAGCCCGGGGCGCAGCGGGGGCAGGCCACGTCCACGGCGAACCCGGGTGAGGCGAAGGGGTAGTCGCCGCGGCGCACGCGCCACGGATGTCCGTGTCCGAACAGGCCGGACACCAGGCGGTCGAAGAGCCCCATGAGGTCCGGCAGGCCCGCGCCCGGCTGGACCACCAGTCCGTCGATCTGGGTGAACTGGGAGCCCGAGTACGGGGAGGAGAGTTCGTTGCGGAAGCAGGTGCCCACGAGCAGGGTGCGCAGCGGCCCGGGGGCCGCGGCCCGCATGGCCTGCGGGCCGCCGGACGTGGCGTGGGTGCGCAGGACCAGGTCGGGGGCCGGGAAGAAGCTCAGGCGGGTCCTGGTCGGGTGGTCCTGCGGATAGCCGAGCACGTCGAAGTTGTCGCGGGCCGACTCCAGCAGGGGCAGGTCGACCACGTCGAAGCCGAGCGGCACGAACAGGTCCCCGATCCGGTCCACGAGGGCCGCCACCGGGTGGGGCCGCCCGGTGTGCGGCCCGGCCGGCGGCAGCCCGGGGTCGCAGCGGGCGTCGGCCACCTCCGGGGTCAGGGCGGCGGGGGCCCGTTCGTCCGGCACGGTGTCAGCCCGCCTTGCGGTAAACGCCGATGTGGTTCTCGGAGTACGTGTCGTAGGGGACGTTGCCCCAGTCGCCCCAGCGCTCGCTGAGCTCGAGTCCGGCGATCCTGGCCATGAGGTCGAGCTCGGAGGGCCACGTGTACCGCAGGAAGGCCGGGTAGAGCTTGATGCCGTCCTCCCGGATCTCGACGTGGTTCTCCTTGATGTGCTGGGTGGCCCGGTCGAAGGTGTCGGCCTCGATGCGGACGTGGTCGAGTCCGACGTCGTACACGTGGGCGCGGCCGTTGAAGCGGAAGCGGGTCGGGTCGGGCACGAAGGTCTCGACGACGAAGAGCCCGCCGGGCTCCAGGTGGGCGGCCACCGATTCGAAGCACTGGATCTGCTCCTCCTGGGTCTGCAACGCGTAGAGCGAGTTGAGCAGCAGGAAGATGAGGGAGTAGCGGCGCTCGGAGGTGAAGTCGGCGATGTTGCCGATGGACACCTCGATGGAGTCGCCGCCGGGCTTGGTGCGCATCACGTCGACGATCTCGGGGGACGCGTCGAGCCCGTCGAGGGGGACGCCGCGCTGCGCGAGCGGGAGGGCTACGCGGCCGGTCCCGATGGCGAGTTCGAGGGCCCGGCCGCCGCCGACGCGCTTGGCGAGGAAGTCGACGGCTCCCTCGGGCTGCGGCCAATTGATCTCGTCGTACACGCTCTTCCAGCGGGGGCCGTACGTCTCGGGCTTCCAGTCGGTCATGGTGTTGGCCTTTCTCGTGGTCAGGGGTGGTGCGGCGAGGACGGGCGGTGGGATCGGGCGGTGGCGTCAGGAACCGAGGACGCGCAGCTCGTGGTGGGCCAGGAGCAGGCGGTCCTCGACCTCGTCGGCGTGCGGGCCGGTGGCCATGACGTAACCGACGCGCCCGTAGAGGTCCTGCGGAGGGGGCGTCACCGTCTCGCCGCGCGGGCGCAGCTCCCCGATCTCGTGGATCCAGGGGCGGGCGCGCAGCGCGGGGGCTTCGGCGAGGCCGTCGAAGCGCTGGCGGGTGCGGGGGTAGAGGAAGCGGATGCCGGCCGAGCGGTCGCCGCTGGATGCGATCTCCGGCGCGCGGCCCAGGGCGGCGGCGGTGAGCAGGGAGCCCAGGCGCACCCCTCGGGCCAGCTCCACGATGCGGGAGGCGATGTCGCCGCCCGGTCGCGCGTTGAGCTCGATGATGCGCGGTCCCGCCGGGGTCATCTTGACCTCGACGTGGGCCACGGTGCGGTCGATCCCGGCGGCGAGGACGCTGCGGCAGGCGAGGTCGAAGCCCTCGGTCATCTCGGCCCGGCCCAGGGTGCCGTGTCCGGTGATGAAGCCGGCCTCGACCGGGTAGGGGTCGTAGGCCCAGATCTTGCGGGCCCACGAGACGGGGGTGGCCGTGCCGTCGTGGACGAGGCAGTCCACGTCGAATTCGAAACCCTCCAGGAATTCCTCGACGAGGATCCCCTCGCTATCGAGCCCCATCTTGTCCGCGTGCAGTGCGGCGTCGAAGGCGGCGTCGAACTCGGATTCCTCGTCCACCCGGCGCACGCCGGCGCTGCCGGACAGGCCGCGCGGTTTGACGATCAGCGGGTAGCCGATGTCGCGGGCGGCCCGGCGGGCCGCGTCCAGGTCGTGGACGAGGTGGGAGCGGGTCGGGGAGATGCCGGTGTCGGCGAGCAGGGTGCGCTGGCGGTGCTTGTCGCGTGCCAGCTCGGCCGCGGCGACCGGCACGCCGGGCAGTCCCAGGCCGTGGGCCAGGCGTGCGGCGGTGACGACCATGGTCTCCTCGTAGGTGACCACGGCCGCGACCCGGCGGCGTGCCAGCAGGGCCTTCGCGGCCCGCAGGGCTTCGCCGTCGGTGTCACCGCCCGCGGAGGCGTCGAAGACCGCGCAGTCCTGGACCCAGTGCAGCTGCCAGGTCGGCGGTTCGGGGTTGAGCAGGACGAGGTCGGCGTCCGCGGCCATCTGGGCCAGCAGGCGCTCGTGGCCGGCGCGGTAGCCCGAGCCCACGACGAGCAGCGTCTCACGGCTTCCCGCACGGTCGTGTGTCACGTGTCTTCCTCTCGGTCCGGTCGGGTTCCGCAGTCGCCGATCGGGGTGGGTAAAAGAGAGTCAAATATCTCTGTGACTCGCTGTCAAGATAAGTCAGTAAAGCAGTCACTAATATTCTTGCGCAGGCAGTCGGAGGGTCCGGACGGTCACGACCGGCGTACGAGGCGGCTCGTCCGGCGCCGCGATGGCGAGGGCCGCACGGTGGCCGGGCGGCAGGTCGAGGTCGGCGAACGCCCAGCCCCGGGTGGTCGGCTCCGGCCCCTTCCCGTCGGCGGCCGCGTCGGCGGCCAGGCCCACGCACGGGCCGGCCAGGCCGCCGGGCAGCCCCGTGCCGATGGCCTTCAGGTAGGCCTCCTTCCGCACCCAGCAGCTGAGGAAGCCCTCCTCCCGCCGCTCGGGCGGGAGTTCGGCGAGCGCCGCGCGTTCGGCCGGGTGCAGCCGCCGGATCATGCCCTCGAGGGGGCTGGCGGGGTGGCGGAAGGCTCGTGACTCGACGTCGGCGCCGACGGTGACCGCGGCGAGCGCGACGACGGCCAGGTCGCCCGCCCGGGACAGCGAGAACTCGACGGCCGGCCCGTCGCCCGCAATCCTGGGCCGCCCGTGCGGTTCGGCGCAGTGCGGCAGGCCGCAGGGATCGCGGGCCAGGCGCACCTCCCGGGGCCCGATGCCGAGGCATCCGCCCAGGACGGTCCGCAGCGCGAGGTGTGAGGCAACGTAGCGGCGCCGCGCGGGGGCGTCCCGGAACGCGGCCGCCCGGGCCCGCTCCCGCCGGTCGAGCACCCGCTCGAGAAGGGCGTCGGGCACGAAGTCCAGGGGGACGACCCAGACGGCGGCCTCGCCCGGTCCCGGCAGGTCACCGCGCGCGGGCCGGCCGCCCCGGCCGTCCCCCGTCGTCGCGGCCGGCGGTGCGTGCCGCGGTGGTTCGGGGCGCATTCGGGGCTCCTTCACGGATGTGTCTCCCTACGGGGGTGCCTCCTTGCTCAGGACGGGGGCGGCGAGGGGGCGCGCGCTGCGGCCGCGGAACGAGAGCAGGGCGTACAACGCGAGCGCGTAACCGCCCAGTTGCAGGGCCAGGTAGCTCCAGACCCCGCCGCCGTCCACCACCGGCAGCAGCACCAGCGGCGCGACGAACGCCCCGAGGCCGTGCGCGAGCGAGGTGGCGGCGGCGTAGCTCTCCAGCCGGGCCGCCGGGGCGGCCAGCGTGACGAGCGGCTGGACGCTCGGTGCGATCAGGCACTCCCCGACTGCGAAGACCAGCCCGAACAGGGCACCGAGCAGCAGGCGTACGCCGGTTCCGGGCACCAGCACGGCGGCCGTCAGGGCGGCCATCGCGACCACCCAGACCAGGATGGCCGCCATCAGCGCGGCGACGTACCCGATCCGCTCGACGACCCGCAGGGCCAGGCCCTGGAAGGCGATCACGCCGACGGTGTTGCAGGCGACCACGACACTGACGGCGGAGACCGACAGGTGCGCGTTGCGCAGGATCGCGGGCACCACGGCGTCCACCTGGGCCAGCCCGAAGACGACCAGGGCCGTCTGCAGGAGGAGGAGCCGCCGGAACACCGGGTCGCGCAGCGCCGCCGTGCCGCGCTCCCCCGGATCGGCGCGCGGGGCGCCGGGATCCTCGCGGTCCGCACCGGGTCCGGCCGGCCGCCCCACCGCCCGGCGCAGCCGCACGAGCGTCGCACCGTACAGCAGGTAGCTGGCCGCGTTGGCGACCACGCACAGGGTGTAGCCGCCCTCGCCGAGGTGTTCCACGGCCTGTCCGCCCAGCAGCGCCCCCACGGCCACGGTCAGGGCGGAGACGCGGTGCTGGCCGGAGAGGACGCGGCTCAGGTGCGAGGTGCCGAACACCTTGGTGAGCAGCGGGGTCTGGACCGCGTAGTAGGCGCCGGTGCCCGCGCCGGAGAGGCAGGCGGCCGGCACGGTGGCGGCCATCGAGTCCGCCAGGGCCAGCCAGGCCGCGCCGGCGGCCTGGAGGACGGTGGCTCCGATCGCGGGCAGACCGGGGCCGTGGATCCGGCCGATCCTGCCCGCGAGCGGGTTGACGGCGAGTCCGGCCACCGCGAACAGCGCGAAGTACAGCGAGACGCCGGAGGTGGGCAGGCCCAGGACCTCCCGGAGGTAGGCCACGGTGAGCGGCAGCATGAGGCCGGTGCCGAACGTGGTGGCACCCCAGCCGGTGAGGAACCCCGTGTAGAGGGGCAGCGGCTGCCTGCCTGCCGCCGCCTTCACCGGTCCGCACCGCCCGGTGCGGACGCGGGCACGGCCCGGCGCGGCGGTTCACCCGGGGACGCCCGGCCGCGGAGGCCCGGGGGCGGGCGGTTTTCAGAGGTATCCATAGCTGAGCCAGCCTCCGTCGACGACCAGCGTCTGGCCGTTGATGTAGTCGGCCTCCGGGGAGGCCAGGAAGAGCACCGGGCCGACGATGTCCTGCGGTCTGCCGCGCCGGCGGGCGGGGATCCGACCCACGATGGCGTCCTCGGCGAGCGCGGCCGGGTGCGGGGTCTCGATGCGGATCATGCCGGGGGCCACCGCGTTGACGTTGACTCCGCGCGCCGCCCACTCGACGCCCAGGCTCCGGGTGAGCTGCAGGACCCCGCCCTTGCTCGCCGCGTACAGCGCCCGTTCGGGGAAGGCGGTGTAGGAGAGCAGGGAGCAGAAGTTGACGACCTTGCCGTGGCCCTGCTCCAGAAACCGTCCGCCGAACACCTTGCAGGTGAGGAAGGTGCCGATGACGTTCGTGTCGAGCAGGCCGCGGGCGGCGTCCACCGAGAACCCGGTGGTCGGGCCGAGGTCGAACAGCCCGGCGGCGTTGACGAGCACGTCCACACCGCCGAACGCCCGGTCGACCTGCTCGGCGCACCGTTCGACCTGCTGTTCGTCGGCGACGTCGGCCGGCAGCGCGAGGCTCTCGGCGCCGAGGGCCTCGATCTCGGCGGCCACCGACTCCACCTGGGCGGCGGTACGGGCCATCAGGGCGACGCGGGCGCCGCGCTCGGCGAATCCGAGGGCGACGGCGCGTCCGATGCCCCGTCCGCCGCCCGTGACCACGACGCGCATCAGCGGGCCCGGAATTCGCCGAACCAGTGCAGCTGGTCGGGCTTGGCCTGGGTGGGGACGTTGCGGTAGACGTACAGCCCCACGCAGGTGAACCGGTCGGGGCGGAAGGTGGCGAGGATCTC
Organism: Streptomyces sp. NPDC001903; assembly: GCF_042891345.1. NCBI lineage: Bacteria > Bacillati > Actinomycetota > Actinomycetes > Kitasatosporales > Streptomycetaceae > Streptomyces > Streptomyces sp. NPDC001903. The sequence goes on from NZ_JBIASZ010000012.1 coordinate 103,963, forward strand.
CTCGCTGGTGATGCGGCGCGGGCCGGTGCCCTCGACCATGTGGTCGGAGAAGGAGTTGAGCAGGAACAGGCCGCCCGGCTTCAGCAGGCGGTGGACCTCGTCGGCGTACCGCTCCCGTGCGTCGTCGCGCATGTTGTGGAAGACGAACGAGTCGGTCACGACGTCGGCCGAGTGGTCGGGAAGCGGTACGTCGAGCACGTCGCCCTGGATGAACTCGGCCGGCGCTCCGGCGAGTTCCGCCCACCGGCGGGCACGGGCCACCGCGTCGGGCGACAGGTCGACGCCGGTCACGTCGAGTCCCTGCACGGAGAGGAACACGGCGTCGACGCCCGGGCCGCTGCCCAGGTCGACGAGGCGCTGGCCGGGCTTGAGGGTGCCGTCGATGACGCGCTTGATGAGTTCGAGCCCGGGAGAGGCGTTGAACCAGGACAGCTTGGCGAGCGGCTCCTGCGCGTACACCGAGGAGAAGGTGTCGGTCCAGGTCTGCGTGAAGGCGGTCATGCGATGAGCTCCTGACTCGTGCCGCGCGGGGCGGCGGGGGTGTGTTCGATGACGAGGCGTACGTAGCCGGGCACGGCCGGGCCGCCCGCCTCGGGGAGGGAGAGGACGACCAGGTCGTCCGTGCGGGACTCGATGTTGAATCCCGCGAACCGGTAGGTGACGAGCATCTGCCGGTTGCGGTCGGTGGGCCGGAAGTGGGCGACGGTGCCGGCGCCGTGCGCCGCGGCCAGTCGGGCGACGGCGGCGATGAGGCTGGTGCCGATGTTGCGTCCCATGACGCGGCAGGACATCAGCAGCAGCCGGATCGTCCAGGGGGACGCGTCGTCGCGCGCTCCGGCCCGGCCGGTCGTACCGGTGGCGACGACGGCGAGTCCGATGGTCCCGTACGTACCGAAGCGGTCGTCGAGTTCGGCGACGAGCACGCGGTGGCCCGGGTCCCGGATCAGTGACGCCAGTTCGTCCTGGCCGAAGGTGATGCCGGTGGTGTTGAGCTGGTGGGTGCGCTGGGTCAGTTCGGCGGCGCGGGCGAGGTCCGCGGTGCTCGCCTCGCGCACGCGCAGCGTCATGCCGAGGGACTCCAGGAATTCCGCCGCCGGGCCGTCGAAGGCCACCTCGTGGGTGCGGCGCCTGCTCTCCGCCAGGTACATCGCGCGGCGGCGCCGCGCGTCGTCGGTCACCTGCGCGGGCAGCACCGCGCCGGCCGCCACCAGTGCGTGCAGTTCCTGCCGGGTCATGCAGCGCACGCCGGGCAGTGCACCGGCCACTTCGGCGCGCTCGAACTCGGAGTCGTCCACGAACAGCACGCTCTCGGGCGAGATGTTCAGCTCCTGGGCGACGGCGCGCAGGGAGGCGGACTTGGCCGACCAGCCGACCTGCGGGTACAGGAAGTACTCGTCGAGCCCGAAGGCGCGCAGCTGCTCGGCGGCGGCGTCGGGTTCGTTGCGGCTGGCGACGGACTGGAGGATGCCGTGCTCGTCGAGGGTGCGGACCAGTTGCCGGTTGGCCTCGGGGACGCTGAGGTCGTCGCCCTCCAGGAGGGTGCCGTCCCACAGGGTGTCGTCGAGGTCCCAGACCACGCATTTGACCTGCGGGGCCGGCGGGGTGTCCGGCTCAGTGCTCTGCACGGTGGTCGTCCTCCTCCCGGTACGGCGCCGCCGGGGACGGGGCGCGGTCCGTGGTGCTGTGCCGGCCCCGCAGGAGGTCGGCGGCGATGATGTCCTGGAGTACTTCGGTGGGGCCCTCGATGACCTCGTGGACGCGCGCGGCGGCGTGCAGGCGGGCCAGCGGGTGGTCCTCGGTCTGCCCGGCCGCGCCCAGCAGGCGGGAGGCGGTCGCGGTGGCGGTGGTCGCCGCCCGGCTGGCCAGCAGCTTGGCGCGGGCGGCGGTGACCGCTGCGGACGGCTCCCGGTTCTCGATCTCGTGGGCGGTGTGCCGTAGGTAGCGGGCGGCGGCGTCGGTGGCGAGGGCGGCGTCGGCCAGCAGGCCCCGGACGAGTTGCCGGTCACCGAGGGTGGTGCCGCCGTGGGCGCGGGTGGCCGCGTGGTCGGCGGCCAGGCGCAGGGCGGCCTCGGCGACGCCCACGGCGCCGGCGGCGACGTACAGCCTGCCCAGCGTCAGGCAGGAGGTCACCACGAACGGGATGCCGATGCCGGGGCGGGCGACCGCGCGGGAGGCCGGTGCCGTGGCGCCGTCGAACGTGACGCGGGCGAGCCGGGCGGCGCGCAGCCCCGCGGTGACGGGTTCCACGGCGACGCGCACGCCCGCTCCGGCGTCCACCAGGGCGCAGCTGCCGCGCCCGTCCGTGCTGCCGAAGACGAGGTAGGCGTCGGCGATCTGGCCGAACGACAGCCAGCGTTTGGTGCCGGTGACCCGCAGGGTGTCGCCGTCCCGTTCGATGGTGGTGGTCAGGGCGCCGGTGTCGGCGCCGGCCTGCTGCTCGGTGAGGGCGAACGCGGCGAGCATCCGGCCGGTCGCCAGCTCGGGCAGCAGCTCGTCGCGCAGTTCGGCGGAGGCCCAGCGGCGCACCGCGTGGCAGACCATGGCGTGGACGACGAGCAGGCTGTGCAGGCTGGGCGAGGCGGCGGCCACCAGGCGGTGCACGTCGGTGACGGCGGCCGGGGGTGTGCCGCTGCCCCGGTGGGCGGTGTCCACGGTGAGGCCGAGCAGGCCGAGGGCGGCCAGTTCGTCGATGGCCGCGCGCGGGACGGCTCCCGCGCGCTCCCAGGCGGTGGCGCGGGCGGTGAACGCCTCGTCCCGCAGGGCCGCGAGGAGGGCTTCGGGGGCGGAGCCGGTCACGATGCGGCCAGCCGGCGGTTGACGAGCCCGGCCAGGCCCCGGATGGAGTCGAAGTTGGCGAGTTCGAGGTCCTCGTCGGCGATCTCGACGTCGAAGGTGCGCTCGACGAAGTCGACCATCTGGACGGCGGCCACGGAGTCGAGGACCCCGTCCGAGATCAGCGGCCGGTCGTCCTCGATGCCCGGGCGTCCGCTGAGCCGGCTGATGAACTGCCGTACGGTGGCTGTGACTTCCTCGGGAGTGTGCGGGCGGGGGGCGGTGGTCTGCGGAGCAGCCATGGTCAGTTCCCGTCGTAGGAGTAGAAGCCTCGGCCGCTCTTCGCGCCGAGCCGGCCCTGGTCGACCATCCGGCGCAGCGCCGGATGGGTGACGAACTCGTCGGTCCCGTAGTGCTCGTGCAGCACCTCCAGGGTGCGGACGACGGTGTCGATGCCGATGAGGTCCGCGGTGCGCAGCGGGCCGGAGGTGTGGCCGAGGCAGCCCTTGAAGAGGTCGTCGACCTGGCTCGGGGTGGCGACGCCGTCCGCGACGACGGCGGCGGCGAGGTTGACGACCGGCATCAGGACGCGGTTGATCACGAAGCCGGGGGCGTCCCGGACGACGACGGCCTTCTTGCCCAAGCGCCGCAGCATCAGGTCGACGTCCCGCAGGGCGGCGTCGGAGGTGTCCTCGCCGCGGACGACCTCGACCATGTCGATCCGGTCGACCGGGTTCATGAAGTGGACGCCGACGACCCGTCCCGGGTCGGTGAGCCCTTCGGCGAGCCGGCCGATGGGGACCGCGGAGGTGTTGGCGGCGATGGTCGTGCCCGGGGCGAGGACCTTCTCCAGCTCCGGGTAGAGGGCCCGCTTCGCCCGCTCCGACTCGGTGGTGTTCTCCACGACGAACCCGACGTCCGCGAGGGCAGCGAGGTCGGTGGCGGGGCGGATGTCGAGCGCCGGGGCGCTCGTGCCGCCGAGGAGGGTGGCCAGGCGCTGGTGGCGGCGGACGGTGCGGCGGGCGGTGTCGAGCGCCGCGGGGTCGGAGTCGACGAGCGTCACCGTGTAGCCGGCCGCCGCGGCTGCGTGGGCGACGCTGGATCCGATGACTCCGGCTCCGAGCACGCCGATGGTGGGTGGGGTCATGGCCTGCGGCTTTCGTTGTCGTCGAGGGGTTTCGGCTGCTGTTGCTCCGCGGCGGCCAGCCAGGCCTCCACCTCGCGCGTCATGCCGCCGAGGGTCGCGGAGGCGAAGACGATGGAGGGGGGCACGGCCGTACCGGTGAGTTCCTTCAGGCCCGCGATCAGGTGGACCCCCATCAGCGAGTCGCCGCCGAGGTGGAAGAAGTGGTCGTCGGGGTGGACCTCGCGCAGGCCGAGGAGCAGGCGGAAGCGCTCCGCGAGGTACCCGCCCACCGTCGAGGGCGGCTGCGGGCCGGCCGCCGGATCCGGGCGGTGCTCCGGTCCGTTCCGCTCTCCCCCGGCCGCGGTCGCGGGTGGGCCGGCCGCCAGTACGGGCGCCGACCGCGCGAAGGGGTCGGCGGGCGGCGGTGTGTCGGGGAGGAACCGGCGCCGGACCAGGTTCCGGGGCGGCAGGGTGGTCCTACGACCGGGTGCCGGGTGCAGGCGATCCCACTCGGCCTCGACGCCGTGGGTCCACAGCTCGCCGAGGGCCTCCAGCAGGACCTGCCGGTCGGGCACGTGCTCGTAGGACTGCCGGACGGTCCGTACGCAGACGGCGTCGGGGTCGCTCTGGCCGATCCACGGGCGTGCGGTGCCGGGGCCCACCTCGATCAGGACGCGGTGGCGGGCCAGGACCAGCCCGGCGGCGGCCTTGAACCGGACGCGGCCGACCATGTGGTCGCGCCAGTAGGAGGGCGTGGGCGTCTCCCCGTCGAGCCAGCGGCCGAGGACGCTGGAGGCGATCGGGATGCGCGCCGGGCCCAGCGGCACGTCGCGCATGTCCTCGCCCAGCAGGTCGGCGGCCCGGGTGAGCTGGGGGGTGTGGAAGGGGTGGGCGGAGTCGACGGGCAGGACGGTGAAGCCGTCTTCGCGCAGCCGGCCGGCGAGTGCGGTGACCGCGTCCGGGCGCCCGGAGAACACGCAGTGCCCGGGTCCGTTGTCGGCGGCGAGCCAGGTGTCGTCGGCGGCGTACTTCTCGACGTCCTCGGCGGGGGCGAGCACGCCGAGCATGGCGCCCTCCCCGGCCGTCACGACGAGGTCGGCCCGGCGGGCGACGGCCGCCATGGCGTCGTCGAGGCCGATGACGCCGGCCAGTACGGCGGCCACCCACTCCCCCAGGCTGTGGCCGAGGAGGGCGGCGGGCCGGATGCCGAGGTCGATGAGGGTGCGGGCCATGGCGTGTTCGAGGCAGAACAGCGAGAGGTGGACCTCGCGCAGCGCGCGGCGGGGCGGACGGGCGGCGCCGTCGCGGCGCAGCAGGGCCCGCAGGTCGACGCGGCCGCCGTCACCGGCGGGGCGCGGCCCGGGGGCGGCGAAGGACCGGCCCACGGCTCCGTCCGTCAGTCCGTCGGCGATCTCGACGGCGGCCCGCAGGTGGCTCGCGAACACCGGGTCGGTGGCGGCGAGGCCGGCTCCCATGCCCGGGTAGTGGCTGCCGATGCCCGGCAGGACGAAGACGACCTCGGGCGGTCCGGACGGGGCCCGGCCGTGCTGTACGCGCAGGCGGTCGGCGTCGAAGGCCGCCCGGGTGCCGCCTTCCGGGGTGAGGACGGCGTAGCCGCGGTGCGGGTGGCGGTGGCGTGCGGTCTGGGTGGTCCAAGCGGTGTCGGCCGCACGCGCGGGGTGCCGGTCGATGTGGTCGCGCAAGGCGTCGAGGTCGGCGGTCAGCGCGTCGGGGTGATGGCTGGAGACCAGCAGCAGTTGCGCGCCGCCGTCCGTGCCCTGTCCGTGCTCCTGCGGCCGTGTCGGGGCCTCTTCGAGGACGATGTGGCAGTTCGTCCCGCCGAGGCCGAAGGCGCTGACTCCGGCGCGCCGGGGGCGACCCTCGGCGGGCGGCCAGTCGAGGGCTTCGCCGAGCGGGTGCAGCGGGCCGCCCGTACGGGCGAGGTCGGAGGGCAACCGGTCGAAGTGCGGGGTGGCGACGAGCCGTCCGTGCCGCAGCGACAGCACGGCCTTGACGAATCCGGCGAGCCCCGCGGCCTCCCGGAGGTGGCCGAGGCCGCCCTTGGCGGCGCCCACGCGGACGGGGTGCTCCACGTCGGCGAAGACCTCGCCGAGGGCCCTCCACTCGGTGGCGTCGCCGATGCGGGTGCCGCTGCCGTGCGCCTCGACGTAGTCGATGTCCTCGGGCCGGAGACCGGCGACGTCCAGTGCGGTCCGGATGACCTCGGCCTGTGCGGCGGCGTCGACGCCGGCGAAGCCGGATTTGCCGGAGCCGTCGTTGTTCATCGCGGTGCCGCGGACGACCGCCCAGATGTCGTCGCCGTCGCGCACCGCGTCGCCGAGGCGCTTGAGGACCACGGCGCCGGCGCCGTCGCCCGGTACGGAGCCGCCGGCCGCACGGTCGAAGGGGCGGCACACGCCGTCCGGAGATCCGATGCCGCCGAGTGGCGCGTCGTATCCGCCCGGGGCCGGCACCCGTACGGCGGCGACGCCGGCGACGGCGAGGTCGCTGCCGTGGGCGAGGAGGTCCTGCACGGCGAGGTGGACGGCGGTGAGCGCGGTGGAGCAGGCGGACTGGACGGTCACGGCGGCGCCGTGCAGGCCGAGCCGGTAGGCGACGCGGGTGGCGGCGTAGTCACCGCGGTTGGTGACCTCCAGGGCCTGGGCGTCGACGCCGGGCTGCCCGGCGAGTGCGGTGCCCACCCAGCGTTCGTAGTCGTTGTGGCCGACGCCGGCGTAGATGCTGACGGCCGGGGTGCGGACGCGGTCGACGTTGGCGGCCTCCAGCGCCTCGTCGGCGGCCTCCAGGAGCAGCCGGTGCTGCGGGTCGAGGAGCAGGGCCTCGGAGGGGGCGATGCCGAAGCGTGCCGGGTCGAAGTGGGCGGGCCGGGGTACGGAGCCGTAGGCCGGGACGAAGGTGCCGGGCTTCTGCGTGCGCCGGGTGACGGCGTCCTCGCCCGCCGCGAGGATCTCCCAGTAGCGGTCGAGGCTGTCGCAGCCGGGCAGGCGGACGGCCATGCCGACGACGGCCACGGCGTACTCGTCGTCCGCGGCCGGGGCCGGGGCGTGGTGGCCGGGCAGGGGGGCGCTCACGCGGGTTCGCCTCCTTCGGACGGTCGGGTGCGGGGGGCTGTGACGGTGCCGGCGCGCCGCGGCGGGCGCCGGCGTTCGGCGGGGCGGCGGGCGGCGACGGAGTCGGAGGCGGAGCCGGTCGCCTCGCCGAGGAGCCGGGCGTGGCCGCGCGGGGTGCGGGCGGCGAGGACGTCGGCGAGGGCGATCGCCCGGCCGCCGGCCGACTCCAGCGCGCCGCGCAGCATCATCAGGCGCAGGGAGTCGCCGCCCAGGGCGAAGAAGTCGTCGTCGATGCCCACGGTGTCGAGGCCGAGGACGCGTGCCACGAGTACGGCGGCGCGCTCCTGGTCGGCGGTGGCGGGCGGGGTGCAGGGCACGTCGAGGGCGGGGCGGGTGCGCGGTGACACGCGCAGTGCGCCGCGGTCGACCTTGCCGCTGCCGAGCAGGGGCAGGGCGGGGACCGAGGCCAGGTGCGCGGGCACCATGAAGTCCGGGAGCCGGGCGGCGAGGTGCTCGCGCAGCCGCTGGGGCGGGACCTCTTCGTGCTCTGGCACGACGTAGGCCGCGAGGACGGCGCCCTGGTCGGGGTCCGGGATGCCGACGACGGCCGCGTCGGCGATTCCCGGGTGCGTGCGCAGTACGGTCTCCACCTCGGCGGGTTCCACCCGCTGTCCGCGGACCTTGACCTGGTCGTCGGCGCGTCCGAGGTACTCGATCTGGCCGTCGGGCAGGTGGCGGGCGAGGTCTCCGGTGCGGAAGAGGACCTCGGGGCCGGTGGGGTCGATCCGGTTGGGGCGGAAGCGCTCGGCGGTCAGGTCCGGACGGCCGAGGTAGCCGTCGGCCAGCCCGGGTCCGCCGGTGTGGATCTCGCCGACGACGCCGGGCGGCACCAGCCGGCCCGCCGCGTCGCAGAGGTAGGTCCGCATGTCGAGCGGAACGCCGACGACGGTCCCGACCGCGCCCTCGGGCCGGGGGGCGGTGAGCGGTCCGGTGCGGTGGCACACGTAGTCCGCCTCACTGAGGGTGTACGTGTTGTGGACCTCGAAGCCGAGGGCGCGCAGTTCGTCCTCGAGGTCCTGCCCGAGGGCCTCGCCGCCGACGAAGACGTGGCGCAGTGCGGGCGCGGTGCGGAACGCGGGCTGGGTGAGCAGCAGCCGCAGCATGGACGGCACGAAGCTGACGGTGGTGATGCGCTGGTCGTGGATGAGTTCCGCGAGGTGGCGGTCGTCGCGGTCCTTGCCGGGGGCCGCCAGCACCGCCGTGCCGCCGGTCGCCAGCGGCCAGGCGAACTCCCGGAAGCTGATGGGCGACTTCAGCAGGTGCCGGTCGTCCGGGCCCATGCCGTACATCCCCTGCTCCAGCCGGATGCGCGAGGTGTGCATGCGGTGCGGGCGGACGACGCCCTTGGGGGTGCCGGTGCTGCCGGAGGTGAACAGGACGTACGCGGTGGTGTCGGGGCGGGCCCGGTCCTCGGGGGCGCCGGGCGGGCCGTCGGCCGCGCCGGGGTCCGGCGCGCCGTCGAGGAACACCGCGGCATCGAGGGCCCGGTCCGCGACGGCCCGGTGACCGGTCGCGGTGGTCAGCGTGACCGCGGGCGCGGTGACGCGCAGGACCTCCTCGGCCCGCAGGTCCGGCAGGTGCGGGTCGAGGTGGACGAAGCCGGCTCCGGCCTTCCAGATGCCGAGGACGGCGGTGAAGAGCGCGAGGTCCCGGTCGCCGGTGAGGACCACGAGGTCACCGGGCCCGGCGAGGTGCGGGCTCAGCCCGCGGGCGAACCGGTCGGAGGCGGCGTCGAGTTCGCCGTACGTCAGCTCGGCGTCGCCGTCCCGCAGGGCGATCGCGTCGGGGGTGCGGGCGGCCTGCTCACGGATCATGCGGTGCAGGGTGGTGTCCGCGTGCGGGGTGGGTGGGGCGTTCCAGGTGTCCAGCAGCAGTTCGCGCTCGTCCGGCAGGAGCAGGTCGACGGCTCCCGCGGTGGTCGAGGGCTCCCGCGCCGCGCGGTCGGCGAGCAGGGCCAGGTGCCGGGACACGTGCTGCGCGGTGGTGGCGTCCACGAGGGCGCCGTCGTAGGCGAGGTGGAGGTCCGGGCCCTCGGCGGCGGCGGTCCAGACCGGGCGGCCGAGGGCGGGCGGCTCGGTGTCCGGGCGGGCGGGGAGCACCGCCGCGTACGGTGCGCCGTCGGACGGCAGGGCGGCGTCGACGGGGCGGGCGGCCGCGGTGAGCCGTCCCAGGGTGACGCTCTCCTGGTCCTCGGCGGGGAGGTAGCGCAGCGGTGTCGCGCCGGTGGCGCCGAAGACGTCCCAGCCGGTTCCGTAGCGGTGGAGCAGCAGATGGGTCAGCGCGGCGAGCGCCAGGTGGCCTTCGGGTCCGTCGAGCAGGGCCGCCGCGGGTGCGGACAGGGGGGTGGTGCAGTGCGCCAGGCGGGGCGGGGTGGCGGCGCGTACGCGGTGCGGCAGGACGATCATCGCGGTCCCCCGCTCGCGGCCGGGGCCATGGCCGTGGCCGTGCCGGCCGCAGGTGGTGTGGCGCCCCGGCGCCGCAGGACCGAGCGGGCCGCGGCCATGCCGGTGGCGGCGCCGTACGTGATGCCGATGATCTTCGAGGAGCTGTCGCCGACGAAGTACAGGCCCGGGACGGAGGACTCCAGGTCGTCGGAGAGGTCCAGGTCGGGGAAGAGGCGTTCGACGACGGGCGCCGCGACCGTGGCCGTGCCGGGAACGAGCCCCGGGTGGAGGGTGTTGAGCCGGTCGACCATGGCGAGGACGTCGCGGACGGTGGAGGCGGGCAGGCAGTCGCGCAGGTCGCCGTGGTGGTAGCTGATGAGGCTGGTGGCGAGCGGGCCGTCCGGGGCGGGCCGTCCGGCCAGCTCGTCGACGGTGCTGACGACGGGCTTGCCGGAGCCGTGGGCGGCGACGCGCCGGGCGAAGGCGGCGGCGTGTTCGGTGCCGTCGGTTCCTTCGGGCAGGTCGACGGTGGTGAGGATGCCGAGGTTGGACTTGGTCGTGGGCTGGTTCAGGCAGTGCTGCCCGTCGAGCGCGACGGCGTCGAGGAAGCCGTACTGCATGACGCGACCGCCTTCGCACACACAGAACGTCCGGACCGAGTGGCCCTCTTCGTTGAGGAACGACAGTTTGGGGTTGTGGCAGCCGTCCAGCAGGGGTGCGAGGTCCTCGCGGGCCGCCTCCAGCCGCACGCCCAGGTCGACGCGGCTGCTGGGCCGGTGGCGTACGCCGATCCGTCCGGCGAGGTCGCGCACCCAGGGCAGGCCGAGCTTGCCGACGCCGACGATGACGTCGTCGGCGCGGAACACGGCCGGCCCGTCGGGGGTGTCGGCGCGGACGTGGAAACCGCCCCCGGTCAGCGGCTCCACATCGGTGGCCCGGTGGCGCAGCAGGACGCTGCCGCCACCGTGTTCCAGTTCGGCCTTGAGCCGGGCGATGACGACGAGGGAGTCGTCCACGGTGACGCTCTGCGAGTACGCCGTGTCGACGTGCTGGAAGACCGTGCCGTCGCCGAGCAGGGCGCCGTCGGCCTCGTGCGCCGGTCCGGCGGGCGGCAGGCCCAGCCCGTAGAGGACGCGGTACGCCTCGGAGATGAGGTCCTGGGCACGGTCGAAGGAGCCGAGGGCGCGCTCCAGGCCGCTGTAGGAGCGGACCGTCCCGTCGGGCGCCGTCTCGATCTTGGAGCGGGTGAGCGAGGAGATGTATCCGAGGTTGGTGTCGAAGTGGAACGCCGCGCCGCCCAGTCCGGTGAGGCAGGTGCAGCGCGCGCACTGCAGGCGGAACTTCTCCGCGTCGCGGACCGTGCGCCCCTTCATGCGGGCCACGAGCCGGGGACACAGGCTCTCGCTCATGTCGCCGCCCGCTTCGAGGAGGACGACGCGCCGGCCCGCCCGGACCAGGGTGAGCGCGGCGAACAGTCCGGCGGGGCCGCCGCCGATGACGACCGTGTCCGCGGGCGTGGTGCGGGTCTGCTCAGACATGGCTGCTCCCGTGGTCCGTGGGTCGCCGCTCCAGGTAGCGCTCGACGAAGGTGCGGTAGAAGAGCCCGCCGGTGTCGCGGCCTTCGGCCTCGATGCGCTCGATGAGCCACTGACAGGTGAAGGGCAGCAGGTCGAGGACGCGGCCGGGGTGCTGCCCGGTGAGCGCGGCGTAGTGCTCCAGTCCCTGCCACAGGACGGACCGGAACCAGTGGTCGGAGGCGAAGACCTGGTCGTAGAGCCAGTCGAAGCCGTGTTCCGCGTAGTCCGGGAAGACCGGCAGGGCCGTCGTGACGAGGAGGTTCACGACGTCCATGGCGGCGATGCCGGTGGCACGGTAGTCCTCGAAGTCCAGCACCCGGGCGGAGCCGTCGCGGGCGTCGTAGCGCACGTTCCACGGGCCCAGGTCGCCGTGGGTGGGCGCGAGCAGGGCCGTGCGCAGCGCCTCGTCGGCGTGCGGGACGCCGAACTCGGGTTCGCGGACGTACGCGGCGGCCGTCTCGAGGGCCTGGTCCGGGGTGGTCGCCGGGCCGGACGTTCCGCCGGACAGGTGCAGCTCGGCCACCCGCTCGACGGCGGGGCGCAGTACGTGCCACAGGGCGCCGGGCCCGTCGGTGCCCGCGACGGCGGTGGGCAGGTCGACGCCGGGCAGGTGGGTCATGGTGAACCCGCCGCACAGGGCGTCCAGCGGCACGGGGCTGCCGAGCGGGGCGGGGGCGGGGAAGCCGCGCAGGATCTCCAGCTCCCGGGCGAGTTTGGGATCGGTCACGGACAGCGGGACCTTGGCGACGGCGACGGGCGCGCCGTCGATGTCGAGCCGGACGAAGGTGCGGCGGCGGACCTTGCGGGCGCCGGCCGGTGTCCAGGTGGCCGAGCGCACGCGGTCGGGACCGGGCTCGGGGGTGCCGGTGCGTTCCAGGTGGGCGGCGAGCATCAGCCGGGCCACCTCGTCGGTGTCGACGCTGCGTTCGGTCAGGTCGGCGAGGTCCGCGGGGGCGGGCGGGGGCGGGGTGGGGGTGCGGGTCATGCGGTGCTCCCGGCGGTGGCGGGGGTGAGGTCGACGAGGTCCAGGAGTTCGGCCAGTGCGGGTCCGCCGAGGAGGGCGCCGAGTTGGTCGACGGCGGCGCCGCGTTCCTCTTGCGTCAGCTCCTGGTAGGCGGTCAGGCGCGTGTCCAGGTGGTCGGCGAGCCGGCGGTAGCCGGACTCGTCCGTGAGCAGCTCGCGGGTGAGCCGGTCGAGGGCCTTGGTGCCCTCCAGGTCGTCCTCGGGGACGACGAACCTGCTGCCCAGGTCGGTGAGGCTGGCCGCGATGTCGCCGGCGACGGTGCCGCGCAGGGCCCTGAGGTTGGCGATGTGTCCGTAGTGCTGCTCGGGGAGCAGCAGCGGGAGCCGGCGCAGGATGACGGACTCGTGCAGCGAGGTGAGGCTCGGCGGGACGGCGTAGAGCGGGGCGTGGGCGAGCTGGCGCAGGAACTCCGTCTGCGGCAGGAAGGCGTACTCGACCTCGACCTCGCCGTGGGTCTCGGTGGCGCCCCGGCGGAACGCTCCGCCGCAGACCAGGATGCGGCCGAGTTCGGGCCGGGCCACGGCCAGTTCGGAGACCCAGCGGCGCACGAGGTCGAGGTAGGCGTTGTGGGACTCGTAGTCCAGGAAGAAGTTCTGGAAGCCGCCGAGGTTGATCAGCAGGCCGGCGGGCCGCTCCGGGGGCGGTTCGGTGAGGGCCCCTTCCAGGGCGCCGCGGTCGACGATGGGACCGCACAGCTCGATGTGGTCGGCGCCCGTCGCGGCCAGGGCGGCGATGCGCGCGGGGACTCCGGGGAAGTTCTGCGCGTAGGACCGGCGGGCGAGGAGGTGGGCCAGCAGGATGCGCTCGTGCGGGGCAAGCGTGTCGAAGACGTAGCGGGCGGTGTCGTGGTCGGCCCAGCGGACGAGCTGCGCGCGCGCCGCCAGCTCCTCGTAGCTGCGGTCGGTCAGCCAGAAGCCGAGGAGGCTGTCGAAGAAGAGCACGGGGCGACCGGCGCGCACCGCTCGGAAGACGAGCTCGGCGTCCATGACGCTGACCACGAGGTCGGCGTCGGCGAGGCCCTGTGCGAGGTCCTCGTGCCGGCTGGTGTCGCCTTCGGTGATGCGGTGGAAGCGGTGGCTGTGGCGCCGGGCGAAGTCGAGTGCGACGCCTTGGCCGACGAAGTCGACGCGGCTGCCGGCGAGCAGGGGGGTGATGGCGACCAGCTTGGAGACGGGCCCGAATCCGCAGGCCTGGGCGCTGGAGAGGATCCTCATCGTCACGCTTTCCTCGTGTTCCTGGTGAACCGGCCGAGCACGGCGGACCGGATGCCGCGGCTGTCCACGCCGTAGAAGTGGAGAAGGTCTTCGTGGGAGGCGACCGGCGGGTAGCGGTGGTCGGTCTCCAGGCGCACCAACGGGGGGCCGTCGCGGCCGAGGGTCAGTGCGGTGCGGTCCCCCAGGCCGCCGGGGCCCAGGGACTCCGCGGCGGTGACGACGAGCGCCCGGCGGCGGGCCAGGGCGCGGACGGCGTCCCCGGGGAAGGGGTGCAGGGTGGTCACGGAGGCCACGGCGGCGTCCACTCCGTCGGCGGCGAGGGCCTCGGCCGCGGAGAGGGCCTCGGCCACGCAGCGGCCGGTGGCGAGCAGCAGGACGTCGCCGCCGTCGCGCAGCAGCCGGGGGGTGCCCGGGTCGCCGTCGGACGCCGCGGCGGGCAGCGGCGGGTCCTGGCGCGCGGAGAGCCGTACGTACGCGGGACCGCCGGACGCGAGCGCGCTGCGCAGGACGGCGACGGCGTCGGCGGCGTCCGCGGGGCAGTACACGCTCATGTGGGGCAGCGCCGACATGAGCGTGATGTCGTCGGTGGCGTGGTGGGTGGGGCCGAGGGGCCCGTAGCCGAGTCCCCCGCCGACGCCGAGCAGGACGACGGGCAGTGCGGGCACGCACACGTCGAGGCGCAGCTGCTCGTAGGCGCGGCGGACGAGGAACGGGGCCATGGCGGCGGCGACGGGGCGCAGTCCGCTGCGGGCGAGTCCGGCGGCGACTCCGACGAGGTTGGCCTCGGCGATGCCGACGTCGACGTACCGGCGCGGGTGGCGGGCCATGACGCCCTGGAACAGGGCCTGTCCGTCGGCGCCCAGGGTGATCAGCGCGGGGTCCGCGTCGACCGCCTCGGCGAGTGCGGCGGCGAGTGCGGTGCGCATGGTGGGCGGTGTGGTGGGCGGTGAGGTGGTGGTCACGGCCGGCCACCTCGCGCGGCCGCCAGGGCGGGGACGGCAGGGACGGCGGGTGCGCCGAGGGCGGCGAGGGCCGTCCGGAGCTGCTCCGCGTCCAACGAGCCCATGTGCCAGGCGGGATCGCCCTCGGCGAAGGGGACGCCCTTGCCCTTGACGGTGTGCGCGATCAGTACCGCGGGGCCGTCGCCGGACCGGAGTCCGGCCAGGGCGTCGGTGACCGCGGCCGTGTCGTGCCCGTCGGCCTCGGCGACGCGCCAGCCGAAGGCCCGCCACTTGTCGGCGAGCGGTTCGAGTGCGTTCACGTTCTCGGTGTCCCCCTCCTGCTGGAGCCGGTTGCGGTCCACGACGGCGACGAGGTTGCCGAGGCGGTGGTGCGCTGCGAACTGCGCGGCCTCCCAGTTGCTTCCTTCGTCGAGCTCGCCGTCGCCGGTCACGACGACGACCCGCTGGTCCCGGCCGGCCAGCCGCGCACCGAGGGCCATGCCGCAGCCGAGGGACAGTCCGTGGCCGAGGGCACCGGTCGCGGCCTCGACGCCGGGCACGGAGTCGGAGGGGTGGCCGGGCAGGGTGGCCAAGTCGGCTTCGATGACGCCGAGTTCGGCGAGGATCGCGTACAGCCCGTAGGCACCGTGGCCCTTGCTGAGGACGAGCAGATCCCGGTCGGGCCAGTCGGGCCGGTCCGGGCGGTAGCGCAGGCCTCGGGTGTAGAGGACGGCGAGCAGGTCGGTCATGGACAGTGCGGCGCCGAGGTGGACCGCCTTGCGTGCGGCCAGTTCGACGACCCGCTGCCGGGCACGCCGGGCCAGTTCGTCCGGGTGGAGCACGACGTCCTCCGGTCTGCCGCGACGGGGCGGCTCGTGGGTCGGGTGCGTGTCAGCCGGCGGGGATCCGCTGAGGGGACTCCCCGGGGCGGCCTGCGAGGCGGCGCCCCGACGCCGGGCGAGGCAGAGTCAAGCCGCTCCATGATTGCTTGTCAAGCTCAGTCACTAATCGAGTCACTAACAAGCCCTCACGGATGACCGAGAGAAGTGTCCGCGCATTGACATTCACAAGTCGCGTGACATTGACTGAAGTCGAGAGCCCGCCGCGCGCCGTTCCTTCATTCGCGCTGCCGTCCGGCGGGCAACCGCGAGACCCGAGGAGTTCTCCGTGAAACCCCTTGTCCATGCCGTGGTGGGCTGCGGCCGCGTAGCCCCCAACCACGTCGACGGATTCACCGCGCTGCCGGACGCCGAACTGCGCTGGGCCTGCGACCGCGACCTGTCCCGGGCGCGCGCCCTGGCCCGGGAGTACGGCCTCCCGCGGGCGACCTCGGACGTGCGCGAGGTCTTGGCGGACCCCGAGGTCGACAGCGTCTCCGTCGCCGTCGACCACGCCGGGCACCACGAACTGGTCGCCGCGGCGCTCACGGCGGGCAAGCATGTGCTGGTGGAGAAGCCGCTGGCCATGACCGTCGAGGAGGGCGCCGCCCTGACGGCCCTCGCCGAACGCGCCGGCCGCGTCCTGTCGGTCGTCTCCCAGCACCGCTACGACCCGGTCGTCACCGCCGTGCGCGACTGGATCGCCGACGGCCTGCTCGGACGCCTCGTGTCCGGCACCGTCAGCCTCCAGTGCGGCCGCGACCACGCGTACTACGCCGAGAGCTACTGGCGCGGCACCTTCGCCGGCGAGGGCGGCTCCGCCCTGGTCAACCAGGGCTACCACGCACTCGACGTCACGCGCTGGCTGACCGGCGGCCTCACGGTGGTCGGCGCCGCCACCGGGCACACGGCTCCCCGTGGCGGCATGGAGACGGAGGACACCCTGGCGGCCGTCCTGCGGGGCCCGCAGGGCGCGTTGGTGACGTACCAGGTCACGGTCGCGAGCAGCATCACCTGGCGCACCCGCATCGAACTCGTCGGCACCGGCGGCTCGGTCCTCTTCGACCTGGACCACCCCGGCACGCTGCACCTGGCCGAGGGCGGCGACGCGCTGCGCGCGGCGGCCGCCACGGTGCGGGGGCAGGTCTCGCCCCCACCCGCCGGAATCGGCTACTACGGCATCTCGCACCGCCGGCAGATCGCCGACTTCGCCGCCGCGGTCCGCGACCCCCGGCACACCATGGCCGCCGACGGCACGGCCGGGCTCGAAACCCTGCGCCTGCTCCGGGAGATGTACCGCACGGCCCGCTCCGGGGGCGGGGGCGGGGCGCCGACCGGGACCGCGGCCGTGCGCGCGGTGACGGCTCGTGGCTGAGATCGTCGCGGTCGCCGGGGTCCCGCACACCCCCGGCTTCCCCGCCCTGGCCCGCACCGACACGGCCGCCGGGGCGGACGTGGCACAGCGCTACGCGGCGGTCGGCGAGGTGGTCGAGCGGGCGGACGCGGACGTCCTCCTCGTCCTGACCTGCGACCACATCAACACGTTCACCCCGGACATGTGGCCGACGTTCGCCATCGCCACCGGGGACGGCGCGCTCGGTCCGAGCGACGACGTCCCGGGCGTGCCGCCCACCGCGTACGCGCTCGACGCGGGCGTCGGCGCGACCCTCCACCGGGGCCTGGTGGGCCAGGACTTCGACCCGGTGGCCCTGCGCGGCCACTCGGTCGACCACTCCGTCGTGGTCCCATTGCACTTCCTCAACACGCGCGGGCTGCCCGTCGTCCCGGTGTACCTCAACGGCATGGTGGCGCCCCGCCCTTCGGCCGAACGCTGCAGACGGCTCGGCCGGGTGCTGCGGGGCGCCCTGGAGGACCTGCCGGGCCGCCGCATCGCGGTGGTCGCCAGCGGCAGCTTCTCCCTGGAGGTCGGCGGCCCCCGGATGCTGCCCGACCAGTTGTACGGCGTACCGCGGCCCGGTTGGGCCCGGACGGTCGCCGACCGGCTGCACCGCGGGGACCTGGACGGGCTGGTGGCGCAGACGACGGAGCGGCGCATCGAGGAGGCCGGGACGGTCGCCGGCGAGGTGCTGCCGTGGATCGCCGCCGCCGAGATGGCCGCGGACCTGTCCGTCGCCCACATGGACCACCGGACCGGCGAGGGACACGCCTTCGCGGCGTGGGGTCCGGCCTGAACCTCCGGTGGGGACCGGCCTGAACCTCCGCGGGCCGGCCTGAACCTGCGCGGGCCGGCCGCGCCTCGCCCGCACGGTGCGGGCGAGGCGTACGGCTCCGGAACGCGATCGACGCGTGCCGGAGCCCCACGGGGCACACCACACACGACGAAAGGACCCCCTGATGAGCGTCCACGCGATCGACCGCCTCTGCTACGACGTCGCGCACGAGCCGGGGACCCTGGAACGACTGCGGGCGGACCCGCGGCGGGAGCTCGCGGACCGCCCGCTGACCGCCGACGAGCGGGACGAGCTGCTGCGGGGCGACGTCGCCGCCCTGTACCGCCGCGGGGCCCACCCGGTGCTGCTCGTACGGCTGGCGGCCTTCCGCGTACTGGGCCTCGACCCCGCGCTCTACGCCGCCCGCATCCGGGCGGCCGAGCCGCGCTTCAGCGTGCCGGCGCCGCCGGAACGGGAGTGAGCCACTCGTCGTGCTTGGCGGTGACGGCGCGGACCGTGTCGTGGTAGCACGCTTCCAGCGCCCGGGTGACCTCCCCCGCGGTCTTGCCGTCACCGAGGCGGAACCCGTCGACCTCCACGGCCGGCAGCACCTCCGCAGCGGTGCCCATCAGGAAGATCTCGTCGGCGAGGTACAGCTCCGTGCGCTCCACGGGCCGGGCCTCGACGGTCAGGCCGAGTTCCTCCTCGGCCAGCTGGAACAGGGTCTTGCGGGTGATGCTGTCCAGGACCCCGCTGGCCAGGTCCGGGGTGATGATCCGGCCGCCCTTGACCAGGGCGATGCACGAGCCGGACGACTCCGTGACGTTCCCGGCGCCGTTGAGGAAGACGGGCCAGTCGGCGCCGCGGGCCCGGGCGTCCACATTGCCCAGCCGGCCGTTGTGGTAGTTCGAGAACACCTTCATCGACGCCGGAGAGGCACCCGGGTTGAAGCGGGGCCAGGAGCTGACGGCGAGCGTGCAGGTGCGCCCTCGGCCGAGCTTGCTCTCGAACTCCCAGGTCTCGATGGCTATCTCGGCCGGAGTGCCGCGCGGCACCATCTGCTCCTTGTGCGTCCCGGCGGCGAAGCCCCACGGTCGCACGTAGAGGTCCTTGCCGCTGGACTCCCACGAGGCGAGCAGCTCGACGGTGGCGGCGACGAGCGCGTCCGCGTCGAACTCGGGCTCCAGCCAGCTCAGCCGGAGCGAGTCCAGCAGCCGCTGCATGTGGTCGCGGAGCCGGAAGCCGTTCAGGACCCCCCGCTCGGCGCTCCAGTAGGAGTGCACGCCTTCGAACGCGGCGGAGACCGAGGCGTGTCCGACGGAGCTGATGTGGACCGTCGCCTCTTCCCACGGCATGAAGGTGCCGTTGCGCCAAATCAAATGCCCGTATTCAGAAGACACACTTACCCCTATCGGCAACCATTTGGACGCGGGCCCAGAGGGAGCCCTGACCGAACTCTAGATTTGGCCGTGAATCACTGTCAAGACGGTCACAATCAGCAGTCAATATCCAGTCCATGGGCGCGATTCAGCCCACTGCGGCACCGCCGACGCACCTCGCGCGGCGATCCGACCGCAGAACGACTCAGGTCGAGGAGAACGGGCGCCACGTCCTCGTCCGGCACGCCACCGGCAGTCGGAGCCCGGACGTGGTCGAGTCGGCGGGCAGGTCATCCAGGGCTGATATTCGCTGGCCGCCGCTTGTCGATGGTGGCCATACTGCCGCGATGGACCCAGTGACTCTTGAGACCGACCGTCTGGTGCTGCGGGCCTTCGGGCCTGCCGACGTGGATGCGGTGTACGAGGCCTGCCAGGACGAGGACATCCAGTTCTATACCCCGGTGCCGGTGCCGTACCGGCGTGCGGACGCGGAGACGCTCGTCGGCGAGAAGCTGCCCGGCCAGTGGGCCGAGGACAAGGACTACACCCTCGGGGCGTTCCGCAAGGACACCGGCGCCTTGGTCGGCTCGTACTGCCTGACCCTCATCAGCCGCGGCGTCTGGGAGCTCGGTTACTGGGCGGTCAAGGAGCAGCGCGGACGCGGGTACTCGGTCGAGGCCGCTCGGGCCCTGTGCGACTGGGGCTGGGCCACGCTCGACGTGCACCGCATCGAGTGGTGGGCCATGGCCGGGAACACCGGCTCGCGTGCCGTTGCCGAGAAACTCGGTTTCACCGTCGAAGGGACACTGCGCAATCGCAGCATCACCAACGACGGCAAGCCGCACGACTGGTGGGTGGGCGGACTGCTGAGGCCCTGATGCTCGGGCCGGTGCTTCGCCGGCCGCGTTGGCTCTACTACAGGGAAGTTCCCGGCTCGGACAACTTCCGCAGAACGTCTCGAGCGGTCGACATAATCGGCGCGAAGGGCCTGGTCCGGAGCGCCGGTGCGCCTCCGGAACCGGCGAACAAGTGCGCCCCCCGAACGGGCGGCTCGGCGGGCACCCGCCTCCGGATGGCCGGAGGATCAGTGTGGGGACACGCGACGGGAGCCGACCAGGGATGCCGAACACCGCCGGTTGCTCGAAGAGGGCGCGCATCGTGCTGTCCGGCGTGGTGGTCCTCGCCGGGGTCGCTTTGACCGGGTGCGGCGGCGATGCCCGCAACGCCGGGCAGGGGCCGGGAGCAGGCCCTCACCTCCAGGCAGCCCGATCCGGCAGGGTCACCGTCGTCTACGAGGCCCGGACGGTCAAACCCGAGGACCGGGAGGCCGTGGCATTGATCCGGAACTCCCGCGTGCTGGAGCGGACGGCCGACTGGGTGAACAGGACCCTCGTCCTCCCACACGACATGACCGTCAAGGTCACCGGCGACGTACCGCCCGGCGTCACCGACGCCGTCACGCAGCCCGACGGCAGGACCATCTTCATCCCCCCGGCGTTCCTGACCGACATCGAGAAGGCCCTCGCCAACGTGGTGAAGACGGTCGAACGGCCCGCCCCGGTCCCCGCGTCCGAGTACAACACCGACGATCTGACCGTACTGTCGACCGAGTTCATCTTCGGACATGAGATGGGCCACGCCTTGCAACGTCAGCTCCTCCTGGCCAACCTCGGCCTCGAAGAGGACGCGGCTGACGGCTTCGCGTCCTTCTACACCGTCAACGAGGTCGGGCCGGGCCCCTCCCTGGCGGCCGCGATCCTCTTCGACGAGATCGCCCGCAAGGAAGGCCGGCCGACCCTGGAAGGCTTGGCGAGCGACCACCCCGTCACCCAGCAACGGGCCTTCAACTTCCTGTGCTACCTGGAGGGCAGCGACCCGAAGAAATACCAGAAGTCCCTGGTCGACAGCGGCTACCTCCCCAAGACCCGCGCCCCCTTGTGCCCACAGGCGTGGGCCATGCTGGACTACGGCTGGTGGACCCAGCTCCAGCCCCACTTCAGCGCGGCATTCAAGGCGCAGGGTGGAGCGGAGCAGAAGAAGGCGCACGCGCGGCTGATCGCGGAGACGGATGCTCTGGCGAAGCGCATCGACGAGATCCGCACCGGCCACTGAGCCTGCCCGGCGCAGGCCGTGGTGCCCGCCACGACCTTGACGACCAGTCGGGTCCCGCCCGGCCGGGAGCGCACGCAATGGCTCACGGCCGGGGGGCAACGTATGCCGAGATCGTCGAGGCGGCGCGCGCCGACCGCACCGCCCTTCGGCAGTACGACCGCAGCACCCGTGCCGTCGCGCGATTCGGCTCTTCCGCCAGTCGGCCCATTCGTGTCGCAGGCATTGCACGCTCATTCCTAGGATCGGCCCAGGCGGCATGACACCCGCGAGGTGCCGCTCGCGCCGCGAGTCAGCCGAAGGGATCCGAGGTGAGGTCTGAGCCGCTCGACAGCAGTCGAGGCGCGGGGTCGAGGCGCTCCCCCTACCCGGCGCCCCGAGGAGTCCGGCGCTATCGCTCGCGGGGGCGCCTGGTGGTTCTGGGACTGGTCCTCGGCGCGATGGCTTCGATCCTGCCGGTCGGGAACGGGCATGCGTACGGCGTGGGGAGCGCCGGCGGTCGCAGGGGCGTGGAGCCGGACGCGGGGTGCCGGCCCACACTGGCCGGGGTCGCACACCAGGACGATGACCTCCTCTTCATCAGCCCCGAGGTGCAACGGCTGATACGCGCCCGGTGCTTCGTCGGCACCGTCTATCTGACGGCTGGGGACGCGGGGCGCCCGTTCGCCGGCGGCGACTCCTACGTCCGTCGTCGGGAGCAGGGTCTGCGGGCGGCTTATGCGCGGATGGCGGGCGCCCCGAACCACTGGTTCCGGGCAGACCTCACCGTGCGGGGGCGCGACCTGGTGTCCTACGTCCTGGCCGGCCGCCCCGACGTACGGCTGGTGTTCCTGCGGCTGCCCGACGGGTTCCCGACCGGCGTCGGCAGTCCGCGGTACGCGAGGCAGAGCCTGCTGAAGCTGTTCCGTGGGCAGTCCGCCACCATACGGCCGGTGGACGGGACCAAGCCCTACACGGAAGAGGAGCTGACCTCCGCCCTGTCAGAGGTGCTCGCAGTGCGCAAGGCGGAGCACGTGCTGACACTCGACTACGACAGCTCCACGTTCGGGGTCGGCCCGCCGAAGCCGGCCGATCACAGCGATCACGAGATCACCGGACGGCTACTTCGGAGGGCAGCCTTCCAGTCCCCCGCCCGCCCAGCCGTCACCTCGTACGTCGGCTACGGTCTGCCGCTGCTGCCACCGAACCTGACACCACGGCAGCGCCGCGACAAGAAGGCCGTGTACGAGGCCTACGCCGCGTACGCGGGATGCCTCACACTGCCATGCCCGTCCCGCATCACTCTGAGCCGGAACTATCAGAAGTGGATGGAGCGGGAGCACCGCAGGATGCACCGGCAACCCCGTCCTGGGGAAGTCGTATCGGCCATCGGCCGTACCACGGAGCGGATCGCGGTCGAGCGGTGCCTGACGCTTGGTGTCGTCAAGCGGCCCACGGCCGCCGTGACGACGAAGGACTGTGACGGCAACCTCGCCCAGCAGTGGACCTTCGCCGGTGGCGCCATCAAGGCGGCCGGGTCCGACAGTTGCCTGACCGCGGCTCTGCGCGTGGCGACCTGTGACGGGTCGAGCGGCCAGACCTGGTGGCGCGACGCCGACGGCAGGATCGGGTCGGGCCGGCGGTGCCTCCACCAGGACGATCTGGCGGAAACGGCCCCGCGCCTCACCCTGCAGGCGTGTTTCCCCCTTGAGCCAGAGCTGCGCTGGCTCTGGTAGGGCTGGGGGCCCGCTCGTCGCAGATGCGGTGGAAGGCGGCGTTTGAGGCCTCGACGCAGTGCTGTGGGCACCGACTAGGCTCATCTCCATGCCCGAGCCAGCCCGTGACCCTCGCATGCAGTCCTTGATCGACCGGCTCCGGCCGGGGGCCGTGAGAACGGTGAGAGTCACCGGGTTCGACGGAGCGGACGTCTTGGTGCAGCTTGTGGGTGCCGAGGGAGAGGAAGCCGAGATCGGTCGGATCCCTCGGCATGAGGCGTCGATGCGTCGGACGGAGCATCCGTCCGAGCTGTTTGAGGTCGGCCAGGAGATCGATGCCGAAGAGATCGGGCGTTGGCGCGAAGGCCGGCTTCACCTCTCCGCCAGGGCGTGCGAGATTCCGGCCTTGCGGTCTTTCCTCCTCTCGCTCGAAGAAGGACAGGTCGTCGCTGGGACGGTCTCCGAGGTGCCCGACTTCGGGGTCTTCGTTCACGTCGACGGCGAACCGGACGGCCTGTGTACCGGCTTCATCCGGGTGCCGGATCTGACGTGGGGCTGGATCGTCCATCCCCGCGAGGTGGTCGAAGCCGGCCAGCGGATCACCGCCGAAGTGATCATTGCCGAGACCCGCTCCGGCCAGGTCACGCTCTCCTTGAAGGCTCTGCAGGAAGATCCACTCATTCGGTTCGCGGATCAGGTCGGCCGGGTCCTCACCAAGCCGATCATCAAGATCGTCTCCTTCGGCGTATTCGTACAACTTGCTCCCGACATAGTGGGGTTTCTTCCTCTCTCAGAACTCACTGACGAGCCCGCCGAGACCCCGGATCAGCTCGTACATGAGGGCCAGCTGATCACGGTGAGGGTCGACGAGGTCGACCTCCAGCGTCACCGTGTGCGGCTGGGCTCCGCCGGCGAAGCGGGCAGAACCTGACGAACCGGCCCGGACTGGCGCTCGCGGCAGCCGACCTGGGCCAGGGCGTCTTCGAGGTCGGCCAGTGGGCCGCCCCCTCCTTGGCCCATACAACTCGACTGTTCGGTAACAGTTGTGACGGGGCGCCAGTTCCTCTGTGTTGTTTGATCACCGCCCGTGCTCCAATGTGCGCGCGGGACGGGGGAACCGCGGACGGAATGAGGACGGCGGGGGATCATGGAGAAAGCGGTACAGGTCGCGGTCTGGCTGGCGATCGCACTCGTGGGGTTGTTCGCGGGGGTGGCGTCGGCCATGGAGGTGAGCGGGGCGCTGGAGCGGGAGCGGGAGTACCGGGCTTCCCCGGTCTGCGCCTCCGTACCGATGACGGCGTCGGCATGTGTGTGGGAGCAGGCGTTCACGGTACGCGAGAGCGCCACCAACGCGGGCGCCGATGGGAAGGAGCCGACGGCGACGTTGCTGCTCCCGAACGCCAAACCGTGGAACGTGACGTTCCGTAACACCGGTCCGGTCTTGTCGCGGATGCGGCCGGGTGACCCGGTTGTCGGCGTGGTCTGGCACGGGGGCATCATCGAAGTGCGGGATGCCGACGGGCTGCGGCAGCAGACGACGCTCGGCCCGGTGGGGTGGCCGGCGGACCGGCTGGGGGGCGCTCTCGCCCTCATCTCGTTCGGCGTGATCGCCCTCGCCGGCTCGCTGTGGGCCATCGTCAAGCGCCACGACCAACGGCACCAACGCGCGGCGGCCATGGTGCGCTGGCACGGCGCCGCCCTGGGAGTCACCGCCATTCTGACGCTGTGGGCGCAGTCGAACAACAACTGGCCTGTGTGGGCGATCTGGGCGATCTGGGGGCCGCTCGCACTGATCCTCCTCGCCACGATGGTGGCCTCCGCCATCGCCGCGCTCCACGGCAACGGGGAGGGCTACGGCCTGTTCACCGAGCCACCGGTCCTTCCGGTCCCGTCTACCCGACCGGCGGCACGGGAGAGCTCGATGGCCCCGGACAGCGGGGGCCTGCCGCGTGAATACCGGATGAGCAGGGGCAGAAGGAACGGGCTCCTGGCCATCCTGGTCGCCAAGACTGCCGTCCTGCTGTTCACGTTGTGGACCGAGGACATCCCGCCCTTCTGGCTCCAGCTCGGCCTGAGCGTGCTCATGGCGCCGCTCGTGATCGTCTTCATCGTCCGCCTACCGTGGTCCGCCACGCTGGTCGACAACACCGGCATACGCGTCCGCGGAATCACCCACACACGCCGGGTGGCCTGGGAAGACGTCCAGGACATCAGGGCCGAACCGGTGCGCGGATCCGACGGCGACCTCGCGCCTCGTGTCGTTGCCTACGCCTACCTCACGGGCGGCCGGCGCACGCTGCTCAAACACCTGGACGAGAAGGACTACGACGTCGACAGGGAGATCGCCGTCCTGCTCGCCGCCCGGGCCGAACTCCGCGGCACGGACACCACTCCGGGCGTGTCGGCCGCCTGACCGTCGGGAACCGAGCCGGTACCGGGTGAAGCTCGTCCCCGAGGGCGCTCAAGACCACACGTCCCTTGAGCCCACGCCCGACGATCGCGGCGGCCGGACGGCGGCCGGACTGACATGCCTCTTGCTTGCCCACAGCGTCTGGCGAACCCACCGCGCCCCCGCAAGACGGCGCGGCCGGGGCCTCCCGGCCCTGACCACGGCCGGCTGCACCTTCGTCGCCGGGACGGCCCCTTCCTGCTCGTCTACGGCACAGGCTCCGACTGCCCGTGAAGAGGCAGGGGTGGAGACCGAGACCGTCAACGGCAGCTTTCCCGTCCACGTCACCCCCGATGACCTCGATGACTGGGAGAAGGCGCTTGAGTACCTAGCCGAGGGGCGGTTCGTTTCGTGGCTGAACTTCGGTCGGACGGTCCAGTTCAAGATCAAACCGCTGAGCCCCGGCGTGATCGGGGTTTCGGTCCATGACGGCCCGTCGTCCCAGGTGACGGTCAGTGTGCCTCTCTTCCCGGCAACCGGATGGATCGATGACCAGCGTGCACGGCTTGCACAGGCGCGGCGGGCACTCTCCATCTGACCGACCAGTGGAAGGAGGCTCGCCGCTCGCGACATGTCGATCTCGCGCGACCCGGGCGTTCTTGGCTGTCTCACGGCCTTGTCACCCGTGATCAGTCTCAAATCCGTGGTATTTCCTCGCGAGGGCGAGACCGAGATCAGGCGGCTTGTCCGAGCCGGCCGAGTACACCAAGCCGAGCCCGAGCACGAGCGCCACCGGCGAGCCCGATCGCGCACCGATGAGTTTCCCGCGCCACGCTGGTCCATACGCCGGACACCCACGAAAGGAAGGCTGAGCCATGCGGAAACTGATCTACGGCATGAACCTGACCCTGGACGGCTACATCGCCGCGCCCGGCGACAACATCGGCTGGAGCGTGCCGAGCGACGAGCTGTTCCAGTTCTGGTCCGACCAGTTGCAGGCGACCGACCTCACGCTGTACGGGCGCAAGCTGTGGCAGACGATGAGCTCCTACTGGCCGACCGGCGACGAGCAGCCTGGCGCCACCCCGGCGGAGATCGAGTTCGCGCGACGCTGGCGGGACATGGCGAAGGTGGTGTTCTCCTCGACGGTCGACAAGGTCGACTGGAACACCCGCCTGGTCACCGGCGACGCGGTCGCCGAGATCACCCGGCTCAAGGCCGAGGACGGCGGCCCGATGGACATCGGCGGCGCGACGCTCGCCGGGGCCGCCATGCGGGCCGGGCTGATCGACGAGTACGTACTGGCCACCGCGCCGGTCCTGGTGGGCGGCGGCACGCCGTTCTTCGCCGCACTGGACAACTGGGTGAACCTCAACCTGCTGGAGACGCGGACGCTTCCCTGCGGCGTGATCCTGACCAGGTACGAGACGAGGCGCTGAGCGACCGTCCCGGGTGGCCCGGACCACCGCCCGGGCCAGCTCGAGAGTGCCGTCGGCCCCGTGGACGACATTCGTACAAGACCGGGGGCCGGCAGCCCAGACATCCTCCCGTGTATGAACATCTTCGACGGCAAGAACTTGCACGGGATGCACGGGATGCACGTCGTCCACGACGGCCCGCCGGAGGCGCCGCCTCTGGTGCTCATCCACGGATCGGGGGCCTCGGGCAGCTCCTGGGGCCCGGTGGTGCCGGCGCTGGCCAACCGGCACCACGTCATCCGGATCGACCTCCCCGGCCACGGTCAGTCCGCGCCCGCGCCGTCGTACGAAGTGCCTGAGCAGGCAGCCAGCCTGGCCGCAGCACTCGATGAGCTCGACCTTCGTCCGGTCACCGTGGCCGGGCACTCCAGCGGCGGATACATCGCCACAGCGCTCGCCGAACAGCGCCCGGACCTGGTCGGTTCGCTCGCGCTGATCAGCAGTGGCCCGAGTCCCGACGCGCTCCTTCCACAGCCCGTCTTCCTCCGGGCCCTGATCGCCCCGCCGCTCGGCCCGCTTCTATGGAGAGTCCGTTCCGACGCGATGCTCCGCCGGGGAGTGACCGCGGTGTGCAACCGCCCGGTGGACGTCCCGGACGACCTGGTCGCCGAGGTACGGGGCATCGGCTACCGCACGTTCAGGACGGTGCTGCGCCAAAACGGCGCGTACATCGCCGAGAGGAGCCTGCCCGCGCGCCTGACCGCACTCGGCGTCCCTGTTCTGGTGATCTTCGGCGCTGCCGACCCCCGCTGGGATCCGTCTTCGGCGCACCACTACGACACGGTGCCGAACGCGCGAGTCGAGCAGCTGCCTGGCGTCGGGCACTTCCCCATGCTCGAAGCGCCCGAGGTGACCGGCGAGTTGCTGCTCCGCTTCGCGGCGGCGGGCCGCTGACACCCATCCCCTAGGCTGGTGCCGTGAGGTCCACCCCATCACCACCCGACTGGGCGTCGGTGGAGATCGCCGTGCCCCAACAGCCGGGTCGGCTGCCGGGGGTCAGCATGGCCGGGTTCCGCCAACGTGCTCCGGCGCACGTGAATATCGACATGGTCGCGCACCCCTCGATCACCCTCTTCGTGGACCTGAGCGACGGAGACGGCCTTGTCTACGACACCCACGGCCGGCGCGAATGCGGCAGCACGGTCGTCGGACTGTCACCGGGCGACCTTCGGCTCGGAGGCCGGGCGGCGGCCGGGCGGATCGAGTGCCTCCAGATCCGGTTGTCGCCGGTCCTGGCGGTTGCGGTGCTCGGCGCATCGACCGACCTCAGCGGGACGGTGGTCTCCCTGGAGGATGTCTGGGGCCGCGAAGCCGGGCGAACCGAGGAAAGGCTGCGGGCCGCCGCGTCGTGGGACGAGCGGTTCACGATCGCAGTGGATGCCCTTGGCCGACGGATGAACGCCCGCCCGTCGCTTGATCGAGAGGTGACCGCTGCCTGGCGGCTGATGCTCGCCAGCCGGGGGCGGGTACGCGTCGACAGCCTGGCGAACGAGGTGGGATGGAGCCGCAAGCGCCTGTGGTCCCGCTTCCGGTCGCAGATCGGCCTCTCCCCCAAGCATGCCGCCCGGCTGGTGCGGTTCGACCACGCGGCCCATCTCCTCGCGGCGGGTGACGCCGCCGCCCAGGTGGCGGCCGCAAGCGGCTACGTCGACCAAGCCCATCTCCACCGCGAGGTCAAGGCGTTCACCGGGGTGACACCCACCGGCCTGGCCGCCGCGCCGTGGCTCGCCATCGATGACGTCGCGTGGCCGACCGCGGCCGATCCCACGCTCGGCCGGCCGGTTGGGACGATGGTGGCCGGCCGGCCCGAAGAGATCAGCCCCGTGAACGGCCTGCCGGTCAAGCGGGCTGCCCGGCCGATCCGCCCAGCCGGCGCCCGGCGTGGTGGTCAGGGCGGAGCGACGGCGGTTCCGTAGGTGATGTGCACTTCACTGGTGCGGTTGTGCCGGTCGGCCCACTGGACCAGGGCTGCGCCGCAGGCGTGGTCCAGGTGGCGCAGGGCGGTCAGGTCCAGTTCCACGGCGCGGTGCGCAGGCAGCCGTTCGAGCGTGGCCAGGATCGTCGGCAGCCTCAGGAAGGTCGCATTGCCGCTCATCTCCACGCGAGCCGTGCCGGTGCCGGCGGTGTGGACGCGGAGCTGGATGCGCGAGGTGTCCCAGGCGGCCTTCAGGACGGAGAGTCCGAGACCGAGGAGGACGCCCTCGAACATGTTGACCGCGACGATGGCCAGGGCTGTGGCCATGAGGATCGCCGCCTCGCCGCGGTGCGCGCGCCACAGCGCCAGAAGCCCCCGCAGGGGCAGCAGTTTGAATCCCGCGTGGACGAGTACGGCTGCCAGCGCGGCCACCGGGATCGCTTCCAGGGCCCAGGGCAGGAGGGCGGCGAAGAGAAGGAGCCAGGCACCGTGCAGGACCCGTGCTGCCTTGGTCCGTGCGCCGGCCTGGACGTTGGCGGCGCTTCGGACGATGACGGCTGTGAGCGGCAGGGCGCCGAGCAGTCCGCAGACGGTGTTCCCCGCCCCTTGGGCGATGAGCTCCTTGTCGTAGTCGGTGCGCGGGCCGTCGTGAAGGCGGTCCACGGCGGCGGCGCTGAAGAGGCTCTCCGCCGACGCGATCAAGGTGAGGGCGAGTAGGGCGCCGATCGCCCCGGCGCTGCCGAACAGCGCGAAGTCGGCGGCGCCCGGAGGAGCGATCGCCTCGGCCAGCCCCGTGAATTCCAGGCGCGCCGCACCCGCCCCGGTCGCGCCGGTGAGGGCGGTCGCGCCGGCGACGGCGACCAGCGGGCCGGGAACCGTGCGGAGCCTGGCCGGGGCGTGGGGCCATGCGGTCAGCACGGCCAGGGTCAGGCAGCCGATGCCCAGGGCGGGCCAGGAGGGCGGGGCCATCAACAGCTGCGGGATGCCGGCGAGTTTGGCGAGGCCGCCGGCCGGCTGCGCCGCGTCCGCCATCGTGTAGAGCTGGCCCGCGATCACGACGAGGCCGATACCGGCCAGCATGCCCTCGACGACGGACAGGGAGATGGCGCGGAAGAAGCGCCCGCAGCGGGCCAGGCCGAGGAGCACCTGCAGGACTCCGGCCGCGACGACGAGGGCGGCCAGGCCGCCGAGCCCGTACGTCTGCACGGTCTCGAAGACGAGCACCGTCAGGCCCGCGGCCGGTCCGCTGACCTGGAGACTGCTGCCGGGCAGCAGCCCGGTGAGCAGTCCGCCCACGATGCCCGTGATGAGCCCCTGCTCGGCGGGGACGCCCGAGGCGACGGCCACGCCGACGCACAGGGGCAGGGCCACGAGGAAGACGACCAGGGAGGCGGTGACGTCCCGCCCGTACGGCAGGCTCCGAAGGCGGCGGCGCCGCGCCCCGGACGGGTGGTCCGTACGCGAGTGCCCGGCCACGGCCCGGGCGTCTCGCCTGGAACCGCGTCCCCGGTTCACAGCGGTCCGAGGGCCTGGACGGCCCCGCGGTGGGTGTGGGCGCAGACGGAGATGTCCGGGACGTCCAGGGCGGTGACGGCGTAGACGAACAGGGCTTGAGGGCGCTGTCCGCGGGCGAGCGGACTGAGGTCGACGGCGTGCCGCCGCGCCAGGTCGTCGTGGAAGCCGTGGGCGCGGGCGATGAGTGGTTCCATGCGGATCTGCCTCGTACGGGATGCGTGCTGACAGGGGTGTCGGGCACACGGCGCCCATCGCACGGGCGGCTGCCGGGAGGCTCGCCGGGCGTACGAGAAGGGCGCCGTGCGGCCCTGTCAGCAGCGGAAGGTCTGCAGACCGGCAGGGGTGGGCTCGCCAACGGGTGCGGCGGGCCGCTGGGAGCTTCCCGGGGAGCCGGCGCCCGAGAAGGTGCCGGGTTCGGGCAGACGCGGCAGCAGAGCGGCGTGACGCACGACGGAGCCGGCCCGGATGCCCGCGCGTGCGGGTACCGGCACGGTGTGGGCGCGGCCCCTCATGACGCCGTTGTCGCGCTGCCCGCCCTCGTGGTGGCCGCTCTCGGCGAAGGCGGTTCCCGGCGGCTGAACCTCAGGTGCCGCGGGCGCGAGGGCCGCGACGGGCCGGGGCGGCTGGGCGGCAGCCGGCTGGTCATGGGGGAAGACGAGGTGGAGGAAGACGACGGTCAGCAGCAGCACGAACAACCCCCGGGCGCTACGCCTCACCCCGCCCCCTCCCCGCCTTCTCGTGATGGGCGGTAACGCTACCGATGCCCGCGGGCCCAGCCGTGCGAGTGGACCCGAGATGGCTCGATCGGGTGACCAGCGTGGGGCGTTCGGCTGCGCAGATGCGGCGTGTGCAGTACCGGGGTGGAGCGCTGCGCACTCACGAACAGCCCGGCCGGCAGGGCTCATGTACCGTTCCGCGTCCGCAGCGGTGTCCTGTGCTGCCTCCACGGGTGGGGCCTCGCTTGACTGGTGGACGGCGCGACGGGTAGGGAGAGGCTGTTCATCGCGCAAGGTGTGAAACGGGGGACATATGAAGCCGCTCGAAACGGGGGATCCCACCTCGCTCGGCGAGGGCCGCTACCGGCTGGTGGGACGGCTCGGTCAGGGGGGCATGGGCGTGGTCTACCTGGGCCGTTCCCGGTCCGGCCGTGCGGTCGCCATCAAGGTCGTACGTCCCGAGCTGAGCACCGAGCCCGGATTCAAGCGCAGGTTCGCCGACGAGGTCGCGGCGGCGCGGCGGGTCGGCGGCTTCCACACCGCTCCGGTGGTGGACGCGGACCCGGACGGGGAGCCGGCCTGGCTGGTCACGGCGTTCGTGCCCGGCCCCACCCTGCAAGCGGTACTCGCTCGCGTCGGATCGCTGCCCCTGGACACGCTCACCGTCCTCGCGGCCGGCCTGGCCGAGGCACTCGACGCGATCCACCGCGCGGGGGTCATCCACCGCGACCTGAAACCCGCGAACATCATCATCGCCGAGGACGGGCCGCGTGTCATCGATTTCGGCATCGCGCGCGCCCTGGACGGCACGTCACTGACACAGACCGGCATGCAGGTCGGCACGCCGGGCTTTCTGGCACCCGAGCAGCTCACCGGCGGTAGGGCGCTCACCCCTGCGGTCGACATGTTCGCTCTGGGGGTGGTGCTCACACAGGCGGCGGGCGGCGCCCCCTTCGGCGACGGCCCGTCCGCGGCCAGGCACTACAAGGTGGTGTACGAGGAGCCGGACCTGACCGCGGTGCCCATTGAACTCCGCGAAGCCATCGGCGCCTGTCTGTCCAAGGACCCTGCGGCACGGCCCACCCCGGCCTCCTTCCTCGGTACTCTCACCGTCCGCCACCCGGACGGCGGCTCCTGGCTGCCGGAAGCGGCAACGCAGCTACTCCCGGCCCCGGAGCCGATGGTGCGGCCCACGGCACCGGACAGCCCGTCGGAGACCCGGCTGGACACCCCGCAGAACGTCCCGCAGGACATCCCGGAGGACATCCCGCTACCGGATGCCGCCCCGCCCGTCGTCGCGGACCCCCGTACGGAACAGTCGCGCACCGTGACGGGGTCCGCGGCACAGCTCTCCCCCGGCCCGGCGCAGGTACCGCCAGTCGTCGCGGGGAAGCCCCGGCGCCGCCGCGCGGTGGTGGCGGCGGTGCTCGTGACGTGTCTCGCCGCCGCCGGCCTGTTCGTGTGGCAGCCCTGGAACCGCTCGACCAAGGACAGTTCCAAGCCCCGCGCCTCCTCGCCCTCCGGATCCGCCTCGGCCCCTGCACCGTTCCCGGCCGATCCGCTGCTGATCCGGCAGGACACCGCCCCGGGCTGGCCCGGGACGTGCCACGGCGTCATCGCCCGCCGGGACGCTTCGGCGGAGAAGCCCGTGGGGCTCATCGCGGGCGGCGCAGGCACATGCGACATGCTGCCCCAGTGGTCCCCCGACCGCAGGTCGTTCGCATTCACTCGCAGCACGCCCGAGGGCACGGCCGTCTGGACCGCCAACGCCGACGGCTCGAACGCGCGCCGGATCACCTCCATCGCCGGTGGCAGGGTGTCGTGGTCGCCGGACGGCAGCCAGCTCGCCGTGCTTCGTATGAAGGACGGCGTACAGCAGCTGTTCGCGGTCGGCGTCGCCGACGGCGCCGCTCGCCAGCTCACCTCGGGCGGGAGCCAGGTCGAGGATCCCGCGTGGTCGCCGGACGGCAAGAGCATCGCGGTCTGCCTGCAGACGGATCCCGAAAACTGGCAGATCCACGTGGTCGATCCCGCCGCCCCGAACCGCGCCCCGACGCAGGTGACCCGGCTGCCCCACGCGGCACACGACCCGGTGTGGTCACCCGACGGCGCCACCCTCGCCTACACGGCGGGTGTCTACGGCAAGGGCACCCAGGGCGACATCCACCTCGTGGACTCCGACGGAGGCAACGATCGCGAACTGATCGCGACCAGCGCCCATGAGATGGACCCCACCTGGTCCGTCGACGGCACGTGGGTGGCCTTCGTCCGCGGCCCATACGAGCTGCCCGTGATCTGGGCCGTGCGCGCGGACAAGACCGGCGAGCGCGCGCTCACCACCGGTGCCTCCGCCGAGGGGCATCCCGCCTGGCGCTGAGAGCGCAGGAGGCCGGTCAGGTCGTCCGTCCGCAGGGGACGGGCGCCGACGGCGCGATCGGAACACGCGAGGCGAGCGCTCACCCTTCCCGCATGCCGTCACGACGTACCAGCGCGACCTGCAGGGCGCCCATCCGTCCCATGCGGTGGCTCGGGAAACCAGGAAGTGCTGTCGCGATGGGCCCTCGCTGCTCAGGCGTGCTCGTCCGAGGGCTGCCGGGCAGGCTGGACCGACCAGCTTGGCGGCTCGTCGTCGCCTGAGTCCTCGTCGCGCTCCGCGTCCTCGGCTGTCGCGTGGATCTTGCCCGGCGCGTGGTGGACCGGCGCGTATACGGCGTAGAGCTGCAGGGTCTCTTCGCCGATGTTGGTGACGTTGTGCCAGGTGCCGGCGGGCACGAAGATCGCCCAGCCGTCCTCGACCTCCCGGTCGAAGTCGAGTCGATCCTTCGATCGGCCCATCTGGACGCGGCCCCGGCCTGCGTCGAGTCGTAGGAACTGGTCGGTCTCCGGGTGCGCCTCCAAGCCGATGTCCTCACCCACCGGGATCGACATGAGGGTCAACTGAAGGTACTTCCCGGACCAGGCGACCGCGCGATAGTTCTTGTTCTCGAGCGTCGCCTTCTCAAGGTCGAAGCTTTGAGGTTCCGGCCCGATGTCCTTGATGGTCACACTTCTCTCCCGATCAGCGAAGGCGGTACGTGGTACGCGGTACGCGGTTGCGGTCTTGCGCCGGCCCGCGTCAACACTCTCAGAGCCCTGGGCTCCTCTGGCCGCAAACACGCGAGCCGACGGCGCACAAACACGACACCTCGTCGGTCGGGTCAGGCCTCCGTGGTCATCGAGCACCCGGATGCGCTCGGGGGGTCCGGTGCCTGCCGGAACTGGCGCCGGTAGGCCGAGGGACTGACACCCATGGTCCTGCGGAAGTGGTGTCGGAAGCCGGCGACCGTCAGGCCCACCCGGCCGGCGATCACGTCGACCGGGTGGTCCGCGGATGCCAGCAGCACGGCACCGGCCCGGATCCGCTGCTCCGTGAGCCAGCGTCCGGGCGGCAGACCGGTCGTGTCGACGAAGCGGCGTTCGAACTGCCGTACCGACAGGTGAGCGACCTCGGCGAGTTCGCCGACGGCGAGACGCCGGTGCAGGTTGTCCAGCGCATGGCTCATGGCGCTGCCGATGGGGTCGTCCGCCGGGGCGTCGGCGACCACGGGATGCTCCGCGAACTGGGCCTGGCCGCCCTCGCGGTGCGCCGCCACGACCATGCGGCGCGCGACGCGGGCGGCGACGGCGGAGCCGTGGTCCTTGCGGACGAGGTGCAGGCAGGCGTCGATGCCCGCGGCGGTGCCGGCCGCCGTGATGATCGAGCCGTCGTCGATGTAGAGCACGGATGCGTTGACCGTGACCTGCGGATGGCGTGTCTGGAGCAGCCCGGCGTGCCGCCAGTGCGTGGTCGCCTCCCTGCCGTCCAGCAGGCCCGCGGCGGCCAGGGCGAACGCCCCGCTGCAGATCGACACCACCCGCGCGCCTCGCGCGTACGAGGCGCGCAGCGCGTCCAGAACGGCGGGCGAAACGTCACGGCGTACGTCCGGCACTCCCGGGACGATGACGGTGTCGGCGAACCGGAGCCGGTCCAGGCCGTGGTGCACCACGATGTCGAAGCCGCCCACGACCCGGTGCGGTCCGGGCCTCTCGGCGCACAACTCGAACCGGTACCAGCCGTCCACGTCCAGCTCCGGCCTCGGAACGGCGAAGACCTCGGCGACGGTGGCGAGCTCGAACGGCGCCATCCCGTCGAAGGCGAGGCAGGCGATCCGGTGATGACCCATGGCGGGATCCTAGCGGTGATCGCCGTTCACGACACTGTCACCCGAGCCCGGTCCGCCGGGAGTCTGATGCCATGAACCGTGACACCCTTACCCCGCTCACCTTCGGCATGCTCGTCTTCGACGAGGTCGAAGTCCTCGACATGGGAGGCCCCTTCGAGGTCTTCAGCACGGCGGGCCGACTGGCCCGTACCGCCACCGACGAGCCCCTGCTGCGCGTCGTGACGGTCGCGGAGGCAGCCCGTCCGGTCCGCGCCCGTGGCGGACTGAAGGTCGTGCCGGACCACACCCTCGACGAGGACCCGCCCTTCGACATCCTGGTGATCCCCGGCGGGGTCACCACGGCCGTCGAGGAGAACGCGCAGGTCATCGACTGGCTGGCCCGGCGCCGCAAGACCTCCGCGCTGACCTTCAGCATCTGCACCGGCGCCTTCCTGCTGGCCGCCACCGGCGCTCTGAACGGCCGTCCGGCCACGACCCACTGGGAGGATCAGGACGAACTGGCCGACCGCTGGCCGGACGTCCGGGTGCGCCGCGACGTGCGGTGGGTCGACGACGGTGACATCGTCACGTCCGCGGGAATCAGCGCGGGCATCGACGCCAGCCTCCACATCGTCGGGCGCCTCCACGGTGTCGAGCTCGCCCGCCGCACCGCCCGCCAGATGGAATACGGATGGAACCCCGGAGAGGGAGACGCGCCCGGCGGCCTGCGCTGACGCCCCGATGCCGCCCGTGAACGCGCGAGCGCGCGGGCGGCCGGTGATCGGCAGGCTCCGTACCGCGGGTCGTCAGCGGGTGCGGCGGGGGCCGCCGCGGTACGGGCGGCGGCGGGAGACGGCCTCGGGAGCGGCCTCGGGGGACGAGAAGCCGCCGGCCACCGCCGCACGTGCCGGAGCCGGTGAGGCGGGGAGGGAGGAAGCCGGGGCCCCTGCCGTGGCGGAACGCGGCGGCGCTGACTGCTCGGCGCGGCCGAGGACGGCGGTGTGGGAGATCAGGGGTGCACAGGCCTGACAGATCTCGGCGAGCGTCCAGACCTGGCCGACGGCCGGGTTGTGGATGAGGACGAGCAGGGGGGCACCGGTGCACGAGGCCCTGGTGTCCTCGTGGAATCCGCATTCGGCGGCCCGGCAGGCACACGCCGCGTTGGGGCGGACAGTGGCGAGGCGCGCGTGCGCGCGGCAGTGCTCGGCGGCGAACCGTCGCATGGCCGCCGTGTCCTTGGACCGGGGCGGCATGCGGCATGCCTCGTTGTTGCAGGTGACGGAGACGGTGTGGTCACCGTGGCCGGTCAGACGGACCGTCCACGTCCGCCCCGGGACACGGGATCCGGGAATCGTGGTCAAAGCAGAGTTGTCCGTTCACATCTGTGCGGTGGTGTGCCCACTGTTCGACAGTCGCGAGTCACGCGTGTGGCGACAGTGAATTGTCCGCGGCCCCGGCGTCGGCACGGACCCCGTAATGGCGGCCCGGTCACGCGGAGAACCGCAGCTCAGACGAGGATACCGGCCGAGCGCATGAGGCCTTTGTCGCACGCCGTTCGGCATGTGTCAACGGCTTGCAGCCCCGTCCGGGCCAGATCTGGGACACCCGGAGCCGCCAGCCGCTTCGGTCACTCGGCGGCCACGCCGGTCCGGTGAACGCTGTGGTCATCAGTCCGCCGCAGCTCGGTGCTCAGGGCGGAGCACGCAAAGGACATGGCGTCGCGGCTGACCGCTCTCACTTCGGGCTCAGGGGAGAGAAGCTGAGCGACTGGTCCTTGGCGTTGTAGAAGTACAGGTCGTGTGCAGGACTGCCGTCGGCGTGGGGCATGTCCACCTGCCCGATGGCCGAGGCGCCCACCCCGAAGAGCGACAGTCCGCCGATGCCGGGCGGTGGCACGTGGCACACCGGGTCGACGCCCGTCGCGTCCTCGCGCACGTAATGGATGTACGCGCTGCCGTCGATCCCGGAATACCGCACCAGGTAGGGCTGGTGGTCGATGTCCAGGGGCGCGACGTGCGTGATCGTGCGCTTCCAGAAGCCGGAGCGCGAGGCGAAGGCCATCGTGAAGCCGGTCGGGGTGAGGCGGCGGATCATGACCTCGCCGGTGTGCATGCGGTAGGTCATGGCGTGGGGTTCGCCACGGATCATCAGGGCCACGACGGCCGTGTGGCCCCGTCCCCACTGCATGGTGTTGACGGGTACCGGGTCGGCGGTGGCGCTGTCGAGGCGGAAGAGCCCTGCGTCGCCGCTGAGGTAGTCGTAGCCGATGTAGTGGGGCGCCCCGGCGACGTGAAGCGTCACCACGTGGGTGTGCGTGGCGTGGCCGGGCGGTGTGGTGTGGGTGGGGGTCAGTACGGTCGCGAACTCGTTCATGGCGAAGATCGCCTGGGCTCCCGACCCGGCCTGGTGGCCGAGGTAGTGCAGGGTCCCGCCGAGTTCGAAGGGGACCAGCGAGCTCCAGCCGGCGCCAATGGACCCCGTACCCAAGGAGTGGTTGGTCTCCAAGAGGGGCGGTGTGCCGTCGGGGCGGTGGTGCACTCCGTAGTAGCCGACGGCCGGGGAGATCGCGTAGGCGCCGGTGGCCATGCTGTGGGACAGCATGCGCGGTGGGTGCGACGCGGCCATGAAGCTCTGCACGTGCGTCCAGGATCCCGCGGGGCACGGGGTGGGTCGGCTCAGGCTGAGCAGGTGGCGTCCGATGTCCAGACGTGCCCTCATCTCGCAGACCCGGCAGAACGGATCGTTGCTCTCGCGCATGCGGCACTGCAGGGACGGCCGGAAGACGCCGCAGTCGTGGTGGTCCGCGCCCTCATAGGCGCCGACGGCACCGGCGGGGATCGGCGGATCGGGGTCGGCGATGACGGGGTGTTCGCGCGTGCACGGCGTGCTGGTCACCGTGGTGGGCACCTGCCACGGAGGCACGGTGAGGAGGTCGGACCACTTGATCTTGACGGCGTCCTTCACCTTGGTGACGTTGGGGGCCTCGGGCTCCGGCGCGACGGCCGGGATCACGGACACGGGGTCGGTCCTGTCGCGCGTGTAGGGATACTCGTCGGCGAGCTGAAATGCCTGGTGCCCGAGTTCGTGGACGGCCACGTCCGGCCAGGAAGGTCGGTTCTTGCTGAACCAGCCCACTTCGCCGTGCATGGTTCCGCCGTCGAGGTGCGTGTTGTTGACGATGACGAGGAAGTGGCTCACCGGTTGAAGGCGGGGCTGTCGCCGCACGAACTCGATCACCTTGGCGGAGTTCCCGTAGAGGCTGCGTTCGATCTGTTTGCCCTGGAAGGTGTCGCGGCCGAAGACGGCGCCGAACTCCGTACCGAACGTGGATTCGGCCGCCGCAGGCGTGCGAAGCTGGATGCCCTCCCCGCTGTGTGCCGAGGCCTGGCGGACCATCACCACGTTCAGCAGCGGACGCAGCTCGGGCCGGGAGAACGGCGCGGTCACGAGCAACCTCTTGACGAACTTCGCCACGTCGGCGTCGAACAGCCCGTTCTTCAGGTCGGCTTGCGTATAACCCTCGGGCACCACGGCGACGGTCCAGCCGTGGGCGACTCTGCTGAGGTCACCGAGGACGAACTCCACGACCTTCACGGGTACTCCTTCAGTCGGGCCGGGCGAGCCGTCAGGCCGGGACGATGCGCTAGGCGATGGGCAGGGAGAAGATCTCGGACGCCGCTTCGGTCAGTCTTCCGGCGTCCGGCGGGCTGCTGAGCAGGACGACCGTGGCGCCTTCGCGCAGTACCGGCGCCACCAGCTCGAAGGTGCCCCGAGGACTGTCGATCGGCATGGTGGAGAGACCGACCTCGGGGTGCGGGACCTCCCGGACCACCTCGATCGGCCGATGGCGGCTGCGCCGATAGAGCACCCGGCCGGCGGCGTCGCGGACCTCGTACCAGAACCCGGAACGCCCCTGGGGCGTGTCGTCGGGGTCGGCGCCGCGCGGGGCGGTCATCTCCAGGTCCTCGCGGGAGACGAACCGTACGACCGGGCCGCCCGCGGCCCAGTCCGCGCCGTCGTAGGAGAACTTCAGGCGCATGGCCCTGGGTTCGGCGGGGGTGGGGTCCGGGTCGGGCGGAGAGCCGGCGAGCGCCGACCACGTCTCGGGGGTCATGGTTCCGGTGGTGGCGAGTCCGTGGGCCGCCTGGAAGTCGCGCACGCCCGCCTCGGTGGCCGGGCCGTACGCACCGTCCGTGTCGAGCTGCGGTTCGGCGCCCTTCCGGGTGAGCAGCCGCTGTACGAGGGCCACCGGCGGGCCCGTCATGGGCGGCAGGCGGGGGCCGGGTTCCAGCAGCGGGAAGGGGGCGGCCACGGCGAGCGCGAACCAGACGGGCGTGTCGACCTCGTCCCCGGGGGTGAGGAGCGGGCCCGAGCGGAACGCCTGTACGGCGGCGAGGGTCAGGACTCCGAAGTTGCCGTCGATGACGAGTGCGGGCTGCGCGACCCCGGCGGCGTTCAGCAGGCACTGGGCGAGCTTGACGTGGCCGTCGACGGCGTGCGGATCGGCCATCAGGGCGAGTACGGGCAGCAGGGCCCACTCCAGGACCTCGGGTTGGGCGGTGTCCGCGACCGGCTCGCCCAGCCGGGGGATCACATGGTGGCGGACGGTCGTCGCCTCGGGCGCGAGAGCGCCGGCGCCCGCGTACTCGACGACGATGACGCTCTCGCCGAGCGGCAGCGCGCTCGTCGTGACGGCCGCCCGCCCCTGCTGGTCCGGTTCGGCGGTCCCGAGGATGGGGCCGCCCTGCAGGGAGAACGTGACCGTGCCCTGCGGCCCGGCGGGGTCCGTGGCGTCCGGGTCGGTGGGGCGCACGAACGCGCCGAGGACGACTTCCTGCCCCTCCTCCGACGGATTGGGCGAGGTGGGCGGGCTGACGGCGTAGCGACCGGCGACCGAATACGGGAAGACGACGGTGCCGTCCCGCTCGACGTCGAACCCCCTCCTGAAGACGCCCTTCGTCGTCCGGGGGACGTAGCCGTGGGCGGGCAGGAGTACGTATTGCGCCTCGCGGCCGCCGCGCCGGAAGGGCGGGGGTCCGGGGCTGCTCACCTGGATGTTGTAGATCCCCACGAGGTCGCTGTCCGCGTCGTTCGTGTCGATGACGACGGGGTATCCGTCCAACGCGAGCGTGCCGCCGACGCCCGCGGCGCAGCCTGCGTACTGACAGGCCACGAAGACGTGCCCGTCCCGGTCCACGCCGTAGTGGAAGTCCGCGACGACTCCCGGCCCTGGCTGGAAGCCGTAGAAGTCCGCCGGAAGAAGGGTGAGTTCGTTCACGGTGGCCCTCGGAAGCCACTCGAACGGGCGGGCCAGCCCCAGGGGCAGCAGGTCGTGCGACAGCGCCGTGCCGTCGATGCGGATCGTACGCCCCCGCAGCAGCAGCGTGCTGCCGTCGGCCGCGGCGAAGCCGGAGAACTCCTGGCCGACCGTGACACGTCCCCCGGAGTCCACGCCGTACCAGAAGTCCGCAACGATCCCCGGCCCTGTCTGGAAGCCGTATCCGGATGCCGGAAGCACCGTCAGTGCGTTCACGGAAGCTCGGGGAAGCCACTCCAACGGGCCGCCCAGACCCAGGGGCAGCAGGTCGTGCGACAGCGCCGTGCCGTCGATGCGGATCGTGCGCCCCCGCAGGACCAGCGTGCTGCCGTCGCCGCCGGCGTAGCCGCTGAACTCGGGGCCCACGGCGACGCGTCCTTCTGCGTCCACGCCGTACCTGACGTCCGCGGTGACCGTGCCGGACTGGAACCAGTACCCGGAGGCCGGCAGTACCGTCAGCTCGTTCACGGTCTCCCTCGGGAGGAAGGCGTCGACGCCGGCCAGGCCCCGCGGCAGCACGTCGTGCGACAGCGCCGTGCCGTCGATGCGGATCGTGCGCCCCCGCAGGACGAGAGTGCTGCCGTCGCCGGTGGCGTAGCCGCTGAACTCGGGGCCGACGGTGATGTCTCCGCCGTGGTCGACGCCGTACGTGACGTCCGCGGTGATCCCCGGTCCCGGCTGGAACCAGTACCCGGCCCCCGGCAGTACCGTCAGCTCGTTCACGGTCTCCCTCGGGAGGAAGGCGTCGGCGCCGGCCATACCCCGCGGCAGCACGTGGTGCGACAGCGCCGTGCCGTCGATGCGGATCGTGCGGCCGTGGACCGTGAGGGTGCCGCCGGACGTGGAGGCGTAGCCGGCGGTGTCCGCAGCGGCGTGGACCGAGCCGTCGACGGCCACGGCGAAGTCCAGCTTGCCGTTGCCTCCTCCGAGGCGGTACTGGCTGCACGGCAGGAGGGACAGGTCGTGGGGCCGGTCCGACTTCAGGGGCTTCTGGCCGGCCTCCAGCTTGAGGTCGTGGTCGAGAGCGGTCCCGTCGACGCGGACGGGCAGGCCGTGGAGGGTGAGAAGGCGGGTGCCTCGTCCCTCGGCGATGCCGTCGAGGGCGGCATCGAAGTCGAGCGTGCCGTCCGCGGCCACGGAGAAGACGACGTCGGAGGCGGGTGAAGGGTCCTGCCGCAGGTGGTAGGTGCCGGGTGCCGGGAGCGTCAGGGTGGGCGGCGGGCTCTTCGAGCCGTCGACCGGGCCGATGCCCGCCTCGGGAACACTGAACGACGGCACGGTGAGGCGCGAGGTGTCGATCTGGATGTCGGCCATCGTTTGCTCCCCGCTGTCGGGCGGTCGTGGGGACGGAGGGGCGTGCGGCGAAGGGGCGTCGGAACGGGGCGTCGGATCCGTGCGGCGTCGGACGTCCTCGCGTCAGAACGGCGTGGCGCCGCGGATCAGCAGGCGCGGCGCGGCCACGATCCGGGACCGGTTGCGGGCCTGTTGCAGGATCCCCGGCTCGGCCGGATCGCGCGCCCAGCGGCGGATGAATCCGTCCCAGCCTCCGGTGATGATCTCCCTGCCGTCGGCGGTGACGGTGATCGACCAGACGCTCTGGTGGCCGGTTTCCAGGGGTGCGCCGACGGGCCCGCCGTCGGCCCGCCGCCAGCGGCGTACCGTCCCGTCGTCGCAGCCCGCGACGATCTCTCCGTCAGCGGTCAGTGCGAGGACTCGGACGGGCGCGTCGGCGACCAGAGGGGCGCCGATCGGGCCCCCGCCCACGCGGTCCCAGCGGCGCACCGTGCCGTCCCGCCCTCCGGTGACGAGCTCGCCGCCGTCGGCGGAGACGGCGAGGGCGGGGACGGGGCCGGTGTGGCCGCCGAACCGGGCCAGGAGTGCGGCACTCTCGCGATCCCAGAGGCGGACCTCCCCGTCGTCGCCGGCGGTGGCGACGGCCCGGTCGTCGGGGGTCAGGGCCATGGCGCGGACCGCCCCGTCGTGGGCGGTCAGCGGGTCGGCGAGGGAGGTGCCGTCGGCCCGCTTCCAGCGCCGTACCGTGCCGTCGTAGCCGGCGGTGAGGAGTTCGGAGCCGTTCTGCGTCGTGTCCAGCGCGAGGATCCAGTCGCCGTGGGCCGGGACGGGATCGGCCGCCGGCTTCGAGGTGGTGCGGTGCCAGCGCCTCACGGTGCCGTCGCTGCCCGCCGTGACGATCTCGGCCTCGTCGGGCGTGAGCAGCATCCCCCAGATGCTGCTTTGGTGGGCGACGAGCATCGGGCAGAGGGCTTCGCCGGTCTCCCGCCGCCAGCGCAGGAGCCGGCCGGCGCCGTCCGCGCTGACGAGCTCGGTCTCGCCCTGGGTGAGCGCGAGGGCGGTCACCGCGCCTTCGCCGTGGTTC
Source organism: Streptomyces sp. NPDC001903 (assembly GCF_042891345.1). Lineage (NCBI taxonomy): Bacteria > Bacillati > Actinomycetota > Actinomycetes > Kitasatosporales > Streptomycetaceae > Streptomyces > Streptomyces sp. NPDC001903. The sequence goes on from NZ_JBIASZ010000012.1 coordinate 146,251, forward strand.
ATCCGGTGGTCTCCTTCGCCGCGAGCACGCCGTCGAATGCCAGCCCCGATGCGCCCTCGCCCTGTCCGGCCCGAGCGCGGCGCCCGGTCCAGGAGTAGTGGCGGCCGTCGTGGCCGCGGGCGGTGGCGGGGATCCGGCCGGCGGTGACGCCGGAGCGCGGGATCTCCTCGTCCCGGAAGTACACGCGGGGGACCTCCGGTTCGAGCAGGCGGCCGCGTGCCCGGGTCTGCAGGGTTCCGTCTGCGGTGGGCAGGGTCATCTTGCCGCGCCGGAACCGGATGGCGGCCGAGCCGGGTTTCAGCGGTACGGGTACCAGGGGGATCCAGTGGTACGGCACGGCCGTCTCCAGCTGGTACATGAGGGCTTCGGGGACGTCGGAAGGGGCGGGCGGGGCGGCGGCGGGGGTCTCGTCGGCGCGCGAGCGCGGTCTTCCGGTCGCGCTCTGCACCGTGCGTTCGACCGCCCAGGCGAGGTTGGCCATCTCGTCGCGCACGAACAGCACTTCTTCCACCGCTGCGCCCTCGAGCCGGGCCGCCGCCCGGGGCAGCACCGGCAGCACGGCGGGGCCGGGAAGGCCGGTGCCGGCGGTGCCGAGCCGGAACAGGGACCAGTGCTCGTCGCCGGCGGCGTCGAGGTCGAGCCGGTCGCCGAAGGTGTCCACGACCGTGAGATCGGTGACGGCATGGACCTGGCCCACCTCCAGATCCAGCGGCACCACCCAGTGGTTGTTGCCGTAGACGTTGGCGAACTCCACGACCAGCAGCCGGGCGAGGTCGGTGGGGCCGGCGTCGACGGAGGGCAGGTTGACGGTGGTGTCCTCGAACTCCCACCAGCGTTCGGCGGGCATGCCGGGGTAGGCGGCGCGCGTGGGCAGGAGGGTGCGGGTGGCGGGGTGCGGGTCCGTGGGGGCGGTGGCTTCGGCGTCGATGTCGAAGTGGTAGCTCTCGGCTCCGCCGCCCGGGTACTCGGGCGCGGTCAAGGTGATCCGCCCGCTGCCGTGGGCGGCTTCGACGGCGAAGTGGTGTTCCAGGCGGTCGCGTACCCAGCTGGAGCGGGTCGGCGGTGTGTGCTCGGCGGCGAACCAGGCACGCCATGCGGTCGCGGCCTGTTTGAAGGCGTTCAGGTCGGCCGTGCCGAGACCGGTCGGGTGCCAGCCGGTGGCCAGTGCGCGGGCGAGTCGGCCGCCGTGCGGGGCCCGGGCGAGCAGGGCCTGGGCGAGAGCCTGACCGGCCGGGTCCGCCGGCGCCCCGGCGTCGGGCTCTTCCTCGGCGGGAGCGTCGACGAGGGGGAACTTGGTCAGGGCCTGGTCGGTGACCGAGTCCCGGACTCCGGCGGGCAGCGCGCCGAGCAGGCCGAGGAAGCGCAGTCCGGCCCGTGCTGCGGCGCGCAGCGGCAGTTCGCGGTCCGCGGGATCCGGGTCGCGGCCCGCCTCGACGAGGTAGTCGAGGGGGACGCCCGGCGGATAGGCCACCGCGGGGCCCGTGTCGCCGGGCCGGAACCGGTCCACGGCGGCCGCCGCCGTGGACACGGAGCAGCCGACGGGCGAGCCGCCGTCCTCGCCGTGGAACTCGGCCAGTTGCCATTGGCGGGCCAGCAGGAACAGAGGGTCGGCGATCCGGGCTTCGAGGGCTTCGTCGAGCTGTCCCCCGGTGCCCTGCGGCCGGACGCCTGGCTCGATGCGGTGGAAGTGGGCGAAGACCGCCTTGTCGTCGGCCATGCTCAGGCCTCCTGGTCTCTGATCTTGGTCATCGCGCCCTTGGCGATATGGGACTTCATGGCTTCCAGGAGCGCGATGCCGGGGAAGGAGCCGAGCGATTCCTGGGGCAGGTAGACGCCGGGCAGATAGCGGCCGAGCCAGCCGAGGGCCTGGAGGTCCACCAGGCGCAGTCCGGTGAGGTCGAGGGCCTCGCGCACGGTTTCGCTGAGCAGTCCGGCCGTCCAGTGGCCGCCCACGACCGGTGGTACGGCGAGGAGGACGGCGTGCGGGGCGCGGGCGCCGGGGGCGTCGTAGTGGAAGGACACCCCTGCCGTGTTGCGCTGGGCGGGGATGAGTTCGGTCCATTCGTCGATCACGAGGACGGCGGCGGGCTCCGCGGGGTCGGCGGCGGGGCGGCCGTGGACGGCGAGGCCGGTGGCGGGGGGCGGCTCGGCCGTGCGGGCGGCGCCGACCCACCGGTCGCCAGGGGTGAAGGGGGTCTGTCCGATGCGCAGGACGAAGTCCCCGCCGGTGCCGATCGCTTCGCCGTGGACGAGCAGGTCGGCGAGGGCGGCGGCGCCGGGGCGGGCGGTGGCGGCGCGTTCGAGCCAGTCCTGCGCGAGGGTGTCGTCCGTGCCGCCGCGGTCGAGGCCGGGTCCGAAGGAGGCTGCCAGTGCGGTCGGCGCGGTGGTGAGGCCGGTGGCGCGGAAGCCGGGTCCGAAGACTTCCTGCAGGGCTGCCACGGCGGCCTGCGGGCCCGTACGGGCCAGAGCTCGTCGTGCGAGGTCGAGCCGGGCGAGGGCCTCCTGGACGGCGGCCTTCGTGCGGGCGGCCGGGTCGTCGTCGGCGGCCGAGACCGGTACGACGATGCCGTGGGCGGCGAGCCGTTGCAGGTCCCCGTCCTGGGCGGCGGCGTCCAGTGAGTCGAGCGTGTGCTGGGCGCGGCCGCGCAGTTCCGTCTCGTCCAGGGCCTGTTCGGGCGGGTCGGCGGCGGGTGCGAGGTCGGCGGGCGCTCCGGGCCGGCCCGCGGCGAGGACGGCGCAGACGGCGCCGGCGAGCGCCTCGAACTCCTCCAGGCAGACCGTCGAGCGCGGCCAGTCGGCGTCGCGACCGTCGAGGGGTTCGGCGACGGCGTCGTCCGGCAGGTCGTCGGGCCGATGCGCGGTGAGCGCCTGGCCGAGGGCGGTGCGCAGGTTTCCGGAGGCGGCGAGGGTGAGGACGTCCAGGGCGCAGTGATCGGTGAGGGGCCAGGGGTGGGTGCGGGTCGCGACCGGGGCGGCGTGGCCGGGCCGGCGCCAGGCGGCGCGGAGTCGGATGCGGTCGGTCCGGCCCAGCTGGTGGCCCGCCCAGGCGTCGAGCCGGGGTTCGGCCGCGGCGCGGGGCCGGTCGCGGCGGCCGGGGCCGTCCCATCCGGCCGCCGGCGGCTGGTTCTTTGCGACGTTGAGGAGGACGCGATGGGTGACGGGAGTGCCTTGGGCGGGTGTGTCGAGGACCTGGGGGCGGGGAGGGGCCTGGCCGCCGGCGGCGAGGCTGCCGAGGGTGGCGCCCGCCCGGTCGGGGTTGCCCTGGGCGAGCTGGTGCACGCTCTCGGCGAGGAGCAGGTCGCTGACCGCGTCGATGTCCTCGTGCAGGGCCGTCAGTGCCGCCTCGACCGCACCCTTCTCGTGCTTGTCCAGATCCGTGAGGCCGCCCTCCACCAGGCGCTGCATCGCGGCCGCGACGGACAGCTCGCCCACGGCGGCCCCGTCGGTGACGTCGTGAGCCGCGACGAAGCCCTGGGCACCGGGGGCCGAGTGGTGCGGGGCGCGCAGTGGCCACTGGGCACGCAGCGGGGCGATGACCCGGTCGAGTTCCAGGAGTCCGGAGGTGTTCTCCCGCGCTTCGTGCAGCCTCCGTTCCAGGCGGTAGCCGAGCAGCGCTCCCACGGGCTGGCCCTGGCGCACGCCGTCCAGGATGGCCATGGCGGCGCGCATGCGGCCGGAGGTCAGGTTCACGGCGAACGCGCCGGGGTCCGCGGGGTGCGACAGGTACCCGCTGTGCAGGACGGCGGCCGTGGCGGCCTGCGCCAGGGACGGGGCCAGTACGAAGCCTTCACTGCGGCGGCCCTCCTGGGGTGAGAGGTCCTGCACCCAGCCGTAGGCCCCGAGTTGGATGCCCGTGGGCCGCCGGCCGTCGGCCCGCATGGCCTGGAGGCGTACGGTGGCCAGCGAGGTGATCCAAGCGTCGAGGCGGTGCGAGGCGAGGTCGAGGCACTCGCCCAGCAGCCGTTCGATGACGGTGAACGGGTCCTCGCCGGCTTCCTTCCAGGCGGGAAGGCGGGTGGCGAGGTAGCGCAGGGCGGCGTCGATCTCGGCCAGCCGGACGCTCCACGGGCGTTCGAGGTCGAGGGGCCGCAGGATGCCCCGGCCCTTGCGGACGGCTTCGGCGACGGCGGGGGTGAGCAGGGCGCGCTCGGCGTCGACGGCGTCGTGCACGGTGTGCACGTCGACGCCGGCGGCGGCGGGCATGGTCAGGCTCAGCGTGGACTTCATGGCGAACGGCCTCAGTTTGAGGCCGGCCTGGGAGACGAGCGTCTGCGCTGCCCCGGACGACAGCATGACCTCGGCGAAGCGCAGCCGCTTGGCCGTCACGAGCTGCGCGGAGTGCGCGGCCGCCGCAGCGGCGTGGCCGTACTCCAGGTTGGCGGTGTGCCGCAGCAGCGCTTCGAGGAGGGTGCGGGCCCGGGCGGGGCGCACCAGGAGGTGGATGAGCTCGAAGTGGTCGACCACCCCTTCCAGGAACGCGGCGAGTTCGGCGACAGGGTCGGCGTCTTCGGGCAGGTCGGTCAGACGGGCGGCGGGCAGCCACAGGCGGCTGGGGCGCGGTGCGTTCTGGTGGTGGGAGACGACCGGCTCGTAGTCGAGGCCCAAGGCCCGGTTCAGGGCGGCGGAGAGCCGGGTCTCGGGTCCGGTGCCGCAGTCGGGCACCAGGCCCAGGAGGCGGTTGGTGTAGCAGGCGTTGAGGGCGCCCCGTACGTCGCGTACGTCGACCGATCTCGACACCGCAGCGAGGCCCAGGGCGCGCAGCACGTCGCGTTCGGGCTTGGGCAGGGGAAGGGTGTCGTCGGGCTGGTCGCGTCCGCCGACCCGGGGCAGGGTTTCGACGCCGACGTGCCAGAAGGGGCGCAGGGTGGTCAGTACGCGGTGCAGTCCGGCGAGTTGGCCGCGTTCCCGGCCGGCCTGCGGGTCGGGCTGCCAGCGGTGCATGACCGTCAGGGGCAGCACGCCGTACGGCTGCTTGCCGAGGCGCAGGACGGGCAGCGGGCCCCGGGCGCGTACGAGGTCCGCTTGGTGCAGGCGCAGCCAGTCCAGGTCGATGCCCGTCTCCTGGGTGTGGCTGTCGCTCTCCATGAGCTGGTCGAGGAAGAAGTCTCCGGTGGCGCTCCACAGGGCCAGTTGGAGGGCGCGCGCGTCGGCCTGTTCCGGTTCGGCGCCGCCGGGCAGTTCGGCGGCCGCGGTCTCGGGGATGCCGAGGGCGGTGGCGAGGCGGGCGGCGTTGGCCCACGGGTCGGGCGCGGGGGCCGGCGCCGCGGGCAGCAGGGCGTCCACGTCGGGGGGCGGCTCCGCGGGGCGGCGGGCCTGCGGGATGTTGTTGGTGGGGGTGCCCTGGGCGACGAACGCGGCTTGTCCGTCGCGGGCCCGGCCGGTGAGCAGCCGGGCCACCCGCTCCGCGGAGGCCTGCGGGTCCAGGGAGGCGGACACCCCGAAGGCGATGACACGGGAGAGCAGCGGGCGGCGCTGCGGGTCGTAACCGGTTCCGTCGAGGGGGACGGTGACGGCGAGGCCGTCGTCGCGGGCGGCGGCGAAGTCCGTGAGCCAGCGCAGGCCCGCTTCGGTCGGGGGGCCGGCGCCGTCGGCTCCGGGCGGGGCGGCCGGAGCGTCGGGGTCCGGACCGATCTGGACGGTGTCCGGTACGGCCGCGCCGCGCTTCTCGCCGACGAGGATCTCGCCGTCGGGGGTCCGCTGGAACGCCTGGACGATGAACTGGTCGGGCAGGGTGGAGGCGGTGGCCGCCCGGTTCCAGCCGCGGGAGCGGGTGGCGACGTCGGCGGGCCAGGCCGGTTCGGGGCCCGTCTCGCTCTCGGCCAGGGGCAGTTCGGGGCGGTCGTCGGCGGTGGGGGCCAACAGGGCGGCGATCCGGCGGGCGCGGGCGGCGCCGAGCGCTCCGCGCAGCTGCTCCCATGCGCCGAGCCTGATGCGGTCCCGGTCTCCGGCCGCGTTCTCGGTGCGCCCGGCGCGGAAGACGGCGCGCCAGTACCGCTTGCCCTGCTGGACCTCGCCTTCGGTGGGCAGGGGTTCGTGGCTGTCGATGTGGAAGTCGTCCGGGAAGATCCGCACGTCGAGACTGTCGGCCGGGCCGCCGGAGGGCCGCAGCCGGGTCTCCAGGCGCACCGGCGCGAGCATGAGCGGCACCTCGGGATCGAGCCCGGCGAGCAGTTCGTCCACGTCGGTCACGGCGGTGAACGTGCGCAGGGCCTCGTGCAGGGCATGGTGGGCGGCCCGGGCCTCCTGGTACGCGGCGCGGCGTTGTGCGGGGGTGGCTTCGGGGCCGAGACCGGCGCGTCGCTGCTCGGCCTCGGCGACGGCCGCGCGCAGAGGTGCCAGGTCAGTCATCCGGTCTGTCTCCCTGAGGTCGGTGCGGGTGCGGGCCTGGCTCGTGGATCGGGCGCGCTAGGGGCGCAGCAGCCGCTCGGCGGGCATGACCACGCGTACGGGCTGCTGGAAGCACTGCCGGGCGATGCCCGCGGCGCCGCCGTCGCCCCAGACGAGGTCGGGGAGTGCGACGTTGGCACGGCGGTCCCCCGGGGCGTGCGTGGCGCGGTCGAAGTCCTCGAAGGAGCCGAAGAAGTGGCTCCAGTCGAGGTTGTTCCAGTCGTCGGCGTCCGTGGGCGGATCGGTCTCGGCGGGCGCGAGGTAGGCGCGGCCCCACAGGCCGGGCGGCGGGGGGCTCGCGAGGACCTCGTCCGTGGGGTCGTCGAGGCCGAAGCGCGGTTCGGTGGGCTGTTCGGCGATGACGAAGCACCAGTCCTTGTCGACGATCTCTCCGATCTTGAGGTCGAAGCCGATGAAGGCGGTGTCGGGGTCCAGGGCGCCGCGGAAGAGCGGCTGGCGTGCCTGGGCGTCGTCGGGTTCCCTGGCGGCCCCGGGGGCGGGTGCCTGGAGCGGTGCCGCGTAGATGAGGGCGCCGGGGTAACGGCGCAGGAGCGCGCTGCGCAGGAGGAGGACGACCCGGTCGGCGGGGACGGTCAGATGGCTGCCGAGCGGGGCGCCGACGGTCCACTCGTGCAGCTTCGGCATCTCGGTGCCGGTGCCCCAGAAGCAGTCGAAGTAGGTGCCGCGCTGGTCGGTGGGGTACTCGCGCCAGCGCAGTTCGCGGGCGAACTCGTGGTTGAGGCCGGTCATGTACGAGGCGACGAACTCGGGGTTGGTGACGACGAGTGCCGCGCTGTCCGGGGGCACCTTGTTCAGGCCGGCGAGCATCCACTCGGTGGACTGGGCGGCCAGCGGCCGCCACATGGCGTCGGGGAAGCGGGGCGCCCACTGGACGGGGGCGGTGCCGGCGCCGCCTTCGGGGCGTTCGACGCGGGCGGCGACGACGGTGTCAACGGTCGTGTGCGGGTGGATCTGTTCGGTGACGGCGGTGTGGGCCTCGGGCGCCGGGAAGGGGTCGCGCGGTGGTACGGGCGGCAGGTCGGCGGGGCGGACGGACTGTTCCTGGGCGTCCACGGCCATACCGTGGGTGTCGCCCGGGGTCAGGCCGAGAACGGCGGGCGCGGGCAGCCGTTCGCCCAGGTGGGACAGGCCGTCCTGCCCGAAGAGGTCGCCCAGGGTGATCCCGCCGCCCTGCTGCCAGCCTCCGAGGATCTCGCCGAGCCGGTCCGGCGTCCACACCTCGCCGGGCGGCGGGGAGCCCTCCGGCAAGCGGTGCCAGCCGCCGGAGCAGTCGGCGCGCCAGGTCCCCTCGCTGGTCGTGTTGTCCCAGTCCCAGGTGCCGGGGCAGGCGCCGTGGAAGACGCCGAAGGCGGTCGGCGACCGCCAGGTGCCGTTGAACGCGCCTTGGGAGACGTCTGCCGGGTCGTCCCAGTCGCCTGCGGCGACGCCCTGCCAGGTGCCCTCGTCGTCGGTGGTCTGCCAGGTGCCGGCGAAGACGAGGTGCCAGACGCCGTCGCGCTTGCCCAGGCCGTTCGAGACGTACCTGCCGGAGAACACGCCCCGCCAGGTGCCCGGGCCGATGCCGCCGGGGCCCAGCGTCCCGCGCGCCTCTCCCTTCCACGGACCGCTGGTACCGGCCGGGGGACCCCAGTGGCCGGACCACATGCCCTTGAAGCCGGTGGTGGTGGCTGCGGCGCCGCCCGCGGCGGTCAGCAATCCGACGGGGGCCACGCGGCCGGAAGGGAAGATCAGGGTGCCCTGGGGGGTGAGCTTCGTGTCGGCGAGGAACGCGGCCGGCACTTCGATCTCCCGTACCGAGCCGAGCCGGAAGACGGCGTCGAGCACGTCGGGCCGCATGGCCGGCAGGGCGCCGAGCTGCCCGGCGGAGAGGTCGCGGACCTCGGCGTGCCGGAGCGCCTCCATGCCCAGGGTCTTCCAGGCGGGCGCCGCGGCCGCCGATGCGCCGAGGGCGGCCAGGACGGCGGGCAACCGGTTCGCGCCGACGACGCGTTCCGGTGCGACGGCGAAGGCGAGGGTTCCGTCGGGACGGCGGGGTACGGTGGCCAGTCCTTCCCCGGCCACGGCCAGCGCCGTCATCACGGTGGTGAAGGGCCGTACCCCGTGCGACGGGTCCGCCGACGGATTCACCCGCTCGACGCGCCGGCTGAGCAGCCCCCGGGGGCGCACGGCGCGCCGGAAGGTGGTGGTGGCCATGGCGTTCGGCAGGCTGCTGGCGTGCACCGTCTGCGCCAGGGTGGCCGCGCCGACGAGGCTGCGGCTGCGCAGCGGCGCCACGAGGTGCAGGAACTCGTCGGTGCTGAGCGGCTGTACGTGCCGCTCGTGCAGCCGGGCGCCGATCAGCTTGGCCAGCCGGGCCAGGTCGAGGAAGCGGTTGACTTCCCGCGCCCCGGCCAGCTGGGTCCAGGCGGAAGCCATCAGCTGTTCCTGTTCGCGTTGGACGGACCGGGTGCCCAGGCCCGCGGCCACGCGCCAGCGCGGGTCCAGATTGAGCGTGTCGAGCCAGCCTGCCGAGCCGGGTAGGGCCTTGTCGGCGAGGGCGTGGAACCCCCCGTACAGCGGCGGCGCCACCTCCGGATCCTCGTCGCTGTCGTCGCTGTACACGCCCCCGATGGAGGCGGCGAGCGACGTCCGCCACTGGCTGCTGTGCGCGTCGACGGGCCAGGGTGCGCGGGGGGCGAGGTCCGGGCTGCACAGCGCGCTCTCGACCTTCTGCACGAGCTGCCCGGGCCCCGGGTCCTGCGGCCTCGGCCTGCTGATGTCCATCGAGCGGCGGCCGGCTCCGGCGACGGACCGGCAGCGGAGGCGGTCGACGAGGCTCTCGAAGTCCCCCGCCTCACCGGTGGAGAAGGTCCACGAGTGGTACACCGGCAGGTCGGACTCGACGGCCGGGTCAGCCTTCCAGGCAGGTGAGAGGTCTCCCCCGGTCTCGTTGTGCCCGGCGCGTCGCCCCGCCTCGAACGAGGGGACCAGGCAGGCCGCGTACTCGGTGTGCGGCAGCAGCCGTCGCGGAGCCAGCAGCCGGGAGACGGAGGTCCGGTCATCGGCCTCGTGCCCGACGATCGTCTGCGCGTGCGCCCACAGGTACAGGTGGTCGGGATCGGGAAGCTCGCCGCCGGACACCCGCAACACGGGCAGCGGCCGCCCGGCCTCCCGCTGCGGACGTGCGATGCGGACGGGCACACAGACCAGCGCGAGCCACGGCCTCAGTTCACCGCCGGGCGCCGCGGCCAGCGGGGTGAACAGCCAGGGCAGGTCGGTGCGGTCGAACTCCACCATCGGGAACTTGGTGGTCTCGGCGTCGGTGGTACCGGGCAGCGGATACCTCCGTACGATCTGGCGCACATCGAGGGAGCGCACGTCCCCGGGTCCGTACAGGTGCATGGGCACGGGCCGTTCGGGACGCTGGTCGACGAACGCGACGGCGGCGAGGTCGCCGCGGACCGGGGTGACACGACCCAGGTCGTCGACGTCCCTCAGGGAGGCCGCGGCTCCCGACCGGTCCCACGAGGAGAAGGCGTACCGGGTCATGGTGTGACCACCGTCTTCAGCTCGTGGGCGGGGATGACGTGGAGCAGCGCGGTGCGCCCGGACGGGGCGTCGAACTGCAGGGCCGCCTCGGTGAAGGTCGCCTTGCGCAGCAGCCCGGCTTCGGTGAGGGTGCCCACGCGGGCGACGGCGAACATGAGGGGTTTCAGGGCCGCCTTCACGGGCGGGCTGTGGTACCGGATCCGGTCGCCGCGGATCGCGCTCGTCGCGACCGCGCCGTGCAGCAGCGCGGCCGCCAGGTGGTCGGCGCCCAGCAGCCAGGGGGTGCCCTGCTGCTGTTCGCCGCTCTTGCCGATCCACTTGGTCTCGTAACGGACGTCCACGGTGCGGCGGGGAACGGCCGGCGCGTCGGCGGGCGGGGTCAGCTCGCTGCCGGACCGCAGGGCTTCGAAGGCGGGCTGGGTGAGCTTCTCGTCGTCGGTGAGGTCGAAGAAGTCCGCCCGGGCGAACTGTTCCAGGACGGGCGAGTCGGCGGCCGGGCCCGCGGCGAAGCGTACGGTCACCTTGTAGGCCGTCGGCGTCGGGAGCCGGCCGGGGCCGAACCGGGTCACCTTGAGTTCCAGTGGGACCACGCGCTGGCTGAAGCGGAGCCTCCCGAGGGGGTGCAGCAGCCGGGCGCTCTCGCCCACCGTGTCGCGGCGCAGCACCGCCAGGCCCGTGGCGCCTTCGGGCAGGACCGGCTCCCAACTGCGGGGGTTGTCGAGTTCCCGTTCCAGGAGCAGCGCGATGTCGGGCGCCGGCGGGGCCGCGGCCACCGCCGTGCAGCCCCAGTGCTCGTCGAAGGGGAAGTCGACGTCGATGAAGAACAGGGAGACCGAGGCCCGGCCGGCGACGTGCCAGCAGGGCGTCGGCCCCTCGACCCGGACCCGCACGCCGACCGAGCACAGGCTCAGGCCGTCGAAGCGGAGATGGAAGGAGCCGTACAGGTCGAGCACGACGCCGAAGCTGGGCTCCCAGCGCAGCAGCGCGTCGAAGCCGAGCTGTCCGCTGACCCCGGTGTCGCGGGTGCCGACGACGACGTTCAGCGTGGCACCGGCCTGGAGCGTGCCGGGGGTGACGGCGAAGTACCCGCTGAAGACGATGCGCACGGTCGGGGAGTCGGCGATGGTGAGGGACAGCCGCCGGGGCACGGGGAACCCCGCGGGCACGGGAAAGCCCGGGTGGAACCCGCCGGCGCTGAGGACGAACGCGGCGTCGGAGCCGGTCTGGAGCCGTACCGCGATCCCGCCGTCGATGCCGGCGGTCAGCAGCCGGGATCCGGCGAGGTCGCCGACCAGTTCCACCAGACCGGCGCCGGAGTCCACGAAGCCCGCCACGGACGCCTTGAGGTCGAGGATCGGCGCCTCGGGCGCGGGCAGCGCGATCCTGAGCCGGCCGAGCAGGGCGATGTCCCCGCCGGACGGCTCCAGGACGATCCCGAGGTCCGCGGTCACGAACGAGAACGGGCGCCCCCAGCCCAGCCGGAGGATCGGCCCGACGACCACCGCGCCCCGTCGGGCCGGGAACACCGAGGCGAGGGTGTCCAGGATCTGCGCTGCGGCCCGCGCCGCATCGTCGGGGAACAGCACCCGGTCGAGATGACCCGACTGTACGGCCGCGCCCAGGCCGGCCCGGTCGATGGCGTGGCCGATGCCGACGATGCCGCCGATGGCGTTGAGGGTGAAGGCGAGGCCGAGTTCGATCGCCGGGGTGAAGTGGGCGCTGAGCGCGACGAGAAGGGCCGGCTGCTGCGGCCGCAGGATGGCGAAGGCCCGTACCTCCACCACGCCGAGGGCGAGTTCCAGTGCGCCCCGGTACTCGTCGCCCCGCCGTTCGAGGAAGCCGCGGCCCCGCGCGGGCCCCACCGACAGGCTCAGTCCCAGGCCGGTCGGAGGGACCGGCGTGGCCGTGGCTCCCGGCATCAGCTCGCTGCCGATGCCGTCGACAGTGCCTTCGGCGAGCCCCAGCAGGGAGGCCCCGAAGGCCGCGGTGAACCGCAATCCTCCGCCGGCCCCCGATCCGGGTGCCGGCCCCAGGTACAGGGTGGGCGCGCGCAGTCCCGGCGGCGGGCTCCGCAGCGGCAGGGACACACCGTTCTTCCCGCCTCCCTGGAAGCGGGCGCCCTGCCCGTCGAACCGGGCCTCGACATCGGCTTCCAGGACGGGCCCGCCCGGTGCGAGCAGACGGATCAGCTGGTCCGCCGGCAGCGTGAGCCGCACGCCGCGCACGGCGAGGCGCAGCGAGGCGGCCGCGGCCTGGCCGGCCGGGGGCGCGGTGAGGTCCAGGTCGATGTCCTGGCGCACCTGGAGGACGTCGGCGAGCTGGAGCGGCCCCATGTGCAGGGAGAAGGTGATGGTGCCGTCGGCGGGTAGCGTCTGGCCCAGGACCTGGACCTCGGACGCGGTCACCGCGAGAACGTCCGGAACGGTGAACGTCCAGTCGGGTACGGCCCCGTCCGCCGCGTCGGCGAGCAGCGCCAGCAGCCCAGGCCAGAGGTCTCCCGCCTGATCGGCGTCCGGCGCGCCGAGGCGGGACAGCAGGGCGCCGGGACTCAGCTGCGCTCCCGGAAGCCCGAGTGCCTCCGCCAGCTTGATGCGCCTCTGTGTGCCGTCGAGGGCGGCCAGAGCGGGCAGGACTGCGCCCAGCGCGCTCCGCAGCTGCCCGGCGAGTTCGGCGACGGTCCCGCTCATGGAATCCCAATCGCTCGCGGCACGACGGCTCCTTACTGGTGGCCCGGCACAGCGCTGCCGGTCCCGCGCCCGACGCACGACTATCCGCGTCGGCCGGTCGCCGGTGCAATGCGGAAACGCCGGGTTCACCCGGCCGGATCAGCGCAATTCCTCCCCCGGCGCGAAGCCCCGCGCTCTGGCGTCCGCGGCGTTCGGCGACACGGGTGAGAGGGTGCGTGTCCTGCGGCCGGACCGGGCGGGGCTCGAACGGATCACGAAGGCTGCCCGCGGCTCCGCGTGATCGGTACCGCCGTCGCCGACCGCTCTCCGACTCTCCGCGCGGATCCCGTCCATGTCGCGGGCGGTGTTCGCGGTGGTGGTGTGCGGCAGCATCCACCCGGTCCGCGAGGTGGCGCACTGCCGGGCGACGGCCTGCGCGTTCTTCGCCTCCCGAGTGACGTCGGCCGCGGTGTGCGCAAGAGGACGCCCCCGAGCACCTCTGTGTCGGGGCGGAGCACACCGTGGATCACCGTTGGAGCGTGACCTGACCACTCCCCCGGCCTGGGCATGCTCCAGCGGCAGCACGCGATCAGGTGAGGCCGCACCCACGTCCGGCGAACCCCACGCAAGCCACCCGGTTCGAGACGCCGTTCGAGGCCGGAAGAAAAGGACCGAGCCGAGGAGCAAGCTCAACGACCGGTGGCGAGCATCCAGATCCCGATGGCCGTGAACAGGGTGCCGCCCGCGAGAAGAGACGCGACCTCCGCAATCCGTCTCCTGCGGAGGTCGATGCGTGCGCCCTGTGGGGCCTCGGGAAGGTAGCGCACCGGGACCCCACCGCCTACGGGAAAGCCCTTGACTCCGGATGACTTGGCCTGGAACGTGTGCCGACTACCCTGCGCATCAACGAACTCGACCACCGCGAAGTAGACAGGGCCACCATCGATTCTGGGGCCATCCGTGTGGTGGCGGACCACCAGGCCTCTGACGCGGATCCCTTCGCGCCGGAGGCGTTGCTGGACCACAGCCTCATAGGTGCCGAACCCGAGGAGCGTGAGACCTGCCAGTAGCGACATCGCAACCCACACCGCTGCTTACCCTTCTTTTGTTCCTGATCGCGCCCGGTGCTCCGGACTTCGGGCGCGCTGCGGATCATGGCTCGGGGCTCGCTGCCGTGTCCGGCCGGACGGGACACGCGGCTCCGGGGTGCTGCCCCCGCCACCGCACCCCGTGCCGCCGCCGCAGCCGGTGGATCTCCCACCAGGCCAGTGCCGTCACCGAAGCCGGGCCACCGAGGAAGGCGCAGACCGCGAGCGGCACCGGGCCCGGCGGCAGGCCGCCCGACGACAGGCCGCGGAAGGCGAGCACCCAGACCAGGACGGTGGTGACCAGCGCGGGCAGCGCCGCGTGCAGGGCGGACAGGTTGAAGGCGTGGCGCAGCGCCGGACCGGAGGCGAAGCAGAGGAAGAAGACCACCCACCAGAACGGTGCCCAGCACACGAACATCACGGACACCCAGAGCAGCAGCCCGACCCCTTCGGCGCGGGGCAGCAGCCCCATCCCCTTGCTCGCCGCCGTGAACAGCAGCGGCACCAGCATCCAGGCGCCGAAGTAGCACAGGGCCGACCGACCGGCCGGCCACAGCTTCGTCCGCATGGCCCTCCGCGTCCCGGGCCTTGCCGCACAGAAGAGCAGTGCCACTGCGACCACCGCGCTGAGCAGCGCCAACCAGGGCGCGAACACCAGCCCTTCCAGGACCTGCCTCTGCACCTCCCACACGTCCTGCCAGCCACCGAACCTGGCCAGCAGCAGCCCCGAAATGACGAGGGCTCCCCAGGACCGCACCCGCTGCACCCGGAACACCTCGGGATCCTCGACCTGTCCTTCCGGGCGTACGGGGAAGACCCGGCGCGCCGCACGGCGGGCCGTACGGGCCAGTTGGTAGCCGACCAACAGCGGCACGGTCAGCCACCACAGGCACGGCAGGAGCAGCACCAGCAACACCCCGGGAGACACCTGCTCCCGCCGCCCCCGCAACACCTCACCCAGCGGCGGCCATTCGTCCTCACGCAGCCGTCGCCACAACGGCGTGTACGGCCGCGGCGGGTCGCCCGGGGGCGGTGGCCCGGATGGACGGGGTGGGCCGATGCTCGCGGGCGGTGGCCCGGAGTGACTGGGTGGGTCGATGCTCATGGCCTTCCCTGCCACGATCCCGGAAAAGGACGCGCCCCGACCCGGCTGCGGTTCCCGACCGCAAACCGCGTGCTGCAGATTCCTGACGATCCGCCCGTACCAGACGAAAGCCTTCCCCCAGCGGGGTCCAGCAGTCCTGGCCGCCGAACCACGTCGGCGCAAGATCGCCGCGAGTTCAATGCCGGCCTCGCCCGTTCTCCGTCTGCCGTACTCACATGACCAGTGCTCGCCAGCATCCACAGGGGAAACGGGGCCACGGGCAGGTTGAAGGGCGACCGACCACCTCGGCGACGTCACGGAGTGTAACGCCCTCGTCCGCGAGGGCATGCAGCCTCGGTGGCGCCGTACCCAACTCGCTCGACCCTTGCGAAACGGACCGACGGTCCGTATTCTTCAGTTCATTCGGACCGCCAGTCCGTTTTACTTCGACCGCCTCGTCTCGGAGAACCGCGCGACAAGCCGCCACACCCAACGACCTGGGATCGCGATGACTTCGAGCAGAACGGAAACCTTGATCATGACAGCGCCAATGACACCCGCCGAGCTGTATCGCCACGGACTGCACCTGCTGGTGGAGAAGGACATCCCCGGCTGGGTGGAACTCTGGGACGAAGACGGTGTTCTGGAGTTCCCCTTCGCTCCGGAGGGCTGGCCCGCGCGGCTGGAAGGCAGGGATGCGGTCGGGGCGTATATGCGCCACTATCCCGACCACGTCGACGTCCACGATTTCCCCGACGTGAAGATCCACCAGACCACCGCCCCGGAGACGATCGTGGTGGAGATGCGAGGAGTCGGCCGTCTGGTGCAGACCGACACCCCCTACGACACTACCTACATCGCCGTCGTCACGGTCAAGGACGGCCTCATCACCTCCTACCGCGACTACTGGAACCCCCTCGCCGTGTCGCAGCCCGGCGCCGATTTCGTGGGAGAGAAGTGATGAACCAGCTCCACGCCACCCTCGTGATCGGCGCCACCGGCACGACCGGCCGCCGTGTCACCGCCGGTCTCGTCGCCGAGGGCCACCGCGTCAAGGCCGCCGGTCGGCGCGCCACCCCGATGGAGGGCGCGGAGGCCGTCCGATTCGACTGGAACGAACCGGCGACCTGGGACGAGGCTCTCGACGCGGTCGACCGCGTGTACCTCGTCCCGCCCATCGGCTCTTCCGACCCCGTCAAGGTCATGCTGCCTTTCCTCCGCCAGGCCCGGGCGGCAGGCGTGCACCGCGCGGTGCTGCTCAGCTCCTCCGCGATCCCCGCGGGCGGACCGGCGGTGGGCCAGGTCCACGAGGCCCTGCCCGGCCTGTTCGAGCAGTGGGCGGTACTGCGGCCTTCCTGGTTCATGCAGAACTTCGCCGCCTCCACCCCCCACGCGCACAGCATCCGCGACGAGGGCGCGATCATGTCTGCTTCGGAAGACGGCCGCGTCGGTTTCATCGACGCGGAGGACATCGCCGCCGTCGCCGTACGGGCCCTGACCGACGACCAGGCCCCCAACACCGAACTGATCCTGACCGGGCCTCAGACACTCAGCTACACCGATGTCGCCGCGATCATCACCGAGGTCACCGGGCACCCCGTCGTACACCGGCAGCTGACCTTCGAGCAGCTGCGCGACCGCTGGGCGGCCGAGATACCGCTGGAGTTCGCCACCATGCTGGCCGGCATGGACCGCGCCATCGCCGCGGGCGCAGAGGACCGTACCTCGGACACCGTCGAGCGCCTCACCGGACGCCCGCCGGGCACCTTCCGTGCGTTCATCGAGCGGGAGGCATCAGGAGGCCATTGACGGCAGGGCCGTGCTTCGCGGCCGCTTCGACCTGTCGGCGGACGAAGGCCGAAGCCGGCCCTGGTGAAACACCACGGATTCAGAGGCACCGGGCAGCCCAGGCCATCCGCCGGGCGAACCCAGCGCATCCCGTTCCCCAGGGCCGGGACGGTCCGGCCACCAAGGAGGACCCGTGACCGAGCGCACGAAACGCGCGGACGCCCTAAGCAACCGGGAAGCCGTACTGGCAGCCGCCGACGCCCTCTTCGCCGCCAGCAGCAGCCCCCGCACCGTGTCGATGGACGACATCGCGGCGGCCGCGGGCGTGGGCAAGGGCACCCTCTTCCGCCGCTTCGGCGACCGCTCCGGCCTGATCGGCGCCGTGATCACCGCCCGCCTCGAACCCCTGCAGCAACCAGTGCAGGACGCAACGGCATCCTCACCTCGACAGCGGGTGCTGAACCTCCTCGACGCCTCACTGCGCTTCAAGATCGTGAATCGGAACCTGATGGCGGCCGCCGAGGACGCCGGGCTCAGCAACCCCTACCAGGCCGGGCACTACGCCTGGTGGCACGACACCCTTCGTACGGCACTGGAGCAGGTGCCAGGCGTCCACGCCCCCGACTTCACCGCCCACGCCCTGCTCGCGGCCATCCACGCACACCTCGTCTCGCACCTGATCGACGATCAGAAGATGACGCCACAAGCCCTGCGGTCCTCGCTCGCGGCCCACATCGACAACGTCCTCGGCAACGGGCCCGACCCGCTCACCCTGCTCGCCCCGCACAAGGAGGCATAGGCGCATGAGCAGATGAGCACATGAGCAACGGACGGTCTCGCTACAGCCCGAACACCGCCGACAGGGTCGTGGCGGCAAGGTCTTCCGGAGGTTCGTCCATGCCGAACCTCTGGTGGGGCTGGCGCAGGCTGAGTACGGCGAGGCCGTGCAGGGTGGCCCAGATCGATCTGGCCAGCAGCTCCGGTGACGGCTCCGCAGGAACGAGCGCTGCGGACTGGGCGTCGACGACAGCCCTCAGAAGCACCTCGAAGGAGTCGTGACCGACCGGCTCCGCTCCCGGCCGGCTGCGGAACATGGTCACGAACAGGTCGGCGTGGTCGTGCGCGAAGCGTACGTACGCCCCGCCCAGCCGAAGTAGCCTCTCGCGCGCGTCGGCCGTGGCAGCCGCCGTCGTCTCGAGGCTCTCGTACAGCGTGGCGTACCCCTGCGCGGCCACCGCCTCCAACAGTTCGTCCTTGCCGCTGAAGTGGCGGTAGGGCGCGGCCGTGCTCACACCGGCGCGGCGGGCGACCTCGTTGAGGCTGAACTGCTCGTGCCCCCGCTCCGCGAGGATCGCCCGGGCCCCGTCGATCAGCGCCTGCCGCAATGCGCCGTGGTGGTACGTCGTCCGTGTCACGTGCTGCCCTTCCTCGCCGGTCCCGCAGTTCCCCGCACCCGCCGGAGACGGTGCGGGGAACTGCGGTCACTTTCATGTTAACGATTCTAACATCGACTGCTATGTCAGAGCCGTTCACATCGAAGCGGCATGAGGACACGAGGAGTTCGGATGACTTCCGTCGCACCCCCCACACCCGTCGAACCGACTTCCCGACCGCGCCGTTCTCCGCAGTGGAGATGGGCCTGGGTGGCCCTGTCCTCACTGGCGATCGCCGGGTACTTCGTGGGCCAGTACGCCCAAGGCACGCTCGACTCCCTGGCCCACCAGCACGTCGGGCTCGCGGACACCTACGCCTCCCGGGCACTGCCCGTCCGCGTTGCCTTCTACGTCCACATCGTCTCCGCCGGACTGGCGCTGGCGCTGGGGCCATGGCAGTTCTCCCGGCGACTGCGCGAGCGCCGCACACGACTTCACCGCGCCATCGGCCGCACGTACCTGGCCGGCGTCGCGATCGGCGCGCTCTCCGCGTTCGTGGTGTCGATGTTCAGCTCGGTGGGCCTGCTGGGCTTCTTCGGCTTCGGCTCACTGGCAGCGCTGTGGGGCTGGACGGCATGGCGCGGCTACAAGGCGATTCGCCGGCGCGACATCGGCAGCCATCAGGCCTGGATGATCCGCAACTTCGCGCTCACCTACGCGGCCGTCACCCTGCGGCTGTGGTTCGGATTGCTGATACTCGTCCAGGTGCCCTTCGCTCACGGCGCGGACCCGTTCCCCACCATCCTGGCGCAGGCCTACGCGCCGCTGCCGTTCCTGTGCTGGCTGCCCAACCTCGTCGTCGCCGAGTTCATGATCCGCCGCCGCGCCCTGCCGGCGCTGCACCTGACGACATCACCCCCGACCGCTCACCGCGGACCATCCGGACAAGCCGCCGCCACTGGTGGCTGACCTGCCGCACGACTACCTGCCGACCGGCCCAGGTCGACCCCGGCAAGCACCGCCCTGAGCCGCGCGCCCTCGCGCCCTCGCACTGCGACAACATCACCTCTCCGGGAGAAGCCATGACCGTTCACACCGTCAAAAACCTCGCCTCGTCCGCCTTCCTCGTCACCGACGAGAACGGCGCCATGATCGTGGACACCGGCGTCGCCGGGCGGGCCCCCGCGATGCTCCAGCAGATCGCCGACGCCGGCCTGCGCCCCGCGGACATCGGACTCATCCTGCTCACCCACCACCACGCCGACCACAGCGGCTCGGCGCTCGCCCTGCGCGAGGCCACCCGAGCTCCCATCGCCATCCACCGCGACGACGCCGACCAGCTCAGGCGCGGCGGCCGCGTCGACCTGCGGCCCACCAGCCTCATGCCTCGCCTCATGAAGGTCATGCTCGCCAAGGCCGAGATCCCCGCCATCGAACCCGACATCATCCTCGGCGACGAAGAAGACCTCACCCGCCACGGAGGAATCGGCCGGTCCTTCGTGACCCCCGGCCACACCCCCGGATCGGTGTGCGTCCTGCTCCCCGATCACAGCATCCTGGCCGGCGACGCCCTCTCCGGCGGCATGATGCGAGCCCGCATGGCCCGCAAGCCGATGTTCGCCGCGAACCCGGACGCCGCCGCACGCAGCATGCGCGCCATCGCCCAGCACGTACCGACCGCGGTATACGTCGGCCACGGAGGCCCCCTGACCGCAGCGTCCGTCACGGCCCTCAAGCCCCTGTGACACCACCGCCCGCCCCCGCCGGCTCCGCCTGAGTCGAACACTCCTCAAGCGGAGCCCGTGGCCGGCGCCCTACGGGAAACCGGTCGAACACCGCCGCGTGGTGCCGTAAGGTGGGGTTCACCGACGCGGGGTGGAGCAGCTCGGTAGCTCGCTGGGCTCATAACCCAGAGGTCGCAGGTTCAAATCCTGTCCCCGCTACCACACTGGAAGGGCCCGGATCCTCAAAAGGATCCGGGCCCTTCCGTCGTTCCGGTTCCCGCCGCCGGGCGTTGGTGGTCGGCGCGGTCTTCACCGTGATGGTCAACCTGCCGGACGGGGATCTGCCCAAGGGGGCACCTGCCCGTCGAAGTCCGCACCGGCCCCGACGTTTAATCACTGGCGTGCGGTTCGTCCGGCCGCATAGGTTGGCCTCGCGACCGCGCCTCCGATGCGCTCGGCTGCGGCTACTTCCTTCCGAAACCAAGTGACGCCGCCGCCTCTTTTGATCTCGGCAGGCGCGGTCCGTCTTCACCCGCCGCCCGGCCGGACCTCGTGGCCGACGTGGTGCCTGGTGCCCGTTCCTTTGAATCCGGGGGGATTCACTGCCTCGCTACACCCAGCGCGTCTCCAAAGTCTGGTCCGAGATGCTCGTGGCCCCGCACATCTCGGCGGCCGCCCGGACGCTTTCCCCACCAGCCGGTGTCCACCACTGTCCGCCTGGGCGCCCCTTGCACACCTACGAAGGCGCCCCAGCCTTCGTACGAGAGCCGCGCGAGGAGCTCTTCCTCCTCGCCGTCGGAAACTTCGTCTCCCAGCGGACCTTCTACGAATCCGCCCGCGAACGCGACGACCGCTACGCCCGCCTCGTGGGCCGACTCGCCGTCGAAGACCCGGTATGGACGGCAAGCCTTCTGCGCTGGCTCCGCACCGAGGGCAACATGCGTACGGCCTCCCTCGTGGGCGCCGCCACGTACGTCCGGGCCCGGCTCGAGGCGGGTTCCTCCGACGGCCCCTCGAACCGATCCGTGATCGACTCGGTACTCCAGCGCGCGGACGAGCCCGGCGAACTGCTCGCCCACTGGACCTCGGTGTACGGGCGCAGGGTCCCGCAGCCCGTGAAGCGCGGCATCGCCGACGCCGTACGCCGCCTCTACTCCTCCCGCGCCCTGCTGAAGTACGACACCACATCCAAAGCCTTCCGCTTCGGCGACGTACTCAACCTGGTACACGCTGCCCCTGACCCGCAAAAGCCCTGGCAGGGCGCACTCTTCCGGCACGCCCTGGACCGCCGCCACCACCCGGACCATGCACTCGTCCCGGCCTCCGACCGGCTGCTGACTACGCACCAGGCCCTGCTCGGCATACCCGTGGACGAACGGCGGGCCGTGGTGGCCGGACCGGACGGCGCCGAGCGGTTGGCCGCGGCGGGCATGACCTGGGAGGCTCTGGCCGGCTGGCTCCACGGGCGGATGGACGCGGCCGTCTGGGAGGCTGTGATCCCCTCGATGGGCCCGATGGCACTCGTACGCAACCTGCGGAACTTCGACGAGGCGGGTGTCTCGGACGAGGTGGCCGCGCAGGTCGCCGCGCGGATCGCCGACCCGGCCGAAGTCGCCCGCTCCCGGCAGTTCCCCTTCCGCTACCTGGCCGCCCACCAGCACGCGCCGTCACCGCGCTGGTCGGCCGCGCTGGAAGAGGCACTGGGCCACTCCCTGGCCAACGTACCGGCCCTGCCCGGCCGCACGCTGATCCTGGTGGACCGCTCCGACTCCATGTTCTGGGGCACCGTCTCGGAGCGGTCCAAACTGACCCGGGCGGACGCGGCGGCCGTGTTCGGTGCCGCGTTGGCGATGCGCGCCGAGCACGCGGACCTCGTGGAGTTCGGCTCGTCGAACGCAGCGGTGCGGTTCAAAGCGGGCGAGCCCGTGCTCGAAGTGCTGAAACGATTCCACAGCCTTGGAGGAACCGAGACCGCGAAGGCCGTACGCACCCACTACCGGGACCATGACCGAGTTCTTATCGTCACCGACGAACAGGCCGCACCGCACTGCGGCTGCCATGGACCGACCGAACCCATCCCGCCGGAGACACCGGTCTACACCTGGAACCTGGCGGGTTATCAGCCCGCCCACTCCCCCGCGGGCCCCCACCGGCACACCTTCGGCGGTCTCACGGACACCGCCTTCCGCTTGATCGGCCTGATCGAGGCCGGCCGCACGGCCACCTGGCCGTGGACCACCGCCCCTGCGTAACGGGTGGCCGCAGACGCGGCCGCTCACGTGTCGGCGGAAGTGGGCGCCGATGCCACACCTCCGGACATGCCAGCCGATCCGGTCCGCAGCAACGGTGGGCGGTCGAAATCGGACGTCGGGGAACTCTGCGTCCCTGCTCACCCGCCTGCAGGTATGGCGGACACCCGGGTGGGAAGGCGGTGAATGGCCCCGGGGGCTGTAGAACCGGAAGATCGACCCGACGAAGAGGACCGACGTCATGACCCGCACTCGCGCCGATGCCCGCACCGCACACCCCCGGCACGAGCGCCGCGGGGAGGCCCGCCTGCCCGCGGTGATCGCCACGCTCGTCGCGATCGGGCTGTACCAGATCCTGCCGCAGCAGCTCCTGATCGGCCCGCGATACGTGCTGCTCGCACTGGAGCTGCTCCTCCTCGTACCGTTGATCGCGATCAATCCCAGACGGCTCACCCGCCAGACCAGGCTCTCCCGTGTCCTGTCCCTGGCCCTCGTCCTGGTCATCGCGGCGAGCAACCTGGTCTCACTGGGGATCCTGATCCACGACCTGGTCTCCGTCAGCGTCAAGGACGGAGGTTCCCTGCTGACAGCAGCGTTCCAGGTGTGGCTGACCAACATCATCGTCTTCGGCCTCGCCTACTGGGAACTCGACCGGGGCGGCCCCGTCAGCCGGACCCAGACCCCCCGCGCCGAGCTGCCGCTGGCCGACTTCCGCTTCTCCCAGGACGAGAACGACGACGCCGTCCAGGAAGTCGCGGACGGCTCCAGCGTCACCTCCGACTGGGTACCCACCCTGATGGACTACCTGTATGTATCGGTCACCAACTCGACCGCCTTCAGCCCGACCGACACCATGCCCCTGTCCACCCGAGCCAAGATCATGATGAGCGTCCAGAGCGTCGCCGCCCTGATGACCTCACTCCTCGTCATCGCCCGCGCGGTAAGCATCCTCCACTAGTGCCCCGGGCCACTTGGGTGGTCCACGATCGCCGCACCCAACGGCGCCGACGCGAACGAACAGCACCTCGGCGGGTTCGCCGTCGCGCAGCAGTCCGTACCCGAGCTTCGCGGCACCGAGAGCGTTCTTCCCGTACGGCGAGGTCCTCGACCCGTAAGGAGCAGGCAGGCCCTGCCGGGAGGGCGTCAGGAGCTGCTGCGATCGGCGACCGGTCGCACGCGGTGCGGGTCTTGCGGGTGCGGGGCTGAGCGTGCGCGCAAGAACACCTGGCGCAGCATCTCCGAGGTGTCGTACTCGGTGCTCCGCGCGGGCGCATCGACGCTGTGGTCGGCTGTGGGATGGGGCTTCATGTCACCTGTCCTGTCTAGGTGGGGGCGAGCACGGATCGGTCGCGGATGTGCGCTCGGCGCCGTGATGGTCAGGTCCAGCGGGTCGCCACCCGTTTCCCTCTCCGGGTCCGGGGTGGCGAGGGCGGGTTGCGGACCGCCCGACGTACACCTGTGCAATGGCCTGGAGTCGCGCCCGCGCCGATGGCGCGCCGGTGATCGCGGCCTCAACCCCGGCCGCGTGGTGCGCGACGCGACAGCGGGTCGGCCGGCCGGCCACCGCAGTGTCGAGCAGGCGCTCGCGCGGCGATCCTTCAACTTCCATAGACAGTGTCTACCAGAATGCGTAGACACTGTCTACGCATTGATCCGTGAGCGTGTCGGCCACGCACCGACCGTGCCGCGGCCCCGCTCCACCAGGCGCTCACCCGAAGGCAACCTGCTCCGCTCACCGGAAGTCTCGTCAACTACCGCTCACCGCTGGGAAGTTGACCCACTCGCCAGTAACATCCGACCGGCCAGTAGCACGCTGCCCGAGCAGCCACCCTCGAAGGGGTCTCCTGCATGCGCTTGACCTCCCGCGTCGCCCCCGTCGCCCTCGCCGTGGCCATGGCCGCCCTCCTTCTCGGCGTTCTCCCCACGCAGGCTCAGGCCCGGCCCGGCCGCGCCCCCGACCGGGTCACGGTCGGCGACCGTACCTTCATCGCCGACGGCCAAGGCCGCGCGCTCCAGTGGCGCGGCTTCAACCTCGCCGACAAGAGCAGCCGAGGCGCCAACGCGTTCGCCGACATCCACGAGAGCGACCTCGAAGGCATGGCCGCCCGGGGCTTCAACCTCGCGCGCCTCGCGTTCTTCTGGGACGATCTCGAACCCAGCCCCGGGCACTACGACCGCGGCTACCTCTCCAAGATGCGACGCATCCTCGACTGGGCCGACCGGTACCACATCAAGGTCATCCTCGACGCCCACCAGGACGTGTACGGGCCCCACTTCGGCGCTCGCGGCATCCCCGACTGGGCCACCCGCGACGAGGGGTTGCCATTCACTCCGATACCCGACGACTGGTTCTCCCAGTACTTCGAGCCCTCCGTACAGACCGCCTTCGACCACCTGTACAAGGACGCCGACCTCCGCGCCGCGCACGCCCGCATGTGGATGACGGTCGCCTCCGCCCTGGGCAGGCACCCGGCACTGCTCGGCTATGACCTGATGAACGAGCCGTTCGCGAAGTTCCTCGAAGGCGAGGACCTCCCCGCCGCCGCGGCCCGCTTCGAGGCCACCGAGCTCACCGAGCTGTGGAACCGCCTTGCCCGGGCGATCCGCTTGGTCGACCACACGTCGTGGGTCTTCGTCGAACCCACCGTCATCGTCGGTCTCGGCGTCCCCACCCGCATGGGCCGCATCGACGACCCGCACGCCGGCTACGCGCCGCACTTCTACGAGACGGCGATGGAAACCGGCGCCGACTACGACCCGAACGGCACGTTCATCCCCGCGTACGAGGCCGCGATCAGCGACTACCCGACCCGCAACCGCATGCCGGTGATCGTCGGGGAGTGGGGCGGCAACCCGTACGTTCCGCACGCGAGCCAGTTCGTCACCGACATGACGGCCTCCCTGGACCGCTTCTCCAGCGGTTGGACGTGGTGGCAGTGGTGCCGGGGCGGCGGCTACTGCTTCCTCGACCAGACGGGCGCCGCGAAGCCGAACAGCCGGCTGCTCGTCCAGCCGTACGCGCGGGCCGTGGCGGGCGACCCGCTGGCGTTCGCGTACGACCCGGCCACACGCACCTACACGCTCACCTTCCGCACCCGCGACAACGCCGGGGGCCCGACGCAGATCACCGTACCCAAAGACACGTACCCAGGTGGCTACCGCGTCGATGTCCAAGGCGGCAGGGCCAGTTGGGACGGCCACGCCCAGACCGTCACCGTGAGTACCCGCGGCAGGGTCGGAGCCACCTACAAGGTCACGATCAGCCCGAAGTAGCCCACCCGCATCGCTCGCGGCCGCGGCCCGCGGTTCCGCATCAACCGTTCCGAGAAGACCGGGGCCACCAGCGGAACTCGACGCTGCGGCGCCGCCACGACCAGTCGACGTAGGCTCTCGCCGACGAAGGGCCCTACGATCTCCGTCATGACCTCCGCCTTGATCCTCATCGACCTGATGCCGCGCATCATCGCCCTCCCGCTCGCACCTCACTCCGGTGACGAAGTCCTGGTCCGCTGCCGCGCGTTGGCCAGGGCGTTCCGGGCGAGCGGGCGGCCGGTGGTGATGGTCCGGGTGGAGCGCCCCAACGTCGTCGAGCAGCCACCGGGCAGCGGCTTCGCCGACGACCTGGTGGAGGACGGCGACATCGTGGTGGTCAAGCGCACCATCGGAGCGTTCTACGGCACGGACCTGAACGAGCAGTTGCGCAAGCTCGGCGTGGACACCGTCGTGATCGCCGGGCTGGTCACCACGATGGGCGTCGAATCCACCGCACGGGCCGCGGCCGACCATGGCTACGAGCTTGAGTTCGTGGCCGATGCGATGTCCGGACTGGCGGCGGATGAGCACGAGTTCGCCGTGCAGCGGACCTTCCCGCGCTTCGGCGAGATTCTCAACACCGCCGACTACAGCTGACCCAGGCCCAGTTACTCAAAAAGGCGGAGACTCGCCGGGAGGAACAGGGCTTCGCACGCTCATGGCCCGGCCCGCACGGGGCACACGATCGGCACCGACCGAAAGGAGCCCTTCCATGCTGGGCATCGCCGCCGCAGTCCTCTTCTTCATCGCGTTCCTCCTCAACGCCGCCGACATCGCCACCAACGATGTCCTGAGCTCGACCAACTTCATGCTGATCGGTCTCGCCGCACTCGCGCTGCACGTCGCCGGCACAGGCGGCACGCGGCCTGCCCACCGATGGGGCCGCAGACGCTGACGGCCGCGAGGTGGGGCGTGGTCACTCGTCGGGTGACGACGACAACGGCGCCCGCCAAGTGGCGGGCGCCGAGTCACGGACTCACGCGTGAGGGCGTATCAGCCGCGAGCGATGTTCTCCGCCTGCGGGCCCTTCTGCCCCTGCGTGACGTCGAAGGTGACGACCTCGCCCTCCTGCAGCTCCCGGTAGCCCTGCCCGGTGATATTGGAGTAGTGGGCGAAGACGTCCGGACCGCCCCCGTCCTGGGCGATGAACCCGAAGCCCTTCTCGGAGTTGAACCACTTCACCGTGCCACGCGCCATGCTCAATCCCTCTGTACGGCCAGGTGACGGCCCGCTCGGGGACCGCCTCGGCGTCCGGGCGGAAGCCTGATCCCTTCCTTCCCACCGGTACGACCGATCACACTCCCCCGCCGAACAAAAGCACATCGCTTCGGTCGCTCGATCCGGAGGAGGACCGGACCACCGGAGCCCCGCCGGGAGGAAGGGATCGGGGTCTTCCCACCCGCAGGCAGCCTCGCGGCGCAAGCGCGCCTGAGGAGGTTTGAAGCGCGGCACCGGGGCATCCGCACAACTCAGCCCTTGTCAGCCGACGGGAGACAGCAAGTGACCACCTACGTCATCACCGTACCCGGCACGTTCCTGACGGACGTCGACGACGCAGCACTCTCCGAGCTGGCCAGGAGGCTGGCCTCGCACCACACCGACCTGAGCGAGACCGAGGACGTGGAACTGCTCACGGTCCACCGGGGCGGCGCCTTCTCCGTCCGGCTCGAGGTCGAAGCCCCGGACCGGGCCACGGCCGAGGGCAACGCCGTCCGCCTGCTGGCCGGAACCCTTGAGAAGCTGGGACTTCCGGCGAAGGACGCGCCCCTGGGCCCGCCGGCGGTCACCGGTGTCGACGGTGATTCCTGAAGTCCTTCTGGAGACGGGTGGATGGGTGGGCAGGCGGGCAGCCGCGCCCCCTCACCTCCCTCAGCGGCAGGAGCACCGCGCGCCGGATGCCGGTCCAACCGAGAGAAGGGCGGGCTCACGAGATCTTCAGGCTCTGCCGATGCCCAACGTGGTCGTCCCAGGCAGCAGCCCCGAGCCGATCACCGCGACCCAGAACTCGCCGAGCAGGTCCGCGAGCCGCGCCAGACCGTCGGAGCCCAGCGCCTCGCAGGGCCCCGCGGCGAGCTCGTCCGTGCGGCGCTCGACCTTCGCGCGCAGCGCACGGCCCGACTCGGTCGCCGTCGCGGCGTCGCCGCGAGGCTCCAGCAGACCGCGCCCGATGAGGCGCTCACGCGCGGCGGCCCAGTCCGGCGCGCTCCACTGCCGGCTCTGGAAGGTCTCCTCGGGCGCCGCCCCGATTGCGGCGAACGACACGAGTGCCTCCACCGGGTCGAGCCCCGCGACAAGGAGAGCCGCGACATGGCCGTCCCCGCGGTGCTCGCGCAGGATCGTCGCCGCCTGCCAGAGCACGAGGTGCGGGGCGTCCGGCCAGGCCAGGGCCGCATTGGCGGCGGCGAGCGGGCGGCCCCCGACGTCGGCAGCCTCGGCCGCGCGACGGGCCAGGTCAGCGGCCTCCGCGAGCTCCAGGCTGTCGATGCGGTCTCCCAAGAGCGCACGGTAGGCACGGTCGACGGCCCGCTCGCGGGCGGCGAGGACGGCCTCGGGGGACGCGACGTCCCATGCGGCGGGGACGTACCGCCCGACCATCTCCGGGCTGAAGCTGTAGAACGCGGAAGCAACCCGACCGCGTCCGGCCGCCCCCAGCGGCGCGGCCCGCCAGGCAAAGTAGCTCGGCCACCGCTCACCGATGTCGAAGCCGAGCCCGGCCGCCTCTTCGAAGGATTCCGGCGCGTAGTACAGCACGGCGTGCAGCGGCTCGAGGAGCTGCCACAAGTGCCGTACGCGACCGAGCTCGATTCCATCCGATACGGCGTTCTGGTCCGTCATGACATCTCCTCAACAGGCTCGCCGGTTCCGTGCACACCCGGGCTCGACCGCTTCGAACTTGACGGTGACTAGATTGCTCACGCCTGTCGAACTTGTCAATGTCTAGACTCTGCGTACTCTGCTCACCATGACGAGTCAGCGCACCTACCACCACGGCGATCTCCGCCATGCCGTCCTGACCGCGGCCCTCGATGTCATCGCCGCCGAGGGCCCCGGCGCCCTGAGCCTGCGCGACCTCGCACGCCGCGCCGGTGTCTCGCACGCCGCGCCGGCGCATCACTTCAAGGACCGTGCCGGCCTGCTCACCGCGATCGCGGCGGAAGGCTACGACTTCCTCGCGGAGGCACTCGCGGACGCGCCGGAGCTGCGCGAACGAGGCGTGCGCTACGTGCGGTTCGCAATGACGCACCCGGCGCACTTCCAGGTGATGTTCCAGCCGGAACTGCTACGCGGAGACGACCCGGACCTGACGGCCGCCAGGCAGCGTACCGGTGAGCAACTGCGCCTGGGCGTATCCCAGTTGCCCGATACGGGACGGGGCGACGACGCCCGGCTGGCAGGCATCGCCGCCTGGTCCCTGGCCCACGGCTTCGCCACGCTGCTGCTGAGCCGGAACCTGAACGACCCGCTGGGCGACCAGGCCCCCGAGGAGGTCTTCCGATCGCTCACCGAACTGCTGTTCAGGTGACCGCGGGCGCATGGCCACCCGGACACCCGTGGCACACGGGTGGCCATGCGCCCTGTCGTGCTTCAGGCGGCCATCCACGGAACACGGCACGCGTGGGGGGCCGTTCCCTCTGGACAAAGAGTCTTGATCACTGTCTTGCGGATCGCCCGCCATGTCCGCAGGGAGCACACCAAGTGGACGCGCAGCTCGGTCAGGTGCCGTGCGCCGCTGCTCTGGGCAGGATGTTCCACGGCCCACTGTTCCGCCAGAAAGTCGTACACGTCAGCGGTCGACAGCTCGCTCCCGAGAACAGTGCGTGCGACGGTCTCACTGACGATCCGGGCGCTCCGGGAGCCCACGGCGTCCTCAACGAATTTCTTGACCCATTCCAGCCCCTGCTCGTCTGCTTACAAACCGAACTTCAGGTCCCGCGTCCTCATCGCATCAGCCCTTCGTGATGGTCGTCCGCGCTCTTCGCGAAGACCGTGGTGAACCAGCAGTAAACGGGAGCAAGCGTCAGTGATGCGGGCCGTCCATTGATCGTTCACGAGCAGCGGCAGCACCCGTTGCCGGCGCTCAGTGACGGTAGGCCGCTGCCGCGATCTCGATGAAGGATCGGATCAACGGGTTGGTGTGGCCTTCGTTGCACACCGCCACCACTCGGCTCGGCGCCATGTCGATCAGCGGTACCACGGCCAGCTCCGCGGGCAGGTCGTGTCCGAGGGGGGCCAGGCCGACCGTGCCGTTCCACAGCACGGCGTGCAGGCATTCCTGGACGGCGCGCACCACGGGGCCCTCGCGCAGCGTGCCGCCGTTCCAGTACGACTGCCAGATCGGGTCGGTGCCCTGCGGGAACTGGAACCAGCGGCGGTCGCTCAGCTCGGCCAGCCGCAGCCGATCGCAGCGGGCCAGCGGATCGTCGGCGCGCAGGACCACACCGACCGGATCGGCTCGCAGCGCACGCACCGTCAGGGCGGTCTCGTCGAAGGGTGCCCGAGTGAGGGCGACATCGACCAGTCCGGTGCGCAGCCCGCACGTCGGGTCGGTCAGATCGGTGTCGCGGATGCGGATGTCGATGCCGGGGTGGGTTCGGCGGAAGGCCGCGGCCAGCCTGGACACTCCCGGATCGGTACCGTCGCCCAGGATGCCGACGGTGATGGTCGCGGCGCCGGCTGCCGCGCTGACGCGTACACGGACACGGTCGGCGTGGTCGAGCAGGGCCCGCGCCTCGTCGAGCAGCACCGCGCCCACCGCAGTGAGCGTGACGCCGGTGGGTGAGCGGGCGAACAGCAGGGCCCCGACATCGGCCTCCAACCTCTTGATCGCCCGGCTCAGCGGCGGCTGGCTCATGTGCAGTCGGGTGGCGGCCCGGCCGA
Source organism: Streptomyces sp. NPDC001903 (assembly GCF_042891345.1). Taxonomy (NCBI): domain Bacteria; kingdom Bacillati; phylum Actinomycetota; class Actinomycetes; order Kitasatosporales; family Streptomycetaceae; genus Streptomyces; species Streptomyces sp. NPDC001903. The sequence continues at coordinate 176,349 of NZ_JBIASZ010000012.1, forward strand.
AGTGGAGTTCCTCGGCGACGGCCACGAAATAGCGCAGGGTTCGTAGCTCCACGCTGTCACGATACCCATGGGGTATCAGCGCGGCAGGATGGGTCTTGGACGCCGGCAGGTCCCCGGCTGTGCACTTGTGAGCATGACCGAAGAAGTTGAGGCCAACGCGCCGCAGACCGACCCCGCCGTATCGGTAGTGCGTCCCGGCGAGGGCGAGACGATCGTTCTGGGCACCACGCGCATGCGCGTTCTGGAGGACGGCAGCCACACCGGACACCGCCTCGCCATCGCCGAGTCCGTCCTCGCCCCGCACACCCAGGGACCGCCGCAGCATCGCCACGCCCGGCACGACGAGGGCTTCTACGTCCTTTCCGGGACCGTCCGGTTCACCGTCGGGGACGAGGACCACGACGCCGCCACGGGCACGCTCGTGATGGTTCCGCCCGGTACCCCGCACACCTTCGCCAACCTCACCGACCAACCCGCCGTCCTGCTCAGCACATTCACCCCCGACCTGTACGTGCAGTACTTCCGGGACCTGCAGGAAGTACTCGCCGACGGACGGCCGTTGACGCCTCAGGCGAATGTCGACGCGATGAGCCGCTACGCGACCGAGCCTTCCACCGACCTCGGCTGAAGCAGTCGACTGGCTGCCGTGAACCGATGACTCTTGAACGGGAATCATGAAGATCGCCTACTGGATCGTTGCGGGACTGCTCGCTCTCTTCTACGTCTACGCGGGCACGCTGAAGGTGATCCGCAGCCGCGATCAGCTCCGGCCGATGATGTCCTGGGTCGACCGCATCCCCTTGCCCGCCCTCAGGACGCTGGGGACGGTCGAAGTACTCGGCGCGACCGGCTTGATCCTGCCGCCGCTGACGGGCATCGCCCTGCCGCTGGCGGCGGCCGCGGCCGGCGGCCTCGTACTCCTCCAGGCAGGGGCGATCGCCGTCCACCTGACCGGCGGAGACCGCCGGATCGCACTCAACGTCGGACTCATCACCTCTGCGGCTGTGACCATCTGGCTGGCCACCGGCCTGTGACGGGGCAGAGTCCTCGTGTAGGGACCCGGCAGCTTGTCAGGAGACCGTCGCCGGGGTGTCCCGCAGGGTGACGTTGGCGTGGCTCTCCTGGAAGCTCTGGTCCGAAACGAGGGTCAGCCGGGCCGTGGACTGGAACTCCGGCAGGGTGGTGGAACCGCAGGAGACCATGGTGGTCTTGAGCTTGGCGATGGTCAGGGCGAGCCCTTCGTTGAGGTCGCCGGCGTAGGGGACGTAGCCGTCCACGCCTTCCTCGAAGATCAGCCCCTGGCCACCCTGCCCGTAGCGCTGCCAGTTGCGGGCCCGGTTCGAGCCCTCACCCCAGTACTCCTTCACGAAGCCGTCCCGGGTGGGCAGCTTCGCGCCGGCCGCCTGGTCGAAGCGTGCGAAGTAGCGTCCCATCATGACGAAGTCGGCCCCCATCGCCAGCGCCAGGGCCACGTGGTAGTCGTGCACCAGCCCGCCGTCGGAGCAGATCGGCACGTACTCGCCGGTGCGTTCGCGGAAGGCGTCCCGGGCCGCGGCGACGTCCAGCACCGCGCTGGCCTGGCCGCGTCCGATGCCCTTCTGGTCCCGAGTGATGCAGATGGAGCCGCCGCCCACCCCGACCTTGACGAAGTCCGCCCCCGCCTCGGCGAGGAAGGTGAACGCCTCCCCGTCGACCACGTTGCCGCCGCCGACCGGGATCTCCGGATAGTGCTTCTTCACCCAGGTCAGAGCCTGCGCCTGCCAGTCGCTGTAGCCGTCGGACGAGTCGAAGCACAACGCGTCCACGCCCGCCTCCAGCAAGGCCGGGACGCGCTCCTGGTAGTCGTGGGTGTTGATGCCTGCGCCCACGCGCAGACGCTTGGCAGCGTCCACGACCTGGCTCGGGAAGCGCTTGTTGTCCGCGTAGTCGGAACGGAACACCAGGTGTTGCAGGTGACCCTCGGTATCCAGCACCGGGAGGCAGTCCAGCCGCTCGTCCCACAGCCGTGCGTTGGCCTCGGAAAGCGTGATGTCGGGCCCGCCATGGGCCAGGTCGGCGACAGCGGTCATCCGGCCACTGACCGGTCCGTCCAGATCATGACGCTGGGGATGGAAGTCCCGGGAGGTCACCAGGCCGAGCAGGCGCCCGGTTGCGGTCCCGTCGTGGGTGACCGCAGCGGTGCTGTGACCGGTGCGGCGCATGACATCGACCAGGAGGCTCAGGCTGTCGTCGGGGCGGACGTTGGTATCGCTGGTGACGAACCCGGCCTTGAAGTTCTTCACCTGGCGGACCGCCGCAGCCTGGTCCTGGATCGCCTGGTTGTGGTGGAGGAAGCTGAAACCACCGTTTCGCGCGAGCGCGATCGCGAGATCGGGCGTGCTGACAGCCTGCATGATCGCGGACGTGAACGGGGACTGCAGCTCGATCGCCGACGCCTCGCCCGCGATGTGCCGCACCAGGGGCGTACGCAAGTCAACCGTCGCCGCCGAGCAGTCGGTCCGAGTCCGGTTCGGCAAAAGCAGAAACTCGTTGAACGTCCGTGAGACCTCGGCGACGATCTGTGCCACTTGTTCCTCCTGACCCGTCGGCCGGGGCCCGGCTGCCCCGCCGTGAGGACCGCCCCCGTCCCAGGGCCCGGGCAGGCAGAGATCGGCACGGCAGCCGTGGAGGTGCCACCGACTGCGGCAGAGCCCTGACCGGCCCGTTGATCGAACGGGGTGCGGTCGTGACCTGACACCTTATCGATCACTCAGCCGCTGCACGAATCGTGGCCGTCACCGGCAGCACAACCGCCCTTTGGTCGAATGCCTCGACCAGGCTCGGAGTTGCACGCCACACTCTCTGTATGGGAGTTGGCATGTCGGCACGTCCGTGCGGAGGTTGCGGGCACACGCGTGGGGTCCACGCGCCCTCCCTTCGGCGCTGCCTCGGGGCCCCCGACCGCGAACCGGCCTGCGGCTGCACCCTGTTCTGGCGTGAGGACGAGCCGGTCGACGACCGCCCCGGACCTGAGCCGTGCGAGGAATGCGGGGCATCCCGTACCGCACTGTGCCGCTGCGAGAGCGGGACGTCTCCTTGGGAATCCGGCGAGTGGCTGGTGTGAGGGGCTCGGTGTGAGCGGCGATCCGGAGGCATTGGTGATGCTGGGCATGGGCGCCGTGCCGTTGCTCGTGTTCATCGTCGCCCTCTGGTGCCTGTACCCGGATGCCTGCCGCACTTGTCACCACCTGCCCGGGGAGCACGACGCGGGCACCGGTCCCTGCCACAGCGACCTGTTCGACATCGACGCAACCGAACCCAACGGGAAGCAGTGCAACTGCCCGGCGTACAAGGGCCACCGCACCCAGGGCTGACCATGCCTGACGAAATGCGCGTCGGATAATCCACGTGCGGCCCGGGTGCCCCGCGTGATACTCCTCCCGACTATGGACGATCTTGTGACGGCGCGGCTCGTGCTTCATCCGATGACCGTCAGCGAGGCTGAGCAATTGGTGGCGGGCGAGTCGGACAGCGGTGCCCGGTGGGCGCCCGGATATCCCACCGACGGGGACGTGTCCGCCGCCAGGCGCTTCCTGGGGATCTGCGCCGACACCGGTGATCCCCAGCCGTTCGGCAACTACGAGATCCGTCGCCGCGAGGACGGTCTGGCGATCGGCGGCGTGGACTTCCACGGACCTGCGGACGAGAACGGCAGCGTCACGATCGGCTACGGCCTCGTCCCGTCGGCGAGGGGCAAGGGATACGCCTCCGAAGCCCTCCGCGGACTGCTGCTGTTCGCGCGGGCACGCGGCGTCTCCCGCGTGAAGGGCGACGCCGACCACGACAACATCGCGTCCCAGCACGTCATGACGGCGGCCGGCATGCGGCCGACCGGAGAAGACGAACGCGTCAGATACTTCGAGATCACCTGGACCGACACGACGGCGATCACCGACCCACCCTCCGCCGCGCGGACGTCCGCCCCGCCCCCGGCGGAGACGTAAGGCAGCCCGCGCCAGCACGGGCGGCGAGAGCTGCCGACGGGCGGGAGCCGGCCGGGGTGCCGATGTGTGAGACTCCCTCTGAATGATCACTCGGGGGGAGTTTCGCGTTGAACGCGCTGTTGAAGAGGGTGTGGATCGGGCTGGCCGCGACCTTGATCGTGAGTCTGGCCGCCGTGGTCATGCCGGACCACGTCCAGATAGACGACGACGGGCGCATTCACCTGGGCGCGCCCGCACCCACGCCGCCCCCGTCCACGGCGGCGCCCGCACCGGAGTCCACCTCACCGCCCCTCACACGGGACGAGGTGGATGAGGTGATTCGGACCGCGGTCAGCGCGGCGGGCCTCGACCCGGCGCAGGGCCGCCCGACCGGCGCGGCCGGCGCCAACTCGAACAGGACCGGTTGGATGGCCGTCCGCGAGAAGACCGCCGCACAGTCGGAGATGAAGGCGATCTGTGCGGACTTGGAACGCAAGGGCTGGACGCTGAACCCGAACGGCGACGGCGCCGACACCTCCCGCAGCTACAAGCGCGGGGGGTGGTACCTGCTGGTGAGTACGCGCGGGAAGACCCAGGCGCCCTCCACCACCTCCCCGTTGACCGATTCGCAGACCTACCTGACCCTGACCGGGCTCCAGCTCAACCTGTCCGACATACCGCTCCCCGAGGTCACCGTCCGCATGCGCTGACCCCTTGGTACCGCCGAGGGCAAGGCAGGCTTTGCTACCCGAGCCAGACGATGTCCAGGACGTCGCGGACCATCTCCCTGGCCGGGTCGGGAAGCTCGGCGAGCGTCTTGGCGGCCTGCGGGGACAGACGGACCGCCCACGACCGACCGGTCACCGGCGGCGACCGAGGACGTCGTCCAGGTCCACGAACCCGGACTCGTCGCGGCCGGAATCCATGAAGGCGTCTACGGCCGGGGCCGCGGCGACGCGCAACTGCCAGGTGCGCACCACTTCATGCAAAGGGGTGAGGCTGAAGGAGTCGCGGGCATCCTCCAGGGCCTTGGCCCAGTCCCGCTCGAACGCCGGCACCCACGTCTCCGCACGCCGGTCGGCGAGCAGCAGGGCACGGAGTTCGGCCGCGGCGCCCGGGGCGGGCGCGTACGGCGGGACGGGTGCGTGGTCGGCGGGTTGAGCGCTCACGGGCTCCTCCAGGCGGGTCTTACCGCCACGGTAGCGGCCGCGGCGGTGGAGGGAGGAGGGGTTCTGCCACCTCCGCTCCGCGGACAGACCTGACCGTCCCTAGCCGAGCAAGTGGCTGATGCCGCCCCGGCCGTCTTCGCCGTTCCACAGCACGGCCGCCAGCCAGATCGGTGCCCAACCCACCGACTCGCCCAACTTTCCTGGCAGGAGAGCGGCGGCGAGCAGCCAGGCGACGGGGAGAACGGCGGGTAGCAGGCAGCAGCACCCGCCGCGCTTCCCCGCGTTGGGCCCTGGTGATGTCGAATCTGTGGACATCCTCCGAAGGTAGGCAGCACCAGCGGCCCCGCACATGAGTACCCGTACCTATGAGCCCGCCATGACCGGCTGAAGAATCCGTACAGCCCCAGGCCCGACGACCGCCGAAATCCGCTGATTCCGGCGAGCCGCCCGCCGTCTGCAGCCCACAGCTACTCTTACGATCATGGCTTTGCGACCTGATGAGTTCTACGAGCACGCACGTGCGGCTGCGGACGATGATCTTCGGCTCCCGCTGGCGCGCATGACCGGATGGGACATCAGCCCCTTCGAAGCTGATGGGCTACGCGTGTCCGCGCTCCGCCCGCCCGTCCTGCCCGAGCCCCGACGGCACGGCGAAGACCCGGCGGACTGCGATGAGTGCCGCTCGCGCAACGAAGGCATCTGGTTCAACGACAAGTGGCGACTGGCCCGCATACCGGGCGTCGGTGTGCCGCTGGTGCTGATGCTGTACCCCCGCGACCACTACGACATGGCCGATCTGCCCGACGAACTGGCCGGCGAGCTGGGCGTGCTCACCACTCACATCGTCCGCCACGTGCAGGCACTGGCCCATGTCTCTCGGGCCCACGTCTACCGGATCGGGGACGGGTCCGCACACCTTCACGTGTGGTTCTTCGCCCGGCCCGAGGGACAGACCCAGCTGTACGGGTCGTGGCTGCCCGTCTGGGACGATCTGCTGCCCGAATACCCGGCAGGCGTAGCCGACGCAGATGCAGCCGCCGTTGCCGACGCCCTGACCGCCTCGTACGGGGGTCGCCGCTCAGAGGCCGACGGGTAAAGGGAGTAAGGGAGTTCTGACCCCTCACCTGCTCCGGCCGGCCTCGCCCTGAACGCGATGAGCCACGCCGCACGGTGACACGCCACACGGTCCGTCGGGCGGAGGAGGAGCCGGTCCCCCGCCCGGGGGGCCCGCTCCCTACTCGCGGCGGAAGCCGCGACCGGCGGTCAGGTGGGAGGTTGGAGGCAGTCGGGAAACCTCCCGACGCCCCTCTCCCCAGTGAGGTTTGGCCATGCGAAAGCTCACCACCGCCCTCGCGCTCGCCACCGCCGCCGTGACCCTCGCGGCCGGTGTGGCCGGAACCGCCGCGGCCGCGGTCGCGCCGGCCACCCCCGCACAGGCCCAGCACCTCGCACTGCACAGCTGGACCCTGCTCAACGAGCGCGGCCCGGGCCCCAACCCGGGCGAGCGGCTCACTGCGTCGGTCAGCGCCCGTACGGTCGGCGGCCACGCCCGGGGGCACGTCGTGGTACAGCATGTGTTCGAGAAGACCGGCACTACCCGGGCCGAGTTCGACGTCGACTGCTTGACCGTCGACGGGAGCGGCGCCATCACCGTGACCGGGCCGATCTCCCAGATCGTGGTCACCCCGTTCGGGGGCGATCCGTACCTCTTCGAGGAGGGCCGGCACCCCGAGGCCGGCCTCACCTTCCACCCGCCCGACGAGCAGAACCAGCGCCGGGTCGGCTGGAACTGGGCCAACCCCGAGGCGCACTCGGAAGTCGTCAAGTGCGGCGCGGTTCCCGCCAGCCTCTGGGTCATCGACGGAGGCACCGTCCTGCGACGCCAGTAGCGTCGACGACAAGATGAGACCGCGGTCGGCGCGTGACCGCCCAGGCGGCACCCTCGACGTCGGCTTCGACTGCGCCGCCTATCGGCTCCGGCCGGCCGACCGCGCGTCGAGGGCGGCGACGACCTCGGCGGTCGTGCTGACCTTGCCGATGCGCGGGAAGATCTTGGTGAACGAGTGGGCGTGGGAGGCGGGATCCGTGTCGGCGGTGGCGTCCTCGGCGAAGACCAGCGAGTAGCTGTGCTCCCAGGCCGTACGGGCGGTGGACTCGACGCCCACGCTGGTGGAGATGCCGGCCAGGACGATCCGGTGGATGCCGCGGCGGCGCAGCTGGAGGTCGAGCTCGGTCCCGGTGAAGGCGCCCCAGTGGCGCTTGGTCACGACGACGTCGCCGAGGGCGGCGAGCTCGGCCGGGATCTCCGAGAAGGCGGCGGGCGGGGCGGTGGCCGGGCCCGGGCGGTCGACGTCGGTGGTGGGGAGGTCGCCGCCGTCGGGCGACCAGGCGACCTTGACCAGTACCACGGGCAGCTTGTGCGCGCGGAACGCCCCGGCGAGCGCGACGGCGTTCGCGAGGATCTCCCCGGCGGGTCTGGTGGTCGGCAGCGCGAGGATGCCCTGCTGGAGGTCGATGAGGACCAGGGCGGTGCCGTCGTCGAGGGTCAGGGCGGTGCGGTCGGCTGCGGCGGTCATCGGGACTCCTGCGGTCGGTCCGGGATTCGCGGTCCTGCCCATGAAACCCGGCCCGCGCGCCGTTCGCGGACCGGCCCCGTCGACCGGCGTGGCGACGGCGACGGCGACGACCGGTCGGTGGCTCCTCGGCGGCAGCCCTATAGAATAGGAACGTGAGTTCGAAGGAAAACGAAAACCGGCCCGCCCTGACCCCGGCGCTGACCGGGGCGGAATTGCTGCGCTGGTACTGGACCCTGGCGGAACTCTCGGCGCTCGCCCGGGAGATGGGCCTGTCCGCCGGGGGCGGCAAGGTGGCCGTGACGGCCCGGCTGGCCGCCGCACTCGACGGGAACCGGCCGCCGGAGCCGGTGCGTGCCCCTCGCCGCGGCGGGCGCCGGCTCGCGGCCCCCGTCGACGGCGACACCGTGATCCCGGAGGGACAGCCCTGCAGCCAGGTGCTCCGGGAGTTCTTCGTCCGCGAGATCGGGCCCGGTTTCCACTTCGACGCCTTCATGCGCGACTACGTGGCACAGCACGCGGGACACACCCTCGCCGAAGCCGTCGCCCATTGGCACGCCACCCGCGCCCGGGCCGCCGAACCCCGGGAGGTCGCCGCCCAGTTCGAGTTCAACCGGTTCCTGCGCGACTGGCACGCCCGCCACCCTGAGGGCACCCGGGAGCAGGCCCTGTCCGCCTGGCGGGACCACCGCGCCCTGCCGAGGCACTGAGCCGCCGAGCCAGGGCCGGGCCCCGCCGGATGAGCGCCTTCGACCAGGAGGCCGTCGACGGCTCCATCCGCGCCGTCCCCGCCGCTTTGCCGTCTCACGCGGGTGATGGTTGCGTTCGAGTGCACTCCAGGTCGTAGGGTCCGCCCGTATGACCATGCGATACAGATTCCTGGGCGGAACAGGGCTCGAAGTGAGCGTGCAGTGCTTGGGCACGATGATGTTCGGGGCGGTCGGGAACCCCGACCACGAGGACTGCGTACGGATCATCCACGCGGCCTTGGACGCCGGCATCAACTTCGTGGACACCGCGGACATGTACTCGGCCGGGGAGTCCGAGACCATCGTCGGAAAGGCCCTGCGTGGAAAGCGTCGGGACGAGGTGGTGCTCGCCACCAAGGGCCACTTCCCGATGGGTGAGGGGCGCAATCGCGGTGGCAACTCCCGGCGCTGGCTGACACGGGCGGTGGAGGACAGCCTGACCCGGCTGGGCACCGATGTGATCGACCTCTACCAGGTCCACCGGCCGGACCCGCGGACTGACATCGAGGAGACCCTCGGTGTGCTGGGCGACCTGGTGCGCGCAGGCAAGATCCGTACCTTCGGCTGCTCCACCTTCCCGGCCGAGGAGATCACCGAGGCGCACCACGTGGCCGAACGGCGCGGCCTGCCCCGGTTCCGGACCGAGCAGCCGCCGTACTCGATCCTGGCGCGCGGGGTGGAAAGGGACGTGCTGGCGGTCGCCCGGCGTTACGACATGGGGGTGTTGACCTGGAGTCCCCTGGCCTCGGGCTTCCTCAGCGGGAAGTACCGGGCCGGCCGGGAGGTCGACCTCAGCCGCGGCCGGGCGGCGCTGACGCCCGCGCGGTTCGATCCGGCGATTCCGGGAAACACCGCCAAACTGGCTGCCGCGGGAGAACTGATCGAGGTGGCGTCGGAGTTCGGCTGCACCCTGCCGGAACTGGCGGTGGCCTTCCCGCTGGTACACCCGGCGGTCACCTCGGTGATCATGGGGCCGCGGACCATGGAGCAGCTGGACTCCCTGCTGAAGGGGGTATCGGTGGTACCCGACGACGCGGTGCTGGACCGAATCGACGAGATCGTGCCGCCGGGCACCAACCTGTACCACCCCGATGGCGTCTGGCAGCCCGTCGCGCTCACGGATCCTGCCCTGCGTCGCCGTCCCGTCGGGGACCGCTGAGCCGGGTCGTTCCCCTGGCGGGTGCCCATTTCGGCTACGAGTAGCCCGCAGTCGCCGATTCCTGCGAGCTGCCGGTGCACCCATGGGGAAGGGTCCGGAAGGTACCGGGCGGCGCGTCCGGCGTCGTCGCACAGGAGTCCGCGCATAGCCTGGTGGCAGCCGCTGCAACCCCAGTCGGGCAAGGAATGCGAGGGCATGCGTGGCCAAGACTCAGGACGCCGGGCGCGACAGGCACGACGTGGTGGTCATCGGCGCGGGTGCCGCCGGGCTGGCGTGCGCAGCCGACCTTGCCAAGGCCGGCTTGCGGGTGCGCTTGGTGGAGGCGGAGGACACGGTGGGCGGCCGCATCCGCACCGACCGCGTCGCGGGCTTCACCGCCGACCGCGGCTTCCAGGTCTTCAACACCTCCTATCCGCAAGTGCGGCACCGCCTCGACCTGCCCTCCCTTTTCCTGCGACCGTTCACTCCGGGGGTGCTGGTCCACACCGACGAAGGGAGGATCCGCCTCGCCGATCCCACGCGGCGCCCGCGCGACGGCATGGCTCTGCTCACGGGCGGTCGGGTCAAGCCGCGCGACCTGCTGGCGTTCGGCGTGCTGTCGGCGCGCGCCGCGCTGGCACCCGCCTCCCGCATCCGGGCCCGGTCTGATGTCACCACCCGGACCGCCCTGGCCGACGCGGGGTTCTCCGAGGACTTCGTCGAGACGTTCTTCCGGCCCTTCCTGGCAGGGGTCTTCCTGGAGGACTCCCTGGAAACCTCCGCCCGCTTCTTCCACCTGGTCTGGCGCAGCATGCTGCGCGGCACGCTCTGTCTGCCCCGCGACGGCATCGGCGCCGTAACGGCACAACTCGCCGCCGGGCTGCCCCCGGAGGTGCTGCGCACCTCGTCGCCGGTGACAGAGCTGACGCCAGGGGGAATGGTGCTCGCCGACCGGGAACTGCGTGCGCGGGCCGTCGTCGTCGCCACCGGAGCCGGTGCTGCGGCACGCCTGCTGCCCGGTCTCGAACCGCCTGCGGGCCGGACCGTCACGACCCTCTACCACGCTGTCGGACGCTCACCTCTGCCCGAGCCCACCCTGCTGGTCGACGCCCGCCGCAGGTTCTTGAACACATGCGTCCTGACCGAGGTCCAGCCCGGCTACTCCGGCGACGGCAGGGCCCTGGTGTCGACCTCCGTGCTGGGCACGCCGGGGCCGGTGGAGGAGTACGCCGTACTCACCGCCCTCGCCGAGGCGTACGGCGCGGACACCGGAACCTGGGAACCGGTGCACCGCGTGACGGTACGAGGCGCCCTGCCCGCCATGCCCCCGCCCCTGCTCTTGAGCCGCAGCACCCGCTTCGCTCCGGGCCGCTACGTCTGCGGGGACCACCGGGCAACGGGCTCGCTGCAGGGAGCACTCGCCTCGGGGGCGCGGGCGGCCCGCGAGGTGATCGCCGACCTCGAAGCCACCGGTACGCCCTGACCGGCCTCGAACGCACCAGGGCCTCAGCAAAGGTTCAGGCCAACGCTCTTCGTAAACCGCCATTCGACTGGAATCTCCCCACGTTCGGACGTGTGCCCGCATGATCGGGCCGCCGCTCGGTGAAGCTCGATGGGTCTGGCGGCCGTGGGAGCCGGAGTGGCTCCAAGCCGCCGCTGTCCCCGAAACGGAAGGTCAGCCGCGACCATGCTCATCAACCAGCTCGCGCTCGTACCCGAAACCAAGATCAACGAGATCAGTCCATCACAGCTCAACCGCGTCGCCGCCGCGCTCCAGAAACAGGCGAGTCGCGACTTCTCACCGCTGTGGCAAGTGAACGCGACAGTGGATGCCTTCGACAGCCTGGAGGACGTTCCCGTCGGGTACTGGCCGCTGATCGTTGTCGACGACGTACCCGACGCGGGAGGGTTTCACACGGACGAGAACGGACAGCCGTTCTCCCTGATCGAGTTCAGCGACAGCTGGTCGCTGACCGCGAGCCACGAGATGCTGGAAATGCTGGCCGACCCGTTCGGGAACCGTCTCGTGTCCGGCAAGTCTCCCCACCCCGACCAGGGACAGGTCGAGTTCCTCGTGGAGGTCGCCGATCCCTCGGAGGCGGAGCAGTTCGGCTACACCGTCAACGGCCAGCTCGTCTCCGACTTCTTCACCCCGCGCTTCTACGATCCGGTCACCGTTCCAGGCGTGCGCTACAGCTTCGGCGGTCACATCTCGGCGCCCCGGACGATCCTGCGCGGCGGATACATCAGCTGGCGGGACCCGGTCACGGACGAGTGGTGGCAGCAGACCTGGTTCAAGGGCAAGGCGCCGACGTTCCACAAACTCGGCAAACTGTCGGGCAGCGGCAGCATCCGCGAGGCCATCGACGCCCAGACCAAGACCGTCAGCCGCCTGGCCGCCAGCGGTCCCGCCTCGAAGCCCTACCTGGCCGCGCGGACCCTCACGGCCCGCACCGACGAGTCCACCAGCGCCCGGGCCGACGAATGGCGCGCCCAGATCGAGCGGCTGAAGGGGGCGAACCCGGCGGCGAACGCCTTCAAAGCCAAGACCAAGAGGAAGTAGGGCGAGGTGAGGAGGACAATCGTTGGCGTAGGACCCTCAGCCCGCCTGACAGGGAGGCTGTCGTGAGCGAGGACGCCCAGCAGCGCAAGGAGCGCGCGGAGCGCCTGCGCAAGATGATCCAGCGGCCCGAGCCCAAGCCCGAGCCGCCGGAGCGGGAGAGCCTGAAGGAAGGCGTCGAGCGCCGCATGCGAGAGCTCGACGAAGCCGATCGTGAGAATCGCCGGAAGCGCCAGGGTGACCACGATCGCCCGGCATCCGGGGGCGAAGAAGGCGAAGCCTGAGAGTACTGGACCGCGCCCGGTCGGAGCAGTGCCCGACCGGGCGCACGGGCGCACCCTTGAAGCCGGACCCGGCGCGCCGCGGACCGTACGGGCACTTTCAGTGGGTCGGGCGCTGCGGGGCACTGGCCACCCCTGACCTTCGGCCGCTCAGCGCGGCATCCAGAGTCTCCTGGGCCATGCGCATCGCTTCGGCGTACTTCGGCTCGGACATGCGCTCCCAAGCCCTGTCCGGTGCGACGTCCTCGACCCGGCTCATCACCCACCAGATGTTGCCGAACGGATCGCGCACCCGGCCGCCGCGATCCCCCCATGCGCTGTCAGCGGCCTCGGTGATCACCTGCGCCCCGTGCCTGAGCGCGGCCGCCATGGCGGCGTCCGCGTCAGGCACGTAGACGCGCAGCAGCGAGGGCATCACCGGCCAGTCGGGCCGTCGGTCGAAGGCCAGCACAACGGTGTCGCCGACGCGGATCTCGCCGTGGCCGATGCTGCCGTCCTCGACCGGCACCCGGGCGAGTTCTTCGCCGTCGAAAGCGGCGGTGATGAAGTCGAGCAATGCGCCGGTGTCGTCGGTGACCACCCACGGTGCGACGCTGGTGTAGCCCTCGGGTGCAGTGTCATTCATCGGTCTCGTCCTCTCGTGGGGCTTCGCGATGTGACGACCCTAGAACCCAATGAGGACAACTACCGGCCTAGAAGGCGTGTCTCTCGGAGTCGCGTGGACACCCGCGGCCGCAAGCACTGCGGCCGCGTCTTGTGAGGCCTCGAGCCAGTCGGGATTTGTGACCGCTACGGGGTCCGGTGGCCGGGCGACCCGTCCAGCAGAAGCCGATCGACCGACCACCCGATCAGAGCGACACCCGCCAGTCGTTCCACACCGCACGGACGCTGTCTGCATGGGAGGCCGCCTGGTCACGGCCCGCCCGGGCGGCGGCGGCCCGGCGGGTCTGGTCGAGCATGTTGCGACCGAAGGCCTTGCGCGCCGACCGGTCGGGGGTGATGACGGCCACCAGCGCCCCATCTGCGGCGAGTTGTCTCCCCTGCTCAGTCGCGCTCGGGTGAGGGCCGACGGCTTTGGGGACGGGAGTGATCGCGACGACGCGGCGAAAGCCCTTGGCGAGGTGCACATTGGCGGTCGAACGACTGCCTCCGTCCATCCACCGGCGGCCGCCCACAGCGACGGGCGGCCAGACCACCGGCACGGCGCAGCTCGCCGCCACCGCCTCGGGGAGGGTGACGTCCGAGGCGGAGTCGAAGGCCGCCAAGTCCCCCGTGCGGGCGTCGACGGCGGTCACCCGCAAGGCTGCGGCGGGCCAGTCCCGTACACCGGACAGCAGCACAGTGACCGCGTCGTGGACGGCCGACTCCGGAACAGTACGGGAGGCCAGCGCGGCACGTCCCAGGCGCTGAACGGAACGCCGCGGATCTCGGGATCCGAGGGCGGCCCACAGGAATCGGGCAGTCTGGCCCAAGGAGACGGTGACGTCGATCTCCGGCGCTCCGTCGAGTTCTTCGCGGTACATCTCCTCGGCACTCACTCCGGAGGCGAGTCGCGCGCCGATCACGGAGCCCGCGGAGGTTCCGATCGTTACGTCCGCGCCGGAGAGGTCGATGCCCGCTTGCTGCAGTCCGGCAAGCATTCCGACCGTCCAGGCCAGGCCGACCGCTCCCCCGCCACCGAGCACCAAGGCCGTATCCATCACGCTCCCCTTCCCCGAGCTGAAACGGGGATAACACCCCGCTTCCAGGGAGCACGATAGCACCAGAACCGGGGAGCACTCCCCGGTTCATGGTGAAGCAGTTTGGAGGTCAGGTCAGGTCAGGTCAGGGCGGCGATCACCTCCTTCGCCGCCCGGTCCCCCTCCGTCGCTCCGCCTTCCATGAAGCCCTGGAAGTCGTAGCTGCAGTGCTCGCCGCCGATGTGGATCCGGCCCTGCGCGGTGCCCTCGTACTTGGCGTACTTGTGCAGGTAGCCGACCGGCCAGTACGAGTACGCGCCGAGGGAGTACGGGTTGCGGTGCCAGGCGGACAGTTGCGCCCGGCCGGTCCAGGCCGCCTTGGTGCCGGGGAAGAAGGAGTCGATCCCCGTGAGCATCCGGCCCGCGAGGGTGCGTACGTAGGGGTCGGAATCGGTGGCGAACGGGGTGCCGGGGGTGAGCGAGCCGGCCAGGCTGCCGCCGCCGTACTGGAGGAGGATGCCCGCGTTGCCCGGCTGGACCTTGGTGGTGTCCCAGGTCTGCTGGACGTCGCTGTCGGTGAAGCAGTCGCCGGCGGACACCCCCGGCCAGGGGCCGGTGCCGCGCCAAGGGCGGCTGCTGAACTGCATGTTGAGCTTGGTGCAGTAGCCCATGCGGGCATCCCGCAGGAGGTTCGTCATCAGCGGGTCGAACCCGGCCCCGGTGATGTCGATCCGCTGGAGGATCGGCAACGGCAGGCACAGGACGGTGTGGTCGGCCACCACCGTCCGTGTGGCGCCGGCGTCGTTGAAGGTGAGCGTCTGGGTGCCGTCGGCCGAGACCCGGAGGGCGACCAGCTCGCGGCCCATCACGAGCGAACCGGCGGGCAGGGCCTGGGCCATGGCGTTCGGCAGCCGGTCGTTCCCGCCGATGATGTGGTAGCGCTCGTTGGACAGACCCCAGACGTTGAAGTTGCCCGGGTTGGGCTGGTAGCCCATCAGCAGGACGAGCGCCAGGGCCGACTGCCGGTCGGTGTCGGCCCCGTACTCGACGTTGTACGCGACGTCGAGGAATCGGCCGAGCTGCGAGCCGTGGCCGCCCGGGACCCGGGTCTCGATCCACTCGTGGAGGGTCATGTTGTCGAGGGCGGTCCCGGCCGGGGTCGAGGCGTTCCACGAGACCTCGCCGGCCTCCTGGAGGTCCCGGCGCAGCGCCTGGTAGACGGCCTTGAAGTCCTCGTCGGCCTGGCTGCGCGCGTAGTAGACCCCGTTGAACCGGAGGATTTCCTCGGCGCCGTTGGGGCCGCCGCCGAGGAAGTCCTCGACGGGCAGGTTGAAGCGGCGGCACAGTTCCAGGATCTTCTTGTGGCTGGTGTCGATCAGCTCACCACCGATCTCGGAGGTCTGCCCGTACGCCCACAGGGAGCGCTGGCTCCACATCCGGCCGCCGACGCGGCTCGGATTAGCTTCGTAGAGCGTGCAGGCGACGCCCGCGTCCTTGAGCGTGAGGGCAGCGGTCAACCCTGAGATCCCGGCGCCCACGACGGCCACGCGGGCGGGCGTGACGGGCTTCTTCTCGGGCACGGCCTCCACCGCCTGGGCGCTTGCGGAGGCGCCCGCCGCCGAGGCGACGGCGGCGCCGAGGCCGAGGGCGGCGGCCCGGCCGAGGAGCTGGCGGCGGGTTGAGCCGCGGACTTCGGCGACGGGCAGGCCGAGCCGGCGGGCGGCGGCGTGTTCGGCGGCGAGCCGACGGAGCGCGTGCATCAGTGGCGTACGGGCCATGGCGGTGGTGGCTCCTCAGATGTTCGCGGCGAAGGGGGCGGGGGTGTCGGGGTGCTCGTCGGTGCGCTCGGCCGCGTCCTCCAGGACGACGCGGCCGATGATCTCGTAGCGCTCGGGGGCCTTGTACTTGAGCCAGAGGCCGAGTCCCAGGCCGCCGAAGAATACGGCGCCGACGATCCACGGGATCAGCGTGAAGAAGAACGAGTCCGCGGCCAGCCCGGCCGCCGTGCGCATGTTGACCAGCAGCAGGACGACCACGGCGGCCATGGCGATGCCGCCGGCCAGCGGAGCCGTGAAGGTACGGAACCAGTGCCGGTCCTCGGGGTGGTTCTTGCGGAAGTAGCCGATCACGGCGAAGGAGCACAGGGTCTGGACGATGAGGATCGCCATCGTCCCGAGGATCGCGAGCAGCGTGTAGAGGTGGATGTACGGATCCTGTCCGGTCAGCCAGAACAGTGCGACCAGGCCGGTGGCGATGGCCGTCTGCACCACGGAGGAGATGTACGGGGAGCCGTGCTTGACGTGCGTACGGCCGAGGGCGGGGTGCAGGAAGCCCTCGCGGCCGATGGCGTAGAGGTAGCGGGCGGCGCACTGGTGGAAGGCCATGCCGCAGGCGAAGGAGCCGGTGAGCAGCAGCCACTGGAAGGCGTCCACGGCCCAGCCGCCGATGAAGGTCCGGGTGGGTGCGAAGAACAGGTCGAGCGGGCTCGCGGAGGCGGACAGCTGCACCGAATCGGCCAGGCCGTTGCCCGCGATGGTCATCCAGGAGACGTAGATGTAGAAGAGGCCGACGCCGATGACCGAGATCAGGGTGGCTTTGGGGATGACCCGCTTCGGGTCGCGGGACTCCTCCCCGTACATGGCGGTGGATTCGAAGCCGACCCAGGACCAGAAGGCGAAGAAGAGCCCGAGTCCGGCGGAGGTGCCGGTGAAGGCGTTCTTCGGGTTCACCGGTTCGAGCGGAATGCCGTCCGGGCCGCCGCCGGCGACCAGTACGGCGGTGGCGACGGCGAAGAGGACGGCGATCTCCGCGACGAGCATCACTCCCAGCGCCTTGGCGGTGAGGTTGATGTCGAAATGCGCGAGCACGGCCGTGACCGCCAGCATGGCGGCCGCGTAGACGACCCAGGGCAGTTCGACACCGAGTTGGTCGTGGACGGTGGTCTTGGCGAAGTAGGAGAAGACACCGACGATCGAGGCCTCGAAGACGATGTAGGCGAGGACCGCGAGCATGCCGGAGGCCATGCCCGCGATCCGGCCGAGGCCGTGCGAGATGTACCCGTAGAAGGCGCCTGCCGCGGTGATCCGCTTGGCCATGGCGACGTAGCCCACGGCGAAGACGGTCAGCACCGCCGTCGCGAAGAGGTAGCCGGCGGGGGCGCCGGTCCCGTTGCCGAAGCCCACGGCGATGGGGAGGTTCCCGGTCATCGCGGTGATGGGGGCGGCGGTGGCGACGGCCATGAAGACGACGCCCACCAGGCCCACCGAGTTGGCTTTGAGCCGCTGCACCTGGGGTGCGTCGCCTCCCGTGCCGGTATCCGTGCTCATGGCTCCTCGTTCCTGTCGTGAGGGCGCCCACTCTCACCCCGGGTGACGTACACCACAATCGGCAGTCGGCCCGCTAATTCCGGTGCGCGGACGACGAGTTGTCGAGTCGAAGGTCTCCTCGTGGTGCCGGGTTGCGCCGTGGCGACCCCCCTTGCCCCGCCGCCTCGCCTGACATCCGGGCGGAGAGATTCGATGCGGAAACGCTGCAAGTTGATTCGACGGGGCCGGCCCGGTGACCCTGATCTCATCGCGTCCACCGGGTTCCGGAGGTTGCCTTCCTCCCGCGGTGGCTGTGGCTGTCTTCGCTCCGGCGGGCGCGGTGCACGGCGAGCCGGAGGAGGCGGCGTCATGACTGCGCTGAAATGCCACTCATCCGGCAGGGGCGGCGCACCGAATCATCCGATGAAAGCCGGGGCATCGGGGACGGCATTCCCGAGCCCCCGGAAACGACGGGGTGGAGTGGATGGACCGAAAGAGCATCGCGGTGATCGGATCAGGAGTGTCCGGACTCACGGCCGCGCACGTGCTGTCCCGGGCCCACGACGTGGTCCTCTACGAGGCGGACGAACGCCTCGGCGGCCACGCGCACACCCACGAGGTACCGATCAGCGGTGGCGGGACGGTCGACGTCGACACCGGGTTCATCGTCCACAACGAGCGCACCTACCCCCACCTCCTGCGCCTCTTCCACGAACTGGGCGTGACCACCCAGGACTCCGAGATGAGCATGTCGGTCCGGTGCGAGGGCTGCGGCCTGGAGTACGCCGGTGCCCGCGGGCCCCTCGGACTCCTGGGCGGCGCGAACCTGCTGCGCGGCCGCCACCTGCTGATGCTCGCCGACGTGCCCCGCTTCCACCGCGCCGCCCGCCGCCTGCTCGCCGACGGCGACGGCAACGGCAACGGCAACGGCAACGGCAACGCGGGCCCCACCCTGGGCGATTTCCTGCGCGAGCACCGCTTCTCGTCCTACTTCGTCGGCCACTTCGCGATCCCCCTGGTCGCGGCCGTCTGGTCCTGCGCGCCGGCGACCGCCCTGCGGTACCCGGCCTCCTACCTCTTCCGCTTCCTCGACCACCACGGACTGCTGGCGGTCACCGGATCCCCGCGCTGGAAGACCGTCACGGGAGGATCCAAGGCCTACGTCGAGCTGGCCGCCAAGTCCCCCACCCGCGTCCTGACCTCCACGCCGGTGCGCACGGTCGTGCGCGGAGCCGACCGCGTACACGTGATCACCGAGGACGGGGAGAGGGCCGAGCACGCCGCCGTCGTCATCGCCGTCCACCCCGACCAGGCACTGAAACTCCTCGCCGATCCCTCCGAGCGGGAGCGACGCGTGCTCGGCGCCTTCACCTACTCCCGCAACCCGACCGTGCTGCACCGCGACACCACCCTCCTCCCACGGAGCGGCCACGCCCGGGCGTCATGGAACTACTGGCTCCCCTCCTGCTCGGCCCGCCCGGGATCCGTGCAGGTCAGCTACGATCTGAACCGTCTGCAGCGCCTGCCCGGCCACGAGCCGCACATCGTCACGCTCAACCCCGGTGACCGCATCGACGAGGCCAAGGTCCTGGCCCGGATGACGTACGAACACCCGCTCTACACGGCCGAGTCGGTCGCAGCGCAACGGCTCCTGCCCACCCTCAACGACGGCGTCACCGCCTACGCGGGCGCCTACCACGGATGGGGCTTCCACGAGGACGGCTGCCGCTCGGGCGCCGAGGCCGCCAGATCTCTCGGGGTGATCTGGTGACTTCCGCCCCCGCCCGCCCGGCACCGCAAGTGCCCGCCCTGTACGCGAGCGAGGTGAGGCACACCCGCTCTGCGCCCGTCAGGTACGCCCTGGGACACCGGACCTACCTGTGGCTCGTCGACGTGGACGACCTTCCGGACCTGCCCCGCATCCTGCGCCCGTTCGCCCGCTTCGACGCCCGCGACCACTTCTCGGGCGATGCCCCCGGCCTGCGTGCCGGACTCGACGCCTATCTCACCTCCCAAGGCGTCCACAGCGCCGACGGGCGGGCCCTCATGCTCGCCCACGCACGCGTACTGGGCCACGTCTTCAACCCCTTGACCGTGTACTGGTGCCACGACAGCTCCGACCGCCTCGTCTGCGTCGTGGCCGAGGTCCACAACACGTACGGCGAACGCCACTGCTACCTCCTGCGCCCCGACGACCAGGGCCTTGCCGAGGTGGCCAAGGACTTCTACGTCTCGCCGTTCTTCGGCGTCGAGGGCAGCTACCGGATGAGGCTGCCGCTGCCCGGAGACCGCCTGGACCTCACCGTCCAGCTCCGCCACGGCGACGGTTCACGCCCCCTGACCGCCACCGTCCGGGGAACGCACCGCCCGGCCGGGACCCGCGCGCTGCTCGCGGCCCTGCTGCACAACCCGTGGTCGACGGCCGGAGTGTCGCTCGGCATCCGGCGGCACGGAATCCGCCTCTACCTCAAAGGCCTCCCCGTCCAGCCCCGGCCCACCCGGAACCGAGCCCGTCCCGTCCAGGAAGAAGCGCCGTGACCCTTACCCTCCCACCCGCTCCCGGCCCCGGCCCCGATACCCGCGTCGGCCGCCACCTGGTCGACGCCGGGCTCTGGCCCGACGTCGCCCGCCTGCCGCGCACCTCGGCCCTGCGCACCGCGGTCGCGCGCCGGATCGTGGAACGCGCCCTCGCCCGCCTGCCGTTGCGGGTGCGGATCGCCGACGCCGGGACGCTCTTCCCCCGGCAGCCCGAGGGAACCCCGGGCAGCCTGCCGATTCGGACTCCGAATCCGACTCCGGCTTCGACTCCGACCCTGACTCTGCGCGATCCCGAAGCGTTCCACCGGCGGATCGGCGCGGACGGCCTGATCGGCTTCGGCGAGTCCTACATGGCCGGCGAATGGGACAGCGACGACCTGGTCGGGGCCCTGACCGTGCTCGCCCGCCACGTGGACGACCTCGTACCGCAGGCCCTGCGCCGTTGGCGCGCCGCCTGGGTCCACCGCAGGCCCGCCTCGGACCTGAACACCGTCGACGGAGCCCGCCGCAACATCCACCGGCACTACGACCTGTCCAACGAGCTCTTCGCCACCTTCCTCGACCCCACCCTCACCTACTCCTCGGCCGTCTTCACCTCTCTCCCGGCCGGCACCGCGGATCTGCCCGCAGCGCAGCACCGCAAGATCGACCGGCTCCTCGACCTCGCCGGGGCCGGACCCGGCACCAACCTCCTGGAGATCGGCACGGGCTGGGGCGAACTCGCCATCCGCGCCGCCATGCGCGGCGCCCGAGTCCGCACCGTCACCCTCTCCCAGGAGCAGCGCGCGCTCGCCCTCAGGCGCGTCGCGGACGCCGGGGTCGCCGACCGGGTCACCGTCGAGCTGTGCGACTACCGCCGCCTCGACGGCACCTACGACGCCGTCGTGAGCGTCGAGATGATCGAAGCCGTCGGAGCCGCCTACTGGCCCGCCTACTTCGGCTCCCTGCGCCGCCTTCTCTCCCCCGGCGGCCGAGCCGTGCTCCAGGCCATCACCATGCCGCACGAACGGATGCAGAACACCGCCCGCACCCACACCTGGATCAGCAAGTACGTCTTCCCCGGTGGCCTCATCCCGTCCAGGGAGGCCATCAGCCGGCAGAGCGCGGCCGTCGGACTGTCCGTGGTCCACGACACCGGCTACGGCGCCCACTACGCGGAAACCCTCCGACTGTGGCGCGAACGCTTCCTCGACCAGTCCGCCGAGGTGTCCGCCCTCGGCTTCGACCACACCTTCCACCGGATGTGGGAGCTCTACCTCGCCTACTCCGAGGCCGGCTTCCGCTCCGGCTACCTCGACGTACGTCAGCTCGTGCTCACCGACGGGACAGAGGCACACGACGGGAACGGGGCGCTCGCGTGAACGCGGTCGACACCGGAGCCCTCGCCACCGTCCTCGCCGCATCGGCGGGCACGGCGCTCACCGTCATGCTGCTCACCTTCGCCCTGGCCACGGTCAAAGGGGTGCACAGGATCGTCGACAGCGCCTGGGGTCTGTCCTTCGCGGCCGTCGCCGTCGTCGCCTGGTTCCTCTCGGCCGGCCACGGCGATCCGGCGCGAAGGACCGTGGTGGCCCTCGCCACCGTGGTGTGGGGGCTGCGCCTGTCGGTACACATCGCACGGCGCGGCCGCGGCCAGGGAGAGGACCCGCGGTACGCCCGCATGCTCGCCCGGGCGCCCGGCAGCCGGGCCCTGTACGCCCTGCGCAGCATCTACCTCCTCCAGGGGGCCCTGGTCTGGCTGGTCTCGCTCCCCGTCCAGACCGCCGTACTGCTGCCCCAGGCCTTGGACGCCACGGCCGCGCTGGGGCTGGCCCTGTGGGCTGTCGGACTGTTCTTCGAGGCGCTCGGCGACCACCAACTCGCCCGGTTCAAGGCCGACCCCGCGAACAAGGGCCGCATCATGGACCGCGGCCTGTGGGCCTGGACACGCCACCCCAACTACTTCGGCGACTTCCTCGTCTGGTGGGGCCTGTACCTGACGGCCTGCGCCACGTGGCAGACCGCGGCCGTCACCGTCGTCTCCCCACTCGTGATGAGCGTGCTGCTCATCAAGGGCAGCGGCAAACGCCTGCTGGAGGCGCACATGGCCGGCCGCCCCGGCTACGCCGACTACCTGGCCCGCACCAGTGGCTTCTTCCCCTGGCCACCACGCCCCGGGAGCCGGCCGGGTTGAGGACCGGGACGCTCATTCGGGTTGCCATGCCTCAACGGGGCATCCCTCCTTCGGCCAGAGCCGCGTCCGACTCCGCGTAGAGCGCGGAGATCGCATCCAGCGCCTCCCGCAAACCGTGAGGACGCCCCATGCCCGCAGTCACGGCCCGCACGGACCATCCCGGGCCCGCGAGAAGGACCAGAGGGGTGGTCCTCGCCCCTTTGAGGCCGAACGCCGTCGTGGCCACCATCCGGGCCAGGACACCGTCCGCCGTCGACCGGGACTGTGACCACAGGACGACGGCCATCGGACCCGACCGGCTCACCGCCGCCAGCAGGGCTTCCGCGGGCACGGCAGCGCCGAACATCCGGGTCGGCAGCCCCCGTTCGGCCAGACCCGCGGCCAGCGCCTCCAGAGGCAGCGTGTGCTGCTCCCCGGGAAGGCAGGCCAGCACCACCGGCGCCGCGTGGGCCGACACCCGATGGCCAGTGACGGCCGCCCGCCGCAGCACCGTCGACACGTGCCACGACAGCAGGTGCTCCACCTCGACATACCGGTCGTTCGTGGACTCCCACTTGCGCCCCACCGCGTGCAAAGTCGGCGCCATCACCTCCTCCCACGCGGTCACCAGGCCGTGTGCCTCCATCGTCTGCTGCAGCAAGGTCTCCATGGCCGGACCGTCGAGCCGTACCGCGGCGCGTGCCAGCCCGCGGCACTCCTGCCGCACCTCACCCAGAGGCAGCCCGCCGCCCGGACCGCCCTGAAGGCGCCGCGTCAGGGCGCCCGGCGGCACGATCGCTTCCGCCGGCACGGGCAGCGAGGGTGGTTCGACGCGGACATCCGGGTCGGGCTGACGGCGCAGGGCCGCCGCGGCGCGGGCGGCCTCGGCCGGAGGGATACCGGATGAGGTGAGCCGGCACATCTCCTCGAGCATCGCGATGTCGCCGGGCATCCACCGCCGGTGCCTGCCGCCTTCCCGGACTTCCGGCCCGATGCCGTACCGCTGCTCCCAGGAGCGCACCGTGGTGGGTGATACCCCCAGGCGCCGTGCCACCGCGCCCGTCGTGACACCGAGGGCTCTTTCGGTCATGCCACCCATACTACGAAGCGAATTCGATGCGAGTCGGGACGCGGGAGACCACGGGAGTGCATCCGGGGAGCGGCCGCTACCGGAAGACTCTTTACCGAAGGCGGCCATTTACCGAGGAGGCGCCGATGATCCACGTGGTGCGCACCATGCTCGTTTCCCGCACGATGCGGGACGCCGCGGCCTACTTTGCGGACTTCGCGCACGCCGAGGAGTGGGATCCCGCGACCGTGTCCTGCGTACGCCTGGACCAGGGACCCGTGGGGCCGGGCTCGCGGTGGCGCAACGTCTCGCGCTTCCGCGGGCGCACCAGCGAACTGTCGTACCGGCTGGATGTCCGGGAGGTCGACCGGCTCGTGTTCACCGGCGAGAACGGCAGCGTCCTGGTTACGGACGACCTGCGGTTCACGCCTGTGTCCGCCGACTCGACACGCCTGACCTACAGTGCGACCTTCGGATTCAAGGGCATCGCCCGTCTTGCGGCTCCATTCCTGCGCAAAGAGGTCGATCGGCTTGCGGGCGACATCGCCGATGCCCTGCCCCGCGTCACGGCTCGCTGAATCCCCCTGCCGCCGGGCGGGTGGCCGCTCACTGCGGCGGGGAGCAGCGGCTACGTGTCGGCGGGCGGGTCGTTGGAGGGCAGCGGTGGCGTCGCCCACCGGATGACAGCGGTCACCGCGTGACCGCCGGGTCGCGCCAAGGGCAACAAGAGCCGACTGGTGAGGGGGAGTCCGAGCTGGGCTCTGGCCCACCGGGGCAGCAGATCTGCCGCCGCGGTCGCCAGAAGGGCGTACGGGATGCGTGCGGCGCCCGGCAACGGAGGGTGTGACAGCAGGTAGCCGGTGGTCGCCCGTGATTCCGCGGTGGGCCGGAGCTCCTCGCGGTATGCGCCGAGCCGGGTGCTCAGCTCCTCCCGGGTCTCCGGTGGCGTCTCGGCTCCGAGCCGTCGCGCGACGTACGCCATGTCGGCCACGTACCCGTCCTGTCCGGGGACGTCCAGGGGCCGGCGCCCGTAGCGCTGGTAGGCCCGCAGGAAGCACTCCGTCTCGGCGAGGTGGACCCAGGCGAGCAGATGCGGATCGCCGGCCCGGTATGCCACGCCGTCGGCCGTGACGCCCTTGATCCGCTCGTGCACGCCTCGTACCCGAAGAACGGCCTGCGCCGCGTCCTGGTCCGTTCCGAAGGTGGTGACGGCCAGGAAGGTGCTGGTGCGCTGGAGCCGGCCCCAGGGATCGCCCCTGAACCCGGAGTGCGCCCAGACGGCCGCCATGGCGACCGGATGCAGCGATTGCAGGAGCAGAGCCGCGAGCCCGCCGACGTACATCGAGGCATCCGCATGCACGAGGCGTATCGGGCGACCGGGCTCGAACCAGCGAGGTCCCGGAGCACCGTGGATACGCGCACGCCGCTGATGGGCTGCCGGACCTGCGACCCTGAGCAGCAGTTCCTCTCCCGCCCGGGCCTGGAGCCTGGTGGAGACTGCCCGAGGCCGCAGCATGCGCCCAGCATCTCTCGTTTCGGCTCGTCCCGCAGGCCTTCCCTGCACGGCACCCGGGGGCTCGACCCTCCCGGGAGCTCCGCGGCCCGGTGCGGGTCGCCGTCGCCGTATCACCGCGACCTGTGGTGATCTCGCCCCCGGTCCTCCCTCACGCGCGGCCGGCCCGATCCTGCGCCTGGTCCTTGAGGTCCTCAGGGGATCCGGTCTGGGACGGCACCGCGGTCAGGAACGGACGCGACGGGGTGCGGCGGCGCCCTGCCCAGGCGGCGACGGGTTCGGTGTAGCGGGCGGTGAGCGGGCCGATCACCACGAGGATGAGCACGTACGCGGTGGCGAGCGGGCCCATGGCGGGTTCGATGCCGGCGGTGACGGCGAGGCCGGCGATGACGATGGAGAACTCGCCGCGGGCCACCAGCGTGCCGCCTGCCCGCCAGCGGCCCTTGACCCCGATCCCGGCCCGCTTCGCCGCCCAGTAGCCGGTGGCGATCTTCGTTCCCGCGGTGACAGCGGCGAGGGCGAGCGCGGGCAGCAGGACGGGCGGGATGCTCGCGGGGTCGGTGTGCAGGCCGAAGAAGACGAAGAACACGGCCGCGAACAGGTCCCGCAGCGGGCTGAGCAGGGTGTGGGTGCCCTCGGCGACCTCACCGGAGAGGGCGATGCCGACGAGGAACGCGCCGACCGCGGCGGACACCTGGAGCTGCTGTGCGATGCCGGCGACGAGCAGGGTCAGGCCGAGGACGACGAGGAGCAGCTTCTCCGGGTCGTCGCTGGAGACGAAGCGGGAGATGTGCCGTCCGTAGCGGACCGCGACGAACAGGACCGCTCCGGCGACGCCGAGGGCGATGGCCAGGGTCGCACTGCCGGCGGCGAGACTCACGCCGGCGAGGAGGGCGGTGATGATCGGCAGGTAGACGGCCATGGCGAGGTCTTCGAGCACCAGGATGGACAGGATGACGGGGGTCTCCCGGTTGCCGACACGGCCGAGGTCGCCCATCACCTTGGCGATGACCCCGGAGGACGAGATCCAGGTGACCCCTGCCAGGACCACGGCGGCGACCGGACCCCACCCCATCAAGAGCGCGGCCACGGCCCCGGGGACGGCATTGAGGGTGAAGTCGACCAGCCCCGCCGGGTATTGGGTCTTGAGGTTGGAGACCAGGTCGCTGGCCGTGTACTCCAGCCCCAGCATCAGCAGGAGCAGGATGACGCCGATCTCGGCGCCGATCGCGACGAACTCCTCGCTCGCCCCCATCGGCAGCAGTCCGCCGGTGCCGAAGGCGAGGCCGGCCAGCAGGTAGAGCGGTATCGGGGAGAAGTGGAAGCGGCCGGCCAGTCTGCCCAGCAGACCCAGGCCGAGGATGATCGCACCGAACTCGATCAGGAACACGGCGGAGTGCACGGGCGTCTCACTCCCGTCCGAGTATGGAGGCTGCCGCGTCGACGCCCTCGCGGGTGCCGATCACGATGAGGGTGTCCCCGCCGGCGAGCCGGAAGTCCGGCGCCGGCGAGGGACGGGCCTCCGCCCGGCGCAGCACGGCCACGATCGAAACGCCGGTCTCCGTACGCATCCGGGTCTCCCCCAGCAGCCGGCCGTTCCAGTACGAGTGCCCCGACAGCTCGATCCGCTCGGCCACCAGGCCCAGGTCGGTGGTGTGCAGCACGTTGGGACTGTGGTGGGCCGGCATCAGCGCGTCGATCAGCGAGGCCGTCTCCGCACCCGTCAGGCGCAGCGACTGCGCGCAGGCGTCGGGGTCGTCGGCCCGGTAGAGGTTCACCGTCCGGGTGCCGTCCCGGTGCGCGACCACGGACAGGTGACGGTGTTCGCGGGTGGTGAGGTCGTACTGGACCCCGATGCCGGGCAGTGGCGTGGTGCTCATCCGTGGAGCAGGCACAGCTGTCCCCCTCGTGTTCGCTTTCGTTCGCTTTCGTACGTGACGCCGCTGCGGCGGAAGTTCGGTCTCGGGCAGGAGAAGGGCCGCTCGGCGGGCCCATCGTGCCACTTTTCGCGTGTCCGAAATATGGGTGTCGACACGGATGGACAGCAGCCTTCACCGGCGTGAGGATGGGGCGGGGAAGTGGTTTCCGCTGCAGGTCACAGCACCTGATCAGCTGGAGGATGGGCGGCCGGGCGGCCGGCCGTGGAGGATGCTGGGGGACCGGCTGGAAAGGCGTGTGGCCGTGTCGTTGTACTGGCGGATCTTCCTGATGAACGCGGGCGTTCTGGCCGCCGTGGTGGCCTTGCTGCTGGGCCCCGTCACCGTCTCCACGCCGGTCCTGTTCGGGGAGGCGCTCGTGCTGCTCGGCGGGCTGGCCGCGATGCTGGTCGTCAACGCGGTCCTCCTGAAGGTCGGCCTGGCCCCGCTCGCCCGTCTGAACCGGGCCATGGCCACCGCCGACCTCCTCAAGCCCGCCACCCGCCCGACGGTCAGCGGCGGCGGGGAGGTGGCCGGACTCACCCGGACCTTCAACGCGATGCTGGACCGGCTCGAAGCCGAGCGGGCCACCAGCAGCGGCCGGGTGCTCACCGCGCTGGAGGCCGAACGCAAGCGCATCGCCCAGGAGCTCCACGACGAGATCGGCCAGACCCTCACGGCTGTTCTCCTCCAGCTCAAGCATGCCGCCGACCGTGCCCCCGAACCGGTCCGTACCGACCTGCACCAGGCCCAGGAGACGACCCGCGCCAGCCTGGACGAGATCCGCAGAATCGCCCGCCGCCTGCGCCCCGGTGTCCTGGAGGAACTGGGCCTGCTCAGTGCGCTGCGCTCCCTGGCCGGCGAGTTCACCACCCCGCGCCTGGGCGTCACCGCCCACATCACGCCCGGGCTGCCCCACCTGGACCCGGCCGCCGAGCTCGTCCTCTACCGCATCGCGCAGGAAGGCCTGACCAACGCCGCCCGCCACTCCGGCGCCACCCGCGTCGAGGTCCACCTGCGTCCCCTGCCCCGCGGCGGCGTCGGCCTGCTGGTCCGCGACAACGGACACGGCCTCGGAGAGGCGCCCGAGGGCGCCGGCATCCGCGGGATGCGCGAGCGCTCCCTGCTCATCGGCGCCGAACTCGACGTCGGTGCCGGTCCGCACGGCGGCACCGAGGTCCGACTCGCGATCACCGACACCACCGACACCACGAGGGCCACCCGATGACCCGGCCCGGCCCCAGACCCGCCCGCGTCCTCCTCGCCGACGACCACACCCTCGTACGCCGGGGCGTACGCCTCATACTCGACGCCGAACCCGACCTGACCGTCGTCGCCGAAGCCGCAGACGGAGCCGAGGCCGTCGCCCAGGCCCGCAGCCTCGACGTCGACCTCGCCGTCCTCGACATCGCCATGCCCCGACGGACCGGCCTGCAAGCCGCCCGCGAACTCGCCCGCAGCAGACCGGGCCTGCGCATACTCATGCTCACCATGTACGACAACGAGCAGTACTTCTTCGAAGCCCTGCGCGCCGGAGCCTCCGGCTACGTCCTCAAATCCGTCGCCGACCGCGACCTCGTCGAAGCCTGCCGCGCCGCACTGCGCGACGAACCGTTCATCTACCCCGGCGCGGAAACCACCCTCATCCGCACCTACCTCGACCGCGCCCGCACCGGCGGCCCGATCCCGGAGCGGCCCATCACCGAACGCGAGGAGGAGATCCTCAAACTCGTCGCCGAGGGCCACACCTCCAAGGAGATCGGCGACCTCCTCGTCATCAGCCCCAAGACCGTAGAGCGACACCGCGCCAACCTGCTCCAGAAACTCGGCCTGCGCGACCGCCTCGAACTCACCCGCTACGCCATCCGTGTCGGCCTGATCGAGCCCTAGCCGCAGGCGCAGTCGCAGGCGCAGGCGCTCATCGCCGGGAGCGGGAGGTGGTGAGGTGTTCCTGGAGTTCTCGATGACGGAACTGCCAGGCCGGTCCCGCTCTGCGGAGCAGGCCGCACTGCAGGCAGTGTTCGAGGAACCGCCCGAGCCTCCAGGGAAGGCGGCCCCGTACGCACAGAAGGAACGCGCAGTAGCGCAACCAGGCCCGCCCGGCGAGCCAAGGGCGGGGATCGAACGAGCCCGGGGCCGCCGACACGGGCCCCGAGAACTCCCAGGGTTTGGGTGAGATCGTGAGCCATACCCCGATGACGACCGCTGCGGCGAGGCAGGCCACCGGGGCGGCGCCGAGAACGATCCACAGCGTGGTGCCGACGGCGAACATGATCGTGAAAGCCCGGATCAGGACGACCGCGAGGTCGTCCCGGAGTGGCCGCCGAGGATCGGCGACGGGCTCGTCCCGATCCGTCGGGAGCCCCAACGCGAGCGCCATCGTGTGCTCTTCCTCGGACCGTACCGCGAATTTGAGCACGGCCAGCAACCCGGCAACCACCCCCCACGCGACTGCCAACTCGACCCGCTTCCCCACCCCGTGGTTCAGCATCGCCGCGGAGTAGAATCCGGCGCCGGCGCCGAACAGGACCCACCCGGGAAACAGGAGGAAGCGGGTGTGGGCAGCACGCAGGCGGGCGGAGAGGATGCGCCTCGGCTGCGGAGCTTCCTCCCACAAATCGGCGGCACTGTTCAAGGCGATCATGATGCCCAGGGAAATCAGCGGCACGAAGGCCACCATGCATGCCTGAAGCAGAGGCACGTGCCGCTGCAGGAAGAAGGCCACCACGGCGGCCGGAACAGCGAGTCCCCCGACGGCCGACCAAAGCAGTGCGCGCTCGGCGCGCCCGACCCTGTCCCGGCCGGCCAGGAGCCACAGGTCGTGCAGAACGATGTCGGTGGAGGACAACGCGCGCCCGTCGATGCTGCGGCCTCCGGCGTTGGCGTTGGCGTTGGCGTTGGCGTTGGCGTTGGCGTTGGCGTGGAGATGGTCGGCCAGGAGTCCCAGGTACCGGGTCGTCTGGGCGGCTCCGGCGATGGACCGGCCACCCCCGTCGGCATGGACTTTGAGCGCGGCGTGGATGTAGTGATCGAGAAGGTGGCGATCGAGGGTGCCGTCCTTCGCGTGGACCAGCAGGGCCTCGGGGTCCCGCCCCGTGCCGGGGTGGTAGACGGTGGCGGCCAGGGCCAGGCGCCAGGGCGTGTCCAGGGCGCGTTCCAGAGCGGCCTTCTCCAGACCGCCCAGGCGTGCGACGGTTGCCTCGCATCCAGGCTCGCGGGCGAGGGTGGTCAGCACTCGCCTCCACAGATCCCTGCCGCGTGGCGTGTAGGCGACCCGGGTCTTGAGGTACGCGTGGGCCTGGTCACTGCCGACCCGGTCGAGGGTCAGCAGTGCGACGGTACGGACCGGGGCGTCGGCGCTCAATGCCTCGTACTGCGGCCGACGGCAGGTCAGCACCACCGGCGCTGCCTTTGTGTCCTCCTGGTACCTGTTGACCTCCGCCATCAGAGCCGCGGCACGGGGGGCGACCCCGTGGGCGCTGTCCTGATCCATCTCGTCCACACCGTCGATGACCGGCAGCACCGAGTACGAATCCAGCAGCAGCCTGATCTCCGAGCGCGACCGGTTCCAGTCCCGGTCCAGCTGTTCGGCGAGCCAGTCCCTGATCGTTCCCCCGGGCCAGGACGAAGCGGACAACCGGACGGGAACCTTGACCTCCTGACCTTCTGTCCTGGCGCGTGCCAGCCCGATGGCCAGGATCAGGGCGATCACGGTCTTGCCCGTACCCGCGTCCTCGGACACCCCCGCGGCGGAGGACGCCGGCCCCGTGATGACCAGTCGTCCCGGCTCCAGGCCCCGGTAGAAGGCGATCACGTCCTCCATGCGCCGCCCGAGCACGGTGCCCGACGCATCTTCCGTCGCGTGCGTCCGAACCTGATCCAGGATCTCAGTGGTGAAGCGCAGGTCGATGATTCCATGGATGTCCCGGCCCACGAGTTGGTTGAATTCCTCCGCCTCGGCGTGCAGCACCGACCTCGCCAGCGATTGGGCAACGGCCTGTTGTGCGGACTGCTGTACGGACACCCGGTACTCGACGGATATCCGGCCGATCCCGCTGATGGCCGTACCGCCGTCGGCCGCGTCGGCGTTCCCGCTCCGGTACACGATGAACACCGGCCCGAAGGGGAATCTCCTCGCCGGGCGTGACATCTTTCGCTCTTCTCGCACAGCGGGCCCTCCTTCGGGACTCCCCGTCGTGTCCCAGTCGTCCGAACACGCCACCGCACCTGCTTCGGCGACCGGCGACGTCCGCCGTCAGGACCCTCTACGGCCCGTGCTTCCGGCATCGTCCCAAACCAGGGCATGGGCGGAGGCATGAAGCACCAAAGAGCTTCACCCACCCGCCCGGCGAAGCCAGACAAGGCGGCCCACGCCCTGCCCGATGTCCCGGCACCTGAAGCCGGCACACGGCCACCCACCGCCCGCCGGCCACACCCCGTCAGCGAGGCCGGTGCGGGGCCGGGGGCTCGCCCGCGCCGGGTGCTCATCGCTGCGGGCCGCGGGCAAGGCGGGCACGGCGGGCGGTGGCGAGGTCGAGCACACCGATGGCGGTCCGGGGCGGGCTGTCGAGGTCGACGGCGTGACGGCGCAGCATCGCGACGAGGCGGCGGCCGACGGACGGGGCTTGGGCGGGGATGCCCCGGTCAAGGGCGGCGTCGAGCATGCCGGCGAGTTCGCGGGTGTGGTGGGCGAGGGCCTCGGCGGCGAGCCGGGCGGCTTCGGCGGGGCGGTGTCGGCGGGTGAGCAGTTGCGTGAGGGTGGCGAACGCCTGCCCGGGCAGGGCTACGAGGAGTTGCCCGGGCTCGAGCTCGTCGGCGAGGCGGCGCAGCATGGCGGCGGCGGTGGCGCGCGGGAGGTTCGAGCGGACGTCGGCGGGGCCCTGGTTCGGAAGGGTGACGATCAGGCGGTGAGTGTCGAGGGAAGCGAGGGTGACGCCGTCGGGGGTGACGACGTCGGGTGTGCGGGTCATGGGGGCAGGACTCCTTGTCCGGGTCGGGTGGTGCTCACACACACGGCCAACGGCGAGGGGCGAGGGGCGAGGAGCCAAGGGCACCTGTGAGCTGTTGCGGGGCCGATGGGTCGTGTGCGGGGTGGATGCGATGCGGAACGCGGCGGCTGCGGCACCCCGGGGCGGGCCCTGAGCACGCCCTCGTAATTTCCTCACACATGGAAACTAATTTCAACGTATGCTGAAACTCTCGCCGAGGGGAAGCCCCTCTTGCAACCGTTACGGAAGGTGATGCGGCGTGACCGGTCGAGGCCCTCGGGGTGAACGCGGAGAGCAGGCTGACAAGATCGTCGCCGCCGCCCGCAGATCCTTCGCCACACGCGGTTACGCCGCGACCTCACTCCGGTCGGTCGCCCAGGAGGCCGGCGTCGACCCCGGCCTGGTGAACTACTACTTCCGCACCAAGATCGGACTGCTCGAAGAGGTGATGCAACCCCCCGAGGCGTTCGGCGCCGCCGTGGCCGCCGCCGCCGAACAGCCCATGGACCGCCGGGGGCACGCCTTCGTACAGGCCACCTTGAACTTGTGGGAGGACCCCGTCACCGCCGAGACGCTGCGCTCCATCATCCTCACCGCCGCCCAGGAACCCGCCGCCCTGCAACGCCTGCGGCAGCTGTTCTCCGAACTCGTGCTCGCCGTCGTCTCCCACAGCCTGCCCGATACCGAACGCAACCTGCGGGCCAGCCTCATCGCCACCCAGATCGTCGGCATGGTCATGAACCGCTACATCTGGCAGGTCGGCACCATCGCCACCCTCCCCGGCCCCTCCGTCGCCGACCTCATCGCCCCCACCATCCAGCACTACCTCACCGACCCCCTGCCCGCCACGCCCTGACCGCGGGCGGTCCTGCGGCGATGGCGCAGCCGTGAGCGACATCCTCCGTTCGGCTCAGCGGTGGTTTGGGCAGCCCGGCGGCGGGCAGCCGCGCGTGCATGGCGGAGCTTGGGGATCACTCGGGAAATCGGGGCACGGGGACAGGTACGGGTACGGGTACGGGTACGGCGGCGGGGACAGGTACGGAGACGGTCACCACCAAGGTGCCGGCGAGACTGGACCGGCTGCCGTGGTCACGGTGGCACTGGATGATCGTGGTCGGCCTGGGCACCGTGTGGATCCTCGACGGCCTTGAGGTCACGATCGTCGGCAACATCGCCGGGCGCCTCACCGAGGACGGCAGCGGCCTGTCCGTCACCGACGCCCAGGTGACCGGTGTCGCTGCCGCCCTCTACGTGGCCGGGGCATGCTCGGGGGCGCTGTTCTTCGGCCGACTGACCGACCTCTACGGCCGCAAGAGGCTCTTCCTCGTCACCCTCGGCGTCTACCTCGCGGCGACCGCCTTGACCGCGTTGTCCTTCTCGGCCTGGTGGTTCTTCCTCTTCCGCTTCCTCACCGGATTCGGCATCGGCGGCGAGTACGCGGCCATCAACTCCGCGATCGACGAGCTGATCCCGAGCAAGTACCGGGGGCGGGTCGACCTGATCATCAACGGCAGCTTCTGGCTCGGGGCGGTCGCCGGGTCCCTGCTGTCCGTACTCGCCCTGGACACCGACGTGTTCCCGGCGTGGCTGGGATGGCGGCTGGCCTTCGCCCTCGGCGTGGTCCTGGGGCTGGTGATCCTGCTGGTCCGCCGACACGTACCCGAGAGCCCCCGCTGGCTGCTCATCCACGGCAGAGACCGTGAAGCCGAGGACCTGGTCACGGACGTCGAACGGCGGGTGGAGTCGGAGACGGGCGAGCGGCTGCCCGAGCCCGAGGAAGCGATCACCATCACCCAGCGGCTCAGCATCGGCTTCGGCCTGATCGCCCGGACCGTCTTCCGCTCGTACCCGCGGCGCGCCGTGCTCGGCCTCTCGCTCTTCATCGGTCAGGCGTTCCTCTACAACGCGATCACCTTCGGATTCGGCACGATCCTGATCCGCTTCTTCGACGTCTCCAGCGGCGTCACCGGCTACTACTTCGCCGTCATCGCGTTCGGCAACTTCCTCGGGCCGCTGCTCCTCGGCCGGTTCTTCGACACCGTCGGCCGCCGTCCGATGATCGCGGGTACGTACATCCTGTCGGGGATGCTGCTGTTCGGCACCGCGTGGCTCTTCGGGGCGGGCAAGCTGACCGCGCTCACCATGACCGCCTGCTGGTGCGTCGTACTGTTCTTCGCTTCGGCGGGGGCGAGTTCGGCGTACCTGACGGTGAGCGAGATCTTCCCGATGGAGACCCGGGCCATGGCGATCGCGTTCTTCTACGCCATCGGCACCGCGGCCGGCGGCATCTCGGGCCCGCTGGTCTTCGCCGAACTGACGTCGAGCGGTGTTCCTGCCGACACCGTCCTCGCCTTCTGCATCGGGGCCGGGCTGATGGTCGCTGCGGGACTGGTCGCGGTCTTCTTCGCGGTGGCCGCCGAGGGGCGTTCACTGGAGCGGATCGCGACCCCGCTGTCCGTGCGGACCGACAGCTCCTGAGCAGCTTCGACCCGGCTCGAAAGTCCCTCGCCCTGACCGGGTCGCCGGTCTCGGTCCCGCCCCACCGGTCGGGGGCGCGGGGTGTACCTGGGTACACCCCCCTCGGCACCCACGTCCAAGGACGGCGCGGCGCCGCACCGGCAGAGTCGTCACAGACCGGCGCGACGGAGGCGCCGGACGCGATCGACGGGGAGGCCGGGCACCATGCCGGACGGGGTACGGGTACAGGTACGGATGGGGATGCGGAGTCGGGGACGGGTGCCGACGAGGTGGGCGGCGGAAACCGGGGTCTTCGTCACGGTCGCCTTTGTGGGAGCGGGGATCTGGGGAGCCGTCCAGCCCGTGACGGGGATCCCTCCCGAGGTGGTGCAACTGACCCAGTTCGGGCCCGCGCTGGCCGTCGCGGCCGTGGCGCTGCTGTGGCCCGGCCGGATCCGGGACCGGCTCAGAGGCGCCCTGCCCGTACGGGGCGGCGGACCGGCCGCGCGCGCCGAGCGGATCCCGGCCGGCCGCCGTACGGCGCTCCTGCTCACGCCCGTCCTCATCACCGCGCTCTGCGCGGGCGGCGGCGCCCTGGCGTCGCCGGGCGGCCTGTCCTTGACCAGCCCCTGGGCGCTGGAGAACCCCTTCGCGCTGGTCGTGGCCGCACAACTGGCCGGAGCCTGCGGTGAGGAGATCGGCTGGCGCTGCTACCTCCAGCCGCTGCTGCGCACCCGCTTCGGCCCCCTCGCGACCTCCTGTCTGGTGGGCGTCGTCTGGGGGCTGTGGCACGTACCGGTCCTCGCTCAGGCACCGGCGTACGCGGCCGGATTCCTGCTGGGCGCCGTCGCGTTGTCCGTCGTCCTCGGACTGGCCCTGGAACAGGTGGGCAGCAACCGGCTGTTGCTCGCGGGTACCTTCCACGCGCTGGTGAACCTCGGGATGCTGCTGGTGGCGGACGAGGAGTCCGGGGCGGTGCTGCCCATGGTGCTGTTCGGCGCCGCCTGCCTGGCCGCGGTGCTCCCTTGGCTCGCCGCCGCGGCGGCCCGCCGGACGCCGACACACCCCGATATGATCAACGGGGCGGCGCACGGGGCGCGCTGACGTGAGGGAACCACGGGTGGGCATGGCGCAGCGGGTGGGCAGCCGGCATGACGGGGCGGGTCCCGGCATCCGGGGTGCCGTCCGGGGCGCCCTGGTGGATCTCGGTCGCTGCCAGTTGCTCTCGCTCGCCGCGTTCGCCGTGCTCGGGACGGGCGGCCTCGTGGTGTGCGCGCTGCTCCTGCTGCCCCTCGGGGTCGGCTTCCCGCTGCTCCCGCCCGCCGCGGCGGCGCTGCGGCGCCTGTCCGACCGCTACCGCGACTGGGCCGCCCGCTGGACGGGGACCTCGATCAGCCCTCCGGAGCCGCTCCCGGACGCTGCGTTGCCGCGCGGCCCCATCGCTGCGCCCGTGCCGGGACACCGGTGGCGCCGGGCCCTCGCCGTGCTCGGCGACGAGGGGTTCTGGCACGACCTGCGCTGGGCCTGGGGCGAACCGTGGACGGGTGCGCTGCTCGTCGCCGTGCCCCTGCTGTTCGTCGAGTACGGCGTCTTCGGCGCGCTCGTGCAGCCCTTCGTCTGGCGGCTCCTGGGCGACGGCAACTGGTACGCCTTCGTCCTGGTCGACTCCACCCTCTCGATGCTGGCGGCGCTCCTGCTCGGCCTCGGGCTCATCGTCGCGGGCCTGCGTCTGGCTCCTGCCGTTCTGCGCCTGCACGCCCGCTGGAGTGCGCGGTTGCTGGCGGCCCCGTACACGACCGAACTCCGCCGCCGCATCGAGCACCTCGCCGACAGCCGTGCCGAGGTCCTCGACGTCCAGGCCGCCGAACTGCGGCGCATCGAACGGGACTTGCACGACGGCGCGCAGGCCCGGCTGGTCGCCCTGGGGATGACCCTGGACGAGGCCACGCGGCTCCTCGACACCGACCTCCCGGCCGCTCGCGCGCTGCTGCGCGAGGTGCGCGCCACCTCCCAGCGGGCGCTCCAGGACCTCAGGGAGCTGGTCCACGGAGTCCTGCCGCCCGTCCTCGCCGACCGGGGACTCGGCGACGCCGTGCGCTCGCTGGCCCTGGACAGTCATCTCGACGTCCACGTCGAGGCCGACCTGCCCGGTCGGCTGCCCGCGCCCGTGGAGTCCGCGGGCTACTTCGCCGTCGCGGAGCTGCTCGCCAACGCCGCCAAGCACTCCGGCGCCCCCGAGGTCCGCATCCGCCTGACCCACGCGGACGGCGTGCTGCGGGTCACGGTCGCCGACGACGGCCGCGGCGGCGCGGACCCCGGCGGGAGCGGGCTGCGGGGCGTCCGGCGCCGGCTGGACCCCTTCGACGCAACCTTCGTCCTGCACAGCCCGCGGGGCGGACCGACCACCGCGACCTTGGAGATACCGTGCGCGTCGTCCTCGCCGAAGACCTCTTCCTCCTCCGGGACGGGCTGACGCGCACCCTCCGGGAGCACGGCTTCGAGGTGGTCGCCGCCGTCGACAACGGCCCCGCCCTGCTGCGCACGCTCCTGGAGGAGGAGCCGGACGTGGCCGTGGTCGACATCCGGCTGCCGCCCACCTTCACCGACGAGGGCCTCCAGGCGGCCCTGGAAGCTCGCCGGGTCCGCCCGGCGCTGCCGGTCCTCGTGCTCTCCCAGTACGTGGACCAGCTCTACGCGCACGAACTGCTGGCCGGGGGCCGGGGAGCCATCGGGTACCTGCTCAAGGACCGGGTGACGCACACCGCCCAGTTCGTCGACGCGGTCCGAACCGTCGCCGCGGGCGGCACCGTGATGGACCCGCAGGTCATCGCCCGGCTGCTGGCCCGCGGCGACGCGCGCGGCACCACGTCGGAGCTGACGCCGCGCGAGCTGGACGTACTGGGCCTGATGGCCGAGGGCCGCTCCAACGCGGCCGTCGCGCAGGCCCTGTTCATCAGCGAGAGCGCGGTCGCCAAACACACCGCGGCCATCTTCACGAAGCTGCGGATCGAACCGTCCGCGGACGACAACCGCCGGGTGCTGGCCGTACTGGCCTACCTGAAGCGGTAGGTCGACAGGGCAGGCGGGCCCAGCGTGCGGCCCGGGTCCCGGGTCCCGGGTCTCTTCCAAGATCGATTGTCAGTGGCGGATGGGAGGATCGAAGTATCGAGTCGGAAACAGGGGGAGCCACCATGTCCGGAAAGCAGAACTACATCAATCACGTCGCTCTCGTGCTGGACGCCAGTTCGTCCATGTCGCACCTGAGCAACAAGGTGGTCGAAGTCGCCGATCAGCAGATCGCTTATCTGGCCCGCCGGTCACAGGAACTGGACCAGGAAACCCGTGTGACGGTGTACGTCTTCGCGGACAAGGTCGAATGCGTCATCTACGACAAGGACGTGCTGCGCATGCCGTCCTTGAAGCAGCTGTACCGGGCGGGGGGAATGACGGCTCTGCTCGCGGCCACGCTGAAGTCGCAGCGGGAGCTGGCGCAGACGGCCCAGCTCTACGGCGACCACAGCTTCCTCACGTTCGTCCTGACCGATGGGCAGGAGAACGCGAGTCACCGTGGCCCGGACGCCCCGTCCCGCAGCCCTCGTGACCTGGTACAGGCCGTGGCCACGATGATCGAAACGCAGCAGGACAACTGGACGCTGGCCGTCCTCGTGCCGGACCAGATAGGCAAGCGCGAGGCCATGCAGTGCGGCTTCCCGAAGGACAACATCGCCATCTGGGACGCAACGAGCACGCAGGGCCTGGAGGAAGCCGGCCAGGTCATCCTGAAGGCCACCGAAAACTTCATGATGGGCCGCACCAAGGGCATCCGGGGATCGAAGGCGGTGTTCTCCACGGGTGCCGATGCGGTCAACAAGGAAACCATCGCGGCGGTCGGTCTCACCCCGGTCGATCCGTCGCAATACCAGCTGATTCCCGTGGCTCGCGATGCGGCGATCCGGGAATGGGTCATCGAGTGCGGGCAGGAATACCGGACCGGTTGTGCTTTCTACCAGCTGAGCAAGTCGGAAAAGATTCAGGCCCGGAAGCAGATCGCGGTGCTGGAGAAGAAGACGGACCAGGTGTATACGGGACCGGAGGCCCGGGCCCTGCTCGGCCTGCCCGATACGGAGGTCCGCGTCAAGCCTGACCACAACGACGACTTCACCATCTTCGTGCAGAGCACCAGCGTGAACCGGAAGCTGGTGTCGAACACGCGGCTGCTGGTCATGGTCTGACGCCCGATCACGAACCGCAGGCTGGGCCGGGGGCCGCCGGTCGTCTGGCAGGCCCTGACATACCGAAGGGTTACGCTCCGTCGCGGACGAAGCGGGCGGCAGCCTCATGTATCAGGGCCTCCGCCGCGTCGCGGGCACCCACCCGTCGCTCCTCCAGTGCCTCGCGGGTACGGCGCCCTGACACTCGGACCCGACATGCCGCGACAGCTGCTCGCGTCAGCGGATGTCGTGGTCGGGGTGGGTCTGGTCGTACGCCTGCCGTGCCTCGGCGATGACGACACGATGTGCGAGGGACCAGTCCGCGAGGGCTTTGACCAGGTGGGTCAGACCGGCCCCGGTCCCGGTCAGGCGGTAGTCGACCTTGGCCGGGACGGTCGGGTACACGGTGCGCAGCACGAGGCCGTCCCGTTCGAGCCTGCGTACGGTCAGGGTGAGCATGCGCTGGGAGATGCCGTCGATGGCGCGCTGGAGTTCACGGAAGCGGCGTGGCCCGCCGGCGAGCTCGACGATCACGAGCACCGACCACTTGTCCCCGATGCGATCCAGGACATCGCGGATGCCGCAGTCGGGGTGGTCCTCGCGCCCACACGGGTCGAGGTCGGCGGGGGTGGTGGTTACCTCGGTGTGCCTCAGTGACATCGAACTGCCTTCTTGTGGCCGGTGAGCGTGCGGTCGAGGATCAAGCGTAGTTACTGATGAGAACCACGACGGAAGACTGCGATCGATCATGATTTTGGTGACCGGAGCCAACGGCAACCTCGGCTCGACCACTCTTGCGGCGCTGCACGCCCGTGGCGCCGCTGCGATGGGCGGCAGCCGCACGCCGGGCGAGGGGATCCGGCGTCTCGACTTCGACGACCACAGGCGCCTCGACCTCGCCGGTGTGTCGACTCTGGTACTCGTCTCCGCCGGCTATGCCGAGGACGACCAGGTCGTCGCCCGGCACACAGCGGTCCTGGACGCCGCCGTGAACGACGGCGTCGGCCACGTCGTCTACACGAGCCTGACCACTGCGGGCGATCATCTCGGTTTCGCTCTGGCACACCGTGCGACCGAGCGCCTGGTGCGGGCGAGCGGGTTGCCGTGGACGATCCTGCGCAACGGCCTGTACGCCGAACTCTTCGGCGGTCTGCTGATGTGGACCGGTCACGGCGTGGAGTCCGCCTTCGGGGATGGCGCCTTGGCCGCGGTCTCGCGAGAGGACCTGGCCGAGGCCGCGGCGGCGGTGGCGTCGAATCCCGCACCTCATCGCGGGCGGGTGTACGACCTCGTCGGCACGCCGATCACGGCGGCGCAGGTGGCCGACGAACTCGGCGTCACGCATCGCCCCATCACCCTCGGTGAGTACCGGCGCCGACTCCTTGACGAGACGGCGGGGCTGCTGCCGTTCCAACCGCCGATGCTCGCCTCGATAGCCACAGGCATCCGGCACGGCTTCCTGGCAGGTACCGGATCCGACCTCACCGACCTCCTTGGCCGGGCAGCTCGCGATCCGCTGGCCGCGGCCGCTGCGGCCGCGTCCGTTGCAAGGCCGGAGGCGAGCGAGGAGCGGCGACAGCGCAGCGCGCTCACGGGCTGAGGCTCGCAGCCGCGATTACCTGTAGGAAGGCCTGCCCTCGGCGTCAGGGGTGTGGCTCCAGACGAACAGCGCCGTTGGGGTGCCGGCCGGCGGTACGGCACGCACTCCTCCGTGACCTCGGCGATGTCGACCACCGGATCGCCGGACGGACCGAACACGCGTCAGTGTCTGCGAGCCGGCCGAATCGGGGAGCTAGCGGATGACGGGCAGAACGAGGTGGGAGGGGTGGTCGGCGTCGTGGTGGATCAGGTCGCGGCCCGCCTTGTGTCCGTAGTAGTGGTGGAACAGGCCGTCGGCGACCGCCGAGTCACCATTGGCGATCTCCAGGCGGATCCGGCTGCCCTTGGGGAAGAGATAGGAGGTCGGCCAGATCTCGATCTCGTAGCGGACGACCGCTCCCGGCTCGATCGGCTGGGGCGGTCGGGTGCGGTGGGATGCCTTCAGCCAGCCGCGGGTGACCATGGCGGACGGCGGCGGCACGTTCTTCGCAACCTTGCGCATGAGGGCCTCCCTGAGCTTGGGCACGGCCTTCTGCTCGGAGATCTTGACGTGGAAGTCGGTGTCGGTTTGGTCGGACTCCGCGTACAGCACCAGGGTGAT
The DNA here is from genome assembly GCF_042891345.1 of Streptomyces sp. NPDC001903. Classification (NCBI taxonomy): domain Bacteria; kingdom Bacillati; phylum Actinomycetota; class Actinomycetes; order Kitasatosporales; family Streptomycetaceae; genus Streptomyces; species Streptomyces sp. NPDC001903. Next base: position 216,809 of record NZ_JBIASZ010000012.1, read on the forward strand.
CTTCCCGGTGACCTCGGTGTCGTGTTCCAGGGGCGCGGTGGTGAAGGTGAGGATTCCCCGGGTGGGTTGTGGGATGCCGTCGGTGATCACGGTGGTGCCCACCGTCCACTCGGGGTTGGGGTAGTCGTAGGCGGTCGCCGTTCCTTCCGGTGGGCTGGGCGGGGTGGTGGCAAGGCTGCCGTCGTTGAGTGAGAGGACGGCGTGCGCGGGTTCCGGGTCCAGGTAGAGGGTGACCGGCACGGCACGCCGGGGCGGCCATTCGGACTCCTCCCGCAGTGGGCGCCCGGAGTTGGCGACCTGGATACGGACCGCTGGGCCGTCCATGACGCCGTTGTCGACGCCCTTGAGCCAGTGGTCGTACCAGGGGCGGATGTGGGTGTCGAGGAAATCGGGCTGGTAGTAGCGCTCGTGGCTGTCGGTGCCGTCGAGTACGACGAGTCGCCTGTCGGTGCCCTTGAGCCGTTCGTAGCCGTCGAGCTGACCGCGCAGGTGCAGGCCGATGCTGTACCACCAGGCGATGTTCAGCACCGGGACGTCGATGTCCTCCACCTTCACCGCCCGCTGTTCCCACCAGTCGTCGAAGACGGGCCGGTCCAGGGTCATGCCGACCGGGTCGGCGGTGCCGCCGGGCCGGGGCGGAGTGCTGCCGCCGATCGTGGCGCCGGCGCGGAGCTGGTCGGTCGACCAGAAGTTGAGGAACCCCATGGAGTAGACCCCGCCGTGGTAGACGGCGTCGTGGTAAAGGTTCGTGAATCCGCTGTAGATCAGCGCGCAGGTCAGGTGCGGCGGGCGCTGCGCGGCGGCCAGCCACTGGTTCACGCTGTAGGCGCTCTCCCCGATCATCGACACTTTGCCGGTCGACCAAGGCCGGGAGGCGATCCACTCGATGGTGTCGTAGAAGTCGCGCTGCTCGGCGGGGCCGAACAGCTCGAACCGCCCCTCGGACTTGCCGGTGCCCCGCTGATCGCCGACCACGACGGCATAGCCGTGGCCGATCCAGTAGTCGAGGGGTCCGGTCTCGATGAACCGGTACATCGACACCGCCGGCAGGTGCAGCAGGTCCTTCTGGTACGGCGCCACGGCGTACAGCGCCGGAAACGGCCCGTCCCCGTCAGGCAGGTACACATCAGTGCAGATCCGGACGCCGTCTGACGCGGTGATCCACTCGTTCTTGATCGTTCGCATGACCAACTCCTAATTTCCTCACGCGTGGAAACTAATTTCAACATATGCGGAAACTCTCACCGAGGGGAAGCCTCCCCTTGCAATCATTACGGAGGGTGATGCCGCCCGGCGGGCGGGCGGACGCGGTCTCGGCCCGGCACCGGCCATGCAGGCCGCGGGGCGGTGGGCTCCTGGTGGTCCGCGCGGGCGCGGGGGCGCATGGCGGGCTGCGCCCATGGCCGTGGGGGCGACCCCTCGCCACCAAGGACACCAGCCCCGACGGCTGGGCGGTCGAGGCGGAGCCGAGCACCGGCCGCGTCGCCTCCACGCGCGGCCACAAAGGGCTCTACATCACGGTCGCTTCCGGCAACCCGTCCGAGGGGCATCCGTACAAGCTGCGCGAGTGCATCGTGAAGAACAGCGAGCGCAAGTGGACGCCTTGGCACGCCGCCTGAGCAACAGTGGGGATCGCGGAGCCATTCGCAGTCTTGAAAGAGTGGCTGGGACGGGCGCCCTGCTGAGACCATGCACCGGTGAACTCAGGACTCCCCGCCGGATGGACGATCGATCGTGTGCGCGCTCTTTCCGGAGACCAAAGCGCTGCCACGCTCTCCGTCGATCGGCTCGTGGTCGTCGAGTTGCCCGGGCAGGACGACTACGAGTCGCTCCGACCCGATGTGATCCTCGCGTTCCACGAGTTGTGCCTCGCGAGGGACGGCGGCGAGTGGTACATGGGGCAGCTCGACGATGACGGCTCGGTGATCTGCTGGTCCTCCTACGGATCGGACCTGGCCGAGGCCATCCGCGGTCTGTGAACGACTCCCGGCAGAACACAGCCCCGCCCTGCGCATGCTCCTCGACGAGATCAAGGCGAGTCACCCACCGCTCGCACCCTTGGATGCCAGCGGCGGATACCCGGACGTCATCGGCGGAGGCTCACGGGGCAGGGCGACACGGACATCACGAAAACCGCGCGTCCCAGTAGCACTCGCTGTCCGCCCTCGGCCCGATCATCAGGCATCCGATGTTGAGATGCGGTGGCGTTTTCAGGGAACACCGCAGCTGGTCGCTCCGCCGGGGCAGGTGACGCTGTCGTTGGACATCGAGCCCACGATCATCAGCACCAGGACGATGAGAGCCAGGATGATCACGGGTACGTTGTCGGCAGCCCAACTGCTCTGCTGGCGTGGAGGTTTCGGGGCACTGGGCTGTGGGTTCGCGTCATCGCGTGCCGACTCGCCACCCGGCTCGTCGTGCCCCCCTGTCGCCACCGCGCCACCCGCCGTCGTTGCCCCTTTAACGATGACACGGCATCGATCCTCACCCGTCAAGTCCCGTGCCGTCCGGGCTCTTTGAAGAGATGCACACCGTCGCCCGACAGACCCGCGCCGCTCCCGCGACCGGCCCACCGTCCAGATCGGCGAGCGATCAGAGGCGGGCGCTCCGCCAGAAGCTCGTCAGTGACCCGCATGGACGGCCTGGACGCCGGTGTCCTCGTGCCGTCGGTGCGCTCGAAGGGCGGCGGTCAAGCCAGGTGGGTGGCGATGAGCTCTTCCCAGGAACGGATGAAGGACGGGTACTCGGCGGCGAACTCGTCGAGAGCCCCGGCCGCGGCCGGGGTGAGGGGCGTCATGTCGTAGACGACCGTCGCCTCGCTGCCGACCTCGGTCGCTGCCAGGGTGACGGTGACCGTCCCGGCCCGGACTCCCGGGGTGATCCGGGCGTAGGAGACCGACCGCGGGAAGTCTCGGGAGGCAACCAGCCACGTCGTCTCCTCTTCGTGCGACGTGGTGAGCCAGACGGTTCCCGGCGCCGTGTCGTCCGGCGTCTCGACCGGGAAAACGGGTTCCCAGCCCGGCACCCAGTCGCACTCACCCCGGGCGGTGAAGAGCCGGAAGGCAGCTTCGGGCGGCAGTGAGACCTTCAGCGTGGCGCTCAAGACACGACGGTTCATCGACCCTCCAGTGCATAGGCGTCGGCGGCGGCCGCGCATGCCCTGCAAACCGCCAGGTGCAACTCTGCCAGTACGGGGGCGCCGGCGGGCGCCAGCTCCGGAGCGAGTGGTGCGGTCTGCCTTGCGCTTTCGTTTCGAAGGCGTACAGCCCCTCGATTAGCGCCGAATGCATGTCAAGCATGGCTAGGATTACTCACATGCAACTGGATTTGAATCTCCTCGCCGCGCTCGACGCACTGCTGGAGGAGGGAAGCGTGGCCGGGGCGGCCGCGCGCCTGCATGTCACCGCCCCCGCCATGAGCCGGAGTCTGGGCCGGATCCGGCGTACGACCGGGGATCAGATCTTGGTGCGCACTGGCCGCACCATGACCCCGACGCCTTACGCGATCGCCGTTCGGAAACAGGTGCACGAGCTGCTGCACCAGGTCCAGGGAGTACTGGCTCCGAGCCGTGAGCTCGATCTGGCAACGCTGGAGCGCACGTTCACGCTGCGCTGGCACGATTCACTGGTCGCCTTGAGCGGCCCCGCACTGCTCGCATCCGTACGCGCGCAGGCGCCGGGCGTGCGACTGCGCTTCATCGCGGAATCGAGCATCGACACTCCCGAGCTGCGGCGCGGCGAGGTCGACCTGGAGGCGAACGCCCAGCACTCCGGCGCACCCGACATCCGCGCCGAGAACGTGGGCGAGACCCGCCTCGTCATCGTCGCGAGGCGGGGACATCCCCTCACCCGCGTAAAGACCGTCAGCGCCAAGCAGTACGCCGCCGCCGAACACGTCAACGTCTCGCGACGCGGAAGCCTCAGCAATGCCGTCGACGGCGCCCTCGCACCCCTCGGTCTCACCCGCCGCGTGGTGGCGACCGCACCCACCGAAGCGGCCGCGCTGGAGTTCGCCCGCGACTCCGACCTCCTGGTCAGCGTCCCCGAAGCCACCACTCGGGCAGCGGTCGCCGACCTCGGCCTCGTCGTGCTCCCCCTGCCGCTCGAACTGCCTTCGGCACCCGTATACCTGTCATGGCATCAGCGCTACGACAGCGACCCCGCCCACGCCTGGCTGCGCGGCCTGGCGCGCACCGCGCTCACGATGAGGTCCGTCAACCAGACGTGACCAGGATGGTCGGGACCACTGGCAGCACACGGTGGCCAAGCCCCCCGGTCCGGGTTGACCGGAGGGCTCCAGCAGTACGGTCCAGCGCTTCCCCGGCTGGCCGGTTGGTGAGCTCGGGCAGCTTTCGGGTCAGGTCCCGTTTTCACAGTTCAGCGTCACCGTGAAGACCGCCGACGACACGCCCGTCTCCGATCCCTGGCGGGGCACCTTGAGTTGGGCCTGCACCGAGGGCCGGGGCTCTGCCGGAGTAGAGCGGGCGGGGGCGTTGACGACGAATGCCGGGGTCTTGGAGCTCGGGCCGGTGAACTTCATCGTGGGCTCGGACTGCTTCTTAGTATCCGGGCTCACCCACACGATCCTGATGTCACCGGTACCCGTACCCGTGAGGGTGCCCTCGAACGTCACGGGAGTCATCTGATTGCACTTGACCGTGGGGGTGTCCGGCTTGGTCGCGGCCACGTCGGCATCCGAGATGTTGACGCTCACAGGGGCGGGCGCATCTGTGCACGCGACGTTGGGGCCATGATTGCTGTTGCGTGACTTGATGTTGTAGGTCCCATCGCGCAGGTTCTTCGCGGTCAGGCTGCCCTGCGCATCGACCTGCGCGTTCGACGACCTGCTGCCGACCCGGTTGATCGTGATCTTTTGCTTCGCCGGGAAGCCCGTGATGACCACGTTGACACGGGACGAGGTGCCGCTCACGGGCTTCAGTTGGCATGCCGCGGCGGCAGGGGCCTGCACAGCCGAAGAGGCTGCCTGGGCCGCCATCGTCGGGGGCAGAGCCACCGCGGAAGCCAGGAGTGGGGCGAGCAGTGCACAACGACGTTGCCGATTCATGCGTTTCCCTCCATGGCAGAGATGCTGCCGGGGTGCGTACGGAATCAGGGATCGGGCTCGCCATGGCGGGTGACGCGAGACGTGTCGCGACAAGAAGGGCGCGGCCGGCCCAACCGGTCGGTCAGGGATCGGCGCTCGACGTCGGCTGTCCGCGAATACGGACGGGCTGACGGGCCGTCATGGCGGCCTGCGGTGGCCCCGCGCCATGGGGGCTCTTCTCCGAGAATACCTGCCAGGGCCTGCGGCGGCCTCTCCAGAGCACCCGCCAGCCAAAACCGAGTACTCCGCCAGGAGCCGGTCGCCGGCCCAGGGTCCAGGGGCTACCGGCCGGCGTTGGCGCCAAGGGCAACTGGGACAGGTGTAGGGGCGTAGAAGGGCGTAGAAGCCCGCCGCAAGGCCGTCCCGACGCAAGCACTCGGCATGGGATGGAACCGCCGACGGCCACAGGGAAGCGTCTACGAAAGCGTGGTCGCGGCCCGCAGGAGCAAAAGCGGCCAACCGGAACGTGATCGCCTGCTGCGGCCAGTGTCGTCCTGTCCGGCCTTCCCTACCCAACTGCCAACGAACGTACTGCGACTTGACAGCCAGCACAGCAGACATGGATGTGCGCCGTCTCCACCGACAACACGTGATCGACGGACCGTTCGCCGGCGGGACGCCTGTCAGGAGTGGTCGCTCTTCTTCTCCGTGCAGAAGTGCTTCAGCCCGTCCTCCACGCCCTTGGCGTGGCCTGCCAGGTAGTTCTCGTCAGGCTTGGCCGTCTTCGGCGGCTCGGTGCCGGCGCAGGTGTCCTTGACCGCCCGCAGGCCGTCGCGGTAGCCCTGGTCATAGCTCTTGCGCGCCTCCTCCTGCGTCGTGCCGTCCTCGGTGGTCTTACCCTCGGGTGGGGTCGTGCACGTGCCTGCGCCGGGCAGCGTACCCGGGCCCGCATGTGGCACCAACTGGTACGTACCCGACTTGAGATCGGGAAGCCTGACGCTGTCGGCGGTCACGGGGAGCTGCGCAATGAGGGCCCCGTCCCTCTTGACGTCAACGACGGTGACCCCGACGAGGTCGGTACTCACGAGCTCGAACGAGCCCGGCGACACCTCCGTCAGGGAGCAGCTCACCGCAGGAGCGGCAGGAGCGGCAGGAGCGGCAGGGGCGCGCACGGGCGCTGCGACGGCGCCCGCGGCGGGCCCCAGAATCAGCGCCGCGCAGACCGGTGCGGCAAGGAAGAGGGAGTGGCGACCCTTCATGACAGCCTCCATGGGGGAGAGCGGAGGAAAACGTCGCCTCATTTCGAGGCTAAGCGCTCGTTCCGGGCCCCGCACGCGCACCCGCCAGGGGCGTGGCTCGCTCGAGACAGCAGGGAGAATGAACTCCCGCTCCGAACACGACAGTTCATGGAGCCCTATCGCCCGAGCATGATCAGCCGGTTCGCAGCGGCGCCCGTCCCCCATAGGCCGGAATGAAGCGGCTCACCTGCCGTTGCAGACCTGGTTGAAGGCGCGGTTGGCCGCCTGGGTCCAAGCCTGCCAGTAGGCATCGCTGTGCTGCTGGCCGGACTTGTCCGCCACCGGCTTGGTCGCGCAGCTCTTCTTGGCCGCCGCGGTGCCCGCCTGGGTGCCGGCCGCGCGGCCCTGGGCGATGTCCCGTCGGGAACCGGGCTGGACCGGGGTCGTGTTCTGCGGGTTCTGGGGCTTCGGTGTCGCCGCCGAGCCCACCCTCTTGCAGTTCACGAAGATGAAGTTCTGGTCCTCGTTGACCGCGAGCACCGTGTAGTCGACGTTCTTCCGGAAGCGCTGCACGCGGAAGGTTCCGTCCGGGCCTATCGCCAGGTCCTCGGTGGTCTGGCCGTCGTTGAGCTTGCGGGGTCCCGTGAACCCCTCGCCGGTGATCGTGACGTACGTGTCGTTCGGCCCCGGCGTGACCGTACAGCTGGCGGCCGGGACTGCAGCGCCGGCGGCCGGGGCGAGGACGACGGCGCCACCGCATACGAACGAGGAGACGAGCAGGGACGTAATGGCGGCGCGTCGGGTGCGTCGGTACATGCAGGTTCTCCCATCGGAGGTCGAGCGGGAGGGAGGAGGGGCACGTGACAGGGCGGCCCTCGAGTTCATGCTCCCCCGCCCTTCACGGGGTGTCGACCGGGGACCGGCCCGTACCGCGGCCACGACAGCCGAGCCGGTGTGGCACTGGCGGCCGCCGCACGGCCAGAGACCGGTGTGGGAGATGTCGTACCGGGGCTCGTGCCCACGGCGCGGCCGGCCGGGGCAGGAACCCGTCCGGCTCCCTCGTGCGCAGCCCTGCACAGCTCGGCATTCCGGGAGCCTCCGGGCGCATGGCACCGGTGTCCGTCCCGCGTTTCACTGGAAGGTGCCGGAAGGTGCCGGAAGGCGCCGCACCACGCTCCGGGAGGTTCCGTGAACACGCACACGCCGCCCCGCTTCGATCCCACCCGCGTCCCCCACCTGCTGGGTTCCTTCGCGCCGGTGACCGAGGAGGTCGACGCCGCCGAGCTGGAGGTGACGGGCGAGATCCCGGCCGCCCTGAACGGCGTGTACCTGCGCAACGGGCCCAATCCCCGCTTCACGCCGATCGGCTCGTACCTGTACCCCATCGACGGCGACGGCATGCTGCACGGGGTGTGGCTCTCGGAAGGCCGCGCCCGCTACCGCAACCGCTTCGTACGCACCCCGGCCCTGGAGGCCGAGGAACGGGCCGGGCGGGCCCTGTGGGGAGGCCTGGAGTCGATGATCATGCCGGATGCCGGGCAGGTCGGGCCGGCGCTCGCGGGCACCTTCCGGGACCTGCCCGACATCAACGTCGTACGGCACGGGGGCCGCATGCTGGCCCTCGCCGAGTCGGCCTGCCCGTTCCGGATCGGCGCCGGGCTGGAGACCCTCGGCCGCGAGGACTTCGAAGGGGCCCTGCCCGCGGGGATCACCGCCCACCCCAAGATCGACCCGGTCACGGGCGAAATGGTCGTCTTCTGCTACGGGCTGGAGCCGCCGTACCTGACCTGGTCGGTCATCGGCCGCGACGGCACCGTCATGCGCGGGCCCACCATCGTCGAGGGCGTGGACGAGCCGATGATGATCCACGACATGGCCCTGACCGGCCGCTACGCCGTCCTGGTCCTCGCACCCGCCTTCTTCGACCTGGACGCGGCGATGGCGGGCGGCTCGTTCCTGGCCTGGCGGCCCGAGCGCGGCACCCGCGTGGTCCTGATCCCCCGCGACGGCGGACCGCCGCGCTGGGCGGCCGACGAGGCGTTCTGGCTGTGGCACACCGTGAACGCGTACGACGACGGCTCCGGCGAGGAGGCCCCGGTCGTCCTGGACTACGTCCAGTGGAGCCGGCTGACCGTCGGCGCCACACCGGACGCGGCGCAGGACCCGGTCAGCGGCGGTCTGACACGGGCGCGCATCGACCCCGCGGCCGGCACCATGACCCGCACCCTCCTGGACGATGCCCGGGTGGAGTTCCCCCGCATCGACGACCGCCTCATCGGCCGGCGCCACCAGCACACCGCACTGGCCACCGCAACCGGAAGGACGGACCTGCTGCCGGGCGAGTACGACGCAGTGCGCTTCCACGACGCACGGACGGGGACCGCCCGCATCTGGGACGCCGGGGACCTGTCGGTCGGAGAACCGGTCTTCGCTCCCGAGCCGGGTACCGACTCCGAGGAGCGCGGCTACTGGCTCACCTTCGCCACCGACCGCACCGACGGGGCGAGCTGGTTCCTGGTAGTACCCGCCGAGGACCCGGCCTCCGGGCCGGTGGCACGCGCCCGCATCCCCGTCCGGGTCCCGCTCGGCCTGCACGGCTGCTGGCTGCCCACCGACGGCGGCTGAGCAGCCGAGCGCGGTGGTGCGCGGTACGCCACCCGCTGTCACGTGCCGACCTGGCGAGCGCCCGGCGCCCGCGCGCCGCCTGCACCCGTAGGGGCCACACCTCGCTGATCGCCCGGGTGATCGTGGAGCGGGCGGCGCCGAACCGGCAGGCCGCCAGGTCGTGCGTGGCACGCCGTGGCGGAGGCGGATCAGCGTGGCCAGGAGCCGGTCGTTGAAGACCGGCCGGGGCTTTGCGCCATCGCCGACGGCCCGCTTCCGCGGCGTGGACGTCGTAGGCGGCGAGGCTGGGGTGGCGGCGGCACCGGGCCAAGATCGCAAGCCCCCGTGATGCCTGTGCAAGAGGCCATGTGGGCAGGGAAAACGCAACTTCGACATGGGCCGCAGTGGCAGCTATCTTCACCTGGTCTTCGGCGATCACCCACGGTCGCAAGGGAGTTCGTTCAGGCTGAGCCACCCGCGACGGGATGAGTTGGTGACGCACCACGAATCCTCGCGCCGTGCGCAAGCCACCGAACCGGGTCCACAACCAGGCACCCCCAATCAGGGAGAGACGCATGCCCCATCTTGCGCTGTACACATTCGGCGTCCTGAAGTCACCTCTCGCCGATCCCGGACCCCTCACGCGCGAGTTCTACGCCACTGGTGAGGCCGTCTACGGGAAGATCAGTCAGCACCCCGGATACCTCGCGCGCGCTGAAACGGCAGACGGTGACCCGGGCAAGCTCTTCGGGGCGGACTGGGGCGCATGGGGCGAGTTCGCCGTACCGACCTGGTACGACAAGGGCCGCACGGTGGAAACCACCGCCCTGGCCACGACCCTCTCACTCTGGACCGACGCGCGCTCCGCCTTCGACGCCGTCTACACCGGTCTGCACCGAGGGGCGCTGAACAGGCGTTACGACTGGTTCGAGAGGACAGGCCACCCGAATTACGTGTTCTGGTGGGTCTCCGACGGCGTGATACCCACCTGGCAGGACGGGGTTTCCAGGCTGGAGCACCTCCGCGACCACGGCTCTGCGCCCCATGCCTTCACCTTCCACCACGCGTTCACCCCGGACGGAACTCCGACCAGGAGCGAAGGCGTCGGACCGAAGAGCGACCAGGTTGGCTGACAAGGCGCAGTGGCGGGCCGCCGGCAGGAGGAGCGGCGGGCGGCCCGTATCGGCGGCGTCGCCCGGCCGGCCGGCCGCCCGGCCAACCACAGCACTCTGAAAGCCCGTTCGGTGATCCCCTGCTGCGAGATCACCCGTCCGAGCCAGTGAGCTTCTCGACCTTCCGGCCGGCCGCCTCCCACCGCGCCCGCGCTTTCACAGCCGTACGTTCCGCCTCCCGCACGCGGCCGGCCGCGGCCGTGCTCTCCGTACGGGCGGTCACCAGCCGCTCCTTCGCGGCCCGTACGTCTTCCTCGGCCGCAGCCAGGGCAGCGTCCGCTCGGTCCCGCCGTTCGCGCGCATCGGCCTGCTCCGCCTCCAGGCGCTCCGCCTCCGCCCTGGCCTCGGCCAACTCCGCCTGAGCCGCCTCCACACGCTCGCGGCGCGCCTGCCCCGCCCGACCGTCCGCATCCCCCTTCGGGGGCCGTGCGTGCTCCGTCTCGGATCCGTCCGGCCGGGCCTGTTGCGCCGGTCTCGGCGGAGCTGCGCCGGGCAACGGCTCAAGGCCGGTGAAACCCGACACCGCCCCCGGCGTCTTCGCCAGCTGCCCTCTCGACCACCGCTCGGCTACGTCGGCATCGGCGAGAACCGCGTGGAGGATCTGCTCGACCTCGTGCAACACCGGCTCGCTCACGCTCTGCCCGGCCTCGGCGGCCAAGGCACCCGCCGTACGGGCCAGCTCGCCGATCACCACATGCTGATCATGCGACAGCTTCCGCAGCTGTGCGGCGTCCAGGGTCCGGTGCGCGGTACGCAGCGCCTCGCCGAGCCGGACGAGGCGGTTCGCCTCGTCAGGCCGGCGGCGGGCCAGCAGCCCTGCCGTCCATACCGCGAGCGTCGGCTTCCGCAGCGCCGCGATCGCCGTGACGAGCTGCTTGTCACCCGCCTTGCGGGCTTCGGCCACGTAGGCGTCCCGGGCAGCGGTGAACTCCGACGGCAAAAGCCCGTACAACTCCCCCGCCACCGATTCCACGTCCATACCCGGAAGTCTCCCGCCCCCACGACAGCCCGACCGGCATCCCCGCAGGACACCGCGCGTCGGGCGCCAGACGACGCCCACCCCGCGGCGTCGAGGCGAGCGCCGCAGGCCGTATATCGGCGGGGTACTCGGAGTCCGAGCTCCTGTGTTCCTCGTCAGTCTCCTTCGCCCAGCCGATTGCTCAGTACGACCGCACCACGGATGGGGTCGGAGCCCGAACCGGCGAACAAGTTCCGTCATCTGCACTCCGCCTCGAGCCGACGTTCACGTGAGCCAGGTACGGCAAGTCGGGTGCAAGTGCCCGGCAATCGGGCTCCGAAGACTGGGGGCATGACCACGAGCAATGCTTCAGACTCTGCCGTTCACCCTTACACCCGCGAGATGGCGATGATCCACCAAGTGTTCCGCCGCGAGTCGCGTCTGCTGGCCGACCTCGTCCAGGACGTTCGGCCCGCAGACACCGCCCGCGCCCGGATCCTCGCCGAGCACTGGCGGCTCTACTCGATCGGCCTGCACGCCCACCACACCGGGGAGGACGAGATGCTCTGGCCGGTCCTGCTGCCCCATCTGGACCTCGATGCCGAGCAGGTGCTGGCCATGGAGGCGCAGCACCGGGAGCTCTCCGACGGGATCGGAGAGGTCCAGGTGCTCATGGACCGGTGGCAGGCGAGGGCCCTGTCCGAGGACCGTGACGAGCTGGCCGAGGCGCTGCGCCGGCATCACCGGCAGCTGTGCGCCCATCTTGACGAGGAGGAGCGTCAGGTCATGCCTCTTGTCGCCCTCCACGTGAACGAGAAGGATTGGCACGCGGTCGGGGAGCGGGGTCTCGCCGAGACGCCCCGCAACCGGCTGATGATCGCGCTGGGCGCCATCCTGGAGGACACCTCTCCTGAGGAGCGCAGGGAATTCCTCGCCCGGCTGCCCGTTCCGGCGCGGGTGCTGTGGAAGCTGCTCGGGCAGCGGCAGTACCGCCGCGAGACCGACCGGATCCGGGGCCGGCGTACCACCGCCTGACCGCCGCCCCGCCGACCGGGCCGGATGCGCGCCAGCGCGTCCGGCCCCCGTTGTCCACCCCTCACCGATCGAGGACCTCATCGATGCGCATCGGATTCTCCGTACCCCAGTTCGGCCCGTTCGCCGACCCCCACCTCTCCGCCGGCATGTGCACGGCGCTGGAGGCGCTGGGCTGCCACAGCCTCTGGGTGGCCGACCGCCTCCTGGCCCCGCTCACCCCGCCCGACGGGTACCCGGGCGGGAAGATGCCCGTCCGCTACGGCACCCACCTCGACCCGCTGCTCGCGCTGGGCGTGGCAGCCATGGCGACCGAACGGGTCCGGCTGGGCAGCAGTACGCTCAACGCCCTGTGGCAGCCGCCCCTCGTGCTCGCCCGGGCGCTGACGACACTGGACCTGCTCAGCCGCGGGCGTTTGGATGTGGGCATCGGGCTGGGCTGGATGCGGGAGGAGTACGGGGCCGCCGGAGTGCCCTGGGCGGGCCGGGGCGCCCGGTTGGAGGAGACTCTTGACGTCCTCGACGCCGTATGGCGGCCCGGGTCGGTGGTCCACACCGGCCCGCTGTGGACGATCCCCGAGTCGACCGTCCTGCCCAAGCCCCTCCAGAAGCCGCGGCCGCCGGTGCTGCTGGGCGGATTCACCCCACGTGCCCTGGAGCGGGTGGGCCGGCGTGCCGACGGCTGGCTCGCGGCCTCGATGCCGCTGGAGTACTTCCGCGGTCTGTGGGCCGTGGCTTCCGAGGCGGCCGAACGGGCGGGACGGGATCCGGCAGGACTGCGGCGGGTGCTGCGCGTGAACCCCGACGTCACCAAGTCCGCGGCCGACCTCGCGGAGGGTCACCACCGTGGGACCGTGCGCCAGATCTGCGACCACCTGCGCACGATGTGCGCGGCGGAGACCGACGAGGTGCTCGTGGACCTCCAGTTGACGACGGACTCGCCGGGCCGGTTCCTCGAGCTGGCGGCGGAGTTCATGGCCGAGCTGGCCTAGGGAGCCCGGTCCGGGCTCCGCCGACGTGACCGTCGCGTTCTACTCGCACGCCTGCCCAAGGCGGGCCAGGGCCGCCCGGGCGGCATCCGACCAGTGCGGGGAGTCCCATGCCGCTGCCACCCGCGCGGCTTCCCGGTAGTGGCCCTGCGCTTCCTGGGCATGGCCCAGGAATTGGGCGAGCTCGCCCAGGGTCTGCGCGACGGGCCGGAAGACGAGGCTGAGGCTGCTCGCTCCGCCTGCCAGCCCCTGAAAGGGAAAGAGATCGCGGTAGACCTCGGCGGCCGCTTGCCGGTCGCCGAAGGCGATGGCGGCGATGCCACGCAGGGCGGTCAGGATGGAGTAGACGAAGTCGCGGCGAATCGGCACCCTGCGGGCGAAGACCTCGCGAGCCTCTTCGGTGCGGTCCGCGGCCAGCAGGGCAAGGGCGGTGAGGGCTTCGTTGAGCGGCTGGTACTGCTCCCACACCGCGAGCACCACCGGCAGGACCTCGGCGAGCCGGTCCTGCTGCAGGCGGATGCACCCGGCGGCCAGGCCCGCCAGGCCGCTGAGGTCCACCGCCCCACGCGCTCGCAGTTCCGCCACCGCGGACGCCAGGTCCTGCTCCGCCTCGCCGAACCGGCCCTGGGCCATGGCGACCATGGGGCGGCGCAGCTGGGCGATGGCGAAGGCACCGCGCAGCTCGTAGGTGCGGGCGATCTCGTCGGCGTGCACGAGGCACCGCTCCATCCGCGCCGGGTCGTTGCCGGCGGCGGCGATCCGGGCGGCGGTGTAGGAAGTCATCCAGGAGTACTCGGGGCTGTCCTGGGAAGCGGCGACCTCGGCGAGTTCTTCGTGGAGTTCGAGATAGGCGGCTGGTTCCAGTTCGCAGTCGATGCGGCGCAGCAGGGAGGTGAGGGTCAGGCCCCGCAGCCGGGGATCGCCCATGGTCCTGGCGAGCTCCACGGCCTGGCGTGCCACGGTCACGGCGCGGGGGTCGGTGTCGTCGAGTGCGTCGGCGAGCTGGTCGAGGAGCAGGCACCGCTGCCGGTCGTCCGGGTGGTGCTTCTCCAGCAGGTTCGTGAGCTCCTCGACGGCCTCGGGATCACTGGCCGCGTACGGGCGGACGCGCCAGGGCGTCGGTTCGGTCCATGTCGTGTAGGCGGCGGTCAGCAGGTCTGCCCGGCCCTCGGCACGGGCCACCCGCACGGCCTGCTGCTGGGCGTCGCGGGCCGGTACGACGGCCCCCATCCGGATCCGGCAGTCGACGAGCTGGCCCAGCAGCATCACGCGCAGCAGGGCCGCGTCCTGGTCCGCGAAGGCCGCCGGATGGTCGGCCAGGAGGCCGAGGGCCGTGTTCAGGAGGGCTTCGGCGTTCTGCGGGGCGTAGCGGCGCACGGCCTGCTCGCAGGCAAGCCGGGCGTGGTGGACCGCGGGGCCGGCGTCGGCGGTCACGACCGCGGCCGCCCGCAGGAGGTGGTGGGCGGTGGCGGCGACGTCGTCCGAGCCGAGGGCGATCAGGCTCCTGCCCAGTCGGGAATGCATCCGGGCCAACCGCAGGCGCGTGAGGTCCGCCTCCAGGGCGTCGCGTACGAGGGCGTGGCTGAAGCGGACCGTACCCGCCCGCGGCTCGGTGAGCAGCCCGGCGGTCACGCCAGCGTCCAGGGCGTCGAGGAGTTGCTCGGGATCTCCGTCCGCGGCCTCCACAAGGAGGGCGATCGGGGCCTCGCGTCCGGCGACGGCCGCGAGTCGCAGTCCGGCCGTGACGGTCGGTGCGAGCAGGGCGAGCCTGCGCCGCAGTACGTCCTGGACCCCTTGCGGGATCCGGGCCAGGGCCTGCTGCTCGCCCTCACCGGCGAGCAGGAGGGAACTCTCGCGGAGGTAGAAGGGGTTGCCCCCGGCACGTTCGGCCAGGGCCGCCGCGGCCTGCTCGCTGATGTGGGTCGCCGACCGCCGCAGCAGTTCCTTCGACTGGGCGTCCGTCAGGCCCGCGAGATTGATTCGTACGGGCGAGCAGGCGGCCAGGCGTGACAGTGCTCCGGTCAGGTCTCCCTCGCCGGTGCGGTACGAGCCGACCAGGAGCAGGGGGACGTCGCGCAGCTGCTCGGCGCAGAGCAGGAACAGCTCGACGCTCTCCTGGTCGCCCCGGTGCAGGTCGTCCAGCGCGATCGCCAGCGGCTGCCGCGCGGCCGTGTCGCGAAGCCAGCCGAGCAGCGCCCGGTGCAGCCGAAAGCGCCGGGCCGGGCTGCCGTCCGGCTGCGCGGAACCGCTCGACGTGCCCGGGGCCAGCAGAGGGGCCAGCTCGTCGCCGTACGGTCCTGGTGGCGCGTCTTCGGCGAGACCGGGGAGGAGGTCGAACCAGGCCCGGCCGGGCGGGGCGCCGTCGGTCTCCGGGCACTGTCCGGATCCGGCCAGCCAGCCCTGTGCGGGCAGTTGACGTA
Organism: Streptomyces sp. NPDC001903; assembly: GCF_042891345.1. Taxonomy (NCBI): domain Bacteria; kingdom Bacillati; phylum Actinomycetota; class Actinomycetes; order Kitasatosporales; family Streptomycetaceae; genus Streptomyces; species Streptomyces sp. NPDC001903. The sequence goes on from NZ_JBIASZ010000012.1 coordinate 232,265, forward strand.
GTGCGGCCTGCAACAGGCTCGACTTGCCGATGCCTGCCTCGCCGGAGACCAGGACCACCTGCGCGCGGCCGCCGCGTGCCCGCTCCGCCGCATCGGCGATTGCTGCCAGCTCTTCGTCACGGCCCAGGAGGCTGTTCGCCGTGAGGACCGTCGGCACAGTCAGTGCAGTCGGTGCAGTCGGCGTTCTCTGTCCGGCCGCCGCGCCGGGGCTGCGGAGCGCCGTGGCGGCGGTGGGCGCCCCGGTTCGCGCGGTGGGCGCGGTGGGCGTTCCGGTGTCTCGGTGGAGGACGTCCAGACGCTGGTGCAGCAGGGCCTGCTCCAGCTCCAGCAGGGCCGGACCGGGTTCGACGCCGAGTTCTTCTGCGAGGACGTGCCTGGCCTGCCTCAGTGCCGCCAGGGCGTCCCCCTGGCGGTCGCGGGCCCACAGCGCCAGCGCCAGCAACCGCCATCCCTCCTCGTGCAACGGCTGCTCCCGGGTGAGCGCGCCCGCGTCGGTGAGGGCCTGCGCAGCCTGCCCGTGGCTCAGCCGCGTGGCGACGAGCCGTTCGCGGGCAGCCCGGTGCAGTTCCTCCAGGCGGGTGCGTTCACCGGCCGTCCACGGCTCGTCCGCGAACTCCGCGTACGGCTGCCCGCCCCACGAGCCGAGCGCTTCGGCCAAGCCCTCGGCCGCGGCGTGGGCGGGCAGACCGGCAACCGAGCAGGCCGCGACCCGGTCCTCGAACACCCAGGCGTCCACCGCGTCCCGCTCCAGTGCGAGGGCGTAGCCATAGGGCGCACTGAGCAGGAGCCGGGCGGCGGTCCTCGGCGCTCGTTCCGGTTCGAGAAGGCGCCGCAGGCGCGCGATGTAGGCGTGCAGCGAGGCCTGCGCGCTCGACGGGACCCGTGTGGGCCACAACCTCTCGATGATCCGCTCCGTGGAGACGACCTCTCCGCGGGCGAGCAGGAGTTGGACCAGAACCATCCGGGCGAGCCGACCCGGTGCGGCAACCGGGCGGCCGTCGACCTCGACCCGGAACGCGCCGAGCACCTTCATTGTGACCATGACAACCACATCGTAAACGGCGCGGCACCGTGGACGATCTCCGGCGACCGTGCCGAGAACCCGGAGAACCTCGCCCGCTCCCCCTTCCTCGCCGCGTCATCAGTGCGCGTGGCCCGAACGAGCCGGAGCGGTGATCAGTGGTGCGGGGACTTCATCACGGCCGGATACTCCTCACGCACGGAGCAGCAGTTCAGCACGGGTCGGCTCCGCCCCTGGTGCGACGGCGCCGCCAGGGAACTGAACTGGTCCCACTGCACTTTCGGGCGGGGCAGACCGCGCCGCGCGAGATAGCGGTCGGTCGACCGCTTGGTCTGGCGCAGGACCCGCACGGCATCGCCGACTCGGCCCGAGCCCATGGGTTCGATCACGCTGGACGGCACCAGGAGCCAGCCCGAATCGGTCCGCCTCAGGTCTCCGCGTACGAGCGCGTTGTACATGTGGTTCAGCAGTTCGTCGTGCCGGTGCACCAGCAGGCTGGCAGGCCCTGGCTCGACACGGAAGTCCGGTGGCACCTCGACCAGGTAGCCCGCCGGTGTCGGCTGCGGGCGGGTACGGGCGAGCAGCGGTGCCCCCGAGGCGTCCCGGCCGGCCAGCACCGCCGTGGGCGTACGAGCGAGTTGGACGGCCCCGGGCAGCGCCTGCGCCCCGGCCGCGGGAGCAGGCCCCTCGAGCCGCGGCAGCTCCTCCAGGCTCGGCCGCATGCTCACCCGTTCGGGTTCGACGGTGATGAGGAGGCGCAGGTAGTACCAGGACATCAGCGGCCTCATGGGGCGTTTGAGGTAGGCGCGACTGTGCGGCTGGCGTTCGAAGAGCCTGCGCCAGTACTCCTCGGCTCCTTCCGGGCCCGTCATGATCGTGTCGGGGCAGTGGGCGCGGCCGCTGACGAACACTTGCGGAGCCCGGTCCAGCCCGCTGCCCGTGGGGTCGGAGAAGAGCAGGGCGACCCGGCCGTCGCGGCGTACGTTCAGCGCCTTCTGTGCGAAGGCGAGGGACGTGGTCAGCAGGAGGGTTCCGTCTTCGCGCCGAGCCACGGCCGTCGGCCAGGCCGACGGGGTTCCGTTCTTGCCGAGGGTGACGAACTCGCAGGTGCGGTAGGCGTCCAGGACTTCATGGGGAGCGCAGTCGAGTACCGTCATCGCGCCACTCCGCGGACGAGTACGGCCGGCATCCGCTGCGCGGTGCGGCCGCGGAGCGATGGCCGGATGGACTCGTCCTCGACGAGGCGGTGGCGGTGCAGCCCGTATTCGGTGAGGCGGTGGGCGACCGCGGCGGCCAGGCCCGTTGCACCGTGCGGGACTGCGGGGAGCAGCGGGGACAGTGGTGTCCGCTCGCGGCGGAAGACGCGGTGGGCCACGATCGTCTCGCAGGGGCGGGGCTGTTCGTAGGTACTGCTGGGCGACACGCTCGGATACTCCAGGATCGAATGCCGACGGCGGACAACACCACGGTGCCCACCGGGCCTTGGCGTGGACTTGGTGCCGACTTGCCGTTCTCCTGGATATCGCCGGCATACGAGGTCCCGACGGGCTCCGGCCTGCGCAATGCACCGGTTCTGCCTGGCCGTTGACGCGTCCTCCGGCATGTGCACCAGTACGCACGCGACGGCGGCGTCGGGCGCGGGATCAGCCCTGCCTCTTGGCGTCGATCTCTGCGATCAGGCCCTCGACGAGGCCCTTGATCTCGTCGCGGATGGGGCGTACGGCCTCGACTCCCTGGCCTGCCGGGTCCTCCAGCTGCCAGTCGAGGTAGGTCTTGCCGGGGAAGTACGGGCAGGCGTCGCCGCAGCCCATGGTGATGATGTAGTCGGACGCCTCGGCGGCCTCGGGAGTGAGGACCTTCGGCTTCTGGTCGGAGATGTCGATGCCCAGCTCGGCCATGGCCGCGACGGCGGACGGGTTGATCTTGTCACCGGGCACGGAGCCGGCGGAGCGGACCTCGACGCGGTCTCCGGCGAGGTGACGGAGGAACCCGGCTGCCATCTGGGAGCGGCCCGCGTTGTGGATGCAGACGAACAGGACGGAGGCGGCAGGAGCGGAGGACATCTGTTCTTCCTTGGGGTGGGATCGACTGCGGTGGAGGCGGGGCGAGGAAGGCGGCGGCAGGGCGATCCCACCCAAAGGACCAGTGAGGTCAGCACGGGCTGGTGTCAGCTCTGGCTGATGTGACAGTATCAGCCCATGATGACGTCAGTCGACACTGATCTGATGCGGGTCCTGGCCGACCCTCTCAGGCTCCGGATCGTGACCCTGCTCGCCCGCGAGACGCTCTGCACCACCCACCTCGTGGAGGAGACGGGTGCCAGGCAGACGAACCTGTCCAACCACATGAAGGTGCTGCGGGAGGCCGGAGTCGTGGACACGGAGCCGTGCGGGAGGTTCATCTACTACCGCCTGCGCCCGGAAGTCATCGAAGCCCTCGCCGGCCAGTTCGCCGACCTCGCCCGGACCGCGCGGGCCACCACGGAAGCGAACCTCAAGCGGTCCTGTCCATAGCCACTCGACTACTCGGGTATTCGGCTATTCGGCTATTCGACTACTCGGTTGTTCAGCTATTCGCGTTGTGCCTCACTCCCCGAGGAGAACCAGCCTTGACCGCCACCCAGCCCGTCGGCATCCCGACCCCGATACCTGCCGGCGGGCCCCGGCCCGCACCCGGCGCGACCCCGCCCCGCACCCCGCTGATCGCCCGCGCCGCCGCCGAGCTGGTCGGCACCGCAGCCCTCGTCGCGGTCGTCGTAGGTTCCGGCATCCAGGCCGCGACGCTCACCCAGGACGTGGCCCTGCAGCTGCTGGCCAACTCCACCGCCACGGTGTTCGGGCTCGGCGTCCTCATCGCACTCCTCGGCCCGGTGTCCGGCGCGCACTTCAACCCGGCCGTGACGCTGGCCGAATGGTGGACGGCCCGCCGCGGCGGCGCCGGCGTCACCGCCCGCGAGCTCGCCGTCTACGTGCCTTCGCAGATCGCCGGTGCGATCGCCGGCGCGGTCCTGGCGGACGCGATGTTCGGCGAACCGCTGGTCAAGTGGTCCACGCACGACCGCTCCGCCGGGAACCTCCTCCTCGGCGAGCTCGTGGCCACCGCCGGCCTGATCCTGCTGATCTTCGGCCTCGCCCGCACCGACCGCCTCCGCTTCGCCCCCGTCGCGGTCGCCTCGTACATCGGCGCCGCGTACTGGTTCACCTCCTCCACCTCCTTCGCCAACCCGGCGGTCACGATCGGCCGCGCCTTCACGGACACCTTCGCGGGCATCGCCCCGGCCTCGGTCCCGGCGTTCGTCGGTGTGCAGTTGGTGGGCGCGGTGGTGGGCCTGGCGCTGGTGGCGGTCATCTTCATGCGCGGCAAGACGGAGGACAGCGGGACGCCTTCGGCATGACGAAGCGCACGGACGCCGGCTTCCGCCCCGCTCGGGCCTCACGCGTGTCGGCGATCCCGGGGTCCGGCTGACCGTGCGGCGTCGCTAGCATCACGCGCATGCCCATCCGTTCGGACCGGCGCCCTCAGCCGGCACTCACCGCCTTCTTGGCCGGTGTGCTGCTGCTGTGCGCGTACCTGATGGCAGGGCCCGGCCATGCGGACACGATGCGCATGCCCTCCTCGATGGCAATGGCCGCCTCGATGCGCAGGCCCTCCTCGATGCAGAGGCCCGCCTCGACGGGCATGGCGGTCACCGATTCGAGCATGCCCGCGGTGGCGAACGACTCGGACCCTTCGCACGGGCCCGTCACCGCGAGACCGGGTGGGGACAGCTGCCCGGCGACGGCCATGGAGTGCCCGCTGGCCTCCGCCCAGACCCCGGCCCCGGTGATCTTCGCCGCCCCGGGCCCCGCGGTCGTATCGGAGGAGGCCCCTGTCGCCGCCACGCGGTCGGCGCGGCCCCCGGGAGCCTCCTGCGCCTGGCCACGGGCTCCGGATCCCGTCTCCCTCCTCTGCGTAAGCCGGACCTGAGCAGCCCCGGCACCCCGCCCCCATGCCCGCGTCACGGGTCCTTGGGCCGGCGGTGTCCTGCCATGTCCTCACTCCGGCTTCCGCTTCCCTTCCTCAGAGGAGAGCTCTTCCTCCATGGCCTCCACCAGCACCCTCTTTCTCACCGGTGTCACCACCGGCCTCTTCGCGGGCGGCGCCTCCTGCGCAGCCGTCCAGGGCGGCCTGCTCGCCGGCGCCGTCGGCCGCCGCGCCACCGCGTGGCCGGCCGAAGCATGGGAGCGTAGCGGGCTGTTCGCGCCCGTGGCCGCGTTCCTCGGCGCCAAGCTCGCCTCCCACGCCCTGCTCGGTGCCGTACTCGGACTCCTCGGCGCCGCCGTCCAGCCCGGTCCGCGGGCCCGCGCGATCCTTCTCGTCGCCGGCGCCGTCCTGATGGTCGTGTTCGCACTCGACATGCTCGGCGTCCGGGCCGTACGGCGCCTGGTGCCTCGGCTGCCCGCCTCGTGGGGCCGACGGGTGCGCCGCTCGGCGAAGTCCACGGCCGTCACCACCCCGGCGGTCCTCGGCTTCCTGACGGTCCTGATCCCCTGCGGGGTGACCTTGAGCGTGGAGCTGATCGCCATCACCTCCGGCTCCCCGTACTCGGGGGCGGCGGTCATGGCCGGCTTCGTCCTGGGCACCGGACCGCTCTTCGCCGTCCTCGGCTTCTTCCTGCGCTCGGCCGCCAAGCTGTGGCAGGGCCGCCTCACCCGGGTGACCGGCGTCGTCGTCCTGCTCGTCGCGGTGTGGGCCTTCGGATCCGGACTGCGCCTGGGCGGCTGGTGGCCCACCGCCACCCCCCGGGCGGTCGCCGCGAGCGTTCCCGCGGAGACCGTACGGACGGCTGCCGACGGCACGCAGACGATCACCGTCCAGGCCCGCACCAACTCCTACGCGCCCACGGCCGTCACCGCTCGCGCCGGGGCGCCCACCAGGCTCGTCGTCGCCACCCACGGCACGAACGGCTGCGTACGGTCCTTCGTCGTCCCCGACCGCGGCATCCAGGAAGTGCTGCCCGTCACCGGCGAGAGGGTCATCGACCTCGGCACCCCCAAGGCCGGGACCCTGTCCTTCACCTGCGGCATGGGCATGTACGGCGGCCAGATCACCTTCCACGACCCGAACCCCGACCAGGCCCCGGAGGCCGCCAAGTGAGCAGCACCCGCATGACCTTGACCTTCGCCGTCGCCGGAATGCACTGCACCAGCTGCGGCCTGCTCATCGACGACGAAGTCGAAGAACTCCCCGGCGTCACCACCAGCACCACCGACGTACAGACCGAACGCACCGTGGTGGAGTGCGCGGCGCCCGTGGACGCGGAGCGGATCATCGCCGCCATCGCCGGAGCCGGGTACCGGGGCCGCCACCTCGGCTGAACCTTCCACGACCTCGTCCGGGCGCAGCGGCGCCCGGACGAGGCCACGCCGACGCCGTCGAGAACGGCGGCGTGGTCGACCACGACCCGGCCGGACGGCCCCTGTCACCGACCGCAGGGTGAGGCCGGCACCCTCCGACCGCTCTCACCTCACGTTGGGGCTGCGGCGCTCCAGCAGTACGACGTCGCGCCAGACGCCGCGATGGCGGCCGATGCGCTCGCGGGTGCCGATGATCCGGAATCCGGCCCTCTGGTGGAGGGCCAGGCTCGCGCGGTTCTCCGGGAAGATGCCGGACTGGATCGTCCAGATGCCCGCGGCCTCCGTCGAGCCGATCAGTGCGGTGAGGAGCCGCATGGCGACCCCTTGCCCGCGGGCGGCGGGGTGGACGTAGACGGAGTGCTCGATCACGCCCGCGTACGCGCACCGGTCCGAGACCGCGCTCGCCGCGACCCAGCCCAGTACCTTGCCGTCCTCGCCGACGGCGGCGAACCGGTGCTCGGGCAGCTTGGCCGCCTCGAACGCCTCCCACGTCGGGGCGGTGGTCTCGAAGGTGGCGTTGCCCTCGTCGATCCCCGCCCGGTAGATCGCCAGGACCTCATCCGCGTGCGCTTCGGTCAGCGGCACGATGGAGATGCTCATGCCGAGGCCGCGCGGGTCAGGAGTCGTCCCATGGCGGCGAGCACCGCGGGCTCGACCCGGTAGTACACCCAGGTGCCGCGCCGCTCGGAGGACAGCAGGCCCACCTCCCGCAGCTTCTTCAGGTGATGGGAGACCGTCGGCTGGGAGACCCCCACGTCGGAGATGTCGCACACGCACGCCTCGCCGCCCTCGTGCGAGGCGACCAGCGAGAACAGGCGCAGGCGGACGGGGTCGCCCAGGGCCTTGAACATGACGGCGGTCCGCTCGGCCTCCTCGGCGGTCAGCGGCCGCTCCGACAGGGGCGGGCAGCAGGCCGCCGCGGCTTCCGGCTCCAGCAGCGGCAAGGGCAGCGGCAACGCCTTCGAAGTCATGCCTCCATCATCCGAGATATTTCGATGAATGTCTATGTTGACGAACGTCGAACCAGGGGCCACCCTGAAGACGACAAGGCATCGATAGATGTCGAATCAACTGGGGAGCCCGCCATGCACGCATCCACCGAAGCCCTGCCCGTCGTCGTGATCGGCGCCGGCCCGATCGGACTCGCGGCGGCTGCCCGCCTCATCGAGCGGGACATCGAGCCCCTGGTCCTGGAAGCCGGCCCGGGCGCCGCGTCCGCCGTGCGCGACTGGTCGCACGTACGCCTCTTCTCCACCTGGTCCGAGGTCATCGACCCGGCCGCCGAGAAGCTCCTCGCCCCCACCGGATGGGTCAGGCCCGACGGCGCCACGTACCCGTCCGGCGGCGACTGGGCCGCCCGCTACCTCCAGCCGCTGGCCGACGTCCTCGGCAACCGCGTCCGCTACGACGCGACCGTCACCGGCGTCTCACGGGCCGGTCGCGACCGCATCGTCGACGCCGACCGCGAGAGCCGGCCCTTCGCCATCCACCTCACCGGCCCCGGCGGCGAAGAGCGGATCCTCGCCCGCGCCGTCATCGACGCCTCCGGGACCTGGTCCACCCCCGGCCCGGCCGGCGGCAGCGGACTCGCCGCCCTCGGCGAGAAGGCCGCCGCCGACCGGATCACGTACCGGGTCCCGGACTTCAAGGACCCCTCCGTCCGCAGCCGGTTCGCGGGCAAGCGGATCGCGGTCATCGGCTCCGGCGCCTCCGCGTTCACCGCCCTCGCCCATCTCGCCGATCTCGCCAAGTCCGGGGACGGCAAGGGCACGCACGCCACGTGGATCCTGCGTCGCGGGATCTCCGGCTCCACCTTCGGCGGCGGGGAGGCCGATCAGCTCCCCGCCCGCGGCGCCCTCGGCCTCGCCGCCAAGGCAGCCGTCGACGGCGGGTTCGCGGACGCGGTCACGGGCTTCCGCACCGAGGCCGTCGAACGCGACGTCGACGGCCGCGGCCGCGGCCACGGCCACGGCCGCGTCACCCTCGTGGGTGAGGACGGCCGCCGCCTGGAGCCGGTCGACGAGGTCATCGTCCTCACCGGGCTCCGCCCCGACCTGACCTTCCTCGGCGAGCTCCGCCTCGCCCTCGACGAGCGCCTGCAGGCCCCCATCGCGCTCGCCCCGCTGATCGACCCCAACCAGCACTCCTGCGGCACCGTCCACCCGCACGGGGTGAAGGAGCTCTCCCACCCGGAGAAGGACGTCTACCTCGTCGGCATGAAGTCCTACGGCCGCGCCCCGACCTTCCTCGCCATGACCGGCTACGAACAGGTCCGCTCCATCGCCGCCGCCCTCGCCGGTGACCGCGAGGCCGCCGAGCGCGTCGAACTCACCCTCCCGGAAACAGGCGTGTGCGGCGGCGCGGGCCTCTTCGACGAACCGGAAGCCGCCGAGCAGGGCGGTGGCGGCTGCTGCGCCCCGACCATCGTCACCATCGGCGCCGGGCCCGCCTCCTCCGGAGGCTGCTGAAAGGGTCGCCCAGCGGGCGCGGGCACCGCGTTGCGGGCCCGGCGCGTCGGTGGGAGGCGTCCGCTCGGCGGATCCGACGCACCCATACGGGTCGGCACCCGTGTCCACGCAGCCCGCCGACCCGTTGGGGAGGAAAAGCACGCCTCGTCGTGGGCCCGTCTCTCGGGTCCAGGGCCGACGGCCGCTTTCGCTCACCGCTCAGACTCGAATTCTTGCAGGAGATCCAGTGAAGAAGACCACGGCCGTCATCACCGCCACCGGCGCCATCCTCCTCGCCGGCGCGGGCATCGCCTCCGCCGACGCCGGCGCCAACGGCGCGGCCATCGGCTCCCCCGGCGTCGCCTCCGGCAACGCCGTCCAGGTGCCGGTCCACATCCCCGTCAACGTCTGCGGCAACAGCGTCAACATCGTCGGACTGCTCAACCCGGCCTTCGGCAACACCTGCGTCAACGCCTGACCCGCATCCCGGGAACACCGCACGGGAGCCCTTCCGGCTCCCGTGCGGCACGTGGGCGCGGCCCCGGATTCCTCCCCGGCGCCGCGCCCACTGCCGTGCCCACGCCGTCGGCATTCGTAAGACCCGCGAGCCTGAACGGGATGCCCCGTGGTCCCCGGCCCTGAAGATGGGGCGAAGATCATCGACAGCCGGTGGCGCGGCCGCAGGCCGCCGCGGGACCAGCGGGCTTCGGAGCGCCATCGCTGAGAAATGGGCCGGACCCCGGTTGGGGATACTGCGCGTGGGTAGAGCCCACGGGCCGCAGCGACCACACGAATTGCGGTGGCGGAGGCCTGTGAGGACGTGTGACGGTTCGGCCCATGGGCAACTCCACGGCGTATCCCGTCTTCCGGACCACCGACGCAACCCTGGCATACACGCAGGCCAAGCACCTGAGTACGTTGATGGCCGAGTGCGAGGGCACAGTGGGGCTCTACTCCGAGCTGCGAACGGTCGAAGACGCACGGCGGATGGTCGTGGTCCTGCCGGGAGCGAACTTCGACTACTTGGACATGCGTACCGGTCCTGCGGGTGAGGACCTCTGGTTCGACCTCGACGTGACGACTGCGGGCGACGCCGCCCTGGAGGCGCACCTGCCGCTGGATGTCACGGCAGACGTTCCGATGGGGACTGTCGAGGAGCGCTTCGTGGCGGCTCTTGGCCAGGGCACCGCCGCCATCTGCTGGCGTGGCTTGTGGCCGGATCGCCCGGAGGCGGACCAACGCGCGAGCGCGAACTTCGACGGAGTCCAGATCGTGTTTCACGGCGCGGAAGCCCAGCTGAACGGGTGGACCGAGCATCACACCGTCTTCGTCCACGGCGGCAGCGGCCGCGGGGCCCTGACGAGAGCCGAAGAGCTCGCCGCGCTCATCGATGGCGGGCGCCTGGGCGTGCCGCAGCTCGGATGGTGACATGACGGCACGGCGAGACCACCGGTGACGTCGATTCCGCGGCAGGCAGCAGGCCGGTCCTGCCGGGACTGCCCACGCCTGGGGGTCGGACCCGTATCGCCGCATCGAGCTTCGTCGCGCCGTCGCAGAGGCTTGCAGCGCCCATTCCCACTCCGAGATGTCGGTGGCGGCCGAGGCGCCTACCGTGACCTACTCGAAGCGACTGCGCGAAGCCCTACCGGACTCGGGAGACCGGCAAGCCGAATCTCAGGCGGGGCATGGAAGCAGCGATGAGTTTTCCCGGCCCGGCAAGTCTCACCACCGTTGTCGACAACACAGGAGGAACACGTGGCTCAGTTGCTGAGAGTCCAGAACTTCAACGTATCGAGTGACGGAATCGGCGCCGGTGAGGACCAGACCCTCGAGAGGCCGTTCGGTCACGTCGACCCTGCGAGGCTGTTCGCCTGGGCCGGCGCCACGGCCAGCTGGCCCATGCGCACCGCCCCCGGGGGAAGCCGGGGCCTGGACGACTACTTCACACGGGACTATGCCCGCAACATCGGCGCCGAGATCATGGGCCGCAACAAGTTCGGGCCCCAGCGCGGGCCCTGGCAGGACCACGAGTGGCAGGGCTGGTGGGGTGACGAACCCCCTTTCCACACGCCGGTGTTCGTCATGACCCATCACGGACGTCCTTCGTTCACACTCTCCGACACCACGTTCCACTTCGTCGACGGTGCCCCTGCCGCAGTCCTTGAGCAGGCCCGGGAGGCGGCGCAGGGCAAGGACGTCCGCCTCGGCGGCGGGGCCACCACCATCCGGCAGTTTCTCGACGCCGACCTCGTCGACACCCTGCACGTGGTGGTCTCGCCAGTGAAGCTCGGATCCGGAGTGCGACTCTGGGAGTCCCCTGATGAGCTGCTCGACCGATTCAACCTGGAGGTCGTTCCCAGCCCGAGCGGGGTGGCTCACCACCTGTTCTGGAGAAAGTGACCGTCCTCAGGGCAGCCCCGGAAGGCCGAATGGCCGACCGCCGTTCGGCCGTCCGGGGCCGCCCTGGGACGGGCCGTCGAACGAAGCCCCGGGCTTGTCAGCCGGCCTTGGCGATCCCCCGCCGCAGTCGGTCTACCAGCGGCTTCACCCTGGGCAAGCCAACCTGCGGGACGGCTTGCCCGGCTCGCCGCCCCGAGACGCCACGGCCTTGGGGCCACCCCTCCACAGCGGCACGAAGATGTCCGATCCCGGGCGTGGCCTCAGAATGGACGTTATGCCCTGCCTATTCCGGATCGGAAATGAGCATGACGGACCTCAAGTTTGAACAGAAGCGCTCACTGTCGCGTTTTGAAGCGGCCGACCAGCTGACGGCACTCGCAGCCATGTTGAGGGAAGGCGGGGATGCCGAACTGGAAGTCGGCCCCGGGACGCTGAGCCTGCGGATCCCCGACGACCTTCGCAGCGAGATCGAGGTCGAGGTCGGCGACGGGCAGATCGAACTGGAGATCGAGTTCAAGTGGCCGACCACGCCGAGCCGGGTAGCTCCGTCGCGCACGGTCGCAGGTAGAGAAAAGACCCCGAGGCGGAATACCGCGACCACCGCCAAGGCCGACCGGACCAGCACGAGCACGAGCAGAAGCACCGGCAGAAGCAAGCCCACCAAGCGATCCGCCACGAAAACGCCGTAGCGCGTCGGAACCTGGTCGTGCGGGGCGGGCACGCGGGGGGGGTGGCGGAGACCGCGGCCTCCGCCGCCGAAGTCAGCCTGCCAGCCGGGCGAGGGCCAGTTCGTGTGCGCGGGTGAGGGCGTCAGCCGCAGCGCACGGAATGTCCGGCTGCACGCCGATGCCCTCCCAGTTCGTACCGGAGACGGGGTTGACGGCGCGGCCGACGGGGACCGTGACTTCCAGGTGGGGGTGCACCGTCCAGCCCTTGCACGGGTGTGCGCCGCCGAGGGTGCGCTCGCCGACGACTACGGCGCGGCCGAGCTGCTGGAGGTCGTACGCCAGCTCTTCGGCGGCAGAGAAGGTGCTGTCGCTGGACAGCACGTACAACGGCTTGCTGCCGCCGAAGCGTGCGCCGGGGACGTGCGGCAGGCTCCAGGACTGCTCGATGCGCGCGCCGCCTCGCCAGTGCATGGTGTTGAGGTGGGTGCGCTCGTCGAGCAGGTAGCTGCAGACGAAGGCGACCGTGTCCGGGTCGCCGCCCCGGTTGGCGCGAAGGTCGATGATCAGCGCCTGGGCTCGGGAGGCCAGGGTGAGCGCGGCGCCCAGCGGCTCGGCGGCCCACTCCAGCGGAAACAGCATCGGCGACAGCTCCAGCACGGCGACTCCCCCGTCGAGCAACTGCACCCGGGGCGCACCGCCCAGCGAGGTCTCGAAGTCCCGGCGCATGGCGTCCAGGGTGGCCGACCCCTGTTCCGGGGACACCGGGTCGGCGTGGTGTTTCAGCCTCAGGTGTCGGTCGCCGTTGACGGACTGCAGGTCCGCGGTGACCAGCCGGGCGAGCTCCTCGGCTCCGTCGACGTCGTAGGCGCCCTCGGCGAGCCGTCGTTGCAGCAGGCCGGCGAGCTGCTCGGCTATCTCGGGGAAGACGTAGTGATCACTCAGGAGCCGGGCCGTCTCGTCGACAACAGGGGGCGGCGAAAGCTTCGTTGAAGTCGTCATGACAGGGATTAGAGCACTGCCCTTGCCAAAGCGTCAAAGAGTTTAGACACTTTCGGTATGCGTGATCAGCCTCCCCATCTGCCGCCCCCTGAGGATGTTCTGGAGATCCGTGCGCCTGAGCAGTTCGCGGCGCTCGCCCACCCGTTGCGTCAGCGGTTGCTCTTCGCCCTGGGCCACCGGCCTGCCACGACCAGCCAGCTTGCGGCGCAGCTCGACGCGAAGAAGGGCAACGTGGCCCACCACCTCAAAGTGCTCCGCGAGGCCGGGCTGATCCACGTCGCCGAGACCCGCCAGGTCCGCGGCGGCACAGAGCAGTACTACCAGCGCACGGCCCGCCACATGCTCGTCGCCGAACCCCAAGCGGCGGGCACCGCGGCGATGCTCGCCGCGTTCGCCCAGGAGCTGGACCTCTCCCCCGCCGAGACCCACCTGACACTGCGCCACCTGCGTCTCAGCCCCGCGAAGGCAAGAGAACTCGGCGAGACCCTCGCCAACTTGGTCGACGAGGCCGAGGAAGGTGCAGAAGACCAGCCCCTTCACGGTGTCTTGGTTGCCCTCTATCAGCAGGCCCCGCCGGCCGGCACCACCGGTTCCTCTTCATGAGCTCCTGCATGGTTGGCAGGGGAACGGGTTTCGTGCAGAGATTGCAGCCCCACGATCACCCGGCCGATCGGTGAGGCACAGCTCCTGCTCGCAACGCACGAGGCAACAACCGTGCGGGTCAATACGTCTGGGTCCGCCGCATACGCCGGGCCTGGCGGGTCAGGCGCGTTCGGCGCCTCATCCTCGGCGGCCGGGGCTCGATGGAGCGACGCACGCCCTCCGCTGGCCGGCGGTGCCAGGGGCCGTCGGGCGACAGCGCCGGCGCCTGCCGTTCGGTCTGCGCCCGGACCTCCTGGTAAGCCTCGTGAGAGGTCACGCGGTACGCCTCCTCCCAGGAGGCCAACGCCGCTCCGATGGCGGCGCCGGCACTCCCGCGGGCCCGCACGCGCCGCGCCAGCGCGGCCAAGCCGAGCACGACCGCGCCCAGCCCACCGAAGACCGCCAGGAGCGGCAGCAGGTCGTCCATGCCACGACCCTACGCAACCCCCTGCCCGTCGACGATCGTGGCGGTCAGTGCCCGCGCCCGGTTCCGCCTCGCGGGCGGCGTGGCGCCGGATTCTCTCAGGGCCGCACAAGCGCCCCGGCAAGACCCGCGCCCCCATCCCCTTCGACCCCCGTGCGTGACGCCCGGTGACCCTACGCTTGCGGACGGCCGGAGGTGGGCGGGCGCGGGCTTGCCGGGGTGGGCGGGTGCCGACGCGCGGGTGGCGGGTGGGGGGGACCATGGACGGGTGCGAGACCTTGCAGGCCGCGACCAAGGCCAGGGGGCCGAGCCGCCCGAGCCCGCCGAGGCCGTCGACCCCGCCGCGGCGGCCGATCAGCGGGCACTCGGCGAGGCCCTGGTCCGGGCCTGCGCGGCCGCGGGGGCGTCCATCGGCATGCTCTACCTGCCCGACCCCGCCCGGCGGGTCCTGCACCTGGCGATGACCCTCGGCCTGTCCCGTGAGTTCGCGCTGCCCTGGTCCCGGGTCGTCGTGGACGATTCCATCCCGGTGGCCGACGCGGTGCGCGACGGGCGGTTCGTCTGGCTGGGCGGCCAGGAGGAGACGGCCCGGCGCTACCCGCGCCTCGGCCTCGTCCTGCCGTACGACTTCGCCCTCGCCGCCGCCCCGCTCGTCCCCGACCCGGCGCCCGAGGCGGCGGAGCCCACCGGAGCCGGTCTCGTCCTCCTGTGGCCCGGCTCCCACGCGCCCCACCTGACCGACCGGGAACGCGACGCCGTGGACTCGGCCTGCGGCCGTCTCGCGAACCACCTGCGCCGCGCCGCCGACGCCGGACACCCCGTCCGTCCGCCGGCACACCCGGTCATGCTGCGGCCGCCTCCCCCTCCCACCCCCGGCCCGGCCGAGGCGGCCGCCGCCATGGCCTTCGTCCGCCGGCTGCCCGGTGGCAACTGCGCACTCGACCTGAACGGCACGATCACCTTCATCACCGCCGAGGCGGCCGAGCTGCTGGGCGCACCCGTGTCCCGCCTCCGTGGCGCCCTGCCCTGGGAAGCGCTGCCCTGGATGGACACCCCCGCCATCGAGGACCACTACCGGGCCGCGGCGATCAGCCGACTGCCGCGCAGCTTCACCGCCGCTCCCCCGATCGGCCGCTACCTGCGCTTCGACCTCTATCCGGACGACACCGGGATCAGCGTCCGCATCACCCCGGTCGCCGCCGACGAGCCCGTCCCGCCGCCCGCCCCGCCGACGGCCGTCCCCGCGGAACCCTCACCCAGCCGGGCCACCTCCCTCTACCAGCTCATGCATCTGGCGGCCGCCCTCACGGAGGCGGTCCACGCCCGCGACGTCGTCGACCACGCCGCCGACCTGCTCGTCCCCGCGCTCGGCGCCCAGGCCCTGGCCCTGCTGGTGGCCGAGGAGCAGCGCCTGCGCATCGTGGGCTTCCGCGGCTACACGGCCGAGCTCATGGCCCGCTACGACGGCATCCCGCTCGGCATCCACACGGCCAGCACCCATGGCCTGCGCACGGGCGAGCCGCTGTTCTTCGCCGACGCGGGCGAGCTCGCGGCCGCCTTCCCGGCCGTCGTGATCGGGGACGACATGGCGGCGTGGGCCTTCCTGCCCCTCATTGCGTCCGGCCGGCCCATCGGCACCCTCATCCTGGCCTACGCGCGTCCCCATGCGTTCGTCCCCGGTGAACGGGCGATCCTGACCTCCCTCGCCGGACTCATCGCCCAGGCCCTGGATCGCGCCCGCCTCTACGACTCCACCCACCAGCTCGCCCACAGCCTGCAGACCGGCCTGCTGCCGCACGCCCTACCGGACGTCCCGCACCTCGACGTGGCCGCCAGATACCTGCCTGCCGCGCACGGATTCGACATCGGAGGCGACTTCTACGACCTCATCCGGATCGACGACACGACCATCGCGGCCGCGGTCGGCGACGTCCAGGGCCACAACGTGAACGCCGCCGCCCTCATGGGCCAGGTCCGCACCGCCGTCCACGCCTCCGCCGGTGAGCCCCCCGCACAAGTCCTCGCCCGCACCAACCGGCTCCTGACCGATCTCGAACCCGGACTCTTCACCAGCTGCGTGTACGCCCACATCGACCTCTCCGCCCGCACCGCCCACCTGGCCACGGCCGGCCACCCGCACCCGCTGCTGCGCCACGCCGGCGGCCCTGCGAAGATGCTCCGCCTGCCGCCCGGGCTGCTCCTCGGCATCGACCGGGACGCCTCGTACACGGCCGTCGAGGTCCCGTTCGAGCCGGGCACCCTGCTCACCCTGTACACCGACGGGCTGGTCGAGGTCCCCGGCGAGGACCTGGAGGACGGCATCGCGGCCGTCGCCGCCCGCATCACCGCAACCCACGAACGCCACCCGGTGGGCACGCTGGCAGACGACCTCATCGTCCAAGCCCGCGGCGGAGCCCCCCGTACCGACGACATCGCCCTGCTCCTGCTGCGCTTCGCCCAGGAGGAGCGGCACACATGACGGGGCCAGGAGGACACGCATGAGCATGCGTCCCCGCCCCCGAACCTCGTAGGCGGCCCTCGGCAGCCGGCGGCCACACCGCTCCCGCAGGAAGCCGCCGGCAATCGATGAGCTTTCCCGGGCCCGGCCGGGCCTCGGCCGGGCGGGCGGGCGGGCAGGCAGGCAGATCAGCGCAGGCCGGCGAAGAGATCGTTCTCGGGTACAGGAGCGCCGGTGGCGTCCTTGACACGTACGAAGGTCTCCATGCCCATCAACTCGGCGAACCTCTCCTTGCCCATCTTGAGGAAGAAGATGTTCTCGCCCTGACTGGCGTGCGCGGCCAGCGCATCGAACTTCTGACCGCTGAATACGGTGGTGTCCACCCACGTGGTGATCTCATCGTCGGGGAGGCCGATCTCGGCCAACGCGGCGGTCTCGGCAGGATCCGGCTCCGGCATGTCCTCGTGGAACTCGCGCATGATCTCCCCGAAGCGCTGCATCATCGAGCGCGGCATCGTCGTCCAGTACACCTTCGGTGTCAGCTCGGTCATCTCCAGCGCAGCCATCGTGATGCGGTGCGCCTGGATGTGGTCGGGGTGGCCGTAGAAACCGTTCTCGTCATAAGTGACGACCACATCGGGCCGGTAGTGCCGCATGAGTTCCGCGAGCCGGGCGGCGCCTTCCTCCACCGGGGTCTGCCAGAAGGACCCGGGAGCGTCGTTGCTCGGCCAGCCCATCATCCCGGAGTCGGCGTAGTCCAGCATCTCCAGATCACTGATCTTCAGGACGTCACGGCTCGCTTCGAGTTCTTGACGGCGCATCAGGGCGACGGTCGCCGGATCGTGGCCGGGGTCACCCGGCTTGACACCCCCCGGGCCGTCACCGCAACGGCCGTCGGTACACGTCACGAGAACCGTGCGAATGCCCTCCGCCGCGTACCGCGCCAGGACCCCTCCGGTGCCGGTGGCCTCGTCATCGGGGTGCGCGTGCACTGCCATGAGCGTCAAGGGTCGGTCGGTCATGAAACGGTCCTCCTGCAGAAATGCTTCTCAGGTCGAGTGCGCGGCGGATGTACCACGCTCGTGGAGGCCGGATCCTGGTGGGGCGGACGACCTTGCGGTCCCCGTGTTCCCGCCCGTGCGGCGCCGGTCCCTCGTTCGGTGCAACCGCGCCGACCGGCTCGGCTGTTCCCCGTGTGGCCTCTTGGCTTCCAGATCTTCCCTCGGTCGCCTTCCGCGGGTCCTCATCCTCGGCGTGGGGGCGGAGCAGGAGGCTCTGAAGCACTCCATCGAGGCCGCGCGGCGCTGGACTGGGCGGCCCGGGCGGAAAAGGGTCGGTTCATGGACGCGACGACGGCGCTCGTCAGCGTGCTCCAGCGGGCACACGTGGTCCGAGCCGGCCCGGTGGCCGGGTCCGGGGCGGAGGGGGAGATCCGGGTGGATCTCACCGATCCGGCGGAGTCGGCGCAGCTCAGGACTGCCATGGCGGTGGATTCCCTGCCCGGGCTCCACTGCATGTGCCTCGGCGACGTGTGCTTCGAGTTGTTCGACCAAGACGGTGCGCGGCTCGCAGTCGTCGTCCTGCACCACGGGCGGACGTTGAGGTGGGGGCAGTGGGAGGGTGACGCGGTCCTCGCTGAAGGCCGCCTGCTGCTGGAATGGCTCGAGGGGCGCGGAATGCCGGGCCCGCTGCAGCAGTTCGACACCGACAGACGACACAGGCAGGAGCGAGCCGCCGAGCAGCGGACCTGGCTGGCCGCGATACCCGTCGGGCTCGAGGGAGCCACCGACCGGATCCTCGATCTCTCCCGGACCGGCAGTACGGCCTCCCCCGCACTGCTCGCGGAACTCACCGACCGACTGCAGCTGACGCTCCCCGACCCGGTGGAGCGGGTGCTGGCCCTGCTCAACCGGTATGGCTCCGGCAGCGGGCGCTGCTCCGGTTACCCCCTCCACGAGGGCGTCCCTGGCCGGCTCCTCGGCCGGGTATCGATCGCCGACCTGATCACCGGGCTCTCCGACTCGCGGGCCGAGGAGCGGCACGACGCCGGTGCCGTTCGGCACCTGGTGGGTTGGAGGACTCGCCCGCGCCGGAAGCGCGACGTCGCCCGCCTGCCCGAAGCCCTGCGCGCCCGCCTGCTCGCGCAGGCCAATCGCTCCGGGACTCCGACAAGCAGGCCCGCGCAGAACGGTGGTTGCCTCCCCCGCAGGCCTCAGAGTCCGAGGTAAACCATCCGTACTCGCCTGGCTGGTCCCCTCGCAGGGGTCGGCGACATGACGCCTTGAGGCGGCTCGTCAGCCGCTGGCAGGAGACGTCGATCGCGCCGACTTCGCGGTGGTGCGGGAGGCGGTTGAGGATCGCCGCGACGTGGCGCTCGTCAGGCCAACTGGGTAGCAGCAGCTGCATACTTGAGATGGCGTCGAATGCTTGGCACTCCTCCCCCGCGATACGAATACCATCCGCCGACCAGGGCAGATGCTCGCATACGGCAAACATCACGGGTCCGCCCCGAGTAGCATCCGGCAGCGACACACATCCCCCATAAGGAGCGTGGACTGCCATGGCCAACGAAACGGTCAACACCCCCATCCAGACCAAGTACACGCAACAACTGGCCGCCGACCTCGCAACCAACCAGGCCGAGCAGGCCACTCTCACTGCACGTCTGAACCAGCTCCAGGCAGAGGAGAAGTGGCTCGTCACAACGCTGGAATCCCTGCCGACAACCGCCGGATCCGAGCCGGCC
Source organism: Streptomyces sp. NPDC001903 (assembly GCF_042891345.1). NCBI lineage: Bacteria > Bacillati > Actinomycetota > Actinomycetes > Kitasatosporales > Streptomycetaceae > Streptomyces > Streptomyces sp. NPDC001903. Next base: position 251,466 of record NZ_JBIASZ010000012.1, read on the forward strand.
TCACCGCAGGAAGCCGCTTCGCCCGCGAGCAGTGCCGTGCCGGTCGGCGGAGCTGTGACCGAGGTGGCCGTGCCGAGGCCCAGGGCACAGAAGAAGGCAGGCGGTGCGACTTCGGTGAAGAAGGCCACCGTCAAGAAGGCGACCGTCAAGAAGGCCGCCGCCAAGACGGCCCAGGCCAAGGAAACCCCCGCAGCCCCGGCCAAGAGGCCCACGGTCGGCAAGAAGACCGCGGTGAGCGCGGCCAAGGAGACCTCGAAGGCCGCGGAGCCCACGCTCGGCCTGCTCCTTACGGAGATCCTCTCCAAGCAGCCCGGTGAGCCCAAGAAGGTCAGCGAGATCCGCACCGAACTCGAGGCGGCCCACCCCCAGCGCACCACGTCGGACCCGGTCATCCGCGCCACACTGGAGAAGCTCGTGGCCAAGGGAGTGCTCGAGAAGGACAACCGGCAGCGCATGGTGCTCTACACCTGGCCGGCACCCGAGCGGGCCTCTGCTTCGGCACCGCAGTCGAAGACCGACGAGCCCGCCACCGAGCCCGCCGAGGCAGCCGAGGCAGCCCCTGTCGGCGCCTGAGCACACCGGACCGCCAGTCTCGATGGCGTACGTACGGCACCGGCCCCGGCCGCGGGGCATCTTGTCGGGGGGCCGCGGCCGGTTGCGGGGGGGTGTGCGGGGGCAGGTGCGATCAGCTGAGCGCTGCGCAGGCTTCTCCGAAGGAGCCTAGGCCGTCTCTTTCGGATCTTGCCGAGTGGCATCGGGGACGGAGAGGGCTCCCGCGCCGGCTGTGGATGTGGTCGGCCGCCGGGCTGTCCGGCTGAGGGTGAAGGAGCCGAAGGTGCCCTTCGCCGCGAAGAACAGCCCGCCGTCGCCGGCGGCGGCCAGCGCGTCCAGGCGTCGGCCCGGCAGGGAACACCCTTCCGTGGTCCGGCCGTCGAGCCCCAACCGCCGGATGCCGCCGTTGGCATCCCCCACCAGGACGCCGTCGGCGTACGGCAGAGGGTCGACCACAATCCGCCGATCCGCCTCGACCGACCACGTTGACGTCCCGTCGGAGGGATCCACTGCGAGGAACCCCCCGCCCGACCGCAGCATCCAGACCGACCCGTGGATGTACCCAACCGCCCCGAACGGATCGTAGGATCCGAGCCGGGTGGGCTCGTCGGCGTCGATCCCGAAGGTCACCAGTGACGAGGCCCCGCAGACCGCCACCACCCGCTCCGCATCCACCGGGACGAAGGCCCTCACGTCGGGTCCCGCAAGCCGGTCCGGCAGCCGCCACCGAGCCAGGTCGCTCCCGTCGGCCGGATCGAGGAGAACCGCCTCGCAGCCGCTGCCGGTCAGTACCCCACCGGCCCACGCGAGGGTCCGTACGGACGTCACCGTCGACGGTGTCGTCCACCGGACGCCCCCGTCGGCGAGGTCCAAGCCACACATCGGGGTGTAGCCGCGCCAACCGCCCATCACCACGGTGTCCGAGTGGACCGCGAGGTTCCCCGTCCACCTCGGTGTCGGGGCGCTCCACAGAGACGCACCCGTCCGCAGATCGATGCAGGACAGCAGGTTCGGTGCTTGCGGCAACACCAGCACGCGGTCCCCCGCGAGGACGATCCCGCGCGGCCAGCTACCGAGCGGGACGTCCCAACGCACCGCGCCATTGGCACGCTCCAGGCAGACCAGCCGGGTGTGCCGCTCGTGCAGGACGACACAGTCCGGCCCCACGACGAAGACGGAACCGCCGCCCCGCTGGTGCAGTTCGCGCTCCCAGAGCACTGTGGCGATCATCGGACCATCCCACCACAGGCGGCCGGCCCCCGACGACGGTGCCCAGGCCCGGGGCGGCCGTCCGGGGTCTCTGCGTCGGATCACCTCGCCGACCGGATGAAGGCGGCGGCGAGGTGGATCTTCGTGGTCAGCCCGCCGCGGGAGCGGCCGAGGGCGTGGTCTGAAGGAAACGGCCTAGGTCGATCAGGGCGGATCAGGGAGCGGGGTCTGGTGCCGTGGATCGCAAGGCGGACGAGGGAGGCGACACGGAGTGTCGGCGACCGAGGACAACGCGGCGAGGCGCGGCACCAGACCCCGCGAGCCCGGCCTGATCGGCAAGACACCCCCTAGGGGGCCTCGGGGGCCACTCCGGGGCGTTCGCGCCAGAAGGCTCCGGACGCGGCGCGGCGCAGCAGCATCAGCACCACTCCGGCTCCGGCCAGGAAGAGCGCGATCACCAGCGGGGCGCCCAAGCCGAACCAGGCGGTCGAACTGGAGGCGTTGTGCGGGTCGGCCATGTCGGCGACGGACTCGACCAGCAGCCAGATCAGCAGGGCCGAGCCGAGCAGTGGGCCCGCGCCGAGCAGCAGGAAGGGGCCCGGCCCGCGCATCAGTCGGCGCCGGTACCAGACGGCGCAGGCGATGCCGGTGAGGGCGTAGTAGAAGGCGATGAGCAACGACAGGGCGGTGAGGGAGTCCGCGAGGGCGTTCTCGCTGATCCGGTGGATGACGACGTACCAGACGGTCGCGGTGCCGGTGACCCACCAGGTGCTGGTGGTCGGTGTGCCCCGGCGGGCGTCTATGTGGGCGAACCCGGCGGGCAGCGCCCGGCGGCGGGCCATGGACAGTGCGGTACGGGAGGCCGGGATGATGGTCGTCTGCGTCGAGGCGAGGGCGGAGGTTGCGACCGCGAGGAGCAGGATCCAGTCCCAGCCGCCGAGCACCTCACGGGCGAGCGCGGCGAAGACGTCCTCCTCCGCGTCGGCCTGTCCGGCGAGGTACGCGGTGCCGGCGTAGGCGACGACCGCGAAGGCCACGGCCAGGTAGGTCGCCAGCAGGACCACCGTCGACCAGATGCCGGCCCGGCCGGGGGCGTTGGCGGGGTCCTTGGTCTCCTCGGTCAGGTTGAGGGCGGATTCCCAGCCCCAGTACGCGAAGACGCCGAGGAGCAGGCCGCCGGTGAGTGCGGGGCCGCCGGCGCCGAAGGGGTCGAGCCAGTCGGCGGCCGGGCGGACGGCGTCCAGGGATCCCGTGCCGGCGTACACGCGGTACACGGCGACGGCCGCGAACACGACGAGGCAGAGGACCTGGAGCAGCACGAGCACGTTCTGGAAGCGGGCCGAGACCTCGGTGCCGCGAACGCACAGCCAGGACATGAGGAGGATCAGCACGACGGTGAGGGCCTCGCGGACCAGGGTGTTGTCGGCCAGACCGTCGGCCCCGACGGCGAGCAGGCCGAAGCCGACGGCGACGTCGGCGAGCGAGCCGACGACGAGCACCCCGGTCATCGCGATGGCCCAGCCGCCCAGCCATCCGGTGGTGGGGCCGAGGGCGCGGGTGACCCAGGAGAAGGTCGTGCCGCAGTCGGGATCGGCCCGGTTGAGGAAGTGGAAGGCGGAGGCGATCAGCAGCATGGGGACGAAGGACGCGAGCATCACTCCGGGGGCGTGTACGCCGACCAGGGCGACGAGGGGTCCGATGACCGCGGCCAGCGAATAGGCGGGCGAGGTGGCGTTGAGGCCGATGGCGAGGGCGTCGAGGAAGCCGATCGCGTCCGGCTTGAGGGCGCCGGCCGGCGCGGGCGCCGTCGGTGTGCCGGCCGGGGCGGGCGCGGTACCGGCCGGGGCGGGCGCCGTCGGTGTGCCGTTTCCGCTCGGGGCCCCCGTGCCCGCCATGACCGCTGCGACGCTCGTGCCGGCCTGCCCGGCCGCGACGGTCGTGCCGCCCGGTGCCGCGGGCGCGGAGGTGGCCGTGGCGGCTCGGGGGGTGGTTTCCGGCGGGGTGTCTGCGGCCATCGTCCCTCGCTGTACTGGGTGCGGTGTGCGGGCCGCGCCGTGGCGGGCGCGGTGTGAACAGGGCGTGAACTGCGAAGAGGAAACCCGCAGGGGCGGGAATGGGTCAATGGTGTTGGCATAAGGGACCCGCGCGGGCCCCGGGGCCCCGAGGGGGGCGGAGTCCGGCCGGGTCAGCCGGCCCGCAGGGCCTGCAGCCGGGCCTCCGCGCTCGCGAGCAGCATGTCCAGGGCGACCGGGTAGGCGCTGTGGTTCATGCGGGCGGCGAGCAGTCGCCTGGTGGCGGCGATGTGCGGGTACTCGTCGGCCGGCAGCCGGGCGTACGTGGACTCCCACTGCCCCTCGTCGGAGGTCCGGGCGGGCTCGGCCAGGGCGAGGGCGCCGGCGTCGAGGGCCGCGAAGGCCAGGCTCTGGTCGATGAAGGCGTGGTAGATCAGGACTGCCTCCGGGTCGGGGAAGCCCGCGGTGCGCAGGATGCCGAGGACGGCCTCGTCGGCGGCGATCTCGCGGGGCCGGCCGGTCACGCGGCCGGCGGTCAGTACGGCCGCCTGGGGGTGCGAGAGGTAGGCGCCGTGGATGCGCAGCCCGAGTTCGCGCAGGTCGGCACGCCACTGGCCGGTGACGGTCCAGCCGTCGAGGGCCCGGCCGATGAGTTCCTCGCCGATGGCGAGGGTGAGGCCGTCCATGCCGTCGAAGTACCGGTAGAGGGTGCTGGGGTCGGCGCCGAGGGCTGCGCCGAGCCGGCGGACGGACAGGCCGGCGCTGCCGTGTTCGCGCAGCATGCGCAGGGCGGTGTCGACGATCAGCCGCTCCGACAGGACGACGCCCTGCCGGGTGGGGCGTCGCCGCCTGCGGGCTTCCTCGGGGACCACGGGCTTCGCCATCGGGTGCCTTCCTCCTTATGCCAACACCATTGACCTTATCTCGCGGCCCCGGCTTTCATCCCTCCCATGAGGCGCGGATCTCCGCGGACCTCACCGAGAGAGGGTTTCGTCATGCGTGTTCTGCTTGTGGGCGCCGGTGGCGTCGGTACCGCGATCACCCGGATCGCGGCCCGCCGGGACTTCTTCGACCACTTCGTGGTCGCCGACTACGACCTGGCCCGCGCCGAGGCGGCCGTGGCCGCGCTCGGCGAGGCCGGCGGCCGGTTCCACGCGCGCCGCGTCGACGCCTCCGACCGGGCGGCGGTGGCCGCGCTCCTCACCGAGGAGCGGTGCGACGTACTGCTGAACGCCACGGATCCGCGGTTCGTGATGCCGCTGTTCGAGGCGGCGCTCGCGGCGGAAAGCCACTACGTGGACATGGCGATGTCCCTGTCCCGGCCGCACCCCGGCCGGCCCTACGCGGAGTGCGGGGTCAAGCTCGGCGACGAGCAGTTCGCGCGGGCCGAGGAATGGGAGAAGTCGGGGCGGCTGGCCCTGGTCGGCATGGGCGTGGAGCCCGGCCTGTCGGACGTCTTCGCCCGGTACGCGGCCGATGAACTCTTCGACGGGATCGAGGAGATCGGCATCCGCGACGGGGCGAACCTGACGGTCGAGGGCCACGAGTTCGCCCCGTCCTTCAACATCTGGACGACGATCGAGGAGTGCCTGAACCCGCCGGTGGTCTACGAGCGGGACCGCGGATGGTTCACCACCGAGCCGTTCAGCGAGCCGGAGGTGTTCGACTTCCCGGAGGGCATCGGCCCGGTCGAGTGCGTCAACGTCGAGCACGAGGAGGTGCTGCTGGTCCCGCGCTGGGTGGATGCCCGACGGGTCACCTTCAAGTACGGCCTGGGCGAGGACTTCATCGGCAAGCTGAAGACCCTCCACGCGCTGGGCCTGGACTCGACCGAACCGGTCACGGTGCGCGGCGCGGACGGTACCCCGGTGCAGGTCTCCCCGCGCGACGTGGTCGCGGCGTGCCTGCCCGACCCGGCCACGCTGGGCGAGCGGATGTCGGGCAAGACCTGCGCGGGGACCTGGGTGAAGGGCACCAAGGACGGCCGGCCGCGCGAGGTGTACCTGTACCACGTGGTGGACAACCAGTGGTCGATGAGCGAGTACGGTTCGCAGGCCGTGGTGTGGCAGACCGCGGTCAACCCGGTGGTGGCGCTGGAGCTCATGGCCGGCGGGGTCTGGGCGGAGTCGGGCGTACTCGGCCCGGAGGCCCTGCCGCCGCGCCCGTTCCTGGACCTGCTGACCGCGTACGGCTCCCCGTGGGGCATTCGCGAAGAGGGCTGATCGGAGCCTCCCTCCGCCGTCGCGAACCAGGGCGGTGCGGGGCGAGCCGCGCCGGTGCGGGGTGAGCCGCGCCGGGCCCGACCGGGCATGATGCGATCGTGGACGAGTCCCCGGAGCCGCCGCCTCAGGTGTTCCGGCCCGGGACCACCAGCCCGGTCTCGTACGCCGTCACCACCGCCTGGGCCCGGCTCTCCAGGCCCAGCTTCGCCATCGTCCGGCTGAGGTGGCTCTTCACCGTGCCCTCGGTGATGAACAGCCGCCAGGCGATCTCGGCGTTGGCCAGGCCCTGCCCGACCAGTTCCAGCACCTCGATCTCCCGGCCCGTCAACACGTCCAGCCCGGCGGCCCCGGCCCTGGCGGGGTCGCCGGCCCCTTCGCAGCCCGCGCGGGTGGCGAAGGCCTCCACGAGCCGCCGGGTCACCGTCGGCGCGAAGAGAGCGTCCCCGCTGCCCACGGCGGTGATGGCGGCCAGGAGCCGCTGGGGGCCCGAGTCCTTCAGCAGGAAGCCGGAGGCCCCGGCCTTCAGCGCCCCGTACACGTACTCGTCCAGGTCGAAGGTGGTCAGGATCAGCACGCGGGGCGCCGGGGGCGGGGTCCGCGCGAGGATCTCCTCCGTGGCGGCGATGCCGTCCATGCGCGGCATCCGGATGTCCATCAGGATCACGTCGGGGCGGGTACGGGCGGCGATCTCGACCGCCTCGGCGCCGTCCACGGCCTCGCCGACGACCTCGAAGCCCTCCGCCACCTCCAGCAGGCCCACGAGCCCCGCCCGGATGAGGAACTGGTCGTCGGCCACGAGCACCCTTAAGGGTCCGGTTGCCGTCATGCCGGGTGGCCGTCCCCGCGCGGCGTTGAGGTCCGGGCCGAGGTTGGCAGGGTGAGGCACACGGCGCAACCCCCTTCGCTGCGCGGCCCCGTGCTGATGGTTCCTCCGTAGAGCTTGGCCCGCTGGCGCATGCCGATCAACCCGTTCCCACTCCCCTGTGCCAACTTGGCCTGAACGGGGTCCCCGCCCGCTCCGTCGTCGGTCACGGTGACCGAGAGGTGCGCGGGCCGGTAGTCGAGGGCCACGGTCACGTGGGCCCCCGGGGCGTGCTTGATGACGTTGGTGAGCGCCTCCTGCACCACCCGGTACGCACACAGCTCCACGCCGGGGGCCAGCGCTCGCGCATCGCCCGTGATGCGCAGATCCACCGGAACGCCGGCGGCCCGGACCCTCTCGGCCATCTCCGTCAGCCGTGACAGGCTCGGCATCGGAGCGTCCCGGCCCGGCGCCTCCGGACTGGCCCCGTCGTCTTCCTCCGGTGGCTCCCGGTCGGTGTCCCGCAACAGGCTGAGCATGCGGCGGAGTTCGTCCAGCCCCTCGGCGCTGATGTCCTCGATGGTGGACAGGGCCGCCCGGGCCGTGTGGGGCGCCGAGTCGAACACGTACCCGGCCAGGCCCGCCTGGACCGAGATCACGGCCATGTGGTGGGCCACGATGTCGTGCAGTTCCCGTGCGATGCGCGCGCGTTCCTCGGCGACCTGGCGGCGGGCCCGTTCGTCGCGCTCGCGCCGCAACTGGCGGGCCAGTGCGGCCGATCGGCGCGCCACCAGCCCGAACCGCCACAGCACGGCCGGGAAGACCACGGCCTGCGCGAGTACGGTCGCCATGGAACCGCCGGGTCCGTTGCCGAGCGCTCCCGCGTAGACCCAGACCGCCCCCATCAGGGCGGCGCAGGCCGCCGAGGTGCGGACCGGGCAGAGCGCGGACACCGTGTACACCGCGAGCATGGGACCGAAGCAGGTGACCACCGGCCAGTACCCGGCGGTGATGTACACGACCCACATGAGCTGGGTGAACAGGCAGACCGCGACGGGTGCCTCGGTCCGCACGGCCACCGGCACGGTCACCAAACCGACGAGCAGGTACGCGGCCAGGTCCAGGGGAGGCCAGCCCTGGGTGACCGCCTCCCGGCCCAGCAGCACGGCCACACCCGTCTGTGCGAGGGCTGTCAGCGCGTCCATGGAGGAGGGGCGGATCCGCATCGGCGCAGCCTAGCCCGGACGGCGCGCACCGACCTCGTACTCCCGTACTCAACCCTGAGTTGAGCAAGGAGCGGGCCTGCGCCCGAGGTTGACCCGGAGATCCATCCAGCACGGGACGACGGGCCCGGGCGCCGGCCCGTAGCTTCATGCCTCGGCAGAACGGGACCGGCCGACCACCGGTCCCGCACACCAGGACTGCGGGCCACTCGGGGACACCTACGGGGGACGGCCCGCGCCGACCGAAGGACGGAACACCATGCTCGTCAGCAAGCGTCTCGCTCTCCTCGTCGCCTCCACTGCCCTGTGCACCGGTGTCGCCCTGGCCCCGTCGGCCGTGGCGGCCACGAACTCCGGTACGTCGGTGACCGGTTCGCGCGGCTGCAACTACACCGACGCCCAGCCCACCATCAGCAGGGGCTCCAAGGGCGCCGCGGTCAAGCAGGCCCAGTGTCTGCTCAAGACCTGGAACGTGAACATCGGCTCCTCCGGTGTCGACGGCGACTTCGGTCCCGACACCGACCGCGCGGTCCGCGAGTTCCAGCGCCGGGTGAAGGACATGTGCCACATGCCCGTCGACGGCATCGTCGGTCCCAAGACCTGGAGCGCCCTGAAGAACCCGGTCTGCTGACCCTGGGACACGCTTGGCGGGGCTCGGGCCCCGGGTAGCCGGACCGGGGCCCGGTCCGCGCGGTCGTCATACGGCGCGCGCGGATCGGGCCCCGGCCGCGTCCGTACCCGCGGCCGTAACCGGCAGCCGGGCAAGGCCGCGACTGGCTCAGGCGGATGGAGGCATCTCCGCGCCGGCTGCCGGTGAGGACGCCGGAACGAAGTCTCGGTGCGGCCCGGAGCCGCCGCTCGCGGCGGAGGACGGCCCGGCGGGGCTGACCAGTTGCCGCCTGACGGCCGGGACGCCCAACAGGCCGAAGCCGACTGCCGCCGCTGTCAGATGGCCGATTGTCGTGAAGTCCGGCAGCGGACCGGTCCAGTCGGCACCGCCGAGGGGCCATGCGAGTACGAAGGCGGCCCACGGGAGGCGGCCACGGCGCGGCAGGGCGAGTGTGCCGATCGCCAGCACGGTCTGGGCCCCGTAACTGACCCCGTAGTCCAAGGCCTGCCGCACGGCAGTCGGGTACCAGCCGTGCTGCAGCGCGACGCCGATGACGATGGCGGTGAGCAGGGTGGCCACGACGTGTCCGCCGAGGAACACGGCTACGGCGCGCGACGTTCCCCACCGGTGCTCCACCCAGGCCAGAGAACAGCAGACACCGAGGCCGAAGGTGATCAAGGTACCCACGAAGTCGACCGAGGTGACGTCCGTGAGCGTTCCGTCGAAGAACAGCACACTGCCGAGGAGCGCGGTCAGCGGGTGGTCCTTCAGGTTGTCCAGGTTGGTGCTGAGGTAGCCCAACACGGTGGCCGCCCGGTCGGCGGACAGCCCGTGGTTGACCCACACATGGCCGACGAGGAGCAGGCAGACGTAGGCGAGGGTCAGTGGCGCACGGCGCGGGTACTCGCGCACGGCACGGAGCGGTCCGCCCAGAGGACCCCACAGTGACTGAGAGTTCATACCGTGGCATTCTCCAGGTCCATGCGGGGGCTCGGATCGGCGGGTGGGAACAGCCCTTCCGACCGGGACGGGGTGCCACGTTCCGGCTGCTCGACGCCGACCGGCCATGGCTGTCGGTCCAGTCAGTTGTCGGCTTGTCAGATCCCGCGCCTAGGGTGGCGTTGAGATCGATCGAGGAGCAGGCCAGTGCGAGTAGAGCGTCACCAGGTGGGCGGACCCGTCGTGTCAGCGGCGCGCGAGGACTTCGCGAACCGCATCGGGGGTCAGGTGCGGTCCATGTCGAGGGGCGGCCGGATGGCCACTTACGAATGGCAGGCGATCTCCGACGAGTTCCTCGACTACCTGGGCGCCCTCTCGGTCGCGACACCCGACCTCGACACCCCGGAGGCGAAGGCCGCCCTCAAGGACGCCTCCGAGGCGGCGGCCGGCGCCGTCGCCTACGCCGCGTACCACCCGCACTGCAGCTTCCAGGTGTTCCTGGAGTACGTGAACTTCGGCATGAGCTACGACCCGGGTGAGGACGCCCCCGAGGAGAGCGTCACGGCCGGGGAGTGGATCGACGCGCTCTGCCTGGCCGTCCTCAGGGACAAGGCCAAGTGGCATGGCGAAGCCTTCCACTTCGCCCGGCAGAAGTTCGCCGAGCAGGCGCAGGGCACGCCCGCCGGCGAACTCGTCACCGGATTGACGGCCGTGGTCCTGGACGACACCGGCGACGACGAGGAGTACCCGCCGAGCGCGCAGGCCAAGCTCGCCGCCCTCGATGCGGCCCTGGAGCGTATCGGTACCCGCGCCGCGGAGACCGGCGAGCCCCTCCTGGACCGGCCGGACGGTACCGCCCTCCACGCGTTGCGGGCCCTGGTCGTCGAGGACCGGGAGGCTTTCGATGCCTCGCTCGCCGCCCTCCTGGTCGGTCACGCCGCCGTGCAGGGCCCTGCGGCTCCTCCGAGCACTCTGCTCCCGCTCGTGCCCCTCGCTCTCGCCTCGCTCGCGTACCGGACGCTCGGCTGGGCGCCGGCCGTCCGCACCGACTACCTCCCGCACGCGCTGGTCACGGGTTTCGAGACTTCGGGCCCGCGGGTCGCGGGGTTCGGCCGCAACCGCCGGCCGGACGCGGTCGACGCACTGGCCGCGGGCCCGCTGGTGGTGGACCGGCCGGACTGCGAGCGGGATGACCTTGCGCGGATCGAGGCCACGTACGAGGAGCGATTGCGAGAGGCCCTCACCCCCGTCGACGGAGAGCCCCTTGCCGTCTGGCGCCTCGGCAGCGCCCTGGCCGATCAGGAGCGCCTCTTCAAGTGGCGGGCGGGGAACCCCGGCGACGTCACGGACGCCCGGCTCGCCACCCTTCGGCTGGCCTCTCGCATCGGGGCCGCCCTGTTCCGCATCGCACTGGCAGAGCCGGGCGCAGACATCGAGGTGACCGTCGGTGGCTGCGCGCACCGCTACACGGCCGAACGGAGCGACAAGGCCGGCCCCGGGAACTGGCAGAAGGCAACCGCCTTCGCCCTGATCACCGGCGTACGCGAGGACCTGGCCCCGCTGGTCCTCACCGGCCCCGCCTTCGCCCGCCCGGACGGCTCCGCCTTCACCACGTACCGGGAAGCCCTGCACGCCTACCTGAAGGGCACCGAGCCCGAAGCGGCCGCGCAGCGGGCGTTGGAGGCGGCCGAGAAGGCCAAGGACTGGGGCTTCGCGATGCCGCCGGCCGTGCTGCTCTCGCAGCTCGTGCACGGCGACGAGGAGAGCTTCAACCTCGCCCTGGCCGACGCCCTGGAAGCCCATCGCGCCTATTACCAGGTCGCCGACCGCGACGATGGTCCGGATGTCTCCGTCAACCTCGATGTCCTCGCGCTGGCCTGCCACGCCCGTCGCCGCGGCTGGGCCATCCGCGTGGAGTCCCCCTACCTGCCCCACGATGTCCTGCGGGCCGCCGAACCCTTCTGACGGGGCCGGTGCGGGACCGGGGGCTGGCGTCGGGCACGTGCCTTCTCGGCCCGGTGGAACCAGGACGCCGGGACTACGGCACGAGGACGATCTTGCCCTGGACCCGGCCGGTCTCACTGAGCTCATGCGCCTTCGCGGCCTCGGTGAGCGGCAAGGTCGCCGAGATCGTGGGACGTACCCCGTGGGTGTCGACGAGTTCGGCGAAGGCGGTCAGCACGGCGGGGGTCGGTTCCAGGAAGAACTCCACGAACCGTACGCCGAGTTCGGCGGCTCGGGCCTTCACCTCGGTGCGGTCCACGCCGACGCCGACGACGTCGACCAGGATGCCGCCCCGCTTGAGCGTGGGCAGGGAACGCGGGCCGTAGTCGTTGCTCACGGTGTCCAGCACCGCGTCGATGCCGCGCAGGGTCGAGAAGTCCTCCACCGTGTAGTCGATCAGCTCGTCGACCCCGAGTCCGCGCAGGTGGTCGTGTTTGGCGGCGCGGGCCGTGCCGATGACGTACGCGCCCCGGGCCTTGGCGATCTGCACGGCGAGGTGGCCGACGCCGCCGGCCGCGCCGTGGATCAGTACCCGCTGGCCGGGCCGTACGTCGGAAAGGGTGACCAGGGCCTGGTAGGCGGTGAAGCCGGAGATCGGCAGCGCGGCGGAGCCCACGTGGTCGAGGGTGCGCGGCTTGGGCGCGATCCGGTCCTCGGTCACCACCACGTGCTCGGCGTGGCTGCCCCGCGGCGGTACGGTCCAGCCGTAGACCTCCTCGCCCGGCACGAAGCGGGCCACGCCCTCGCCGATGCCCTCCACCGTGCCGCTGAACTCGTGGCCGAGCACGAACGGCGGCGGGCCGAAGAAGTCCACCTTGCCGATGCGGACCTTCCAGTCGGCAGGGTTCATGCCGGTGGCCCGTACGCGTACCAGGACCTCGCCGGGACCTGGCGCGGGAAGGGGTATCTCGGCGAGTTCCAGCACTTCGGAGCCGCCGATGGCCTGCTGTGTGATCACCCGTGTCGTCGTCATGCGGAACATTCTGCGCCTGATGATCATGAGAGAGAAGCGATTTCGCCTCCGGCGTTGGGCCGCTCGCCGGCGCTCGCGCGGGTGACGGAGCGGGGTGAACCGTACGGCCGGTCCCGGTTCCGTCCCGCGCTTCAGTGGTCTCGGTGGTCCGGCGCCGGCGCGGTGAAGCGGACCTTGGTGAGCTCTTCGGAGAGGTCCCACAGGCGGGCGGCCCGCGAGTCGTCCTGGGCGTGTGGGCTGCGCTGGGCGGGGCCGGGGTAGCCGCGCAGTTCGCCGCGGCCGTCGGGGCCGGTGTAGCTGTTGCCCGGCAGCGGCTGGGTGACGGCGTAGAGCGTGGGCAGGGCGCCCATGGCGTCGGACTGGGCCAGCAGGCGGTTGGTGACGGCCATCATCAGGCGCTGGGCGGTGCCGGCGGAGCGCCCCTGGAGGTTCGTCGCGGCGTAGCCGGGGTGGACGGCGTGCGCCGTGACCGGTGAGCCGGCCTCGCTCAGGCGCCGCTGGAGCTCACGGGTGAAGAGCAGGTTGGCCAGCTTCGACTGCTGGTAGGCGCGCCAGGGGCGGTACGCGCGCTCGGAGTTGATGTCGTCGAAGTCGATGTCCACGCCCGGTCTGCGGTGGGCGTTCGAGGCGACGGTGACGACGCGGTCGGTCAGGTGCGGGAGCAGCAGGTTCGTCAGGGCGAAGGGCCCGAGGTGGTTGGTGCCGAGCTGCATCTCGAAGCCGTCGACCGTGCGGGCCTCGGGGATCGCCATGACGCCCGCGTTGTTGACGAGGACGTCGAGGGGGCGGTCCCAGCCTGCGGCGAAGGCCCGGACGGAGGACAGGTCGGCCAGGTCGAGGGCGCGGACCTCGGTGCTGCCGGTCAGGGTGTCCGCGAGGCGTTCCCCGCGGGCCGTGTCGCGGACGGCGAGGACCACATGTGCCCCGACCCGCGCGAGCTCCCTGGCGGTGACGGCGCCGAGGCCGCTGGTGGCCCCGGTGACCACGACGGTCCGGCCGGTCAGGGAGGGGAGGTCGGCGGCGGTCCAGTGGGTGCTGTGGGGTGCGCTCATGAATCCAGGCTGACACCGGTATCGGATGTTGTCAATGGACACATAGTTTCCAGTGGAAACATGCGGGTACCATGGCATCCATGCAGGAGCGCGGCTACCACCACGGCAATCTGAGGACGGCTCTCCTTGAGGAGGCGGAGCGCTCCGTACTGGAGAACGGCGCCGCCGCCCTGTCCTTGCGCGAGCTCTCCCGGGGGCTCGGAGTCAGCCACACGGCACCACGGCGACACTTCCCCGACCGGGCGGCCCTGCTGGACGCCCTGGCCCAGCGCGGGTTCGACACCCTCGCGCTGCGCCTGACCGAGGCGATCTCGGCGGCCGGCCCCTCGTTCGAGGACCGACTCCGGGCGATCGCCCACACCTACGTCACCTACGCGCAGGGACGGATGCCGCTCGTGGAGCTGATGTACGCGAGCAAGCACGGGGCCGAGACCCTGGCGGCACCAGCTGCCGCTCGCGCCGCGTACGCGGTCCCGTTCGCGGTGATCGAGGAGGCCCACCGCAACGGCGAGCTGGACTGCGGCCTGGGCGCGCAGGAGGCGGCCCGTCTCGTCTTCGCGACGGTCCACGGGCTCGCCGTTCTGCTCAACACCGGCATGATCCCGGCCGATGACGCGTCGAAGACCGTGGACACCTCGATCGACGGCCTCCTGCGGGGCCTCGGCTCACGCTCCGCGCACGAAGGCTGACCAGCCGCCAACGACCCCGGGGGCATCACCGGCCGAGCGGCACCCTCACGCGCCCCGGGTCCACGCGCCACGGAACGGCTCACTGCTTCAGGCGGCATGGGCCCCTGCCGGGGGTTCCGCAGGGGCCCACGGTGCGAAGAACTGCCGAGGGCCGGGACCCGTCCTCGATGAGGGGTTCGCCGGCCGACGTCAGCTACCGTCTGCTGCCGGTCCTACGGTCCGGCCTCACTTGAGGTGCCGGGTGAAGAACTGGTTCGCGGCGTCCCCCGCGAACTGCGGAACGCCGGTGTGCCCGCCGAGATGGGCGTGCAGCGACTTCTCCTTGGAACCGAAGGCGTCGAACAGGTCCAGGGCTGCCTGCCGGTCGTTCCCCTCGTCGTCCCACTGCAACAGGACGTGCAGCGGAATGGTGACCTGTCGGGCCTCCTCGAACATGGCGCGAGGCACGAAACTCCCCGCGAACAGAACGGCGGCCGAGATGCGAGGCTCGACCGCCGCCAGACGGACGCCGATGGAGATCACTCCCCCCGAGTACCCGACCGGGCCGTCGATTTCGGGCAGCGCGAGGAAGGCGTCCAGGGCGGCCTGCCATTCCGGTACCGCCTTGTCGACCAACGGAAGGACAAGGGCGTCGACGATCTCGTCGCCGACCGGCTCGCCGGCCTCCATCGCCCGGCGCAGGTCGGCACGGGCTTGGTCGACGGCGGGCCAGCGGGGCCGGTCGCCGCTTCCGGGGAGCTCGATGGTGGCCGTGGCGAAGCCCTCCGCCGCGGAGTGCCGGGCCCGGGCCACCAGTCGGGGATGCATCCTTCGCAGCCCGAGCGGAGGGTGGCCGAGCAGGATCAGCGGCGCCGGTGCGGATGCGGATGCCGATGCGGGCGTCCACAGGATGCCGGGGATGTCGCCGAGGGTGAATTCGCGTTCGAGGACGCCGTCGTCGAGGCGTTGCTCGGAAGTGAAATGCATGGTCGTGCCTTTCGGGAGTGCACTGGAACGGCGCTCCCGGACGACCTGCCTATCGCCCGACCGTGACCCCGGAGGGGAGCACCCATGTCGATACTGCGTTCACGGGTACCACCTCCTTGTTCTCTCGCACGGCCTCCAGGAAAGTAGCAGCGGTCACGGCGGTCCGCCAAACGAATTCCGCCGCAGGAGTGCACGCCCCCTCAGGGGGCTTGCAGGCGCCCCACGAGCTCCTCGACGAACACCTCCAGGTGGGGCGGGAGTTCGCCGGTCCGAGTGGCGCAGAACCAGGTGCGGGTCAGCGGCCTCGCGCCGATCTGCACCAAGGCAAGGCCGTGCGAGGCCACGTACGGGGCGGCCACCCAGTTGGGCAGAACCGTCACGCCTTGCCCTCCCGCCACCATCTCCACGACCAGGTCGGTCACCACGGGCATCGTGGTGATCCGGCCGGGCCGGGCTCCGGCGGGGATCGGCAGCGGCAACGACGGGATGCGCTTCTGGTCGTAGAAGTCGTAGAGGACCAGGTCGGCGCCGTCGAAATCGCGGGCGGTCAGGTGCTTGCGGCCGGCCCAGGCGTGCCCGGCAGGCACCACGGCCAGCATCTCGTCGTCGAAGAGCCGGGTCAGCGACACCCGGTCCATCTGCACGTCGGGTTTGGTGACGAGCGCGACGTCGACCAGGTCGGCGAGAAGCGCCGGGACCGGCGCGTCGTCGGCGACGGTCTCGATGCGTACGTCGATGCCCGGCTCCCGCTCGCGGAAGGCGCGCAACACCGGGGGCAGCCACGGGAACGTGGTGCTGCACTGCGCGGTGAAGCGGACCCGCCGGTCGCGGCCCTCGCGGATTTCCCGCAGGTCGCGGGTGGCCGACTCCAGCTCGGTCAGGACGTGCCGGGCGGCTACGAGCATCCGGCGACCGGCGGCGTTCGGCACCAGCCGGCGGCCCTCGCGGTCGAACAGGGACATGCCGAGGCGGGCCTCCAGCCGGGTCAGCCGCTGGCTGAGGGCCGGCTGGCTGACGTAGAGCCGCTCGGCGGCGGCGGTCAGCGAGCCGGCTTCGGCGGTGGCGTCGAGGAGCTCCAGGTCACGCAGGTCCATGTCCATAACGCTGGATTATCACATGCTCCAAATTCTGTCGTGGTGTTATGAGTTGAGGGCCCATAGGTTCGAGGTGTCGACCGGACGAACCGATCCGGCGATCCACCCCCGAAAGGCACTCACCATGACCACTGCTCTCATCACCGGATCCTCCAGCGGCATCGGCCTGGACATCGCGCGGGCCTTCCTGGAGAGCGGCGCGAACGTCGTCCTGAACGGCCGGGACCCCGACCGCCTCGCCAAGGCCGCCGCCCGCCTCGGCCACCCGGAGCGGACCGCGTGGGCCGTCGGCAGCATCGCCGACCGGGAGACGGGCGAGGCCCTCGTCCGTACGGCGCTGGAGCGCTTCGGCCGCATCGACGTGCTGGTCAACAACGCGGGGACCTTCGCTTCCAAGCCCTTCACCGAGGTCACGGAGGCCGAACTCGACGGCTTCCTGACGGGCAACCTCAAGGGCACCTACCTCACCACCCAGGCCGTGGTGCGGGCCTTGCGCGCACAGGGCGAGGGCGGCAGCATCGTCAACATCGGCACCGTCCTGGTGGACCACGGGCTGGCCGGCTTCCCGGCCAGCGCACCGGTCGTCAGCAAGGCCGGGGTGCACGGGCTGACCACGAGCCTGGCCGCGGAACTGGCGGCCGACGGCATCCGCGTCAACCTCGTGGCACCCGGCATCATCCGCACCCCTCTGCACGAGGGCTCCGACGTGGACTCCTTCGGCGGGCTCGCCCTCCTCGACCGGGTCGGCGAGGCCTCGGAGATCGCCGAGGCCGTGCTCTACCTGGCGGGCGCGGGCTTCGTCACGGGCCACGCCTTGCGCGTGGACGGCGGCCACGTCACAGGCCGGGCCGTCTGAGCCGCGGCCGGCATCGTCGTACGCCCACGTCGAGAGCACCCGTCAAGGCGCCACCGCGGCCCGGAAGGCCGAGGTCATACGGCTGCGCGGAGACGGCCGGCCGCCGCCTCGGCCTCCCGCACCACGCGGCTCGTGTCGATGTCGACGAGTCGGCCGCCGAGTTTCAGCGGACGTCCGTCCACGAACACGGAGTCGATGTTCTCGGGCCGCCCGTTGAAGACGATCTGGCCGACCCACTCGAAGCGCGGCGCGAAGTTCAGGGCCGCCGGGTCGATGACGACCACGTCGGCCCGCTTGCCGGGGGTCAGGGAGCCCACGCGGTCGGCGATGCCGATGGCCTCGGCGCCGCCCAGCGTGGCCATCCGCAGGACGTCCTGCACCTGTGGGAAGACCCCGGCGTCCATGGCGTGGGAGCGTTGCAGGCCGATGGCCGTCTTCATCAACGCCTGGAAGTCAGAGGTGTCATTGGTGCCGCCGTCCAGCCCCAGACCGACCTTGACGCCCCGCCGTCTGAACTCCGAGAGCCTCATGACGCCGGACCCCAGGCGCATGTTGCTCAGCGGGCAGTGGACGGCACGCGCGTCGTGGTCCGCGAGAGCGGCGATCTCCTCGTCGGTCAGGTGGATCGCGTGGTTGATCAGGAGCCGCGGCCCCAGTGCTCCGATGTCGGCGAGGACCCCGATGGGGTCGTCCGCACGCTGCTCGGGGCGTTCCAGGACATGGGAGTTGAGCATGACTCCCATGTCCTGGGCGGCCTCCCAGTGCGCGTGGTTGAGGTGCTGGGCCGACCGTGCCGCGTGCGTGGCGACCTGGAAGGAGCCGAGCGGTACCGGGTCGACGAGGTCCTTCTTCACCTTCGTGAGCAGCGCCGCATCGGGCTTGGGCGGGAACATCGCGTAGGTGAACCGCACCCCGCTGCCGGCCAGGGCCCGTACGTAGCTCTCGATGAGGTCGTAGGCGAAGATGTCCACCCAGTCCACGAGAGTGGTCACGCCCGACTGGACGGCGTCGAGGGCTGCGAGGCGCACGAAGCTGTGGAGCGCCGCGGGAGTCAGCCGGCCGCGCGCGGGGTCGGTGCAGCGCTCGAACCAGCCGAACAGGTCGCCGTCGGTACAGCCTCCGCGGATCGCCGCCTGCCAGAGGTGGGTGTGGGTGTCGACGAAGCCCGGCATGACCAGCTTGCCCGAGGCGTCCACCACCGAGGCTCCGGGCGGGGCCTGGAGGGCCGTGCCGACTGAGGCGATGGCTCCGTTCCGCATCAAGACGTCGGCGTTCTCCACCAGGCCGAGGGGGCCGCTGCCCAAGGCAGGGTCCATGGTGAGCACGAGGGCGGCGCCCCGGAGCAGCACCGTACGGCCGAACGGAACGGGCCGGTCGGCTTGGCTGTTGCTGCCGGGGGCCGAGCGGGCGGTGACACCGAGGAGGAGCGGGGCGGCAGCGGCCGCACCGAGGCCGGTGAGGAGATCGCGGCGGCTGCGGGCCGGCTGCGGAGTGGGGTTCGACTGCATGGCGTGGTACCTCCCGAGAGCGCAGAACGGAAGGCCCGCCCGGACGACGCGGTGACGGAGCGTCGAGCAGAGGCGGGAGGTTACCCGGAGCATTCCCCGTCAACGGGCCTTCCATGGGCGTCCGCGGAAAACATTTTCCACTGCGGACATGTGCCGTTCCTGCGCTCGCGGCGCCGCCCCGTCAGTCGGCGGCCCGGCGCCTGCCCCGCCGGCGGCGCGCGTACGGCAGGAGCCGCGGCGAGCGTTTGGCCGCCAGGTCCTCGACCCAGCCGAAGACCAACAGCAGCAGGCCGAGGAGCGGGATCGCCACCAGCAGCGTGAACCACTGGCTGGCCAGCAGCCACCGGAGGTTCGTGTAGAAGAAGTGGACGCTCCAGAGGGGGTCGATCAGCGGGACGGCGGCCACCAGCGCGGTCTCGTGCCAGAGGTAGACGCTGACAGCGCGTGCGTTGAGCAGGCTGACCAGGCCGTTCCAGCGTTCCAGCGGCCTGGGCCAACGCTCCCAGGTCGGGCTGACGTGGAGCAGGATGGCAACGAAGCCGAGGGACCACAGGGCCTGGGCGATCGGCCAGGACTCGATGTCGGTCGGTTCGGTGGGGTCGACCGGCCGGGTCCGCAGGTACCAGAGGCCGGCCACCATGATCAGCGGAGCGATGGACGGCAGAACGTATTGCGGGATCTTCTTGAGCAGCCCTTCCCCGTGTGCCATGCCGAGGATCCAGCAGGACCCGAACATCATGAAGTCGTTGGCGGTCTCCCAGACCCGGCTGTAGACGAACTCCTGGTCGGCGAAGAACGTGTTCATGACGATCGACAGCGCCAGCGGAGTGAACAGCGTCACCACCGGAAAGCGTCGCAGCGCCCGGAGCATCAGGGGCGAGAGCAGGACGTACCACAAGTAGGCCCGGAGGTACCAGAGCGGGACGATGATCTGCGCGGCCCAGGTGTGCTCCACGAGATGGTGGAAACCGGGCAGCTCGTCCGCGTAAGGCGGAGTGCTCAGCGGCAGGATCCAGAGCGCCAGCTTGGCCCACCACCAGATGGGATGGCCCTCGGAGTGGGGGCCCCAGCCGTCGCGGATCTGGAGGGCGATCATGAGGGCGCCGAACAACCACATCGGCGGCAGCAGCCGGCGCAGTCGGCCGCGGATCACGCCGAGAGCGGGACGGCTGAGCGAGCGCGCCATCAGCGACCCGGCCAGCGCGAACATCACGCCCATCGACGGGAAGAGGAGGGGCAGCCAGAACCAGCCGAAATTGTGGTAAAACACCACGCGAACCAGCGCCAGCGCGCGCAGAAGGTCGAAATACCGGTCCCGCCCGCCCTTGCGTCGAGGGGATGCCTCCGACGCCGGCTTCGGATCCGGCTGCGGCTCCGGCTCCGGAGGCACCGTCCCCTGTCGCCAAGCGGCGGGGACTCTCAACGGGACGGTGTCCTGGGTACGCCCGAGGTCAATGGGTGCCGTCACGTCGCGCCTCCACCGGTACGGCGACCTCACCGGTGCGCCGGAGCTTCTGCCAGCGCAGCCGGCCGCCGGTCACCGCCGTGATCGCGGACTGCAACAGGACGATGTACATCAGCTGCCGGTAGACCAGCTGCTGGATCGGCAGGCTGATCAGGTGCCAGGGCTTCTCGCGGTCGAGCCGGAAGGCGTACCAGGACAGTGCGGCCTGGAGCAGGATGAAGCCGCCCCAGCTGGTGAGGGTGATCGGGGCGTCCCCGAACAGCACGCCGTACAGCAGGAACAGGTCGACCAGCGGCGCCAGCAGCGGGGCGACCACACCGAACAGCACGACGAGCGGAAGCCCGAGTCGGCCGAAGCGTCCGGCCGGGCCGCGGGAGGTCACCGCGCCGCGGTGCTTCCACATCGCCTGCATGCTGCCGTAGCTCCAGCGGTACCGCTGGGACCAGAGCTGCTGGAGGCTGCCGGGAGCCTCGGTCCAGGCGCGGGCGTACTCGGCGTAGACGATCCGCCAGCCGTCGCAGAGCACCGCGATGGTGATGTCGGTGTCCTCGGCGAGGGTGTCGTCGCTCATCCCGCCCACCCGCTCCAGAGCCTCCTTGCGGAAGGCGCCGACCGCGCCGGGGATGGTCGGGATGACGCCCAGCATGTCGTACATCCGACGGTCCAGATTATGGCCGAGGACGTACTCGATGTGCTGCCAGGCGCCGATCAGGCTTTCGCGGTTGCCGACCTTCGCGTTGCCCGCGACCGCGCCGATCGCCGGGTCTCCGAAGGGCTGCACCAGCTCGCGCACGGTGGACGGCTCGAAGACGGTGTCCCCGTCCATCATCACGATGATGTCGTGCGAGGCGGCCGCGATGCCGGTGTTGAGCGCGCTGGACTTGCCGCCGTTGGCCTGGCGGATCAGCCGGACGAACGGCAGGTCCATCTCCTCGACGATGTCCGCGGTGCCGTCCGTGGAGCCGTCGTCGATGACGATCACCTCGATCGGATGGTCGCCGGCGGCCAGGGAGTCGAGGGTGTTGGCCATGCACTCGCGCTCGTTGTAGGCCGGGACCAGTACGGTGACCGGCTCGGTCACGGGCGCTCCCCAGGCGTCCCGCCGCTTGGAGCGACGGGCGTGGATCGGCGCGAGGACGAGCATCAGCGCGAACCGCCCGAAGTTGAGGAAGCCGACGACGGCCAGCAGCCCGACCAGCGCTGGAAGGGTGAGCACGGCGACGCGGGTGGCCCAGATGTACCCCTTGCCGGCCCACAGCTGGAATCCGTGCACGGGCACGGTGGCACTGGAGGAGCCGAGCGCCTCCGAGATGGTGGTGAAGCGGTAGCCCTGGGCCTGCAGCCTGTCGATGATCTGCACGAGCGCCGCGATGGTCTGGGTGCGGTCGCCACCCGCGTCGTGGAGGAGGATCAGCTCACCCGCACCGGGCCTGGACGGCATCGCCGCCTTCACGATCTCCGCGACTCCGGGACGCTTCCAGTCGTCGGTGTCGCGGTCGATGAACGCCGTGAGGTAGCCGCGCGCCCCCACGTACTTGATCACCGGGTAGTTCCAGTCGTCCAGCGCCGAGGCGTCGGAGGAGTACGGCGGCCGGAACAGCGCACTGTGGATGCCCGCGACGCCGGCCAGCGCCAGCTGCGTCTGCGCCAGCTCCCAGCTGATCCGGGCGTGGGACTGGTACACGAGATCGGGGTGGGTGAAGGTGTGTACGCCGAGTTCGTGGCCGCCCGCGACCATCTGCCGGATCAGCTCCGGGTTGCGCGTCGTCATCGCGCCGGTCACGAAGAAGTCCGCCCGGATGTTGCGGGCCGCGAGCACCTCCAGGATCTTCGGAGTCCACTCCGGGGAGGGACCGTCGTCGAAGCTCAGGACCACCGTGTGGTCCGGGATGTGATAGCTCACGGGGTGCTCGTTCTTGGCGCCCCGCGCGTCGATGATCGGTCCGCCCTTGAGCAGGCTGTCCGGCACGGTCGTCTTGTCGACCGAGATGGCGATCCGGGAGTCGTGGAACGCCTCGTTCGTGGCGAGGCCGCGCAGGACGAGGAGCACGAGCAGGCAAGCCAGCAGGGACAGCGGCATGAAGAAGCGCAGCGGCGGCGCGGCCAGTCGGCGCGGCCGCAGCAGGGACTGTCGGCGGCGCTGGTGGCGGGACAATGGCGCTCCTGAAGAGGGGTGGTACGGGCGATCAGGGGTGCTTGGCCGGTCGTCCCGAAGGCTTGGCACCCTGCGGCGCGGTGGTCGAGTCCTTCGGCCTGGCGGCCGAGGGTTTCGATGTGGGGGCCGAGGCCTTCGTCCGGGGTGTGGCAGGTGTGGTGGACGGCCTGGCCGTCCGAAGTGAGGACGACACGGACGACCCGGATGACGCGGTGGGCGACGGCGACCGGACGGGTGAGGGCGACGGGGCGGGCGACCGCGATGGTTGCGCGGGGATCCCCATCGCCGGGGCGTCCGCCTGCACGCCGATCAGGCTGCTTCCCATGGCGACCGCAAGGATCGCGCCGACCACGGAGACCGGCCAGCAGAAGCCCCGCAGTAGACGGCCGCGCACGCCCGACTGGTCGACGAACACCGGTGCGGGAGCGGGCTCCTCGAAGCTCGACTCGGGCATGGCGGATTGCGTCCGGCGCGCCGATCCGCGTTCGATGGGAATGCCGACTGGGCGCACCTTGCCAGGCCTTTCATTGCAGGGTACGTAGACCGCGGGATTGCAGTGCGAACGCTAGTGCACCGGCCTGAGTCGACTTGGGTTCGATATGACCATTTGGCACGATCCATTCAGGTGCCGTGACCGGATCGAAACGGAATTAGTGATACCGGTTAGTAGGCCTGCCGTTTCACAGGAACCACGGTGGTCGGGGCCGCCAAGGCCGCCCCCGCGTCCACCCCGCGGCCACCTCTTCGGCGATCTCTGCGGCCATCTCGGCAGCCGTCTCGAACCTAGGATGACCCCCGCATGTGATCAGCCATTGATCTCTTCGCATAAAGGGCGCGTCCAGGTACCGCCTCTACGCCCCAAGGAGCCCGTGTGAGCCAGCCCCGCCACACCCCTCGTCGCCGCGCGTGGACCGCGCTCACGCTGCCCGCCCTCCTGTGCGTACTCGCCGCATGTTCCGGCGGCCCCGGTGACGATGCCGCCGGGCCCGCCCCCAGCGCCTCGCCGACCCCGTCCGGTCCGCCGGGCACCCTGTTCGACGACTTCCACTACAGCGGCCCCGACGACCCCTCGCTCTCCGCCCACGGCTGGGAGGTCCGTACCGGTGGGGGCGGCCCGGGGATCAAGGACAGCTGGTCCGCCGCCCGCGCCGGCTTCCCCGCCGACACGACCGCCCAGGGCGGCAGGGTCATGCAGCTGCAGTCCTCCACCGACGGAACGAGGCAGGGCACCGCGCAGGTCGAGGTGCAGAGCACCGGCACCCCCCTCTTCACGGGGACCTACGCCGCCAGGGTCCACTTCGGCGACAAGCCCACAACCGGTCGCAACGGCGACCACGTCGTCCAGACTTTCTTTCCGATTTCCGCCTCGGACTCCTCGCCGAACTACAGCGAACTCGACTACGAGTACATGGCGAACGGCGGCTGGGGCTCGGTGGGTCCGCAACTCGACACCACGAGCTGGTACAAGGCCGATCCGCCGGACCGGGTCACCCACGCTCTCAAGCAGCACATCGAGGGCTGGCACATCATGATGATCACCGCCGTGAACGGAAAGGTCACCTATTCCCTGGACGGCAAGGAGCTGTTCACCAGTTCCGGCAAGTACGTAGCGCGCGAGAAAATGGACGTCCATTTCAGCAACTGGTTCATCGACCTTCCCTTCACCGGTGGTCCGCGCACATGGGACATGAAGGTCAACTGGTTCTACTACAAGGCCGATGAGGCTGTCTCTCTCGCGGATGTCCGGAAAACGGTGGATGGCTTCTACAGCGCAGGTACCGACTACGTCAACACCGTGCCCAAGTCCTGACTGACCGACGCGAGCTCGCCGAGCAGCCTCGGGATGTGTCCTCGCTCCGGGCATGAACGGCGGGCGAGGCCTCAGTCCGTGAACGGATCTTCCACCGTCGGAATGTACGGAGACAGCAGCGCCTCCGTGTGCTGCGTGACCCTGCCTCGAACGAGTCTCAACACGCGTACCTCGTTCTCGCGATCCGGATCCTCGTCGTCGTGAACGTGGAGAAGCCCGTAGGAGCCAGGGGCGGCCACGGCCACATGCTCGAAGAACTCGACGACGTCAGGCGATGATCGGTGATTGGCGAAGCCGCCGAGGTGGATGAACGGCTCGCCGTTCATCCACCTGAGGTCGAGCAAGTACGGGCTGTCCATCTGGGCGATGTGACGGCCAAGCTCATCGACGATCTGCCGCAACCGGGGCCCATGGTCGTCATCGGCCGCGGTCTCCCTCACCGTGATCCACCCGTGGTACTCGAACATCCCACGATCGTAGCGAGATGACCCGGCGGGCTGAGCCCCTGGCCAATGGTGCGAGGATGCGGGGATGCGCGAGGACCGTGAACTGATCGACGTCGACGATCCAGCCTGGCCGCTGCTCCTTCAGGAGCTGTCCGGCACCGACGTAGCAGTTGAGGTGCTGCCCGGCGGTGTCGGCAGAGGTGCAGCCTGTCTGCGGCAACTACAGGTCTCCGCCCGGTCGAATCTGGGCGGCATCGTACTGAACTGCGGCGGCTTGCTCGTCGACGGCGGCTGGCTGCGGATCTTCGGAAGCCCGATCGACGGTGGACTGCCCGGTCTGGCCGAGGTCAATGCGATGCCCTCGACCTTCGATCCCTCTTGGCAGCCTGGTGCTGGTCTCGTGATTGCGCGCGACGTACTGGGCGGGGTATTCGCCATCAACGGGGGCAGCCCTCGTGAGGCTGGTCGTCCCGGCGAGCCGGGCGAGATCGTCTACTTCGCCCCCGATGCGCTCGAGTGGGAGGCCTTGGGCGCCGGCCACTCGGCGTGGCTGTCCTGGATCTTCTCCGGAGGACTCCAGGAGTTCTATGAAAGCCTGCGGTGGGAAGGCTGGCGCAGTGAGGTCGCCGTCCTGGACGGCCGGCAGGGACTCTCGTTCTTCCCGCCGTTGTGGTCGGCCGAGGCCCGTCAGGATCTGTCGGCGACCAGCCGTCGGGCCGTGCCCATGGCGGAACTCCTGGGCCTGAATCGCGACTCGTGCCTTCAGCTCGACGGCACCGACCCGGGCTTCCTCGGAGTCGCTTGAACCGGCTCACCCCTGCGGACGCTGATGGCGTAGGGAGGTCGTTGTGGTGTGCAACGCTCCCCGATACGGTCGTTGAGACAAAACGACCTGTTTCTATGGGAGGTTACCGAATGTTGCCGGAAGCGCTGACGACACTGGCTGCTGCAGGTGGCACCGCGGTGGTCCAGGCTGCGATGTCGGATGCGTGGTCCGAGGTGCGGTGTCGCGTGGCCGGCTTCTTCGGCCGAGGCGACAGCACGCGGGAGCAGGCAGAGCTTGAGCGCCTGGACCAGACGGCTGATGTCCTGGCCGGCGCGAACCAGCATGCGGTGGAACAGGTGAGGATGCGCCAGGGGATCTCGTGGCAGACCCGCTTCGAGATGTTCCTCGAGTCCCTGCCGGTAGACCAGCGGGAGACTGCCGAGATACAGCTGCGGGAGCTCATCCAGGCAGTTCCCGCTTCGAGCGGCCAGACCACGATCCACAACGAGATCAGTGGCGGTACGCAGTACGGCCCGGTCTTGCAGGGCCGTGATTTCCACGGACAGACATTCACCACCACGGCACCCCGGCCCGCGGCACCCGGCCCTCACCGACCGTAGGCCGCGAGGAGGCATCCACCACAGAGCGATGACCGGGCACCGGGAAACCCGTGACACCTGACGATGTCACCGAATCTGGAGGTTTCCAGTGCGTCGTCGTCGACTTCAATGTGGAAGCCGACGCCCGTCACCTCCGGCCGTGCCCCCAGCCGGGATACGGGGCCGGCGGCCGGCGGAGCAGCGGTTGCCGGGGAACGGGACCGGTGGTCACGCGTAGCTGAGGATCACCAGCAGCGCCGTGCACTCCGCGAGAAGCTGGGCGGCGAGCGCCACCTGCCGTACGCGCCTGACGGGTGTGGCCAGGGCGGCGATGCACGCGACTACACCGACGCCGGCACTCCAAACGAACAGCGCCCCGGGCAGTGCCGGGTGGCATCCCTCTCCATACGTCAGGCAGCGCCCCGCGCGTTCCGAGGACAAGACCACCACAACGGCCGCCAGGAATGCCGGGATGAACAGACCGGCGCACAGCGCGGACCAGAGGCGGGAGCGGTCCCTTCCTGCGGGCGCGTCGGCCGGAGGCGTCGAGGTGGTGACGGTTGCGTTCATGTCTCCATCCAATACGGCCGTAGAACCCTGCACAGGGGTACGGGTACTCAGTCAAGGGTGAGTACCCACGCCCCAGGCCGCCATCGCGCCTGCCGGCGCCGCTCGCCTTGTCGGAGGCCGGCCATAGGGTTCACCGGGTGAGTGACATGTATGAGTTGAGGATCGCCGTCGACCTGCGGGACGAGATTTCCGAGAACGAGCTCGCCGAGCTGAGCTGGCATCTGGGGCTCGGGCCACAACCGGAGTCCCTGTCCATCGTCACCGGCTTCCCCCTCGTCGTGGTGGACGACTCGGGGATCCCCGTGATCGAGGACGACCCCTATCCACTACTGGCCGGGCGCGGCGCCGCCTCACGGGTGGGTGGCGAGCTCTGCTCGGCACTGGCCGGTCACGCGGACCTGCCCGGGAAGGGCTGGTCGCTGACGTCACGCCAGGAGATGCACCCGGACGAGTTCGAGAAGGTCGGCGAGCTGCTCTGCTGGCTGGCCACAAGAGCCCACCAAACGCACCCGTCCGGGAAGGACGCAGTCGGGATCGGATCCCTCAGATTCCATGAAGCCGAGGTTCCGGATGCGCTTCAGGTCGAGAACGGACGGGTCAACTGGCCAACCTGAAAGCGTCGCGGATGACGTGGTGAGTAGCATTCCTCCAAGCCGTCGCGCGCCCGACCGCGATGCCGAACCACCAGCGTGGTTGGCTCAGCAGGCAGTCTCCCTCGTACCACTACCAAGGACACACCCATGGCACGGCTCACCACACAGGAAGCTCTGGCCGAGCTCTACGACCACGACATGGACGCCCATTTCGACACCAGCCAGCTGCGCGTTGGCCTGGCCGGCATCCTCTCCCCGGCCGAAATCAACAGGATCATCACTGCGATCGAAGCGACGGGAGACCGGACCGTGAGCTACGAGACGGTCATCTCCCTCCTTGAAGAGGCTTGAACCACATCGCTCACTCCGCACCCCGCCTCCGATGCGGAATCACAGGCCTGCCAGGGCAAGGATCCGGTGCATGTCCGCGGATGGCAGATTGGGGTTTCCGGCTGCGGCGGTCGCGACGGACTCGGACGAATCGGCCAGCAGCCGCGTCAGATCCTGCGCCGGAAGCCGGGAATGGGTCGCTGCCAGGCGGCGCACTGCGTAATCGGCGTCGGCCGCAAGACGACGTACGGATTCCACCGGCAAGTCGGGGTCACGCGTGGCCAGCTGCCTCATCCTCGGGTCGGGATCGGTCGCCAGACGTCGAAGAACGTCCGCCGGGAGGGGTAAGTCGTCGGCCGGGCGCCACAGGACCCTCTTGTCCGGGCGGTAGCCGCGGTCGATGCGCTCGGCGATCGTGGGATCGATCTGGTCGCGCGCGTGCAGGGCCATCGTCGTGCGGACGCTGCTCTCCTCGTCGTCGAGTAGCCGGCCCACGGCCGGTGCGGGGAGGTGGTCGGACATCGCGGCCGATGCACGGAAGCAGGCGTACGGCGAGTCGACGTGGGGCAGGGGGTCAGCGGTCACCCACGGCAGGCGCAGTCCTCGAAGTTCCGCACGCGCCATCTCGCCCATGAATTCGCGTTCGACGGCGTCGTCGTCCAGGTCTTGGTGGTTCAGGAGCCAGTCCCGCGCAGGTACGTCCGCCAGGATCTGTGTATGGATCGCGGCGCGGGTCGCCGCCGGGGTGTCCTGCTGGGCGAAGACACGGAGGGTGACCCTCGGATCGGGATCTCCGGCGAGCTTGTCGCGCAACGCCGCCGGGAGGTGGGGATGCTCCGCGAGTTCCCTGCGTACCTCGTCGTCGGGATCGTCGGCCAGCCATCGGGCGGTATCGGTGCCCAGCGTGCAGTGGCGTACCGCCCCGGCTCGCGTGACCGGGTCGGCCAGCAGCGCCGGGACCAGGTCGGCCGGCGGTACCGGGTGCGGAATCCGGCGAAAGTAGGTCGCACAGGCACCTGCGCGTACCGAGGCGTCGGGATCCGTCAGCAGGAGCCGGCGCACCGGTTCGGGTGCCTGCGTCCACCATTGGGCAAGCGTCGCCCTGACCTTCGGCTCCGGATCAACCGCCAGCCGGGCGCGCAGATCCGCCGACAGGTGATCGCTGTGCGCCAGCTGTTCGCGTACCTTCGGGTCGGCGTCGTCGAGCAACCGCTCGAACAGCTCTCGTGGCGCATCGCCCGCGGCAACAGCAACAGCCGTGCGTATGCAGGGATCCGGGTGCTCGGCGAGTCTCATCCGGAAGGCATGCGGGAGGCTGCGGTTGAGGGCGAGCGAGTGGGTGAGCCAGTGAGCACCCGTGGCAATGATCTCGGCGATCATGTCGTCGCTCAGGTCCGGCCGCTTGGCCACCCTGCCCAGCCCTTTGCGGTAGGCGAAGAGGCGACGCACGAGCCCAGGCGGCAGAGCGGGGTTCCCCGCAAGTGCCTCCACGACCTTGTCGAGATGGACCGGCGGCGATGTGGCGTCCGACATGGCAAGCGACCCCCTGTGCCTCGATGGCCTGACCACCGAGTCTCCCACGCACGATCGTTGGAGATCGGGCGAAGCCGCTGCGGCTGTCGGCGACGACAGGGGGCTGGATGTACTCGTGGCCGAGAAGTACCGGCAACCATTCCGGTGCGGCGCAGGTCCTCCATACCAGGCCCCGTACCGGGGGCACGCGAGGGCGGAGGGGTGCCATGGGGATCCGCAAGGCAGCGAAAGGCGTAAGCGAATTCCTGATCGAGACGGTCGGAGAAGTCGTGGGCGAGGCGATCCTCAGCCTGCTCGCCTGCGCCCTGCTCGCCGGACTGGCCGCGGTCGCCTACCTGAGCTGGACCTTCAGCCCACGACTGACGATCGCGGCGGCCGGACTGGCAAGCCTCTTCCTTGCCCACGGCGCTTGGCGGAGCTACCGCGCCCCCGCGAAGGGGCGCGGCCGGGGCCTCGCGGCCGTGACCACGGCCGGCTTCACCCTCGTCGCGGGGACGGCCCTCTTCCTGCTCGTCTACGGCACAGGCTGCGACTGCCTGTGAAGAGGCGGCGTGACGGCGTCGAAGGTCACGCAGAACCCTCGGCGGTTCCACCCGGCGCTCGGCCTCGAGGCACCCCGACCGACGACAAAAGGGGGTTCACCGGCTCCACCCGGTCTGTGCATGATTCCCACCGTGCATGTCGACAAAGAGCATCACCGGCAGGGACGGTACTCGCTGACGGACACGGGCAGCGGCCATGTCTGGGGCGTCTGCGACGAGGCGGAGGGATTGTTCCGGGAATCCCTGCGCGGAACGTACGAACTGTTCGGCTGGGTTCCGGACGGAGCCGAGGTGCGCGGCTGGGTGGGCAGTCGGGTGTGGCTGGTGCCCGAGGACAGGACGCTCGGTCCCTGGCTACTGGAGGACGCGGAGAGCCTCGGACGGTACCGGGTCCTGCTCACCGGTCTGGACGACCGCCAAGGACCGCCCGAGGGATACCGGGCTCCCGTCCGGCTGCACGACGGGTACCGGTGGCTGGGCTCCTGCGGGGAGTTCGCCCGCGTCCTGCCGCCCGAGCAGGCAGAGCCTCCGCTCGTCCTGCGGGGGCTCGCGCCGGGTGATCGGCTGCGGCGGGCACTGGCGAGGGGCACCCGCCGCGCGCTGGACCTGGAGGAGGCCTGGCTGGAGATACGGGACGACCGGGGCGAGCCGCTCACCGACCGGCTGCTGCGGCCGAAAGTCCGTACGTGGCGCACTTCCTCCCGCAGGCCCGACCTGATCGATCTGGAGCTCGACACCGACCTCGCCCCCGTACCGGGATACGCCCGGCCCGTCTGGGAGCGCTGGCTCGCCGGCCCGCCGGGCGGCCCCGGCGCCTGGACCGGCCTCGAGACTCGCCGGCGCGGGGCCTGGCTCGATCTCGTCCGGGAACGGGGCTGTCGCCTCGAACGCCAGGACCGGGAGGCCGGCCACCCGTACGAGCTGGACGGTCGGCACATCACCGACGAACCCGGCTTCTACCTGGCACTCGGCGAGGCCGTCAACGGGCCAGGCGGCGGCTGCCTGGACGCCCTCGTGGACTGCCTGCGCGGCAACTTCGGCTGCACCGCCCCCGCAACCCTGGTCTGGCAGGACGCTGCGATCGCGCGCCAGCATCTGTCGCAGGTGCTGACGCCGGCGGGCGAGAGGTACGACCTGGTCGCCCTGGTGCTCGAAGTCCTGGTCGAGGGCGGGATGCAGGTGACCTTCGCGTGAGTTGGCCACTCTGCCGCGGGTGACTCGACGCTGCTGGAGCGAACCCGTCTGACGCTCCTCAACACCATTGCGCGGTGGCGTGGAGGGTTCCGAGGAGGGTGAGCGCCTGGGCGCTGGGGGTGGCGGGTTCGGCCTGGTAGACGACGAGTTGCTGGCCCGGTGCCTCACGTACGTCGAAGGCCTGGTAGGTGAGGGTCAGGGGGCCGACGTCGGGGTGGAGGAAGTCCTTGGCATCCGAGGTCTTGCCCCGCACGGCATGGGCGTTCCACAGGCGGGTGAAGTCCGCACTGTGCTCGGTGAGGTCGCGGACGAGGCTGCGCAGGCGCGGGCTGTCGGGCTCGAGGCCGGCCGCCTGGCGCAGGTGGGCCACGACGGTTTGCGCCGTGTAGCCCCACCGGGCGTGGAAATGCCGTCCCGCCGGGTCGAGGAAGACCATGCGGGCGAGGTTGTCCGCCGGCTCGAAGGGCGAGTACAGGGCCCGGGCGAGGGCGTTCGCCGCGAGGATGTCCAGCGCCCGGTTGATGACGAACGCCGGGGCGCCCGGGTAGCCGTCGAGCAGTTGGCGCAGGGCGGGGCTGATGTGGTCCGGGGCAGTGGGCGTGAGCGGGACGGGCGATGCGGTCCCGGCCAGTTGGTGCAGGTGCGCGCAGGCGTCGGGGTCCAGGCGCAGGGCGCGGCCGAGGGCGTCGAGCACCTGGGCCGAGGGGTGGCGTTCACGTCCCTGTTCCAGGCGCGTGTAGTAGTCCGCGTTCACACCGGCCAAGACCGCGACCTCCTCCCGGCGCAGTCCGGCGACCCTGCGCACGCCGTGGTCGGGCATGCCGACGTCTCTCGGGCGCACGCCCGCTCGGCGGGCGCGGAGGAATTCTCCCAGCTGGTTGTCGGGCATGCATTCAGGCTAGGCGATGGCGGCGAGGTGCTGCCTGGGTGCGGTGCACCCAGGCAGCACCCGCCCTGGCCGGTGTGCCGCGGCCTGCCCAGACTCGGCGGTGTGAGCGGGGCGAACTCTCCTGAGTCCGCCGACATTTACCCCCTGCTCCGCTGAGAGGAAAACAGGAATGACAGACGCAGCCAAGGTCGTGGCGATCACCGGAGCGAGCAGCGGCATCGGGGAGGCGACCGCCCGCCGGCTCGCCGCCGACGGGCACCAGGTGTTCCTCGGCGCGCGCCGAACCGGCCGCCTCGAAGCGCTGACCCGCGAGATCACCGCCGCCGGCGGTGCCGCAGACTTCCGCCGGCTGGACGTCACGGACGCCGCCGATGTGAGCGCCTTCGTCTCCGCGGCCCGCGAGCGCTACGGCCGCGTGGACGTGATGGTCAACAACGCGGGCGTGATGCCGCTCTCGCCGCTGGACGCGCTGCGGGTGGAGGAATGGGACCGGATGATCGACGTGAACGTGCGCGGTGTCTTGTACGGGATCGCCGCCGCCCTGCCCGTCATGCGCGCCCAGGGCGGCGGGCACTTCGTGAACATCGCCTCCGTCGGCGCGTACGAGGTCGTCCCGACGGCCGCCGTCTACTGCGCCGGCCAGTTCGCCGTCCGCGCGATCTCCGAGGGGCTCCGCCAGGAGTCCCGGGACGGCAGCATCCGCGTCACTCTCGTCTCCCCGGGCGTGACCGAGTCCGAGCTCGCCGACTCCATCGGCGACCCCGCCGCCAGGGAAGCCATGAAGGCCTACCGGGCGGAGGCGCTGCCCGCCTCCGCCGTCGCCGGGGCCATCTCGTACGCCGTCTCCCAGCCGGAGCGGGTCGACGTCAACGAGATCGTGGTCCGGCCCGCGGCGAGTGCCCAATGACCGATGCGCACGGACTCCGGGAGCTCGGCCGGCCGCCCTGGTGCCGTCGTCGCGGGCTTCATGGGGAACGCCCGACCACGCCCGGCGGAAGGCGAGGGGAAGGGGAAGGGGAAGGGGAGGGCGGAACGACTAGCCGATGCCGCCGAACAGTCGCACGACCCCGATTGCGCTTGCCTTCATCTCCTCCGTGATCGGGTCGCCGACTCCCGACCGGGCGAGCTGCTCGATGCCCGCCAGGCCGCCACCCGAGACGAAGAGATTGGTCGCGTCGACGAACTCGGCATCGGCACCACGGCTGATGGGCCCGTCCGACACCTGGGCGAAGTCAGTCATATTCTGCTGTTCCTTTCGTGCGCGCTGACGCGCGAATCGCGCCACCACCACTACCGGTTCCCGGGCGGCACCGACGGCCAAGCATTCGTCAGCCGCTTGGCCCTTCCGGCCCAGGACCGGAACCAGGGATGGAGCACCGGCCGACCTTCCCACGCTGTAGCGCCCCCTGTCCGCCCACGGAGGTGTCCGGACCTGAATGAGGGGCAGGTGGGCCACATGACTGATGAACGAGAAGCCCATGCGCCCCGGACACCCGAACCGGAGCTGCCCCCCAAGGTTCCCGAGGGTGAAGACGCCATCACTCCGGACCTCCCCCCTCTGGACCCTCCGGCGCCCGGCCTGCGGACGGTCAAGGGTTCGGAGGGTGAGGAGAACGAACCGAAGACCGGGAATGAGCACAAGACCGAGAACCCCGCGCCTCAGGAGCCCACGGACTGAGGCCCCGTATCAGGCCGGAGGCAGGTCCCTCGGAGGGTGGTGGCCGGGGCCTGTCGGTCGGCCGCCCAGTGGGGTGGGTGAGAGACCGGCCGGATCCTCGCCGGCCTCCAAGAGGGTGTCCGCGGCTCCGACGATCAGAGGGTCGGGGCGGGCGACCGCCTCTTCGTCCCTGCTGGCGTAGTCGATCTGCCACAGCAGACTGCGGATGGCCTCCAGCCGGGCGCGACGCTTGTCGTTGCTCTTGACGACGGTCCAGGGCGCATGGGCGGTGTCGGTGGCCCGGAACATCTCGACCTTGGCGGTGGTGTAGGCGTCCCACAGGTCCAGCGACGCCAGGTCGGTGGGAGAAAGCTTCCACTGCCGCACGGGATCGACCTGACGGATCGCGAAGCGGGTGCGCTGCTCGGCTCGGGACACCGAGAACCAGAAC
The DNA here is from genome assembly GCF_042891345.1 of Streptomyces sp. NPDC001903. Classification (NCBI taxonomy): domain Bacteria; kingdom Bacillati; phylum Actinomycetota; class Actinomycetes; order Kitasatosporales; family Streptomycetaceae; genus Streptomyces; species Streptomyces sp. NPDC001903. Next base: position 285,177 of record NZ_JBIASZ010000012.1, read on the forward strand.
TTGATCAGCAGTACGCCGTCCTCGACGAGCATGGCCTCGAAGGTGGGGCACTGGTGCAGGAAGCGGTGGCATTCCTCCTCGGTGCAAAAGCCCATGACCTTCTCCACGCCGGCGCGGTTGTACCAGGAGCGGTCGAAGAAGACGGTCTCTCCGCGGTTGGGGAGGTGCGCGACGTAGCGCTGGAAGTACCACTGGCCCGATTCGCGCTGGTCCGGTTTGTCGAGCGCCACGATGCGGGCTCCGCGAGGGTTGAGACGCTCGGTGAAACGCTGGATGGTGCCACCCTTGCCCGCCGCGTCGCGGCCTTCGCATATCACCACCACACGCGCTCCGGTGTCCTTGACCCAGCGCTGCAGCTTGAGCAGCTCGATCTGCAGGATCCGCTTGGCACGCTCGTACTCGGCCCGCCGGATCTTGCGGTCGTACGGGTAGTTCTCCCGCCAGGTCTGTATCGGTTCGCCGGCCCCGTCGAGGAGCACCGGCTGCTCCGGCCGGCTCGCGTCCACGCTCAAGCCGATCAGCAGCGCTTCTTGCGGTTCCAGGCCGCGCCCCTGCTCGCTCACACCCCGCTTATACCCCCGCCTCACCAGTCACTCCCCTGCGCCCCAGGGCCGGGGCACCGGCCGGGGAGACGTCCTGCGGATGCCGGTCGGCCCGGTGTCGACGGCTCCCGAGTGGGCACACGCGGTTGCATGACTCTGTTGCTGCTGTTCCTGCTGCCTCTCGGGCTGGCCCTCGTGCTGCTGACGACCAGCGAACCGCACAAGCACGGCCGGCACCGCCACACCCGATGACTGCCCGCCCCCGCCGCCGGACCGGCTAGAGCCCGTCTCTTGAATCCACGGCGGACGCGGCCGGGGCGGCGGGCGTGGCGTCGGGATTTGTGCGGGTTGTCGGGTGATGATGGCGCGGTGCGACTTGATCACGTGTCCTATGCGGTGGCCCGCGACAGCTTCGTCTCGACCGTCCAGTGGATCGGATCGGCCCTCGGCGCCGGGTTCGTCGACGGTGGCGTGCACCCGCGATTCGGCACCCGCAATTTCATCCTCCCGCTGAGCGGCGGCACCTACGTCGAGGTCGTCACCACACTCGACCACCCCGCCGCCGACCGCGCACCCTTCGGCCAGGCGGTCGCGCGCCGCGCCGCCGAGGGCGGCGGCTGGCTCGGTTGGGTGGTCTCCGTCGACGACATCGCCCCCGTCGAGGCCCGCCTCGGCCGCACCTCGGCCGAGGGCCACCGTGTCCGCCCCGACGGGTTCGACCTGAGGTGGAAGCAGATCGGCCTGCTGGAACTGCTGGACGACCCGCAACTGCCCTACTTCCTGCAGTGGTTGGTACCGACCGAGGAGCGCCCGAGCGCCGACCCTCGCACCTCCACCACCATCCACGGGGTCTCCATCGCCGGCGACGCCGCCTCCATCGCCGAATTCCTCGGCGAACCGGCCGACCACCCCCTCGACCAGATCGACGTCACCTGGGTCGAGGACGAGGAACCCGGCCTGGTCTCGGTCGAGTTCGCCACAGCCAACGGCCCGGTCACGATCTGATTGGAGCTCGCCCGTCTCGGTGACGGGTTTCGTGGCGAACTCCAGCTGCTCCTTATGCAGTTCTCCTCGAGCTCGTGGTCCCGTCGACCGCTCACTAGGGACGCTGCCAGGCGGACCGCTTCGCATGTCGCCGCCCGTGGACCGATCCGTCAGATGCCTCGCACCTGCCCTCCCTCCCTCGGCCATGCCGCCTCGTACGTATGGCACGGCGTGCGCACGTTCGGTGAGCGGCGGCGGGAGGGGTAGACGCATGGGACAGAGCAGAAATCCGGCGCGGCGACCAGCCGGGCCGCTGACGAGAGGATGCCAGGGCCATGGTGGAGAAGAACACCACGCGGATCAGCCAGCCGACCCGCCGAAAGGCGGCCCTCATCACCGACCAGCTGACCGGCTCGTCCGGAGGCGGCCTTCCCCCGGCGGGCGGCGCCGTGGCGGCGGTGCCGTCGATGCTCCCCCTGAGTGCCCTGCTGATCGCGGCCGTCGGTGTGGCCGCGTTCCTCTTATGGCGTGGCAGGAAGCATCACTGAGGAGCGGATTCCCCCCCCCCGCTGCCACCGCGTGCAAAACCGGGAGTGAATCCGCCCCGCGATCGCGCTGCGAGAGGTCGCGGCCCGGCGGCGCCCACGACGAGGCTGGGGCCCACGCCGCGTAACGCCGCCTCCACTCCCGGTGACCGGCTCGCCCGGCACGCATGGTGGACGCGATCCCGGGGAGACGCCCCGCATGGAAACCAACACTCCTGATCCCCGTTCCCGTGCCGCCCCCGGCCTCCAGAGCCGAGTGCTGGTCCCGCCCGGCGAGACGCCGGCCGCCGAATCCGGCACCGGCCCCGCCACCGGGCCGTACCGCCCGATCGTGCGTGGCTGGGGCATGGGGCCCCTCACGCTGATCATCGCGCTCGCGGTGATCGTCGCCCTGTTCTTCCTCGCGTACGGCATTGTGGTTGCCCTCTGAAAGGAATCCGTGATGACCGGCTCGGAAGTCACGGTCGTCCTCGGCGACTGCGCCGAGGCCGACGCGCTGACCGTTCTCGCCGTCCTGGGCGAAGCGTTCCCCTCGGCCCAAACACAAGAGACGGGTGCGGGCGGCGCCGCGCACACGGTGTGGACGTCCGTGTTCGACACGGACGTCCGTGCGGCGGAACCGTACGCGGGCGCCGCGGCCGGGCCGGTGCGCCTCGGCCGGCCGGTGACCGTGGAAGCGCAGGGCGGCTACGTGGCCGTGGACCGGCTGCTCGCACGCCTCGGAGCGGACTTCGCCATCGACGGGCAGGGTACGGCCGCCGGCGACCAGGAGAAGGACGTGCACCTGACGCTCCGGTCACGGGCCGCGTGAACCGGAGCCGGAATCCGGAACCGTAACCGGAACCGGGAACCGCCTGTGCCCGCTCCGGCCCGCCACCGCCGAGGACCGCCCCAGGAGGTGGGGAAATGGCGCAGAAGAAGCGTCGGATCGTGGTGGTTCGGCATGCCAAGGCCGTACCCAAGCACATCAAGGACGACATCGACCGGGAGCTCGTCGACCGGGGGCGTCATGATGCCGCACAGGCCGGGCGCCGACTCGCGCGATCCGGCGTCGGGATCGACCTGGCCCTGTGTTCTCCGGCGCTGCGCACCCGACAGACGTGGCAGCTGATGCTGCCGGAGCTGTCGGCGCCCCCGACGACGGTCTACGAGGACCGGCTCTACCACGCCGATACCGACGACCTGCTCCGTCTCGTGGCGGGGACCTCCTCCGGGCTGACCGGACTCGTCGTGGTGGGACACAACCCGGGTGTCCGCGAGCTGGTGACGCGTCTGTGCGGCGACGGTCCGGAGCAGCTCGCGCAGCGCGTGCACTCCGGCTTCCCCAAATCGGCCTACGCCGTCCTGACCATGGCGGGCGACTGGGAAGAGGCCGACTCGGGCACTGCGCGCCTGGACGCGTTCTGGGCGCCGGGCGACGACTGAGGTTCGTACCCGACGTGCGCGCGCCGCACCGGGGACGGACGTGGCATGCTCAGGGGGTGAAGGGCGATGCCGCGGGTGAACGCGCCGCACCCGAGGTGCTGGCGCTCGCCAAGGTGGTGGCCAGGCTGCGATCGGAAATCGTGGACCTGGAAGGCGTTGCCGCGACCACGGCCGTCGTCGAGCGGGCCAAGGGCGTCCTGATGGCCCAGGCGGGCGTATCTGCCGACACGGCCTACGAAATGCTGCTCGGCCGCGCCGCCGAGCGGGGCCACACCCTGCTGGAGGAGTGCTGGATCCTGCTGGGGCGGCTGCGCTCGCGCCCGCCGCCCTGGCCTGCGCCTGCGCCCGCCGACCCGGCTCCCGACCCGCCCGCCACCCCGCTCTCGGGGAACGAGCCTGCCGCCCCCGCCACCGCCCCCGGTGCCGGAGGCCCCCTCGTGGGCGGCGCCGCGCTGCGCCCGCTCCTGGCCCGGCTCGCCGATCGCCTGACGACGGCCCACTGCGGCGATGACGTCGCGGAGCTGCTCCGGACCGTGCTCGGCACGGACTCCGGGGTGGACGCGGTGATGATCTACTCGCTGACCGCCGCGGGGAGCCTGGAGCTGACCGGTCGGGCCGGCATCGACGAGGAGCTGGCCGAGCAGTGGCACCACGTACCCCCGCTCAGTGGCATCGCCGCCCACGAAGCCATCGCCGGGGGGCGCGCCCTATGGCTGGAGGACCCGGCCGAGGACGCCCGCCGCTACCTGCTCATCGGGGAGCCGCCGCAGCGGTGGCCCTCGCGCGCCTGGCTCCCCGTACCCGCGAACGGGACCCCGACGGCCGCCATCGGCTTCATGCGGACGCGGCCCGGGCCCTTCGCGGCGGCCACCCGGGCGCTGCTGCGGCAGGCGGCCCGGTTGTGCGCGGTCCCGCTGGGGTTGCCGGAGCGGCCACGCGACGCCGATGCCGCCGATGCCCCCGGCGCCGGCGGGGCTCAGGGCGGCGTGGACGTGACGTCCGTCCAGCGGATGCTGGACGCACTGGCCGGACCCGCCATCCTGCTCACCCCGCTGCGCTCGAAAGCGGGCGAGGTGGAGGACTACCGCATCGACGCGGCGGCGCCCGAGTCGGTGGACGTGGCCGGGCGGCGCGGCAAGGAGCTCGTGGGCCGCCGGATCCTGGAGGCCTACCCGACCGTGGTGGGCACCGCCCTGTGGGAGGGCTATCTGGAGACCCTCACCACGGGGACCGGGTACGTGGGAGAACCGTTCACCTACGAAGAGGTGGTCGCCGGCATCCCGCGGCAGTCCGTCTACTCGGTGCGGGCATCCCGGCTGGGAGACCGCCTGCTCGTGTCGTGGGTCAGCCACGACACGAGCGAGCGCGAGGCGCGCCGACTGGCCGACATCCAGCGGCTGGGCACCCTGGGCTGGGCGGACTGGAACCTGGTGACGGGGGACGTCACCTGGTCCGATGAGCTGTACACCCTCTTCGGCCGCGACCCTCGGGACGGGCCGATGACATGGGAGGAGCTGCCGCAGCACCTCCTGCCCGACGATCTTCCGATGGTGAGCGCGGCCCTGCAGCGGCTGCTGGTGGACGGGGAGGCCGTCGACCAGCCCTTCCGGATCGCCACCGCGCACAGCGTGCGACACCTGCGGTTCGTGGCCGAGGCCCGGACCGACGCCGACGGCACCCCGGTGGAGGTACACGGCTACTTCCAGGACCTCAGCGCACAGCGCGGCGCCGAACTCGCCCTGCTCGAGAGCGAACGCGCCGTCCTGCTCCAGCGCGGCATGCTCCAGGCCGAACGGGCACTCGCCGCACGCCTCCAGGAGACCCTGCTGCCGATTCCCGAGCAGTCGATGGAACTGGCCGGTCTGTGCATCGACGTCGCCTACGTTCCGGCGGACCGGGGCATCAACGTCAGCGGCGACTGGTACAGCGCCATCGAACTGCCCGACGGCAGCGCCCTGTTCGTGGTGGGGGACGTGGCCGGTCATGGTCTGGCCGCCGTCGGCACGATGGCCCAGCTGCGGTTCACCGCCAAGGGCATGACGATCACCGGCTCCCCTCTGCCCGACGTTCTGCAGCGCCTCAACACCCTGCTGCTCCACACCGCGTCGGACCCGTCCGGGAGCGCCACGGCCACCATGGTCATGGCCCGGTACCAGCCCTGGGACCGGCGTCTGACCTGGGGCCGGGCGGGCCACCTGCCCCCCTTGCTGGTCCGCGGAGACCGCGCGGCCTTCCTCGAACAGCCGCGGGGCGCCCTGCTGGGCGCCACCTTCGGGACTTCGTACGGGCAAGCGGTCATCGACCTGGTACCGGGCGACCGCCTGCTGTTCTACACCGACGGGCTCGTGGAGAAACCGGGCGAGAGCCTGGACGTCGGGCTCGACTGGCTCGCCGCGGCCACCCTGCGTCTCCTGCGTGAGGGGCGCGGGGAAACCCTCGCACGGTCGCTCGCCGCGCTGCGCCCGGGCAACCGCGACGACATCTGCGTACTGGACATCCACGTGCCGGACGACCCGTGATCCGCCGCACCGGGCACACGCGCTTGCACGGCCGGCGCCCGGGTAGACGCAGTGCGCCCCGAAGAACTCGGACGGGGGAAGCCATGACGACCCCGGCGGTTCATGTGACCGGGCACGGCGAGAGGGTGTGTGCGTAATGCCGACGTCGAGCAGAGGCAGAGAGCGTTTCACCGTCGAGGCGAAGTCCCTTCCGGAGGCCACGGTTCTGATCACGGCGGGGGAACTCGACCACGACACCGTCGAGCCCCTGCGGCAGGCTCTGGACGCCGCCCAGCGGGACGGAGGACGACTGCTGGTCGATCTGAGCGGCCTGGATTTCTGCGACTCCACAGGACTCAACCTGTTGTTGAGCTGCCGCCTCGCGGTCCAGGAGACGGGTACGAGCCTCGAACTCGTCGGCCTGCACCCCCCGGTCTCACGCATGTTCCACATCACGGGAGCGGACCGGCTCTTCCCGGTCCACACCGATGTGGAAGCCGCACTGGCCCACCGGCAGCGCTCGTAACGGAGCTGACCCACGCCTCGCGCCCGACGGCCCCGCCCACCGACGACGCCCGGCGTGTCAGTCCTCGGTGGTGTAGCGGACCCGCGCCCACAGCGGCAGCGCGAACCAACAGCCCAGGTACCAGGCCAGTACGCCACCAACGAGCCACGGGACGAGAGCGTTGTGCGTCGCGACCCGCAGCACGAGCAGTAGCGCCGCGGTACAGGTGGCCAGCAGCAGGATCAGGCCCGTGAAGGTCAGGCGCGCGGCCCACACGACCGCCTCGGGTTTGATCCGCCGGCCCGAGACGATGCGGTGGAAGGCGACCGGCCCGATGAGCGCGCCCGTCGCGAGCGCGCCCAGCACGACGGTCACGATGTAGATCGTCTGGTCGGTCTTCGACAGTCCGTGGAAGGTGGGGGTGAAAACCACTGTGAGCAGGAATCCGAAGAGGATCTGAACGCCGGTCTGGGCGACGCGGATCTCCTGGATGAGCTCCTGCCACTGCCGATCCGCGCGCTCCTCCGCGGTCTCGCCCCGTCCTGCACCGCTGGCATCCGGCATGACGCCTCCCTCAAACGTGCCGTTGCCCCTCGCGCCTACCCCGGTGCCGTCCCCTCATGCTCCGGCGGGCGCCCGGAGGCCACCCCCCGCCGGGGGTTTCCGCCGCCGCAACCTGACCGATGTCGAAATCACCGGCCTCGACGGCGATGCATCGGACGTACGTTCATACGGCGCCCGGCTCCCCTGTTCGCCCTGTTCGCCTGGCCGGCGGAAGCAAATCCGTCCGCTCACACAACTGAGGCCCCCCATGAACACCTCACAGCACGCAAGGATCAGCCGCCAGCACCGCACGACACTGCGCTGGATCGTCGCCATCTGCACCATCACGCTGGTCTTCGACGGCTACGACCTGGTCGTCTACGGAACCGTGGTGCCCGATTTCCTGCGCGACCCGAGTCAGATCGGCCACCTCTCCGTCGCCCAGGCCGGCGCACTCGGCTCCTATGCGCTCATGGGCGTCATGGTCGGCGCACTGACCGCCGGAGCGGTCGGCGACCACATCGGGCGGCGGCGCATCATGATCGCGGGGATCATCTGGTTCTCCGTCGCCATGGGGCTGAGCGCATTCGCCACGAGCATCACCGTGTTCGGCGTCCTGCGGTTCCTCACCGGCATCGGGGTGGGCGCCCTGGTGGCCACCGCCGCCCCGCTGATCGCGGAGTTCGCACCGCCCCACCGCCGCAACGTCTACAACGCCATCGTCTACAGCGGCGTGCCCGTCGGCGGTGTCCTCGCGTCGATCATGGCCCTCCTCACGTCCGGCGGGGACAGCTGGCGCACCCTGTTCCTCTTCGGTGCCGCCCCCCTCCTGGTACTCCTGCCGGTCACCCTGCTGCACCTGCCCGAGTCTCCGAAGTGGCTGCTGGCGCGCGGGCAGACCGAGCGGGCCCACCTGCTCGCCGAGCGCATCGGAGTCCCCCTGAGCGGGCCGACACGGGCAGTGGAGGACAAGAAGGTCGGTTTCGCAGCTCTGGCGAGCCGCCGCTACGCCCTGCCCACGGTGCTGCTCGGCCTGATGAGCTGCTCCGGTCTTCTGCTCACGTACGCCCTGAACACGTGGCTGCCCGAAATCATGGGGCGGAGCGGCTTCGACAAGTCGTACGCGCTGGTCTTCCTGCTCGCCCTGAACGGCGGGGCGATCATCGGTGGGGTGCTCGCATCCCGTACCGCCGACCGGACCGGACCGCAGCGCGTGATCACGTCGACGTTCGTGCTGGCCGCCGTCTCCCTCACGCTTCTCACCCTGGGGCTGCCCCTCGGTGCTCTGCTGGCTCTGGTCGCGGTGGCCGGAATCGGCACGATCGGCACGCAGGTCCTGGTGTACGGCTTCGTCGCGAACTACTACGACACGCAGGCCCGAGCTGCCGGAGTGGCCTGGTGTGCCGGGTTCGGCCGGCTCGGCGGGATCGGCGGGCCGCTCGTCGGCGGCGCCCTCATCAGCGCCGGGGTCTCGCCGCACCACGCGTTCTACGCCTTCGCCGGCGTCGCCGTACTCGGCGCGCTGGTGACCCTCTTCGTTCCGCGCCAGAGCACCGTGGAGGAGGACGCCGTGTCCGACTCCCTACCCGACCGGTCCCCCGCCGACGCCGCCGGCGTGCTCGCCTATGAACCAACGCGCTGAGCTGCGGCGAAGTCTGACCGGGCGGGCCGGCGAGGTCGCCAAGCCGACCCGCCCGGCGGACGGCGCCCGCCGGACGCATCAGGCGCGGAACCGCACACCGCACAGGAACGTTCTTGCCGATCGGGTTTCGCGTGGAGCGTTCTTGGCGAAGTACTTCAACCATGGGCTTATCGCCGGTTGCCGGTCATCCCGCTGTCGCTGTCTTCCGTGAACCCCGAGGCGGGCGGTCGGTCCCCGCGCTCGGCGCGCGGGTCGATGCCGAGGCAAAGCGCACCGCGCGTGTGCTGGGCGGGTTGGCGACCCATGCCAGACCCGTCGAGCGGACGCTCGCCCTGCGGCAGGCCGCGGCGGCTGCCCGTGAGTTGGTGGCCGCGCTGTCGGCTCTGGCCCCGGCCGTGATCGGTGAGGGTCTGCCGGCGGAGTCGATCAGCCAATCGTTCTTCCGGGTCCGTGAAGGGGAACTGTCGGATCAGCAGGCCGCCCTGCACGGTGTCATGGTCGTCCACCGCGGTCTGGAAGACCTGTGTGAGGCTCCGCTGTCGGGCTCCGATCTGGCTCTGGAGGCGACCGGGATGCGGCAGGCGGTGCTCGACCTCACCGGCGCAGCGCCGGGCGCCGACCCGGACTCCATACCGCCGGTGGCCGTCCCCGAACCTGCTGCGGGGGCGTCGATGGAGAGCGTGTGGAGCGCCCGGTGGCTCATCGGGCACCAGGTCCATGTCCTGTTCAACATCTGCGCCGCGGTCGCCGTGGCCGACGCCACCCGCCACGTACGGCACGGCGACGGCGATGCCGCCCTGTCGCGGCTGGCGGATGCCACGGCGTACGTGCGGGGCTTCCCGGCGGCCATGACCCACGCGAGTACGGTCCCGGCCGACTACTACATGGCAGCGATACGCCACACCATGGCGCCGCCGTCGGTGGACGTCCCGCTGAGCGGGCGCCAGCATCGCGGATACAAGCTGTTCCGGGCCGCGATGAAGGACCTGTTGTCCGTGGTTCCGGACTCCTACGAGCAGTTGGCGGCCCGTGCCCCGGAGCTGGCCGAGGCACGGGGCGCGCTCCTGGAAGCGGACATCGTGGACGCTGAACGGCACGTCACGCTCGCCTACTCGATGGTGCATCTGCATCGTTCCATCGCTCAGCGACCGGACGGCCCCGACAACGCCGTCGCCGAACTAAGGCACATGCGCCATCGCCGCGCAGCCCAGTACGCCTCCCTGATCCGGTTCGGGGACCACTACGTCGCCGACGCCGTGGCCGGGCTGCGCCACTCGTGAACCGTTCCTGTCCGCCGCCCACACCTCCGGCAGGAGACCCTGATGCCCGAGACGACGCCCGGCACCACCCCATGCTCTGCCGGCGCCGCCGACTGGGCACTTGACCCGGCCGATGCCGGCGCGTGCGAGCGGCTGGCCCGCACCCTCTGCACTGGCGAGCCCGACCAGGTCGACGACCCCGAGTGGGTGGCCCACGCACGGGACGCCTGGGAGCACCTTCCGTTCCCGCTGCGCCGCGGGGTGCGCCGATTCCGACGGCATTCCGGCCCGCACGGCACCTTGGTGATCGGTGGCCTGCCCATCGGTCAGGCGGTCCTGCCCGCGACACCGTCCGTATCCGGCTCGGTCCAGCGCCGGGCCACCCTTTCGGCCGCGGTGCTCACCATGGTGGCCTGCGGGCTCGGCGAGCCGCTCGCCTACCGGGCCGAGAAGTCCGGCGCCCTCGTGCAGGACGTCGTGCCCGTGCCGGGGCAGGAGAGCTTCCACGGCAACGCCGGATCGGTTCCGCTGTCCTTCCACACCGAGAACGGATTCCACCCCCACCCACCCGACTATGTGGTCTTCCTGTGTCTGCGCGCCGACCACGACCGGATCGCCGGCATGCGCGTCGCCGGCATCCGCCAAGCCCTGCCGCTCCTCACCCCCGCCAGTCGTCAGACCCTGTTCGCTTCGGAGTTCATCACCACACCACCGCCTTCCTTCAGCCCCGACGCTGCAGCGGGCGAGCCCGACGTCGAGCCCCGACCGGTGCTGTCGGGAGCGGTCGAGGATCCGGACATACGGATGGCCCAACTCGTCACCACCCCGCTCACCCCCCGGGCCGCTGCGGCGCTGACCGAATTCGGCCGCGCCTGCGAGGCGACCGCGCGCACCCTGCGCCTGAATCCGGGCGAGCTGGTCATCATCGACAACCGCGTCACCGTCCACGGCCGCACCGCCTTCCAGCCCCGTTACGACGGAGCAGACCGATGGCTGCAACGCACCTACGTCACCACCGACCTGCGCCGCTCCCGCGATCACCGCCCCCACGACGGCCACGTACTCGCGCGCTGACCGGCGTCCGGTTCCACGGGCGCGCGTTCGCACACACGGTGTACGTCTTCCCCGCGCTGGGAACGGCACGGGCCGACGCCGTCGGGGCCTAGGGGGTGTCCGCAAAGTCCCGCCTGCCCCGCGGCGCCCGGCACGCGCTCTCGGCGCACCGGACGAAATCCCGAGTACGTCCAGTACACG
>NZ_JBIASZ010000013.1:0-273071 GCF_042891345.1 Streptomyces sp. NPDC001903
GGAAGCTAAGCCTTTCAGCGCCGATGGTACTGCAGGGGGGACCCTGTGGGAGAGTAGGACGCCGCCGAACAATCATTGTGGGAAAGCCCCGCACCTTCTGGTGCGGGGCTTTTCTGCGTTCTGGGCCGCTGCGGGGTCCTGTAGGGTCATGAAGCATCGTTCGTACGTTCAACAGTGGAGGCCCCCGGGTGGAGGTCCAGGAGACTCGGGTTCAGACGGACCGAATTTTCACCATTCCGAACATCCTGAGCATGGCTCGCCTCGCCGGCGTGCCCCTGTTCCTCTGGCTGATTCTGGAGAAGCACGACGGCTGGGCACTGGCCGTGCTCATGCTCAGCGGGGTCAGTGACTACCTCGACGGCAAGCTGGCGCGGCGCTGGAATCAGATCAGCAACCTCGGCAGGCTGCTGGATCCGGCCGCGGACCGGCTGTACATCCTCTCCACGCTCTTCGGCCTGACTTATCGAGACATTCTGCCGCTGTGGCTCACCGGGGCCCTGGTGGCCCGTGAGCTGATGCTGCTGGTGATGGTCTGGATCCTGCGCCGACACGGCTATCCGCCGCCGCAGGTCAACTTCCTCGGCAAGGCCGCGACCTTCAACCTGATGTACGCCTTCCCCCTGCTGTTGCTCAGTGACGGTACGGGTTGGTTGGCCTGGATGGGGTCAGTTTTCGGATGGGCGTTCGCCGGATGGGGTACAACCCTCTATTGGTGGGCAGGAATCCTTTACGTGGTGCAGGTCCGCCGGCTTGTGAAGGCGGACGCCACGGCCGATTGAGCTCGCTCGGCGTGGGACTGACGCGGAGGAGTTGCGGAGTCACCGTCCGGGACGGGTGAGGTCGGCGAGAACGTCGTCTCTCAAGGAGGACTCTTCCGACATGAAGGCCGTCGTGATGGCCGGTGGCGAAGGCACTCGTCTTCGCCCCATGACCTCGAGCATGCCCAAGCCGCTCCTGCCGGTGGCCAACCGGCCGATCATGGAGCACGTGCTCAGGCTGCTCAAGCGGCATGGGCTCAGTGAGACCGTTGTTACCGTCCAGTTCTTGGCGTCGCTCGTCAAGAACTACTTCGGTGACGGCGAGGAGCTCGGTATGGAGCTCACCTATGCCAACGAGGAGAAGCCACTCGGCACTGCCGGCAGCGTGAAGAACGCCGAGGAGGCCTTGAAGGACGATGCTTTCCTCGTCATTTCCGGCGATGCGCTCACCGACTTCGACCTCACCGATCTCATCCGCTTCCACAAGCAGAAGGGGGCACTCGTCACCGTCTGCCTGACCCGGGTGCCGAATCCGCTGGAATTCGGCATCACCATCGTGGACGAGGAAGGCAAGGTCGAGCGCTTCCTCGAAAAGCCGACGTGGGGGCAGGTGTTCTCGGACACCGTCAACACCGGCATCTACGTGATGGAGCCCGAGGTCTTCAATTACGTGGACCCGGATGTTCCGGTCGACTGGTCCGGCGATGTCTTCCCGCAGCTGATGAAGGAAGGCCGGCCGATCTACGGCTACGTGGCCGAGGGCTACTGGGAGGACGTCGGCACGCACGAGAGCTACGTCAAGGCGCAGGCCGACGTGCTCGAAGGCAAGGTCCAGGTCGAGATGGACGGCTTCGAGATCTCGCCCGGCGTCTGGATCGCCGAAGGCGCCGAGGTCAGCCCGGACGCGGTGCTCCGCGGGCCGCTGTACATCGGGGACTACGCCAAGGTCGAGGCCGGCGTGGAGATCCGCGAGCACACGGTCGTCGGGTCGAACGTGGTCGTGAAGAGCGGTGCCTTCCTGCACAAGGCCGTCATCCACGACAACGTCTACATCGGGCCCCACAGCAATCTGCGCGGCTGCGTGATCGGCAAGAACACCGACATCATGCGGGCCGCCCGGATCGAGGACGGGGCGGTCATCGGTGACGAGTGCCTGGTCGGTGAGGAATCGATCATTCAGGGGAACGTGCGCGTCTACCCCTTCAAGACGATCGAGGCCGGCGCCTTCGTCAACACGTCGGTGATCTGGGAGTCGCGAGGTCAGGCGCATCTGTTCGGCGCCCGCGGCGTCACCGGCATTCTGAACGTGGAGATCACCCCCGAGCTGGTGGTCCGGCTCGCCGGCGCGTACGCGACGACCCTGAAGAAGGGCGCCACGGTCACCACGGCCCGCGACCACTCCCGTGGCGCGAGAGCGCTCAAGCGGGCGGTGATCTCGGCGCTGCAGTGCAGCGCGATCAACGTACGCGACCTGGAGAACGTACCGCTGCCGGTGGCACGGCAGCAGACCGCGCGGGGTACCGCGGGCGGGATCGTGGTGCGGACCTCGCCCGGTGTGCCGGACTCGGTCGACATCATGTTCCTGGACGAGCGCGGAGCGGACCTCTCGCTCCAGCAGCAGCGCAAGCTTGACCGGGTGTACGCGCGCCAGGAGTACCGGCGGGCGTTCCCGGGCGAGATCGGCGACCTCCAGTTCCCGGGCAGCGTCTTCGACGCCTATACGGGTTCCCTGCTCAGGCGGGTGGACACGACCGGTGTCGCGGATTCCGGGCTGAAGGTGGTCGTGGACGCCTCCAACGGCAGCGCCGGGCTGGTTCTGCCCAGCCTGCTGGGCCGGCTCGAAGTGGACGCGCTGACGATCAACCCGGGGCTCGACGAGTCCCGGCCGACGGAGACCGCGGAGTCGCGGCGGGCCGGGCTGGTGCGGCTCGGGGAGATCGTGGCCTCGGCGAGGGCCGCCTTCGGGGTCCGGTTCGACCCGGTGGGCGAGCGGATCTCCCTGGTGGACGAGCGCGGGCGGATCATCGAGGACGACCGTGCGCTGCTGGTGCTGCTCGACCTGGTGGCCGCCGAGAAGCGCAGCGGCAAGGTGGCGCTGCCGGTGACCACGACCCGGATCGCCGAACAGGTGGCGGCGTACCACGGCACGCAGGTGGAGTGGACGACGACCTCGCCCGACGACCTGACGCGCGTGGGCCGGGCGGAGAACACGATCTTCGGCGGTGACGGCCGGGGCGGCTACATCGTTCCGGAGTTCAGCAGCGTCTTCGACGGGTCGGCGGCGTTCGTCCAGCTGATCGGGCTGGTGGCGCGGACGCAGCTCACGCTGAGCCAGATCGATGCGCGCATACCGCGAGCCCATGTGCTCAAGCGGGACGTGCCGACCCCGTGGGCGGTGAAGGGGCTCGTCATGCGGCGGGTCGTGGAGGCGGCCGGGGACCGGCAGGTGGACACCACCGACGGTGTACGGGTCGTCGAGGCCGACGGGCGGTGGGCGCTGGTCCTGCCGGACCCGGCGGAGGCGGTCACGCACCTGTGGGCCGAGGGCCCCGACGACGCGTCCGCGCAGGCGCTGCTGGACGAGTGGGCGGGCGTGGTGGACGGCGCCGGGCACTGAGCACCGGCGGCTGAGGAAACGGAGTGGTCCGGTGGGCCGGGTGCGGCGGATGTCGCTCCCTGTCCACCGGACGGGCGCATTCGGTGCGGGCGGCGCCGACATGCGACGATGAGCGGCATGTCGCAGCCGCCCCACAACCGGAGTTCGGCGCCGGCGCCTCCCGCGCGTCCGGACGCATCCATGTCGCTGCTGACGCACGTGATGGACCACAGTCTCGACGAGGGCTACGCGGAAGCGTCGGCCCGGCGCGAGGCGGAGGGCACGGCAGGGCTGCCGCGGACCCTGAAGGCCAAGCTGGCGCTCGCCGCCGGGCTCGTGCTCGCCGCCATGGTCGTCACGCTCGGTGCCGCCCAGGCACGGATAGCGGCTCCGGTGCTGGCCAAGGAGCGGCAGGAGCTGATCGACCGGGTGCAGCGGGCCGACGAGCACGCGGACGGCCTTGAGCGGGACATCGAGCGGCTGCGGGAGAACGTGGCGAGCCGCCAGCGGGAGGCGCTCAAACAGCACGGCGGGGACCAGGGGCAGCTCGTGGCGCTGCTGTCCGGTGCGACGGAGGTCCAGGGGCCCGGTCTGAAGCTGGTCGTGGACGACGCGAAGGGCTCCTCTTCGGGCGGTGGCGGCAAGCCGCGCGAGAACGCCGGGTTCTCCGACACCGGCCGGCTGCGGGACCGGGACATGCAGAAGATCGTCAACGGGCTCTGGCAGTCCGGCGCCGAGGCCATCTCGATCAACGGGCAGCGGCTGACTGCGTTGTCGGCGATCAGGGCCGCGGGTGACGCGATACTGGTCGACAACAGGCCGCTGGTGCCGCCGTACGAGGTGCTGGCGGTGGGGGACAAGAAGCGGCTCGGCACCGCGTTCCAGGACTCCGCGGACGGTCAGTACCTGCACGCCCTGCAGGAGAACTACGGGATCCGCGCCACCTTGTCCCCGGCCGACCAGCTGAGGCTGCCGGCCGCGTCGAGCCTGACCGTACGTACAGCTACAGCAGAAGAGCCGAAGAAGGGTGCATCGTGATCGCGGTACTGGGCCTGGTGGCCGGAGTGGTGGTCGGACTTCTGGTCCGGCCCGAAGTGCCGGCCGTCGTCGAGCCTTATCTGCCGATCGCCGTGGTGGCGGCGCTGGACGCGGTGTTCGGGGGTCTGCGCGCGATGCTGGACGGCATCTTCGTCGACAAGGTCTTCGTGGTGTCGTTCCTGTCGAACGTGGTGGTCGCGGCGCTGATCGTCTTCCTCGGCGACAAGCTGGGCGTCGGCTCGCAGCTGTCCACCGGTGTGGTCGTGGTCCTCGGCATCCGCATCTTCTCCAACGCCGCGGCCATCCGCCGGCACGTGTTCCGGGCGTGAGGCCGATGAGTACGAACGACAACCCGCCCGAGGAGCCGATGGGCTCGGAGCTGCCGCCGCAGGACGAGCCGGCGCGGCCCGCCGGGCCCGGGCCCGCGGCGGCCGCCGAGGGCGCCGCGGCCGCTCAGGGCGATCAGGCCGCTCAAGACGATCAGTCCGCCCAGGACGCTCAGGCCGCGCAGCCCGCAGCGCCCGCGCGGAGCGGTCGGCAGCGGCTGGCGGAGGCGGTGTGGCCGCCGCGCGTGAGCCGGGCCCAACTGATCGTCGCGCTGCTCCTGTTCGTCCTGGGGCTCGGCCTGGCCATCCAGGTGCGCTCGAACAGCGATTCCAGCGCGCTGCGCGGGGCCCGCCAGGAGGACCTGGTGCGGATCCTCGACGAGCTCGACGGGCGGACCAAGCGCCTGGAGGACGAGAAGCAGCGGCTGGAGGACCAGCGCAAGGAGCTGGAGAGCAGCTCGAATCAGGCCGAGGAGGCCCGTCGGCAGACGGTCGAGAAGGAACGCCAACTCGGGATCCTGGCCGGTACGGTGGCGGCGCAGGGACCGGGCATCACGCTGAAGATCACCGATCCCAAGGGCCAGGTGCAGTCGGACCAGCTGCTGGACACCCTCCAGGAGCTGCGGGCGGCCGGGGCCGAGGCGATCCAGGTCAACGGTGTGCGCATCGGGGCGAGCTCGTTCTTCTCGGATGAGGGCGGCGGGATCGGGATCGACGGTAAGAAGATCACACAGCCCTATGAGTTCAAGGTGATCGGCAAGCCGCAGGATCTGGAGCCCGCCCTGAACATTCCCGGCGGTGTCGTGCAGACGCTGGAGAAGGAACAGGCCACCGTCGCCGTCACACGGTCGGCGAAGATCGTTGTGGATGCCTTGCGGGCTGCGAAGCAGCCTGACTACGCTCGGTCGTCATCGTCGTGACGCGGGACGGAGCGCGGACGGGCTCACGCGGGCTGATGCCTGCGGGGGGTCGGCGCACTGAAGTCGTGCCGCGTGGTGGAAACTGTCTGGTGGTTACGGACGTTGTGAGAATGTCCGGGTCGGCAGGTGTGTGCATTCGGAGTTCGTCCTGCCCCACGGGCGGGTCTGTTTCGTTCAAGGGGAATCGCCCGTGAAGTTGTTTGAGAAGTTGTTCGGCAAGAAGAACCGCGAGGAAAGCGGTGCGGCCAGGCACCGTGCGGGGCAGGGAGAGGTGGAAGGGCAGGGCGACCGGCCGCTCTTCCGTGACGAGGTCGCCGGCGCGGGGGATGTTTCGGGCGCGCCGGGCGCGTCGTCTGTTGACCCTGCCGGTTCCGGACGCATAGGTTTCGGTGAACCATCAACCTCAAGTTCGGGTGGAGGGTTTGCCCCCGACCCGTATGCCACCAATGCCTCCGCGGGGCAGCCGCGGCGCGAGGAGCCGTCCATGTCGGCCGAGCAGGTTTGCAGCAGGTGCGGACACCGCAGCGATGCGGCCAGCCGGTTCTGCTCCAACTGCGGCGCGCCGCTGCGGGCGGGTCTGACGCCGGAGCGTGCCTCGGAGACCACGTCCACCATCTCGATCTCGGGCCTCGAGGCCTACGAGGCCGAGGTGTCGGGACAACAGCACGTGTCGTCCTCGCTGTCCCCCGAGGCCCAGGCCGCGGTGGAAGCCCTGCCTCCGGGTTCCGCTCTGCTCATCGTGCGGCGCGGTCCCAACTCCGGCAGCCGCTTCCTCTTGGACGGTGAGCTGACCACGGCGGGCCGGCACCCGCAGAGCGACATCTTCCTGGACGACGTCACGGTCTCCCGGCGGCATGTCGAGTTCCGCAGGAGCCAGGACGGCGGCTTCACCGTCGCCGACGTGGGCAGCCTCAACGGCACGTACGTGAACCGTGAGCCGATCGACTCGGTCGCCCTGCACAACGGCGACGAGGTGCAGATCGGCAAGTACCGGCTGGTCTTCTACGCGAGCCTGCGGGGCGTCTGATCCTCCCCCTGGACTGCGTCCGGGGGGATCCCCGCCTGGGTTCCGCCTGGGGGACCCCACCCCCGGACCCGGTCCGGGGGAAACCCCAGAGGGAAGGTCCCATGCTGCGTATCCCCACCGGCGGTGCCCCGAAGAGCGGCACCGCCGGCAGCGTCGGCTCGGCCGGGCGGCTGGTGAGCATCGGCACGGTGCTCACGCTGCTGCGCGACGAGTTCCCCGAAGTCACGATCTCGAAGATCCGCTTCCTGGAGGCGGAGGGGCTCGTCGAGCCCCGGCGCACACCTTCCGGATACCGCAAGTTCAGCACGGAGGACGTCGAGCGGCTGGCCCGCATCCTGCGGCTGCAGCGGGACCACTACCTGCCGTTGAAGGTCATCCGCGAGCAGCTGGACGCGCTCGCCCGCGGCGAGCAGATCCGCATCCCCGGGCCCACGGCGCACGGGGAGGCCGTCGATCCCTCGAGCCCTGGCGCCGTCTACGGCGAGGTGGGCCGGGAGCGGGCCTCCTCCGCCCGGGTGGGGCGCGCCGAGCTGCTCGCCGCGGCCGAGGTGGAGGAAACGCAGCTCGCCGAGTGGGAGTCGTACGGGCTGATCGGCGAGGTCCCGGGCGGCGGATTCGACGCCGAGACGGTCACCGTGGCCCGGCTGGTGGCGGATCTGGGCCGGTTCGGGCTGGAGCCGAGGCACCTGCGGGCCATGAAGGCCGCCGCGGACCGCGAGGCAGGTCTGGTGGAGCAGGTCGTGGCACCGCTTCGGCGGCACCGCAACCCACAGACCAGGGCGCATGCCGAGGCCACCTTGAAGGAGCTCGCGGGGCTGTCCGTAAGGCTCCACGAGGCCTTGGTGCAGACCGCGCTCGGGGTCCGTCTGCACTGACCTCGGGGATCCCCGAGGGGGGCCCGACTACCCAAACCTGCCGGGCAGGTCCTAGGGTTGCTGTGTGAACGAGCTCGACGTTGTGGGTGTCCGGGTGGAAATGCCCTCCAACCAACCGATCGTGCTCCTGCGTGAAGTGGGAGGCGACCGGTACCTCCCCATCTGGATCGGACCAGGGGAGGCGACCGCCATTGCCTTCGCGCAGCAGGGCATGGCCCCTGCCCGGCCGCTGACGCACGACCTGTTCAAGGACGTGCTGGAGGCGATCGGCGAGGAGCTCACCCAGGTCCGGATCACGGATCTGCGGGAGGGCGTCTTCTACGCGGAGCTTGTCTTCGCCAGCGGGGTCGAGGTGAGCGCGCGGCCTTCCGACGCCATAGCGCTGGCCCTGCGTACCGGAACTCCGATCTACGGGAGCGACGGCGTGCTGGACGACGCCGGAATCGCCATTCCGGACGAGCAGGAGGACGAGGTGGAGAAGTTCCGCGAGTTCCTCGACCAGATCTCTCCGGAGGACTTCGGTACCGGGCCGCAGTGAGCCGCGGCCGCGCCGTCCACGCCGCGTGTCCACGGGGAGAATCAGCCCATTCGGTTAGCCTTTCCCCGGCATAGGACACGGGAAACCACTCTCAGGGTGATTATCACTCGGCGTGCCGAGTGTGGCGATCGTTGACGCACCCCTGGTGACTGCCTACCTTCGAGGGGGCAGGTCAAGGACGGAGGGTCGGCGTGAGAGTCACGGGCGACGGTACGACCGGGGGCATCCCCGTGCGGAGTGACGGTGGGCCGTACCCGCTCCACGGCAGTGCGGCGGGTTCCGCGCGCCGTCAGCCGGACAGCGCACCGGTCGCGCCGGTGGGCGCGGACGCGGCGCCCGAGCAGGTCGGCTACCGCGGACCGACCGCGTGCGCCGCGGCGGGCATCACGTACCGCCAGCTCGACTACTGGGCGCGCACCGGGCTGGTGGAGCCCACGGTGCGCCCCGCGTACGGCTCCGGGACGCAGCGGCTCTACAGCTTCCGGGACGTGGTCGTCCTCAAGATCGTCAAGCGCTTCCTGGACACCGGGGTGGCGTTGCAGAACATCCGGACCGCCGTCCAGCACCTGCGCGACCGCGGATTCTCGGACCTCGAGCGCATGACGCTGATGAGCGACGGCGCCACCGTGTACGAGTGCACCTCGCCGGACCAGGTCGTGAGCCTGCTCCAGGGCGGGCAGGGCATCTTCGGCATCGCCGTGGGCGTGGTCTGGCGCGACGTGGAGAACGCGCTGTCGCAGCTGCACGGCGAACGGGTGGACACCGGCGAGACGGTGGTCGGCCACAACCCGACGGACGAGCTGGCGGCCCGGCGCAACCGGGCCGGCTGAGCACGCGTTCCGGCGCGGACGCAGGGGGCCGGGCCCGGCCCCGGCCGAATGTCAGTGGCATGAGGCAGCATCGGGGCTGTGAGAGCCGCGCCGACCATCCTGCATCTGGACATGGACGCCTTCTACGCCTCCGTGGAGCAGGCGTCGAAGCCGAGCCTGCGCGGGAAGGCCGTGATCGTCGGCGGGCTCGGACCGCGCGGGGTGGTCGCCACCGCTTCGTACGAGGCCCGGCGCTTCGGGGTGCACTCGGCGATGCCGACGGCCCAGGCGCGCCGGCTCTGCCCGAACGGCGCATACCTGATCCCCCGCTTCCGGCTGTACCAGGCGGTCAGCGAGGTGGTCATGGGGCTGCTGCGGGAGCTCTCCCCGCTGGTGGAGCCCCTCAGCCTGGACGAGGCCTTCGTGGACCTGGAGGCGGGCGGCACCGCCTTCGACGCGAAGAGCGCCCGGGAGACGGGGGAGCGGCTGCGGGCGGACATCCGCGCCGCGACGGGCCTCAGCGGCTCCGTGGGGCTGGCGGGATCCAAGATGCTGGCCAAGGTGGCGTCCGAGGAGGCCAAGCCGGCCGGGCTGCTGCTGATCGAGCCGGGTACCGAGCGGGAGCTGCTGGCCCCGATGTCGGTGCGGACCCTGCCCGGGGTGGGGCCCGTCACGGGGGAGCACCTGCGGCGCGCCGGGATCACCACCGTCGGGGAGCTGGCCGAGGCCGGCGAGGACGAGCTGGTCCGGATGGTCGGGCGCTCGCACGGGGTCGGGCTGTACCGGATGGCGCTGGGGCTGGACGACCGGCCGGTGGTCGCCGAGCGCGATGCGAAGTCCGTGTCGGTGGAGGACACCTTCGACGTGGACCTGCACGACCGGGTGCGGATCCGGACCGAGGTGCAGCGCCTCGCCGACCGGTGCGTGCAGCGGCTGCGGGGCTCGGGGCACTCGGGGCGCACGATCGTGCTGAAGGTGCGGCGCTACGACTTCTCGACCCTGACCCGCTCCGAGACGCTGCGGGGGCCCACCGACGACCCCGCGGTGGTGCGGGAGGCCGCGGCGCGGCTGCTGGAGGCGGTGGACACCACGGGCGGGGTCCGGCTGCTGGGGGTGGGCGTGACGGGCCTGGCGGACTACACCCAGGAGGACCTGTTCGCGCAGTCGATGGCGGCGGAGGCGGAGGCCGTCGCGGAGGGCGCGGCCGCCGAGCCCGGTGGTGTCCCGGAGAAAGGCGAGCCTGGAGGGCCTGGAGGGCCCGCCGAGGCCGCGGAGCCCGGGGGCCCGACCGGAGAGCCCGAGCCGGCCCCGGAGCGCCGCTGGGCGGCCGGGAGCGACGTACTGCACGCCGTGTACGGACCCGGGTGGGTACAGGGCAGCGGGGTCGGGAGGGTGACCGTGCGGTTCGAGCAGCCCGGATCTCCACCGGGCCGGGTGCGCACCTTCCGGGTGGACGACCCCGAGCTGGAGCCCTCCGATCCGCTGCCCCTCGTGGGGCAGGCCGGGGCGGACACCCCCTAGGGGGTGGGGTTGTCGTCCCCGTTCGCCAGGCGGCCGAAGTCCCGCTGGATGTCCGACGGCAGGGAGACGTCCAGCCCGTAGTGGTGGTAGAGCTGCAGCTCCTGCTCGGGGGAGAGGTGGCGGCCGACGCCGAAGTCCGGGGCGTCCTTGATGAGGGAGCGCTCGAAGGGGACCCGCAGGGTGTCGCCGACGACCTCGCTCGGCTCCAGCGGGACGAAGGCGTCCCGGCTGAACAGGCCCGTCCGGACGGCGGCCCATTCGGGCGCGCCCGTGGCATCGTCGAGGTAGACCTCGTCGACGGTGCCGATCTTGGTTCCGTTGCGGTCGAACGCCTTGCGGCCGATCAGGCTGCGCGGATCGATGTCGGTCTGCACGGTCCCTCCATATGGTCGCAACTCCTCCGTAATGACTACAGAAGGGCATTTCCGGAGTGCGGGCCACTCGAGGCAGGTGTCGGAACCTCGCTGGTAGGCTGGGTGACGGCTGTTGACCCTGTGCGGGAGAGTCCTCCGAGTGAGTACGACGGAGGCGCCGAAGGAGCAAATCCTCCCCGGAATCTCTCAGGCATACGTACCGCACGTGGTGAGGCCACTCTGGAAAGCAGGGGCGGGTACCGGGCGCGCAGTGCCGGTTCCCCTCCTCACCGACGGTGAAAGCCGGAATCCGCGGGCCATCCCCGCGACTCCGGTGAAGCTCTCAGGTTGAGATGACAGAGGGGGAGGCCGTCCGGGTGCCCGCGCCGTGGTGCCCCTCGCAGGTCGTACGACCCAGGAGGCCTCCGTACATGACCGCCAACCGTATTCCGCTCTCCCAGCTGGAGCGAGGCATCCCCTTCGAGCAGCGCCACATCGGCCCGGATGCCGAGGCGCAGGCGAAGATGCTCGCCCACGTGGGCTACGGCTCGCTGGACGAACTGACCGCCGCCGCGGTACCGGATGTGATCAAGAGCGCCGAGGCGCTGAACCTGCCCGAGGCGCGGACCGAGGCCGAGGTGCTGGCCGAGCTGCGTTCGCTCGCCGACCGCAACCAGGTCCTGACCTCGATGATCGGTCTCGGCTACTACGGGACCTTCACCCCGCCGGTGATCCTGCGCAACGTCATGGAGAACCCGGCCTGGTACACGGCGTACACCCCGTACCAGCCCGAGATCTCGCAGGGCCGCCTCGAGGCGCTCCTCAACTTCCAGACCGTCGTCGCCGACCTCACCGGCCTGCCGACCTCCGGCGCCTCCCTGCTCGACGAGGGCACCGCGGCCGCCGAGGCCATGACGCTGGCCCGCCGCGTCGGCAAGTCGAAGGGCAACATCTTCCTCGTCGACGCCGACGCGCTGCCGCAGACGATCGCCGTGATCGAGACCCGCGCCGAGCCGATCGGCATCGAGGTCGTCGTCGCCGACCTGTCCGAGGGCATCCCGGCCGAGGTCGCCGAGCGCGGCGTCTACGGTGTGCTCGTCCAGTACCCGGGCGCCTCCGGTGCCGTACGCGACATCAAGCCGCTCATCGACCAGGCGCACGGCCTCGGCGCGATCGTCGCCGTCTCCGCCGACCTGCTCGCGCTGACCCTGCTGACCTCCCCGGGCGCGCTCGGCGCGGACATCGCCGTCGGCACCACCCAGCGCTTCGGCGTCCCGATGGGCTTCGGCGGCCCGCACGCCGGCTACATGGCCGTCCAGGACAAGCACGCCCGCTCGCTGCCCGGCCGCCTCGTCGGCGTCTCCGTGGACGCGGACGGCAACAAGGCGTACCGCCTGGCGCTGCAGACCCGTGAGCAGCACATCCGCCGCGAGAAGGCCACCAGCAACATCTGCACCGCGCAGGTGCTGCTCGCCGTCATGGCCGGCATGTACGCCGTCTACCACGGCCCCGACGGCCTGCGGACGATCGCCCGCCGTACGCACCGCTACGCGGCCCTGCTCGCGGCCGGTCTGAAGGCCGGCGGGGTCGAGATCGTGCACGGCTCGTACTTCGACACCGTCACCGCCCGGGTGCCCGGCAAGGCCGCCGAGGTCGTCGCCGCCGCCCGCAAGGGCGGGGTCAACCTGTTCCAGGTCGACGCCGACCGCGTCTCCGTCTCCTGTGACGAGACCACGCTGCGCGCCGGCGTCGAGGCCGTCTGGGTCGCCTTCGGCGTCAGCGCCGACATCGAGGCGCTCGACGAGACCACCGAGGACGCGCTGCCCGAGGGCCTGCTGCGCTCGGACGACTACCTGGCGCACCCGGTCTTCCACCAGCACCGCAGCGAGACCGCGATGCTGCGCTACCTGCGCAAGCTGGCGGACAAGGACTACGCGCTGGACCGCGGCATGATCCCGCTGGGCTCCTGCACCATGAAGCTCAACGCGACCACCGAGATGGAGCCGGTCACCTGGCCCGAATTCGGCCAGCTGCACCCGTTCGCCCCGGTCGAGCAGGCCGAGGGGTACCTCACGCTCATCACCGAGCTGGAGGAACGTCTCTGCGAGGTCACCGGCTACGACAAGGTCTCCATCCAGCCGAACGCCGGATCCCAGGGTGAGCTCGCCGGCCTGCTGGCCGTCCGCGCCTACCACCGGGCGAACGGCGACGAGCAGCGCACCGTCTGCCTCATCCCGTCCTCCGCGCACGGCACCAACGCCGCCAGCGCCGTGATGGCCGGCATGAAGGTCGTCGTCGTCAAGACCGCCGACGACGGCGAGGTGGACGCGGCCGACCTGCGCGCCAAGATCGAGCAGTACCGCGACGAGCTCGCCGTGCTGATGATCACGTACCCCTCGACGCACGGTGTGTTCGAGGAGCACGTCGCCGACATCTGTGCCCAGGTGCACGAGGCCGGCGGCCAGGTCTACGTGGACGGCGCCAACCTCAACGCCCTGGTGGGCCTGGCCAAGCCGGGTCACTTCGGCGGCGACGTCTCGCACCTGAACCTGCACAAGACCTTCTGCATCCCGCACGGCGGCGGCGGCCCGGGCGTCGGCCCGGTCGGTGTCCGGGCGCACCTGGCCCCGTACCTGCCGAACCACCCGCTCCAGCCGACCGCGGGCCCGGAGACGGGCGTCGGCCCGATCTCGGCGGCGCCGTGGGGCTCCGCCGGCATCCTGCCGATCTCGTGGTCGTACGTGCGCCTCATGGGCGGCGAGGGCCTCAAGCGCGCCACCCAGGTGGCGGTGCTGGGCGCGAACTACATCGCCAAGCGCCTGGAGCCGCACTACCCGGTGCTCTACACCGGCCCGGGCAACCTGGTCGCGCACGAGTGCATCATCGACCTGCGTCCGCTGTCGAAGGCGACGGGCGTCAGCGTCGACGACATCGCCAAGCGCCTGATCGACTACGGCTTCCACGCCCCGACGATGTCCTTCCCGGTGGCCGGCACGCTGATGATCGAGCCGACGGAGTCCGAGGACCTCGCCGAGATCGACCGTTTCTGCGACGCCATGATCGCCATCCGCGGCGAGATCGACCGGGTCGTGGGCGGCGAGTGGCCGGTGGACGACAACCCGCTGGCCAACTCCCCGCACACGGCGGCGGCCCTCGGCGGCGAGTGGAACCACCCGTACAGCCGTGACGAGGCGGTCTTCCCCGGCGGGGTCACCGCGGCGGAGAAGTACTGGCCGCCGGTGCGCCGCATCGACGGTGCCTTCGGCGACCGCAACCTGGTCTGCTCCTGCCCGCCGCTGGACGAGTACGACAACTGACACATTCGTATGACGTGACGGTGTGACGAAGGGGCCGGTCCGGGAGAATCATTCCCGGGCCGGCCCCTCGTCGTTCTCTTCTGCTCCGTTCCCGTTCAGTGCTGTCGCCTACTAGGCCGCCTTCATCACCTGCACCGCCGCGAGCGGGCGGTGCGGGGCGATGATCTGGCCGTCCGGCAGCAGCTCACCGGTGTCCTCGAAGAGCAGGACGCCGTTGCACAGCAGGCTCCAGCCCTGTTCCGGGTGGTTGGCCAACGGCTTGGCGGCCTCCCGGTCGGCGGAGTCGGCTGACGGGCACGCTGGCTGGTGCTGGCACATGGATGCGTTCTTTCGCTGCGGTGTGGTCTGTGTGCTGCGGCTCGATGCTTTGTTCATGGCCGCCCCCCGTATCAACGTCTTGGTTTGGTCAGGGTCCCAGTGTTGCCCTCCGGAGTTGCGTCCGCAGGGATTTCCCGGCAGCTGTCCTCATAGATTGATGACGCATCACTCGTGCGGGCGGTTCAGGTCAACTCCCCTGTCATTTCGGGTGGTTCGCGGGTGGCCCGGCTGGGCTAGGCCGAATGGGCAGTACGGACCAGTGGCGTGGAACGCGCCTGCTCAGACGCCTCGCACGGCGGGCCGGACCCCGCTCAGGCGGCCGGCGCGGCCAGGGACGGCGGGACCGGCGGGCTCGGCGGAGTGAGCCGGTGCGTCATCACGGGCAGCAGTTCGGACACCGGGTGCGGCCGGTACGGGGCGATCCCGGGCGGGGCAGGAGCCAGCGGCACCAGCAGATCCGCGGCGGCGGGCAGCCCGGCGGAGGCGTCGGCGCCGACCGCCCCGTGCAGCCACAGCGTCAGCATGTACAGCTCCGGCACGGAGAGCAGCCGCGGCTGGTAGCTCTTGCCGAGCGATTCCGCCTGGCGCAGTGCGCGTTCGGTGGCCGCGACGTAGGGACCCTCGAAGAAATGGGAGAAGACCCAGCCGTCCGGCGTCAGCCGGGTGTCCGCGGCGGCGACGTACCGGTCGCCGCTGCGGATCAGGAACCGCCAGGCGGTCAGCCGGGTGCGGGGCGGGCGGCCCCCCGCTGCCAGCTGGGAGATGTTCAGCCGGTCCAGGACGTGGACGGGCAGTGGCAGTTCGGCGGTCAGCGGGCCCTGCAGCGCGCGCAGGGCCGGAGTGTGCGCCTCGTGGACGGCGGTGGGGGAACCGAGTGCCGCGAGGACGCTGCGCAGGGCGGGCGCGGGAGCCGGAGGGACATGCAGCGGCATGGTGGGTCGCCTCTCACTTGGGAGACCTGTGGAACGGGGCAGGTGCGGACGGCGCTGTCGCATTCTGGGGCCAGAGGGGGGCTGAGGGGCAATGGCCGCGCGCCAACTCTCTGCCTCGTTTGCGGAGTTTATACGACATGTGTTCACGCAGTGTTTCGGCTAGCTGTCCCGCCTATTGCCGACAAGGCGCTTACCGGTCCCGCTGACATGGCTTTCATGCCGGTTGCGCGCGAACATGTCGCGCTGACCTCGGAGGTTACCGGACAAGGGCTCGGCTGGAAAGCGTCCATTATCCGGAACCGGCAAAACCCATGCGGAATTTGCATACGACGTCTTGCCAGGTGAATGTGCCATAGCGCCCTTCGGCCAAACCGGCGCGCGCTCCCCGCCACGCACGCCCCCCAAGGCGTTATCGATCTCGCCTCCGGGGCATCATCGACCGTACACGCGCGCCTGGGTGGCATGGGCCGGGCGCAATCGAGGAGGGACGCTCCGATGGGGGAGAAGGTCGTGGCGGGCGGATTCGACCTGTCCGATCGGCAGAAGTATCGGAGGAAGCTCCACGAGTGCCTGGAGGGGCTGGAGCGGCTTCTGGCGGAGAAGAGGTTCGATCGTCCCAAGAACATGATGGGGCTGGAGATCGAGCTGAATCTGGCGGGTTCCGACGGGTTGCCGAGAATGGTGAATGCGCAGGTTCTGGAGCGGATAGCGAGCCAGGATTTCCAGACCGAACTCGGAATGTTCAACCTGGAGGTGAACGTACTTCCGCACCGGCTCGGCGGGCGGGTATTCGACCAGCTCGCCGAGGAACTGAGTGCGGGGCTCGGTTATGCCCACCGGCAGGCCGCGGAGATCGACGCCGGGGTGGTGATGATCGGCATCCTGCCGACGATCACCCGCTCCGACCTGGTCACGGCCAACCTTTCGGCGGTGGACCGCTACTCGCTGCTGAACGAGCAGATCCTCATGATGCGCGGCGAGGACTTCCTGCTCGACATCGACGGGGTCGAGCGGCTCACCTGGAGCACCGGGTCGATCGTCCCGGAGGCCGCCTGTACTTCCGTACAACTGCACCTGCAGGTGACGCCGGCCCGGTTCGCCGACGTGTGGAACGCGGCGCAGGCGGTGACCGCCGTACAGATAGCCGTCGGCGCCAACTCGCCGTTCCTGTTCGGGCGAGAGCTGTGGCGGGAGTCGCGGCCGCCTCTCTTCACCCAGGCCACCGACACCCGGCCGCCCGAGCTGCAGGCCCAGGGGGTGCGGCCGCGGACCTGGTTCGGGGAGCGCTGGGTGGAGTCGGCGTACGAGCTCTTCGCGGAGAACGTCCGGTACTTCCCGGCGCTGCTGCCGATCTGTGACGAGGAGGAGCCGCTGCGGGTGCTCGCCGAGGGCGGGGTGCCGAGCCTGCAGGAGCTGGTCCTGCACAACGGCACGGTCTACCGGTGGAACCGGCCCGTGTACGGGGTCGCCGACGGGATGCCGCACCTGCGGGTGGAGAACCGGGTGCTGCCGGCCGGGCCGACGGTCGCCGACGTGGTGGCGAACGCCGCCTTCTACTACGGGCTCGTCCGCACGCTCGCCGACGAGCAGCGGCCGGTGTGGACCCGGCTGCCGTTCGCCGAGGCGGAGGCCAACTTCGACGCCGCGTGCCGCTACGGCATCGACGCGCGGCTGCGCTGGCCGCGCCGGGGCCGGGGCGGCGGGCTGGCCAGCGTGTCGGCCGTGCGCCTGGTCCTGGACGAGCTGCTGCCGATGGCGGCGGCCGGGCTGGACGCGTGGGGCATCGAGCCCGCCGACCGCGACCACTACCTCGGCATCATCGAGGAGCGCTGCCAGCGCAGGGTCAACGGGGCGACCTGGCAGGTGGACACCTACCACCGGGCGCTCGCGTCCGGGCTGGGCCGGGAGGAGGCACTGGCCGCCATCACCCGGCGCTACAGCGAGCTGATGCACAAGGGAGATCCGGTCCACACGTGGCCGGTGGGACTGGCGGACGAGGAGGTGAGCGCGGCCGTTCCGATACGGCGCTGAACCCGGGACGGCTCCCGGCCCGCCGAGCCCTCGGCTCCGCCCGCGTTCCGGGTCCGGTGATCCGCTTCCCCGGCCGAAGGGGCAGTATGGGGTGGACGAAGCGGAACGGCGGGACGGGAGTCGGACGTGCGGGCGGATCCGGAGCCGGTGGTCAAGGCGTTGCACGAGGACGGGCGGCGGGGAGTCCTGCGCACCGAGACGCTGCTCGTGCTGGCGCTCTCGCTGGGGGCGAGCGCCGTCTCCTCCCTGATCAGCTTCATCGGCTCGCTGACCAAGCCGGGCGGCCTCAAGGACCAGGCCGCCACCCTCAACGGCTCGTACGCCCCCGGCCGGCCCTGGCTGGACCTGGCCTGGCAGCTGTTCGGCATCGGCACCGCGCTGGTGCCGGTGCTGCTGGTCGCCCACCTGCTGACCCGGGAGGGCGTGCCGGGGCTGCGGGTGCTGGGCTTCGACCGCACCCGGCCCGGCTGGGACCTGGGGCGCGGAGCCCTGGTCGCGGCCGGGATCGGGAGCGCGGGGCTGGCCTTCTACCTGGCGGCGCGGGCGAGCGGCTTCAACCTCACGGTGGTGCCGGAGGCGCTTCCCGACGTGTGGTGGAAGTTCCCCGTGCTGATCCTCTCCGCCCTGCAGAACGCGGTGGTCGAGGAGGTCATCGTGCTGGCCTATCTGCTGCGTCGGCTGGACCAGCTGGGCTGGTCGCCGACGGCCGCGCTGCTGGCCAGCTCGGTGCTGCGCGGCTCGTACCACCTCTACCAGGGCATCGGCGGCTTCCTCGGCAACATGGTGATGGGCGTCGTCTTCGCGCTGGCCTACCGCCGCTGGGGCCGGGTCATGCCGCTCGTCGTCGCGCACGCGCTGCTCGACATCGTGGCCTTCGGCGGGTACGCGCTGCTGGCGGGCAAGGTGGGCTGGCTGCCGACGCCGTAGGACACCTCCTAGGGGGTGTCTTGTCGATCAGGGCGGATCAGGGAGCGGGGTCTGGTGCCGTGGATCGCAAGGCGGACGAGGGAGGCGACACGGAGTGTCGGCGACCGAGGACAACGCGGCGAGGCGCGGCACCAGACCCCGCGAGCCCGGCCTGATCGGCAAGACGCCCCCTAGGCCTCGGGGTGTGCGAGGAGTTCCCCGTCGATCACGGTGACGGCGTTGCCGGTCAGGAGCGTGCGGTCGCTGGCCAGCCGGACCGCGACGCGGCCGGTGCGGGCCCCGCCCTGGAGGCCGACGAGTGAGGTACGGCCCAGCCGGGCGGCCCAGAACGGGGCGAGCGCGGTGTGGGCGCTGCCGGTGACCGGGTCCTCGTCGATCCCGAAGGCGGGAAAGAAGCCGCGGGAGACGAAGTCGTACCCGCGGGAGGGGTCCTCGGCGGCCGCGGTGACGATGACCCCGCGGTGGGCGTGGCCGCGCAGAGCGGCGATGTCGGGGGTGAGCTCCCGTACGGCCCGCTCGTCCGCCAGCTCGACGAGCAGGTCGCCGATGTGCTCGGACGTGTCGTGGACGGACCGGATCTCCGCTCCGAGGGCGCTGCGTACGGCGGGGTCCGCCTCCACCGGGGTCAGCGAGGACGTCGGGAAGTCCATCGTGATCGTGCCGTCCTGCGCGGTCGCGGCGGTGAGGACGCCGCACCGGGCGGAGAACCGGATCAGCCCCGTGGCCAGGCCGCTCGTCGCGATCACGTGCGCCGTGGCGAGCGTGGCGTGGCCGCACATGTCGACCTCGGCGGTCGGGGTGAACCAGCGAAGGGCCCAGTCGGCGTCCCCGCCGGGCGGCAGCGGGTGGGCGAAGGCGGTCTCGGAGAGGTTGACCTCGGCGGCGACCTGCCGGAGCCAGGCGTCCGGGGGGAACCCGCCGTCGAGGAGGAGGACTCCGGCGGGGTTGCCGCGGAAGGGGCGGTCGGTGAAGGCGTCGACGATTCGGAGGCGCATGGACCGACGGTAGGGCCGTTTCTTGATCGTCGACAAAGGCCAATCGCGGATGACTGGCCTGGTCGCGGACGTGTTCGGTACGAGTTTCCGATATATCGTTGACGCATCGCGATGGGTCAACGATAGTTGAGGCATCGCAACAGCGATGACAGGAAACCGAAAGACGAAAGGAGCGCAGTCATGCGTTCACACGGACAGCACGAACACGAGCACGGACGGGGCCACGGCCACTGCGGGCCCGATCGTCGGGAGGAGTTCAAGGGGCGGCGCGCTGCCTTCGGCCCGTTCGGACCGCCCTTCGGCGGCGGCCCCTGGGGCGGGCGCGGCGGGCGCGGCGGACCGCGCGGCCGGGCCCGGCGCGGAGATGTGCGCGCCTCGATCCTGGCGCTGCTCAAGGACCGGCCGATGCACGGCTACGAGATGATCCAGGAGATCGGCGAGCGCAGCGGCGGGGCCTGGAAGCCCAGCCCGGGATCGGTCTACCCGACCCTCCAGCTGCTCGAGGACGAGGGGCTCATCTCCAGCGAGAGCGAGGGCGGCAAGAAGCTGTTCACGCTCACCGACGCCGGCCGCACCGAGGCCGAGTCCGGCTCGGAGGCCCCCTGGGCCGACGCCGGGCGCGGGTTCGACTTCGAGGCGATGCACGAGGTCCGGACGGCCGGGATCGGCCTGTTCGAGGCCTTCGGCCAGGTCTTCAAGACCGGCTCGCCCGAGCAGCGCGAAAAGGCCCTCGCGGTGATCAACGACGCCCGCAAGAAGCTCTACCTGATCCTGGCCGACGAGCACTGAGCCGGCCGGCCGCACGGAAACGGCGCGCCCCGCGAGTCCGCTCGCGGGGCGCGCCGCCGTATCCGGGCACCCGTCGGGGGAGGGGTCAGGCGACCAGGCCGGCGAGCTTGCGGAGCGACTCGTTGAGGGCGGCCGTGGCCGAGTCCTTGAGCTTGCCCGCCATGAGGGAGACGGCGGCCCCGTTGAACTCCCCGTCGATGCGGACCGTGGTGGCCGCGCCGTCGGGTACGAGGGTGTACCGGGTGAGGATGGCCACGCCCATCGGGCCCTTGCCCGTGACGGCGAAGAGGCGCTCCTCCTCCAGCTCCGAGACGGTCCAGGCGACCTCGGCCGGGAAGCCCATCATCTTCATGTTCTCCACGAAGGTCGCCCCGACCGCGAGGGTCTCGGGTCCGCCCTTGGGGAAATTGGTGTGGGTCATGCTCCACTCGCCGTACGCCGCCCAGTCCGTCAGCTGGGCCCAGACCTTCGCGGCGGACGCCTCGATGCGTGATTCCGCGGTCACTTCGGCCATGCGGCCACCCCTTCTCGTCGGGTACGTGCGGCGGAAGGTAGCCCCGGCGGGCGGAACATTCAATACTGACGACCTGTCAGAAACCATCGGTCCGGTCACGCCCGGTCTCGGATCCGTCTCAACAGGCGTCATGGCTGTGACGGTCCTGACCGGCCCTGCCATGATGGCCCGATGCAAGCGTCAGGGAGAAACGCCGGACTGGGCCTCGCGCTCGTCTCGGCCGTTGCGTTCGGTGG
This sequence comes from Streptomyces sp. NPDC001903, assembly GCF_042891345.1. Lineage (NCBI taxonomy): Bacteria > Bacillati > Actinomycetota > Actinomycetes > Kitasatosporales > Streptomycetaceae > Streptomyces > Streptomyces sp. NPDC001903. The sequence continues at coordinate 20,821 of NZ_JBIASZ010000013.1, forward strand.
TTCCGGTGTGGCGGCGAAGCCGCTGATCGAGGCGGGTCTGGACCCGCTCCACATGGTCTGGCTCAGGGTGGCCGGGGCGGCTTTGGTGCTGTCCCCGCTGGCCTGGCGCCACCGTTACCTCCTGGTGCGCAAACCCCTGCTGCTCGCCGGCTTCGGCATCGTCGCCGTCGCGGGCGTGCAGGCCTTCTACTTCGCCTCCCTGTCGCGGATCCCGGTCGGCGTGGCCCTGCTGCTGGAGTACCTCGGCCCGGCGCTGCTGCTCGGCTGGATCCGCTTCGTGCAGCGCAAGCCCGTGACCCGGGCCGCCGCGGCCGGTGCCGCCGTCGCCGTCGTGGGGCTGGCCTGCGTGGTGGAGATCTGGTCCGGGCTCAGCCTGGACCCCCTCGGCGTGCTGCTCGGCCTCGCCGCGGCCTGCTGCCAGGCCTTCTACTTCGTCTTCGCGGACCACGGCGCCGACGGCGGAGCCGAGGACGACGTGCCCGACCCGATCGGTGTGATCGCGTACGGCATGCTCATCGGCGCGCTGGTGATGACGGTGATCGCCCGGCCGTGGCAGATCGACTGGCAGGTGCTGGGAGGGTTCGCCGCGATGGGGGACCTGAGGGTGCCCGCGTGGGCCCTGCTCGGCTGGGTGGTGCTGATCGCGACGGTCTTCGCGTACCTGACCGGCGTGGTCTCGGTGCGCAAGCTCTCGCCGCAGGTGGCCGGTGTCGTGGCCTGCCTGGAGGCGGTCGTGGCCACCGTGTTCGCCTGGATCCTGCTGGGCGAGCACCTCTCGACGCCGCAGATCGTCGGTGGTGCGCTCGTGCTGGGCGGAGCCTTCATCGCGCAGTCGGCGCGCCCCACCCCGCCGGGTGCGGCGGATCCGGAGTCCGCCGTTCTGGACCGCGAGACGTTGAAAGCCTAGGGTGGTGCTCGTGCATTCGACCGTGCTTCCGCCTCCCGCCGCGTAGCCGCGGGCAGCCGCCCCTGTGACGAGGACCCCGCCCGGGGAGTTCCCGGGCCGGTCCGCGCTGCCCGCGAAGCGATGACCTTCCCTTTCATCCTTCACGCACGCGCGGAGCACACTCGTGTCGAATCATTCGCCCGCTTCAGGGCGCAGTCTGCTGTACCTCGTCGTCGCCGGAGCCGCCTGGGGCACCGCCGGGGCGGCCGCCTCCCTCCTCTTCCTGGCCAGTGACCTCGGCCCGCTCGCCCTGTCGTTCTGGCGGTGCGCCGGCGGGCTGCTGGTGCTGCTCGGGGTCCTCGCCGTACGCCGGCCCCGGGGCGCGGCGGCCGCCGCGCGGGCCTCGGCACGGCCGTCGGTGGCCTCGCTCGTCGGGACCGGCCTGATGTTCACGCTCTTCCAGTCCGCGTACTTCGGCGCCGTGCGCGAGACCGGCCTGGCGGTCGGCACGGTGGTCACCCTCGGCGCCGGTCCCGTGCTGATCGCGGTCGGGGCCCGGTACTGGATGGGGGAGCGGCTCGGCCGGGGCGGCGCGGCCGCCGTCGTCGGGGCGCTCGCCGGGCTCGGCGTGCTCGTCCTGGGCGGCGGGGGAGGCGAGGTGCGGCCGCTCGGCGTCGGCTGGGCCCTGCTGTCGGCGGCCGGGTACGCCGGGATGACCTTGCGGGCCCGCTGGCTTGGGCGGCGCGGGGCGGGCGGGGACCCGCTGGTCACCACCGCCTGGTCGGTCGCGGTGGGCACGGTGTGCCTGCTGCCGCTCGCCGCAGCGGAGGGGCTGGTGCCGCACACCGCCGAGCTCGGGCGGGTGCTGTGGCTGCTGGTGTACGTGGCCACGGTGCCGACGGCGCTGGCGTACGCGCTGTACTTCACCGGAGCCGCCGCGGTGCGGGCCGCGACGGTGTCCGTGATCATGCTGATCGAGCCGGTCAGCGCGGCAGTGATCGCCGTGCTGGTGCTCGGGGAGCGGCTGACCGGCGCCGTGGTGCTGGGCACCGTACTGCTGCTGACGGCGGTGGGCGCGCTGATCGCGGCGGAGGCGGGCAGGGGCCGGGGCGGCCCCGCGGGCGGGCCGGAGGTCCGGCCCGCCCGTGAGCCGCGCAGGCCGCGAGGGGCGGATGAGTCCCGCGAGCCCGGTGAGCCCTGTGGGGCTCAGAGCGCGGCGAGGTAGTCCGGGGTGGCGATCCCGGGGGCCAGGTCGTCGGCCGGGATCGGGGTGCCGTGCACCGGCGTGACCGGCACCACGCCCGACCAGTAGGGCAGGCCCATGTCCTCGGGCTCGTCGTTGGGGCCGCCCGTACGGAGCTTCGCCGACACCTCGTTCAGGTCCAGGCGGATCACCGCGGTGGCGGCGAGCTCCTTGGCGTTGGCGGGCCGGGAGTCGGCCGAGCGGCCCGGGACCACGTGGTCGACGAGGGCGTCGAGGGCCATCCGGCGTTCGGCCTCGTCGGTCACCTGGTAGGCGGTGCCGTGCACGATCACCGAGCGGTAGTTGATCGAGTGGTGGAAGGCGGACCGCGCCAGCACCAGGCCGTCCACGTGCGTCACGGTCAGGCAGACCGGCAGGCCCGGGTCCGTCTGGCCGGCGGCGAGCAGCGGACGCGAGCCCGTCGAGCCGTGGACGTAGAGGGTCTCGCCCACCCGCCCGTACAGGGTCGGCAGGACGACGGGGGCGCCGTCGCGGACGAAGCCGAGGTGGCAGACGTAGGCCTGGTCGAGTATCGAGTGCACCGTCTCGCGGTCGTAGCGCGCCCGCTCGCGGGAGCGGCTCGGGACGGTGCGGTCGGTGGGCTCGTAGCCGCCGCCGGTCGTCCCGGTCGCTCCGTTCGTCTCGGGCATCTCTTGCGTGTCGGTCGTGGCGGTCATGGTGCAATCTCCGTTGTACTAGTGCATAATCGGCTTTGTGCTAGGAGAGTATCGGATCACAGGGCGTCGCGCATCGGATATCGCGGCGAGTGTCGAGGCGGGCGTCGGATCGGGCGCGCTGCCGCCCGGAGCGCTGCTGCCGCCGATGCGGGAGCTCGCGGGCGTGCTCGGGGTGAACCCGAACACCGTGGCCGCCGCCTACCGGACGCTGCGCGAGCGCGGGGTCATCGAGACCGACGGGCGGCGCGGCAGCCGGGTCCGGGGCCGCCCCGCGAGCGCCCCGCGCGACGAGCTGCGGGTGGCGGTGCCGCCCGGGGCGCGGGACGTGGCCTCCGGGAATCCGGACGTACGGCTGCTGCCCGCGCTGGACGCGGCCCTGGCCGGGGCCGCGCGGCGCTACGCGCAGGCGCCGACGCTGTACGGGGACGACCCGGTGGTGCCGGAGCTGGAGCGGCTGGCCAGGGCCGACCTGGACGCCGACGGTGTTCCCGCCGGGCCGGTGGGGGTGACCTCGGGGGCACTGGACGGGATCGAGCGGGTGCTGGCCGCGCACCTGCGGCCGGGGGACGCCGTGGCGATCGAGGACCCGGGCTGGGGATCCGTACTGGACCTGGCGGCGGCGCTGGGGCTGCGGGTGGTCCCGGTGGCGGTGGACGACGACGGGCCGGTCGTCTCCGCGGTGGAGCGGGTGCTGGCGCAGGGGGCGCGGGCGCTGCTGGTGACGGCGCGGGCGCAGAACCCGACCGGGGCGGCCGTCGGCGCCGAGCGTGCGGCGCAGCTGCGCGGCCTGCTGGCGCGGTACCCGGAGGTGTTGGTGGTCGACGACGACCACGGGCACGCCATCGTGGACCTGCCGCTGCACTCGCTCGGCGGGGTGACCCGGCACTGGGCCCTGGTCCGCTCCACGGCGAAGGCCTACGGCCCGGACCTGCGGCTGGCGGTGCTGACCGGCGACGCCGTGACCCTGGACCGGGTGCGGGGGCGGCAGCGGCTGGGCCCGGGGTGGGTGAGCCGGCTGCTCCAGTACGCCGTGGTCGAGCTGTGGAGCTCGGGGGCGGTGGACCGGGCGGCCGTCGCGCGCTCCTACGCGCAGCGGCGGGACGCGCTGGTCGAGGCGCTGCGGGAGCGGGGCGTGCCGGCGCACGGGCGCAGCGGGATGAACGTGTGGGTGCCGGTCGCGGACGAGACGGGCGCGGTGACGCGGCTGCTCGCGGCGGGCTGGGCGGTGGCCCCGGGCAGCCGGTTCCGGGTGGAGTCGGGGCCGGGCGTACGGATCACGGTGTCGGGCGTGCAGCCCGCCGAAGTGCCGGGGCTCGCGGCGGCCGTGGCCGCGTCGGTCCGCCGCACGACGGGCGGCCGCCTCGACTGAACCGCCCACCCGGAACCCGCCCCCAGGGCCTGTCTTCCCCCGCACCCGAAGCCTCGCCGTGTCGCTGGCGAAAACGCACGTATGAGCGAAGTTAGGCTGTTCGGGTACAACTCAGGGGGGACTGCGTGGACATGGACATCAAGACGTACTACGTGCGGCAAGGCGCGGGAGGTGCGGACGCGGCCGCCGAGAAGGCGTTGGAGAACCTCCGCAAGTCCCTCGATTCGAGCGACACGGCAGCCGCCGGCCACCACGGCTGGTCCTCCGCGGGGGCGTTGAAGCGGTGCGCGACCGCGTGGGAGGACCACATGGTCGACCTGGGGAAGCAGATGAACACCATGGCCGACAACCTCCACACCACGGCCAACGCCTACGACACCACCGACGCCCAGGCGCACGACGCCTTCGGCAGGCTCCGGCACGGCCTCGCCGACTTCGGGAGGAACTGACCGGTGGTCGCCTATCACGACCTGTACGACTGCCGGGTGGACCAGTGGCAGAAGGCGGCGGACGACTGGGTCGACCTCGCCCGCCGTTCTTCTTCCGCCTGCGAGGACATCCGCGCGCAGGGCAAGAGGCCACTCGACGACCACTGGGCGGACGCCACCGGCAAGCAGGCCGGCAAGCGCCTGGAGGACCTCGCCAACCGACTGGAGTCCGGCGGCGACATCATGAAGGGCGTGGCCATGGTCCTCGACGCCCTGGCCCATTCGATGGGATTCGCCCAGCGCACGCTCTTCCACGCGGCCGAGCTGGCGCGCGAGCGCGGGCTGAGCATCGAGGACGGCCGCGCCGTGGGCGCGTACACGGGGGCCGCACCCGTCGGCCCGAACGTGCCGCAGAACGTGCGCGACGCCTACACCAAGGAACTGGGCCAGATATCCGAGATCAACGGGCTGATCGACGAAGCCCTGCGCGAGGCTGACCAGGCGGACGCGAAGGCCTCCGCCGAACTGGACAAGCTCGCGACGACCATCAACGTCTCCGACACCTCGCAGGCGCACAACGAGATCCTCGTCGAGGCGTCCCACATCGAATTCGAGATGCTCCGCGCGGACATCCCGGTCGGGAAGGACCCGAACCTCCAGCGCGCCTGGTGGGACGGCCTGACCCCGCAGCAGCAGAAGGACCTCATGCGGGCCGACCCCGTGACCCTCGCCGACCTCAAGGGCCTGCCGCCCGAGGTCGGGCGCGAACTGCGCGGACCCGACGGGAAGATCGACCGGGTCGAGATGGTGCGGTACGCGCTCGACCACTGGGACAAGAAGGACGACCTGAAGTTCGAGAACAACTGCGCGAATTTCACGTCGTCGGCCCTTGAGGCCGGAGGGATGCAGAAGAAGTTCGACTTTTGGCTCGGTCCCCGGGGCGAGAACACCTGGGGTCGGGAGAGCGGCCTGGGGTGGGACTTCGTCGATCAACGGGCCTACCACTCCCGTTCATGGGCGCAAGCCAAGGGCTTGCACGGGTTCCTCCTGCACAACGGTGGTGAGGAGGTCGCGCGATCGGAAGCGCGCCCGGGCGACGTGATCTTCTACGAGCAGGTCGCCGCCGACCCCGCCGAGCCGCAGGGCGAGATCTATCACGCCGCCGTGGTCACTTCGGTAACCCCTGACGGCGACATCAAGCTGACCCAGCACACCAGCTCGTTCCAGAACGTGAGTCTGGAGAGCCGCGAACACGTTGCCACCAGGAACCACGGTGAGCAGCGCATCCACATCGTCCGACCGCATCCGAATTGGTACTGATGGAAACCTCCCCCTCCGCCGCCGCGTTCCACGACGCCGAGCGGAAGAACCCGGTCTCACCCGGCACGGTGATCGTGGCGTTGCTCGTCCCGGTCCTGGCTGCTCTCGGAGTGGTCAGTTCCTACAAGGTGCAGGCCATCCACGGGGACTGGGTCGACCGGCAGCAGGCGGCCTGCCGGCACATGCCCGTCCCTGCGATGGAACACGTCGCCGCGTGGGCGGGGCCGGTCCTCGGGCTGTCGGCCATGGTCGTCTGCATGCTGCTCGCCCGGTGGATCCGGCGTCGTCGTGGGGTCCGGCTCTGGGACACCTGGCCAGGGCTCCTGGCCTTCGTCTTCGCCCTGCTCAACGTCCTGGCGATCCTGCTGGAGCTGTTCACCCTGTGGGCGACTTACACGCCCGACGGTTCGGGGTCGATCCTCGGCGACTGCTGGTAGGCCCCCGCCCCCTAGCGGCGCCGCGTCTGGGTCAGGGCCGCGCCCGCCAGGACGATCGCCGCGCCCACCGGGGTGTTCCAGTGGAGCTGCTCGCCGAGGAGCAGGACGCCCGCCGTGGTGGCGATGACCGGGATGAAGTAGGTGACCATCTGGGCCGTGGTCGGGCCTACCTCCGACACCAGTCCGTACTGCATCTGCAGGGCCATCCCCGTGCCCAGTGCGCCCAGCGCGATCACCGACAGGGTCGGCCAGAGCGGGAACGCGGTGGGGGCCGAGGTGAACGCGGCGCTGAACGCCAGCAGTTGGACCGTGGACAGCATCAGCTGCGCACCGGTCAGCGCCACCGGCGAGCCCGGGACCGAGGCCAGCGTGCGCCGGACGTAGATCCAGCCGATCGGGTAGCAGAGCGAGGCGAGCAGGGCGAGCGCGGTGCCCTTGGCGTCGATCCCCGAGAAGCCCTGCCAGGCGCCGAGGACCGTCAGGACGCCGAGGAAGCCCAGGCCGAGGCCGGCGAAGCGGCGGCGCGTGGGGCGGTCCTCGGACAGGGCCACCAGCGACAGCGCCATGCCCCACAGCGGCGAGGTGGCGTTGCAGATACCGGCCAGGCTCGACGGGATGCTCAGCTCGGCGTACGAGAACAGCGAGAAGGGGAGGGTGTTGAGCAGCAGCGCCGCCACGAACAGGTGGCCCCAGGTGCGGCGGCCCCGGGGGAGCGGCTCGCGGCGCACCAGGAGCACGGCCAGCAGTGCGAGCGCCCCGGACAGCACCCGGCCGAGGGCGACCTGGAACGGCGCGTAGGCCTCCGTGCCCACCTTGATCAGCAGGAAGCTGAAGCCCCAGACCACCGAGAGGACCGCGAAGCGGATCCGCCAGTCCACCCGGGCGGTGCGGGGGGCGGTGACCGGCGGGGAGAGGGTGGGGCCGGGGATGGGGCGAGGGGTGGCGGGTGCGCTCATGAGGAGAACTCTGCTCCGCTCAACTACGTAGGACAAGCGAGATTTCTTCGCAGTCACGGCGTAGCATTGCTTACATGTTGAACCTGGAGCGCCTGCGCACCCTCGATGCCCTCGCCCGCCACGGCTCGGTCAGCGGAGCGGCCGACGGGCTCCACGTCACCACGTCCGCCGTCTCCCAGCAGATGGCCAAGCTGGAGCGGGAGGTCGGCCAGCCGCTGCTGGCCAAGAACGGGCGCGGGGTCCGGCTCACGGACGCCGGACGGCTGCTCGCCGATCACGCGGCCCGGATCATCTCCCAGGTGGAGCTCGCCCAGGCCGACGTGGAGGCCCAGCGGGGCTGCGCGGTCGGCGAGCTGCGGATCGGCGCCTTCCCGACGGCCATGCGCGGGCTGCTGCCCCAGGCGCTGACCGTCCTGCGCGCCGACCACCCCGAACTGCGGACCCGGGTGCGGGAGCAGGAGCCGGAGGACGGCATGGCGGCGGTCGTCCGCGGGGACCTCGACCTGGCGCTGGCCATCGACTGGCACAACAAGCGGATGCCGGTCCCCGCCGAGCTCACCCGGGCGCACCTGCTCGACGACTCCTGCGACATCGCCGTGCCGGCCGGCCACCGGCTGGCCGACCGCGACCGGATCTCGCTCGCCGAGTTCGCCGACGAGGACTGGATCTCCTGGAACGAGGGCCAGTTCTGCCACGAATGGCTCGTGTACACGCTGCGCGGAACCGGCATCGAACCGCGCATCGCGCACATCGCCGAGGAGCACCACACCCAGCTGGCTTTCGTGGAGGCGGGGCTCGGCGTGTGCGTGGCGCCCCGGCTCGGGCGCGGCCCGGTGCCGCCCGGGGTCCGGCTGCTGCCCGTGAGCGATGCCGTCCGGCGCCACGTGTACGTCGTCTGGCGGGCGGACGCGGACCGGCGGCCCTCGATCCGGGCCGCCGTGGCGGCACTCGGGCAGGCCGCCGCCGCGGTGGTGTAGCCGCCGGCCCGGTCAGAGCTTGCGGAAGTCCCAGGAGACGATCGACTCCGGGGTGAGGCGGATCCAGGCGTGGCGGCCGTCGTGCGGCATCTCCTCGATGCCGAAGTTCTTGGCCGGAAAGAGCCGTTCCGCCTCCGCCAGCTCCGGGCAGGGCTCGCCCGTGCGCGGGGCCTCGCCCACGAAGACGGCACTGCCGCAGAGTTCGACCCCGCGCAGCTCGTCGTACGCCTCGCCCGCGTCCACGACCACCGAGATCCGCGGGTCCTTCCGCAGGTCCGACCAGCGGCGGCTGCGGGTGATCGAGTACAGCCACAGCGAGGTGCCGTCCCAGGCGAACCACAGGGCGCCCACGTGCGGACGGCCGTCCGCCGAGACGGTCGCCACCCGGCAGGTGCGCTGCTCGCGCAGGAAGGCGTCCACTTCCGCGTCGGTCATCATGATGCGGCGGCCCCGCCGCTGTGATCCGTCCATCCGTCCCGCACCCCTTCACATCTGACTGAGTGTCAGGAATCATGCGGGATCGACCGCCGTCACGCCAGGGGGAGCCATGCCGGAACTCGATCCCGCCACCACCGCGCTGCTCACCGTCGAGTGCCAGAACGGCGTCGTCGGCGAGGAGAGCGCCCTGCCCGAGCTCGCCAAGGAGGCCCGGGACTCGGGGATGCTGGGGCGGGTGGCCGCGCTGGTGGACGCCGCGCACGCGGCCGGCGTACAGGTCCTGCACGCGATCGCCGAGCGGCGGCCGGACGGGCTGGCGGCCAACGACAACGCCCGGCTGTTCCGGGCCGCCGGGAAACTGCCCGTCAAGCAGCTGTCCGGGAGCCCGGCGGTGGAGGTGGCGGCGCCCATCGAGGTGGCCGAGAACGACCTGGTGGTCCGCCGGCTGCACGGGCTCTCGCCGATCGCCGGCACCGACGTGGACGCCCTCCTGCGCAACCTCGGCATCCGCACCCTCGTCGTCGCCGGGGTCTCCTCGAACATCGCGATCCCGAACACCGTCTTCGACGCGGTCAACCTCGGCTACCGGGTCGTCGTGCCCTGCGACGCCATCGCGGGCGTGCCCGCCGCGTACACCGCCGAGGTGATCCGCAACTCGCTGGCGCTCGTCGCGACGATCACCACCGCCGACGCCCTGCTGGAGCGGTGGGCCCCCGCCTGAGGGGTGGGCTCCCGCGCGCCGGCCCCCGTAACCTGGGCGGATGCTGTCCGAAGTGATCGCGACCCGTTACGTCACGCCCTTGCGTGAGGGCGGCTCGCTCCCGGGGATCGTCGAGGCCGACGATCTCGGGACCTACGTCATGAAATTCACCGGAGCCGGCCAGGGGCGCAAGACCCTGGTCGCCGAGGTCATCTGCGGGCGCCTGGCCCAGCGGCTGGGCCTGCGGGTGCCGCGGCTGGTGCAGATGCAGCTCGACCCCGTGATCGGGCTCGGCGAGCCGGACCAGGAGGTCCAGGAGCTGCTCAAGGCCAGCGGCGGGCTCAACCTCGGCATGGACTACCTGCCCGGCTCGATCGGCTTCGACCCGCTCGCGTACCAGGTGGACCCGGCCGAGGCCGGGCGCGTGGTCTGGTTCGACGCGCTGATCAACAACGTCGACCGGTCCTGGCGCAACCCGAACATGCTGGTCTGGCACGGGGACCTGTGGCTGATCGACCACGGCGCCACCATGATCTGGCACCACAACTGGCCCACCGCCCAGAGCGCCGCGGCCAAGCCGTACAACGCCTCCGACCACGTCCTGGCCCCCTTCGGCCCGGACGTCGCGGCGGCGGCCGCCGCCCTCGCGCCGCTGGTCACGAGGGAACTGCTCGAAGAGGTCGTCGCCGACGTGCCCGACGAGTGGCTGGTCGACGAGCCCGGCTTCGACTCCACCGACGCGCTGCGCCGCGCTTACGTGGACGTGCTGCTGCCGCGCGCGGCCACGATCCACGAGAGGATCTCGACGGAGGCCGAGGTGAAGCCCCGGTCGGGTCCCCCCGGCTGGCTCGCCGACCGCCTCGACCCCCGCCCCCGGAAGAACAAGAGCGACAACGAGTGACCAAGCGGGACGTGTTCGAGTACGCGCTGGTGCGCGTGGTGCCCCGGATGGAGCGCGGCGAGTGCTTCAACGCCGGCGTGATCGTCTACTGCCGGGCCCGCTCGTACGTGGCCGCGCGCACCCATCTGGACGAGGCCAAGCTCCTCGCCCTGGACCCGAAGGCCGACGTGGCGGGCGTACGGGCGGCCCTGCGTGCCGTGGAGGGCGTGTGCAGCGGCGGCGAGCGGGCCGGCCAGGCCGCGGGTGACGACGCGGGACGCCGGTTCCGCTGGCTGATCGCCCCGCGCAGCACGGTGGTGCAGCCCGGGCCCGTGCACACCGGCCTGACGGCCGACCCGGAGGCCGAGGTGGAACGGCTGCTCGACCTGTTGGTCCGCTGATCGTACGGCCATCCGCGCGCTGATCCGCACGGTGGCCGCCACGCCCTGTGGAGCCCTGGCGGCGGCGGCCGTTGACACCGGGTGCCAGGGCTCCTAGCGTCTCCTCAGCTGAAGCTACTAAGCGGTTGCTCACCCATGGGGAGCCGCTGATGAGGATTCCGAGGGCGAGGAGATCCACCATGTCCACCACCGAGCAGCGCGTCGCGATCGTGACCGGGGCGGCCCGGGGCATCGGCGCGGCCACCGCCGTGCGCCTGGCCGCCGAGGGCCGGGCGGTCGCCGTACTCGATCTCGACGAGGCGGCCTGCAAGGACACCGTCGAGGCGATCACGGCGGCCGGCGGGAAGGCCCTGGCGGTCGGCTGCGACGTCAGCGACGCGGCGCAGGTGGAGGCGGCCGTCGAGCGCGTCGCGAGCACCCTGGGCGCGCCGACCGTCCTGGTCAACAACGCGGGCGTGCTGCGCGACAACCTGCTCTTCAAGATGAGCGAGAACGACTGGGACACCGTCATGAACGTGCACCTGCGCGGTGCGTTCCTGATGTCGAAGGCCTGTCAGAAGTACATGGTGGAGGCCAAGTTCGGCCGCATCGTGAACCTCTCCAGCAGCTCGGCGCTGGGCAACCGCGGCCAGGTCAACTACTCCGCGGCCAAGGCCGGCCTGCAGGGCTTCACCAAGACCCTGGCCATCGAGCTCGGCAAGTTCGGCGTCACCGCGAACGCCGTCGCCCCCGGCTTCATCGTCACGGAGATGACCGCGCAGACGGCCGCGCGCGTGGGCATGGGCTTCGAGGACTTCCAGGCCGCCGCGGCCACCCAGATCCCCGTCCAGCGCGTCGGCCGCCCGGAGGACATCGCCAACGCGATCGCCTTCTTCACGGGCGAGGCCGCCGGCTTCGTCTCCGGCCAGGTCATGTACGTGGCCGGCGGCCCGCTCAACTGACGAGAGGCAGGCGCAGGTCATGACGGACAACAGCACGCAGGCGGCGGCGGACAGCGGCAAGGTCGCGCTGATCACCGGAGGGAGCCGGGGCATCGGCTACGGCATCGCCGAGGCGCTCGTCGCCCGCGGCGACCGGGTGTGCATCACGGGTCGCAACGAGGACGCCCTCAAGGAGGCCGTCGAGGCGCTGGGCGCGGACCGGGTGATCGGGGTGGCCGGCAAGGCCCACGACGAGGCCCACCAGGGCGTCGCGGTCGAGCGGACGATGGAGGCCTTCGGGCGCGTCGACTTCCTGATCAACAACGCGGGCACCAACCCGGTCTTCGGCCCGATCGCGGACCTCGACCTCGGCGTCGCGCGCAAGGTCTTCGAGACCAACGTGATCTCGGCCCTCGGGTTCGCCCAGCGGACCTGGCACGCCTGGCAGAAGGACAACGGCGGCGCGATCGTGAACATCGCGTCCATCGCCGGCGTCTCCGCCTCGCCGTTCATCGGCGCGTACGGGATGAGCAAGGCCGCCATGGTCAACCTCACCCTCCAGCTCGCCCACGAGATGGCGCCCCGGGTCCGGGTCAACGCGATCGCCCCCGCGGTGGTCAAGACGAAGTTCGCGCAGGCGCTCTACGAGGGCCGGGAGCAGGAGGCCGCGGCGGCCTATCCGCTCGGCCGGCTGGGACTGCCGGAGGACATCGGCGGAGCGGCCGCTTTTCTTACATCTGCACAAGCGGAATGGATCACCGGCCAAACTCTGGTCGTTGACGGGGGAATGTTCCTCAATGCCGGAGTGCACTGATCGATAATCGGACGCATTTGCCTCCCAGGGGGAGGCAAATGCGTACCTAACGTGCACGAAATCGGTCAAGTGTCACATGAAACCTGCCCATTGGATTTGTGAGGCACTGCGGTAGGGTCTGCCGCACCCCTGGCTGATCGAGGAGCGTGCACGTGTTCATCCGGACCAGATGCCTGCAGATCACTGCAGCCCTTGCGTCCATATCCCTGCTCGCCGGATGCGGTCTGCTTTCGGACGACAGCAGCGACGCCGCGAAGAGAATCGTCGTCGGCACGACGAGCGCCCCGAGCACCCTCGATCCCGCCGCCGCCTGGGACGGTTCCTGGGAGCTGTACCGGAACGTCTACCAGACCCTGCTGGCATTCCCGACGGGCTCCACCAAGCCCCAGCCGGACGCGGCCCAGACCTGCGAGTTCACGGATTCCGCGAACGAGTCGTACCGCTGCACCCTGAAAAAGGGCCTGAAGTTCTCCGACGGCGAGCCGCTCGACGCCAAGGCGGTCAAGCACTCCCTCGACCGGATCCGGACGATCAACTCCCAGACCGGCCCGAAGGACCTCTTCGGCAGCCTGGACAAGATCGAGACCCCGGACGCCCTGACGGTCGTCTTCCACCTGAAGACCCCCGACGCCACGTTCCCCTTCGTGCTCGGCTCGCCGGCCGCCTCCCTGGTCGCGCCCAACGAGTACCCGGCCGACAAGGTCCGCGAGGACGGCAAGATCACCGGCTCCGGCCCGTTCGTGCTCGACTCGTACAAGGAGGGCAGCGAGGCCGTCCTCGGCAAGAACGGGTCCTACAACGGCTTCGCGAACCGGCGCAACGACGGCGTGACCATCCGCTACTTCGCGGACTCCACCAAGATGGTCGCCGCGCTCAAGGCCAAGGAGATCGACGCCACCTACCGCGGTCTGTCGGCCCCCGAGATCAAGGACCTGCAGACCCCCGCCTCGCACAACCAGGGCGTCCAGGTCGTCGAGAACGTCGGCGCGGAGATCCGCTACCTGGTCTTCAACCCGAAGGACCCGCAGGTCGCGAAGCTGCCCGTGCGCCAGGCCATCGCGCAGATCGTCGACCGCGGCGCGATCGTCTCCAAGGTCTACCAGGGCACCGCCGAACCGCTGTACTCCATGGTCCCCAAGGGGGTCGTGGGCCACAAGACGCCCTTCTACGACAAGTACGGCCAGGCGGACGTCAAGAAGGCCCAGAAGCTGCTCAAGGACGCCGGGATCCCCACGCCGGTGGACCTGACCTTCTGGTACACCACCGACCGCTACGGCGCCTCCACGGCCGACGAGTTCACCGAGCTCAAGCGCCAGCTGGACGAGAGCGGCCTCTTCAAGGTCACCCTGCGCGGCCAGCCCTGGAAGGTGTTCCAGGTCGGCTACAAGAACGGCGAGTACCCGGTCTTCGGCCGCGGCTGGTTCCCCGACTTCCCGGACCCGGACAACTTCATCGCGCCGTTCGTCGGCAAGGAGAACGCGGTCGGCACCCCGTACGAGCCGGGCCAGATCCTCACCGACCTGCTGCCCAAGTCCCGCCGCGAGAGCGACCGCTCGGCCGGCGTCCACGAGTTCGAGCAGGCCCAGCAGATCTTCGCCGAGGACGTCCGGCTGCTGCCGCTGTGGCAGGGCAAGCTCTACGTCGCCGCCCGCGAGGACATCGCCGGCGCCGAGCGGGCCCTCGACCCGCAGACCGCCATGCAGATGTGGGAGCTGTACCGCAAGACCAGCTGGTAGCCGGTGCGCCTGCGCGCGCCCGCCGCCCCGACGCCGCGTCCGCGGGTGCCCCAGGGTGCCCGCGGATGCGGCGTTGTCAGTGGCCCCCGGTAGGTTCTGGAGGTGTCGCGCCGCACAGGCACGCGCGAAACTTGTACCGGAGGTTGTAGACGTGACCGAGATGCTGCCCGAGTCCTGGCTCCCCGTCCTCGGCGACGAGCTGGAGAAGCCCTACTTCCGCGAGCTCACCGAGTTCGTCGAGAAGGAGCGGGCGAACGGGCCGGTCTACCCGCCCCACGAGCAGGTCTTCGCCGCCCTGGATGCCACCCCGTTCGACCGGGTGAAGGTCCTGGTCCTCGGCCAGGACCCCTACCACGGCGCCGGCCAGGGTCACGGCCTGTGCTTCTCCGTGCGTCCCGGGGTCAAGACCCCGCCCTCCCTGCGCAACATCTACAAGGAGATGCACGCGGAGCTGGGCACCCCGATCCCGGACAACGGGTACCTGATGCCGTGGGCCGAGCAGGGCGTCCTGCTGCTCAACGCGGTCCTCACCGTCCGCGAGGCCGAGCCCAACTCGCACAAGGGCAAGGGCTGGGAGAAGTTCACCGACGCGGTCATCCGCGCCGTGGCCGACCGCCCCGACCCGGCCGTCTTCGTCCTGTGGGGCGCCTACGCGCAGAAGAAGCTCCCGCTGATCGACGAGGAGCGGCACGCGGTCGTCAAGGGCGCCCACCCCTCCCCGCTGTCGGCCAAGAAGTTCTTCGGCTCCCGGCCCTTCACGCAGATCAACGAGGCCGTCGCGGCCCAGGGGCATGAGCCGATCGACTGGACGATCCCGGACCTGGGCTGACGCCCCACCGCGCCTCGGTGCCAGAACCGGCGCCTCCGGTTAGCGTCGTGACGATCAGACCGGAGCAGGTCTGGCAGAGCAGGCCGGAGGCCGCCGTGACGGAGCAGCAGGAGGCGTCGGAGGACGCCGTCATGACCAGGATCGGCCAGGCCGTCATCCTGCTGCACGCCGGTGACCGCGAGGAGGCCCGCAACCGCCTCGGCGAGATCTGGACCGAGATCGGCGAGGACGGCGACTCCCTCCACCGCTGCACGCTCGCGCACTACCTGGCCGACGCCCAGGACGATCCCGCCGACGAACTGGCCTGGGACCTGCGGGCCCTGACCGCCGCCGACGGGCCGGCGCCGGGGCTGCGGGACGGGCTGCCCGCGCAGCACGAGCCCCATCCGGCCGTGCGCGCGTTCTACCCGTCGCTGCACCTCAACCTGGCCGCCGACTACGTGAAACTCCAGCGGCCCGAGGCGGCGCGGCTGCACCTGGCCCGGGCCCGGGCCGCCACCGGGGTCCTGTCCGACGACGGGTACGGGAACGGCGTACGGGCGGCCATCGCCCGGCTGGAGCGGCGCCTGGCCGCGGAACCGGGCAGGGGGCCCCGTCCGTTCCCCGAGCAGAACCCGTAGCGGATCGGCGGATCGGCAGATCAGCGGCCCGACAGATCGGCGACTCGGCGGATCGGCGGCCGCTCAGCCGTCGTGGACGCCCGCGCAGATCCGGGCCTCCGGGCTGTCCGGGTGCCAGCGCCCGTGCCGGCGGCCCAGCGCGCACACGTCCGCGGGCCGCACCGGCAGCTCCCTCATCAGCTCGCGCGGGACCTCGGCGTCGGGCCCCGGCCGGTCCGCGCGGCCCCCCTTGCCCCCCGCGCCGTGCCGGGAGGGCCGGTGCGGCTCCGGGATGTCCGGCACCGGGGGGACGGCCCGTGAGGCCTCTCCGGCGCCCGCGCCCGTCCCCGGCATGCCCGCCGCTCCCGCCGGAGCCGCCGCCCCGCGCGGCGCGGACGCCCCGCCCCCGGCGGGGGCCGCCGGCTGCGCGGACTGCTCCGGTACCGCCTTCAGGGCCTCCAGGGCCGGTGCCTGTACCTCCACCGGCACGGCCCCCGGTCCGCCGCGCGGCTCGTGCCGTGGCGGGGCCGCCGCCGTCCCGGGGGCGGCCGCCGGCTGCATCGGGGCGGGTGTCACATTCACGCAGCCGGAGACGGCCGAGACGGCACAGGCGACTCCGAGCAGCAGCTTTGTCGTGGTTCGCGTTGGATGCACTCGCGCAACTCTGCTGTGCGAGGACCCCGTTGCGAAATCCGGAGCCGAAATTGACCCCGCACGGGTGACGGACATCCCCCGGACACCCGCCCGTCACCTCCCGCGGCGATGGGCGTGCGGTCGCCGTGCCGCCGGGGTGCGGCCGGCGTGCCGTCGGCCCGTGCCCCGCGTCAGTCGCCCGTGGCACCGTCGATCTGCTCGCGCAGCAGGTCCGCGTGCCCGTTGTGACGCGCGTACTCCTCGATCATGTGCGTGTAGACCCAGCGCAGGCTGAACGTCTCGCCGCGGTGGTGGCTCTCCGCATCCGACAACAGGTCCAGCGAACGGCCCGCCGCGGCCTGCCGCGCCAGCTCGACCTCCGTCTGCCAGGTCTGCTCGGCCTCGGTCCAGGTGGCCCCGGGGCCGAAGTGGAAGTCCCCGTCCGGGTCCTCCTGCGTGCAGTACAGCTCGGGGAGGTCCTCGCCCAGCATGATCTCCCGGAACCAGTACCGCTCCACCTCCGCCATGTGCCGTACGAGGCCCAGCAGGCTCAGCTCGGACGGCGGGAGCGGGGCACGGCCCAGCTGCTCCTCCCCGAGGCCCTCGCACTTCCAGGCGAGGGTGGCGCGGTGGTAGTCGAGCCAGCCGTCCAGCATCTCCCGCTCGTTCGCGGTGGTGGAGGGCTCGGTGCGGTGGGATCCGGTGGTGGTGGTCATGCCGCCATCCTCGGCGAACGCGGGCCCCGCCACCAGGGATTAAGCTGCGGAAGTCCCACAAGGATCTACCTGGAGGTTCCTGGTGAAGGTCGGCGTCATCGGACTCGGCGACATCGCCCAGAAGGCGTACCTGCCCGTCCTCACCTCCCGCCCGGGCGTGGAACTGCACCTGCAGACCCGGACCCCGGCCACGCTGGAGCGGATCGGGGAGATCCACCACGTGCCGGCGGCCCGCCGCCACACCACCCTCGACGCCCTCCTGGCCGAGGGCCTCGACGCGGCATTCGTCCACGCCCCGACGGCCGTTCACCCCGAGATCGCGGCGCGACTGCTCGAAGCGGGCGTGCCGACGTACGTGGACAAGCCGCTCGCCTACGAGCTCGAGGACTCACGACGGCTCGTGGAACTCGCCGAGGAGCGCGGGGTCTCGCTCGCCGTCGGCTTCAACCGCCGCCACGCACCCGGCTACGCGCAGTGCGCCGAGCACCCGCGCGACCTGATCGTCATGCAGAAGAACCGGGTCGGACTGGCCGAGGGCCCGCGGACCTTCGTCCTCGACGACTTCATCCACGTCGTCGACACCCTGCGCTTCCTGCTCCCCGGCGAAGCCGACCACATCGACGTCCGGGCCCAGGTCCGTGAAGGCCTGATGCACCAGGTCGTCCTCCAGATGTCGGGCCCGGGCTTCACCGCGCTCGGGATCATGAACCGGCTGTCCGGCTCCACCGAGGAGATCCTCGAAGTATCGGGGCAGGACACCAAGCGGCAGGTCGTCAACCTCGCCGAGATCATCGACCACCGCGGCCAGCCGACCGTGCGGCGCCGCGGGGACTGGGTCCCGGTCGCCCGCCAGCGCGGCATCGAGCAGGTCGTGGACGCCTTCCTGGAGTCCGTCGCGGCGGGCAGGACGCTGAGCGCGCGCGACGCGCTGCTCACCCACGAGCTGTGCGAGCGGGTGGTGTCGTCGGCTCTGGAGCAGGCTTCCTGAGCCTGAGCGTCCTGAGCCCCTCGACCGCGCAGTACGCCGCCAGCAGCGCGATGCAGGCGCCCACGGGCCAGTCCCCGAAGCGGACGTAGTACGTCGAACCGCCGGCGAGCGGGACCTCGTACACCTGTGCCGCGCGCGCCGAGGTGGACAGGGCCGGGCCGATCCGCTCGCCGGACGGGCCGTACACCGCGCTGATGCCGGTGAGGGTGGCGTGCACCATCGGGCGGCCGTCCTCGGCGGCGCGCAGGGCGGCGAGCGAGGCGTGCTGCGCGGGGGCCCAGCTGTGCTGGAAGCTGGAGGTGGCCGACTGTGCGATCAGCAGGGCCGCCCCGTCGCGGGTGAGGCGCCGGCTCATGTCGGGGAAGGCCGACTCGAAGCAGACCAGCGGGCCGATCCGGACACCGGGCCGCCCCGGCAGGTTCATCAGGACCGGCTCCGCGCCGTGCCTGCGGTCCTCGCCGGCGGCCTTGCCGACCGAGGTGGCCCAGCCGAGCAGCGACCGGGCCGGTATGTACTCGCCGAAGGGGACCAGGCGCATCTTGTCGTACCGGTCGCCGGTCGGCCCGCCGGGGCCGACGAGGACGGAGCTCTTGTAGATGCCGCCCCCGGGGGCCGTCGTGGCCGCCGCGGCGACCGGTGTCGTCACCGGGCCTTCCGCCGGGCCCGCGGGCCGCCGGGCATCGACGTTGACCAGCAGCGGAGCCCCGACCTCGGTGGAGAGCGCGGCCAGCCGTCGGGCCAGGTCCGGACGCTCGGCCAGGTCCGCCCCGACGCTGCTCTCGCCCCACACCACCAGGTCCACGCGCTGCCCGGCCAGCGTCCGCGTCAGCCCTTCCCCGGCGGCGAACCGCTGCTCGGCGCTGTCCGGGCCGTCCGCCACCAGGCCCGGCTGTACGACGGCCACGCGCAGGGTGCCCGACACCTCGGGCCGCGGCACCCACAGCCACACTGCCCCCGTCAGCACCACGCACCCCGTCACTCCCGCCACCGCCGGAACCCGGGCCGCCGGCACGCAGATCAGCAGCACCAGCGCGCAGTTCACCGCCACCACCAGCAGGCTCACCAGCCACACCCCGCCCACCGAGGCCAGCCGCAGCGCGGGGGGCACCTGCCACTGGCTGGCCCCCAGCAGCCCCCACGGCCCGCCCAGCCCCTGCCAGGACCGGGCCAGCTCGGACAGCAGCCAGCCCGCCGGTACGAGGAGCAGCGCGGCCGCCGCCCGCCCCGGATCCGGGACCCCGCCGAGGAACTCCCGCACCAGCAGCGCCCAAGGGATCCAGAGCAGCCCCACCAGGGCCGCCACGGGCAGCAGGAACACGTGCAGGCTGGGCAGCAGCCAGTGGTGGACCGCGATGATGAACCCGGCGCCGCCCAGCCAGCCCTCCAGGGCCGCGCGCCGCCCGGTCGGCGCCGACCTCAGCAGCAGCATCCAGGGCACGAGGGCCACGTACGCGAACCACCAGAGCGCGGGGGCGGGGAAGGCGAGGCACGGCAGCGCTCCGGCGGCGACCGCGGCCGCCGCCCGCCGGTACCGGATCCGCTTCGCGACCATGGAGCGCCTCCGCTTCCAGTGTGGAACAGGGCCTTCCGGACGGCCTTCCGGGCGGCCTTCCGGGCGGCCTTCCGGACGGCCTTCCGGGCGGCCTTCCGGGCGGCCTTCCGGGCGGGCAGGGTGGATCCGCCGGGGCGGAGGCGGATCCGCCTTGGCCGTGTCTTGTGGATCAGGCCGTCATGTGCCGCCATTTCTCGTGGACGGTGACGCCCGTGAGCAGCCAGCCGCCGTCGGGCGTGCGGGCGAGGCCGAAGGTGTAGCGGCCGGCGGCCACGAAGTTCGGCGCGGTCACCGTCCCGTCGAACTCCGGCCCGGCGAGCCGCATCGGATTGAGGAAATCGGCCCGTACCTCGGCCCGGTCGCCGGGCCAGCCGCCCCGGTCCTCCAGCCGGATCAGCCGGTTGACGATGAGGTGCTGGCGCACCGGGAAGAGCGCCATGGTCTGCGCGAGCCAGTCCGCGACCTCGGCGGCCGGGCCCTCGATCCCGCCCGCGGAGCTGTAGTCGGCCCGTCCCGCGGGTGTGAACAGCGCGCGGTACGCCGCCCAGTCGCCGTCGTCCACGGCCACCGCGTACCCCGTGACCACCTCGTCGATCGCCATCCGGTCCATCACCGTGGCGAGGTCCACACGCTGAGTCATCGGGTCAGTGTGGGGGCGCGGGGCGGCGAGGCCAAGGGGCGTGCGCGGTCCGGATCCGCGCGCGGTGGATCAATGACCGGAATGCGCCTCCCGCTGCCGGACCACGACGAGGAACGCGTCGGTGGCCAG
This sequence comes from Streptomyces sp. NPDC001903, assembly GCF_042891345.1. Classification (NCBI taxonomy): domain Bacteria; kingdom Bacillati; phylum Actinomycetota; class Actinomycetes; order Kitasatosporales; family Streptomycetaceae; genus Streptomyces; species Streptomyces sp. NPDC001903. The sequence continues at coordinate 41,089 of NZ_JBIASZ010000013.1, forward strand.
GTCCATCACCACCTCGGCGGGCACGCCCTCGCGCATCCGCTCCGCCGCGTACTCCTCGGCGGGCCAGCTTCCCCTCGGACTTCCGGCCGGAAACCGCTCCAGCACCACTCGACCCATGGGACACCCCCTGCTGTTTGCCTTCCGGTCTCTTCAGGTCTCTCCAGGCACAACGACGCGGAGGCCGCCCGGGAACGTTCCCGAGCGGCCTCCGGTTCACGCGAAGCGGTGAGCGGCGGTGGTGTCAGCCCGCCGACTCGGCGGCGAAGGGACTGAGCACGCCCATGCCGATCAGCACGAACAGCGCGATGCCCAGGGCGATCCGGTAGACCACGAAGGGCATGAAGCTCTTGCTGGAGATGAACTTCATGAACCACGCGATGACGGCGTAGCCCACGAAGAACGCGATGACCGTGGCGAAGATCGTCGGCCCCCAGGTGATGTGCCCCGGGCTCTCGATCACGTCCTTGATCTCGAACGCGCCCGATGCCAGCACGGCGGGGATGGCGAGCAGGAACGAGTAGCGGGCGGCCGCCTCGCGCGTGAAGCCCAGCAGCAGACCGCCGGAGATCGTCGCACCGGAGCGGGAGACGCCCGGGATCAGGGCCATCGCCTGGCACAGACCGAAGATCAGGCCGTCCTTGACGCCCAGTTCCTTCAGCGTCTTGCGCTCGCGGATGGCGCGGTGCCGGCCCCCCTCCTCGTCGCGGGCGGCCAGCCGGTCCGCGATGCCGAGGACGACGCCCATCACGATCAGGGTGGTCGCGGTCAGCCGGAGGTCACGGGCCGGGCCCGTGATCTGGTCCTTGAACGCGACGCCGAGGACACCGATCGGGATCGATCCGACGATCACCAGCCAGCCCATCTTGGCGTCCTGCTCCGAACGCAGCGAGGCGTTGAACAGCGAGCGGAACCACATGGAGACGATCCGTGCGATGTCCTTGCGGAAGTAGATCAGCACGGCGGCCTCGGTGCCGATCTGCGTGATCGCGGTGAAGGCCGCGCCCGGGTCCTGCCAGCCGGCGAATGCCGCGGTCAGCCGGAGGTGGGCGCTGGAGGAAATCGGGAGGAACTCCGTAAGCCCCTGGACGAGACCGAGGATTAGGGATTCGAACCAGCTCATGTCGGGGTGCGCTCGTCCTTGTGATCGTCGGGCAGTTCGGGTCCGATGCTAGGGCCCGTGGGGAGCGGCGCTGACCACAGGGGGGTGCACGGGCGCCGGATCGCGCGTTTCGCACGCCGGTTCGGACGTCAGCCGGTGCCGCCCCCGCCATCCGACGACCGCGGCCCCGACCGCGGAGAGGGCGATGAAACCGAAGGAGGCGAGGAAGGCGGGGGAGTCCGGGGAGGACGCGCTCGCGCCCGCGACCACGTACGCGGCGGTGTTCGGGACGACGCCGATCGCCGTCGCGAGGAGGAAGGGCAGCCAGCCGCAGCGGGACACCGCCGCGCAGTAGTTGGCGACCGCGAAGGGCAGGCCGGGGAAGATCCGGACCGCCAGCATCGAGCGGAAGCCGTGCCGGGCCAGCTGGTCGTCGGCCGCCCGGAGCCAGCGGCCGCGCAGCAGCGGCCGTACGGCGTCGCGGCCCATCATCCGGCCCAGCCCGAAGGAGATCCCGGCGCCGAGGACCGAGCCGGCGACCGCCGCGGCCAGGCCGAAGGGGATCCCGAACACGGCGCCCGCCGCGAGGTTGAGCAGCGGGCGCGGCACCAGCGCCGCCGTCGCCACCCCGTACGCGGCCGCGAAGAGCAGGACCGCCGCGCCGACCGGCAGGCCCGGGGGCCAGCCCTCCGAGAGGATGCGCTGGGGCTCGTACAGCACGACGCACACGCCGGCCGCCGCCAGCAGCACGACGAGCAGCGACAGCCGGGTCCACGGCGCGAGGAGGAGGGACATCCGGGGAGACTAGCCGACGAATGCGGCGCCCCGCCGTAATCTGGGCCTCATGCGGCCGAACGACCAGCGACCCCCGAAGGTCCCGCGCAGCGCCCTCGCGGACACCCTCGTGGAGCGCCTGACCGCGGCGTACGCGGCGGCCGCCGACCCGGAGCAGGCCAGGTCGATGGCCGCGTACATGAAGGACGTCGCGCCCTTCCTCGGCATCCGCACCCCGCTGCGGCGCGAGCTGTCGAGAGCGGTGACCGAGCGGACCGCCAAGCCGGCGGAGGCGGACGTCGAGGCGCTCGTGCTGCGATGCTGGGAGCTCCCCGAGCGCGAGTACCACTACTTCGCGGTGGACTACCTGCGCCGCCACGTCCGGGTCTGCTCCTCCGGATTCCTGCCGGTGGTGCGCCGGCTGATCGTCACCGTCCCGTGGTGGGACACCGTCGACCTCCTCGCGGCGCACGCGGTCGGCCCGCTCGTGGCCGCCGATCCGCGGCTCAAGGCCGTGATGGACGCGTGGATCGGGGACGAGGACCTCTGGCTCGCCCGCACCGCCCTCCTCCACCAGCTGCGCCACAAGTCCGCGACGGACACCGGACGCCTCTTCGCCTACTGCCGCAGCCAGAGCGGCCACCCGGACTTCTTCATCCGCAAAGCCATCGGCTGGGCGCTGCGCGAGTACGCGAAGACGGACCCGGACGCGGTCCGCGCCTTCGTCGAGGCGGAACGGGACTCCCTCTCCCCGCTCTCGGTGCGCGAGGCACTCAAGAACCTCTGACGGCGCGGTAATTCGTTCGACGCGGCGGGGGCGGTCCGGCAGGATCGGGGGCATGTCCCGGTACGCCTTCCTCGCCGCACCGTCCGCAGTCGCGGACGCGCCGAAGGCTGCCGCTTTCCTCTTCGAGGCATTCGAGGCATTCGAGGCAACCGCCTTCGCCGCATTCGACGGCGCACGAAGCTGACCCTTCCCGGATCGTCCGGCGGACCCCGCAGGGGGAGGGTCGGTCCGCCTCAGGGGTCCCCTTCGAAGCTTCGGAAGCACTCGGGAAGACATCATGGCCAAGACGGCCTTCGTGCGCACCAAGCCGCACCTCAACATCGGCACCATGGGTCACGTCGACCACGGCAAGACCACCCTCACCGCCGCCATCACCAAGGTCCTCGCCGAGCGCGGCGGCGCCTCCTTCGTGCCGTTCGACCGCATCGACCGGGCCCCCGAGGAGGCCCGGCGCGGCATCACCATCAACCTCACGCACGTCGAGTACGAGACCGACACCCGGCACTACGCCCACGTGGACATGCCCGGGCACGCCGACTACGTCAAGAACATGGTCACCGGCGCCGCCCAGCTCGACGGGGCGATCCTCGTCGTCTCCGCGCTCGACGGGGTCATGCCGCAAACCGCCGAGCACGTGCTCCTCGCCCGGCAGGTCGGCGTCGACCACATCGTCGTCGCGCTCAACAAGGCCGACGCCGGGGACCCCGAGCTCATCGACCTCGTCGAGCTGGAGGTCCGCGAGCTGCTCACCGCCAACGGCTACGGCGGCGACGGCGCTCCCGTCGTACGGGTCTCCGGACTCGGCGCGCTGGAGGGCGACCCGCGCTGGACCGGGGCGATCGAGGCGCTGCTCGACGCCGTGGACACGTACGTGCCGATGCCGGTGCGCTACACGGACGCGCCGTTCCTGCTGCCGGTGGAGAACGTGCTGACCATCACCGGCCGCGGCACGGTGGTGACCGGCGCCGTCGAGCGCGGCGGCGTCCGCACGGGCGACCGCGTCAGCGTCCTCGGCGGCGACGGCGAGCCCGTCGAGACCGTGGTGACCGGCCTGGAGACCTTCGGCAAGCCGATGGAGTCCGCCGAGGCCGGGGACAACGTCGCGCTGCTGCTGCGCGGGGTGCCGCGGGACGGCGTACGCCGCGGGCAGGTGGTCGCCGCGCCCGGCAGCGTCGTGCCGAAGCGCCGCTTCACCGCGCGGGTGTACGTACTCGCCGCGCGGGAGGGCGGCCGGACGACTCCGGTGGCCTCCGGCTACCGGCCGCAGTTCTACATCCGCACCGCCGACGTGGTGGGGGACGTGGACCTCGGCGCGGCCGGGGTGGCCCGGCCGGGGGAGACGGTCGAGATGACCGTCGAGCTCGGACGGGACGTACCGCTGGAGCCGGGGCTCGGGTTCGCGATCCGCGAGGGCGGGCGGACCGTGGGCGCGGGGACGGTCACGGCCGTGCTCGACTGAGGCACTGCCCGCGGTGCGGCCCCCACCGTGGTGGCGGCGGCCCGGTTGCGCCAGACTGCCGTCACCACGGGCGTACGGAGAGGGGCGGACCGGGATGAGCGGCGATACGGCACTGGTGCTGGGCGGCGGGGGACTCACCGGCATCGGCTGGGAGGCGGGGATCCTGTACGGGCTCGCGCAGGCGGGCGCGGACCTGACCGCCGCCGACCTCGTCGTCGGCACCTCCGCCGGCTCGGTGGTGGGCGCCCAGCTCACCTCCGGGCTGCTCACCCCGCGGGAGCTGTACGAGCGCCAGCTCGGCGATCCCGTGGGCGAGGCCGTCGCCCGGCTCGGGAAGGGACTCATCGCCCGGTACGCCGTGGCGATGGTGCGCTCGCGGGACGCGGAGAGCTACCGCAGGAGGGTCGGCTCCCTCGCGCTCGCCGCCGACACCGGCGAGGAGGCGGACCGGCGCAAGGTGCTGGAGGCCCGGCTCGTCTCGCACGCCTGGCCCGAGCGCAGGCTCGTCGTCACCGCCGTCGACGCGCTGACCGGCGAGCTCGCGGCCTTCGACCGGGAGAGCGGGGCCGCCCTGGTCGACGCGGTATCGGCGAGCTGTGCGGTGCCCGGGGTGTGGCCGCCGGTCACGGTCGGCGGGCGCCGGTTCATCGACGGCGGGATCCGGTCGGCGACCAACGCCGACCTCGCCTCGGGCTACCGGCGGGTGGTGATCCTCGCGCCGATGGCGCTCGGATCCGGACTCGTCCCCTCCCCGGCCGCCCAGGCGGCCCGGCTGCGCGAGGCGGGGGCGCGGGTGCTGCTGATCACCCCGTCCGCGCAGGCCCGCAAGGCCTTCGGGCGCAACGTCCTGGACCCGGCGCGGCGGGACCCGGCGGCGCGGGCCGGGCTCGCGCAGGCCGCCGAGCACGCCGCGGAGGCGGCCGAGGTCTGGGCGGACTGACCCGCCGTCTGCCGCCCGCCGCCCGCCGTCTGCCGCCCGCCGTCTGCCGTCTGCCGTCTGCCGTCTGCCGTCTGCCGGACAATGGTGCGGTGAGCGACGAACAGATCCCGGTCGTCCGGGACGTGGGCCAGGGCACCGCCAGACTGATGCCGGACGTGGACCGGGAGCGGGCCTGGCTGCTGACCGTCGACGGTGCGCCTCAGTCGTACGTGGACCTCGACGATCCCGGGCACCTGGAGTTCGAGTACGTACGCCGGCTCGGGCACGTCCTCGACAGCGTGGCCGAGCCCGGGGCCGCGCTGGACCTGCTGCACCTCGGCGGCGGGGGGCTGACGCTGCCCCGCTACGCGGCGGCCACGCGGCCGGGATCCCGGCAGGCGGTCGTGGAGTTCGACGCCGCACTCGTGGAGCTGATCGCGGAGCACCTGCCGCTGCCGGCCGGCTCGGGTGTCACCGTGCACGCCGCCGACGCGCGGGCCTGGCTGGAGGACGCGGCCGCGGACAGCGCGGACGTGCTCGTCGCCGACGTCTTCGGCGGCTCGCGGGTGCCGGCGCAGCTGACCTCCGTGGAGTACGCGCGTCAGGCGGCGCGGGTGCTGCGGCCGGACGGGGTGTACGCGGCGAACCTGGCCGACGGGGCGCCGTTCGGCTTCCTGCGGGCCCAGCTCGCCAACTTCGGCGCGGTGTTCGGGGAGCTAGCACTCGTCGCGGAGCCGGGGGTGCTGCGCGGTCGGCGGTTCGGGAACGCCGTACTGCTCGCCTCGGACGCGGAGCTGCCGGTGGCCGCGCTGTCGCGCCGGTGCGCGGCGGACGCGTTCGCGGCCCGGGTCGAGGCGGGGGCAGCCCTGGCCCGGTTCATGAAGGGGGCCGTGCCGGTGGCCGACGCGGACGCCCAGGCCTCGCCGGAGCCGCCGGAGGGCGCCTTCAGCCTGGGCTGACGCCGGTGGACTCGGCCGCCGGTCCGGGAGCGGCGGCGGTCGGGACCGAGGCGGCCTTCGGGGGCGCGGGCTTGCGGGTCATCCGGCGTACGTCCGGGACGAAGAGGACCGCCGCGGTGCCCAGCACGACCAGCGCGGCGCAGCCCCACAGGGCCGAGGTGCGGCCGAAGGCGGACTCGACGGGACCGGCCACGGCGGTCGCCAGCGGGAGCATCGACACCGAGCCGAACCAGTCGTAGGCGGAGACCCGGGAGAACTTCTCCTCCGGGATCTCCTGGTGCATGGTCGTCATCCAGTTCACGCCGAACACCTCGATGGCCGTCCCGCTGACGAACATCACCGCGCACAGGCCCCACACCGGCAGCGGGACCGCCAGACCTGCCGACGGCAGCGCCAGCGGGAACACGCACAGCGTGCCGACCAGCAGCAGGCGCCGCGGTTTCCACACCATCATCAGGACGGCGCCGGCGATGGTGCCGATGCCGAAGAAGCCCAGTGCCAGGCCCCAGGGGGCCGGTCCGCCCAGCTGGTCCCGGGCGACCAGGGGTCCGTACACCGCCTCCGCGGCGCCGACGACGGCGACGACCACGGAGAACTGGAGCACGATGCTCCACAGCCAGGGCCGGGTCCGGAACTCCACCCAGCCCTCGCGCAGGTCCGCCAGGAGACCGCCGCCGGGAGCCCGGTCGGCGACATGGCCGACGTCGAGGAAGGCGCGCATCGCCCCGGCGACGGCGAAGGCGGCGGCGTCCACGGCGAGGACCCAGCCGGGGCCGATCGCGGCGATCATGGCGCCGCCGAGGGCCGCGCCGCCGATGCCGGCCCCGTTCATGGCCATGCGGAACAGGGCGAAGGCGCGGTTGGCGTGCTCCGCGGAGACGCTGGAGAGCAGCATGCCCTCGGCGGCCGGGTTGAAGAAGGCCTGGCCCGTGCCGCAGAGCGCGGTGAGCAGCATCATCTGCCACAGCTGCGGGTGCCCGGTCAGGACGAGGACGGCGAAGGCGGCCTGCGAGACGCAGTTGAGGGCGTTGGCCGCGACCATCACGCGGTGGCGCGGCAGCCGGTCGGCGAGCGCCCCGCCTATGAGCAGGAAGAGGACGAGCGGGAGCGTACGGGCCGCCGCCACCAGGCCCACGTCGCCACCGGACCCGCCCGCCTCCAGGACGGCGAAGGCCGAGGCGATGAGCGCTCCGTGGCTGCCGAGGTTCGTCACGACCGCGGCGCCCGTGAGCAGGGTGTAATTGCGGCCCGCCCAGGCGGGCCGGCGGCGGTGTGCGGTCGTGCGGGACGGTGCGGTGGGGGGAGAGCTCACCCCCGGACTATCCACGCCCCGGGCCGAGAATCCAAACGGATTACGGTCCGGGGCGCGGAGTGGGGCGAATGGTGCCGAAGGGGTCGGCGGTCGATCAGCCGTTGCTGGCGGTCCCGTTGAGGCGCACCGAGCTGAGGATCTTGTCCATCGTCTCCTGGGGGACCTCGCCCGGAACTCCGGTGACGCTGTAGAGGATCCAGCTGGAGAAGTCGCCGTTGGCGGTCTTGAAGCTGAAGGCGATGGACTTGCCGTCGGTGGTGCACTTGTCCTGCTTGGGCACGCCGGTCGCCGTCGCGGTCGCCATGTGGCCCTTGAGGCCCGAGGAGGTGGTGTACTCCTTCGGCTCCGAGACCTTCACGGTGCCCTTGGGCGCCTTCTGCGCGTACGCGGCGAACGCCCAGTTGCCGGCCTCGTTCTTCACCGCCTCGGCGGTGTCCTTGGCGCCCTGGCCGCCCTTGGTGCCGGTTCCGGCGAGTCCGGTCGACTCCTCACGGCCGTCCTTGTTGGAGTCGACCTTGCACCAGTCCTCCTTGAGGAAGGCCGGCGCGGAGAAGGTGGTGAGCGGCATGCCGTCGTTCTTGCTCGCGTCCTCGAAGCCCGAGATGACGCCGGCGCTCGCTACGTTCCACTCCGGGGGGACGTCGAAGGCGGTGCCGTACTTGGGGTTGAGGACGACCTTCCAGCCCGGGACCACGGGCTTGACCTCGCCGCCGGCGCGCGGGTTGGCGCCGGGGGAGGCCGGGGCCTGGGGCGTGGCCGCGGCCGAGGAGGACGCGGCGGGCTTGTTGTCGGCCACGTCGTTCTTCTTGTCGTCCCGGGTCAGGACGAACGCACCGGTGCCGGCCGCCGCCACGATGACCGCGGACGCGGCGACGATGGCCACGGTCTTCGTCGAGAAGGGGCTCCCGCCGCTCTTCGGCGCCGGCACGGGCTGCTGGGGCTGGCCCCAGGGCTGGGTGGGCGGCTGGGGCTGGTAGCCGGCCTGCGGGTATCCGTAGCCGGGCTGCTGCTGGTAGGGGTTCGGCTGCTGTCCCGGCTGCGCCGGCTGCCCCTGCTGCTGGTACGGGTTCTGATGCGCGTCCTGAGGGTTCTGCTGTCCCCCGGGCGGCTGCTGCTGTCCTGGCCACATGGCCGGTAACGATAGTGGGAGTCGGTGTCGGGAGGCACGTCCGCCCCATGTGAAGGTCTGGCCAAGGGTGTCTACTCGCGGGTAACATCGGATCCCATGAGCGCAGATCAGATGAACGTGGGCGAACTGCTCGCCGCGACGGTGCCGATGGCCCGGACCCTGAACCTCCAGTTCCTGGAGACCACCCCCGAGCGCGCGGTCGTCCGGCTGCCGGACCAGCCCGACTACCACAACCACGTGGGCGGCCCGCACGCCGGAGCCATGTTCACCCTCGCCGAGTCCGCGAGCGGCGCGATCGTCCTGGCCGCCTTCGGCGACCAGCTCTCGCGCGCCGTGCCCCTCGCCGTCAAGGCCGAGATCGGCTACAAGAAGCTCGCCAAGGGCGTCGTGACCGCCACCGCCACCCTCGGTCGCCCGGCCGCCGAGGTCATCGCCGAACTCGACGCGGGCGGCCGCCCCGAGTTCCCCGTCACCATCGCCATCCAGCGCGAGGACGAGGCCGTGACGGGCGAGATGACCGTCGTGTGGACCCTGCGCCCGAACGCGTAGCCGCGCACAGGCCGGCGCGCCCGCCGGCCGGGAACCCGCCCCGGGGACGAACATCCAGGTCCGGGGCGGGTTCCGTGTTTTCGCGGGCGGGGGCGCGGGCAGGGCTGGAGTCCGCGCGCGACGAACCGGAGGTGGCCGTGGCCAAGGTCGACATCAAGCTCGACGCAGAGCTGGTGGTGGAGGTGATGGTCCTCGCCGGGATCGGTTCGCCCCAGGACGCCGTGGAGGCCGTCGTACGGGACTACATCGCGCGCGGGCACCGCACCGAGGCGCGCGTACAGGCGCAGGACGGGCCCCGCCGCGAGGCCGACGTCCGGGAGCAGCCGCCGCAGGGCTGAACCTGCCCCCGGCGGTGGCGCGTCCGGCCGGTCCCGGGCGGGGCGGCGGCGCACAGTGGACGGCGGGAGCGGTCCGGCGCGGGCCGCTCCCGCCGACCCGACCCGAGCCGCAGCCGCAGGGAGCGCCCATGAGCGAGGCCGTGTCCAGACGCCGCGCGATCGGGCTGCTCGGGGCGGTGGGAGCCGCCCTGGGAGCGGGCGGCTGCGTGGCCGCGGTGCCTCCCGGCGGAGCGGTCCCGCGCAAGGCCTCGGCATCGGCCGCCGCGACCGGGGCCGCCGCCGCCCGGCCCGGCAGCGCAGCCCGGATCGACGCCCTGCTGGAGCGGCTCACCCTCGAGGAGAAGACGGCCCTGCTGCACGGCGCCCCGGACCCCGCTCCGCTCGGCCAGGCCGGGTACGTCCCCGGAGTACCGCGCCTGGGCATCCCGGCGCTGCGGCTCGCCGACGGGCCCGCCGGGGTGCGGGTCGCGAGGCCCGCCACCGCACTGCCCGCCCCCGTCATGCTCGCCTCCGCCTTCGACCCGGCGCTGGCCCGCGAGTACGGCAGGGTCATCGGCCGCGAGGGCCGGGCGCTCGGCCAGGACGTGCTCCTCTCGCCGATGGCCAACCTGATCCGCACTCCCTACGCCGGGCGGAACTTCGAGACCTTCTCCGAGGACCCCCGGCTGACCGCGGACCTCGTCGCGGAGGTGGTCCGCGGCATCCAGGACGAGGGCCTCATCGCCACCGTCAAGCACTTCGCCCTGGGCAACCAGGAGCAGGGCCGCGACACCGTCGACGCCGTCGCCGCCGAACAGACCCTGCACGAGACGGAGCTGCGCGGTTTCGAGGCCGCCGTCGCGGCCGGGGCCGGCGCCGTGATGGGCGCGTACAACAAGGTCAACGGCACGTACGCCTGCGAGAACAAGCCCCTGCTCGACGAACTGCTGCGCGGGCGCTGGGGGTTCGGCGGCTGGGTGATGTCCGACCGGGACGCGGCCCACAGCACCGTCGCGGCCATCGGCGCCGGCCTGGACATGGAGATGCCCGGCGGCACCCACTTCGGCGCCCCGCTCCAGCAGGCGGTGCGCGCGGGGACCGTCCACGAGGACGCCGTGGACCTGGCGGTACGCCGGATCCTGGTCACCATGGACCGGTTCGGCCTGCTCGCGGGGCGCCCGCCGGCCCGGCCCGCCCGCGACGCCGCCGCCGGGGCCCGGGTCGCGCGCAAGGTCGCCGCCGCGGGCGCCGTACTGCTGCGCAACGAACGCGCGACCCTGCCGCTGACCGGAGCAGCCGCCCGCTCGATCGCGGTGATCGGACCCACCGGGCAGGTGCCCTTCGTCGGTGGCGGCGGCAGCGCGCACGTGGTCCCCGAGCGGGCTCCCGGCCCGCTCGACGCGATCAGGCGGCGCGCCGGCGACGGCAGTACGGTGCGCTACGCGCTCGGCGAGGACCTGTACGGCCGCCCGCTCCCGGCGCGGCTGCTCAACCCGGCCGCCGACCTGGCCGACCGGCGCGTGGAGGCCGGGCGGAGCTGGAGCCACCAGGGCGAGTTCACGCTCGCCGCGGACGAGGAGTGGACGCTGCTCGTCCACTACACCGGGAAGCGGCCCGGCGTGCGCCTCGACGGAGAGGAGCTCTTCCCCGTCCGGCCGGGCGCGGCCGAGCAGTTCGCCGGCGGACTCCTCGGTGCGGCGCCCGACGGGCTCGCCGTCCGCCGCCGCACCCTCACCCTCACCGCGGGCACGCACCGGCTGGCCGTCTTCGCCGAGGGCGGGGCCAAGGGCCAGCGGTTCCGGCTGCGGCACACCACGAACGCGACCCGGGCCGCCGATCTCGCCGAGGCCGTGAAGGCCGCCGAGCAGGCACACAGCGTCGTGCTGTTCGCCTACGAGGACGCCACCGAGGGAACCGACCGGACCTCCCTGGGGCTGCCGGGCGGCCAAGCGCGGCTGATCGAGGCGGTCGCCGCCGTGAACCCCCGCACCACGGTCGTGCTGAACACCTCCTCCAGTACCACCATGCCGTGGCTCTCCCGTACCGGAGCGGTCCTCCAGATGTACTACCCGGGCCAGGAGGGCGCCGCGGCCACCGCCGACCTCCTCTTCGGGGACGTGGACCCGGGCGGCCGGCTCACCCAGACCTTCCCGGCCGACGAGCAGGCGACCCCGGTCGGCGGTGACCCGCTGCGCTACCCGGGGGTGGGCGGGCGGCAGGAGTACGCCGAGGGCGTGCACGTCGGGCACCGCTGGTACGACGCGCAGCGGGTGGCCCCGCTGTTCCCGTTCGGGCACGGGCTCTCGTACACGACGTGGGAGTACGAGAACCTGAGCGTGCGGCCGGCGCGCGGCGGGCTGCGCGTGGAGTTCACGGTCCGCAACAGCGGGAGCCGCAAGGGCACCGAGGTCGCCCAGGTGTACGTGGGCCCGTCCGCGGAGCTGAAACTCGACCAGCCGGTGCGCGCGCTGGCCGGCTACCGGCGGCTCACCCTGGCCGCCGGCGAGGCGCAGCGCGTGGTCCTGGACATCGACGCCCGCGCGCTGTCCTCCTGGGACCCCGAAGCGCACGCCTGGGTGCCGGGTCCGGGCCGTCGTGAAGTGTTCGCGGGCCGTTCCTCGCGCGAACTCCACCTGACGGCCAAGGCTGTGGTCACCAGCAGATAGGCTGCCCGTTCGGCGTGTCACAGCGGATGCGCCGCCGCGACTCGGGAGGACGTACCGGTGCACATCCAGGAATGGCTGGAGACGATTCCGGCGGTCAGCATCTATCTCCTGGTGGGTCTGGTCATCGGGCTGGAAAGCCTCGGCATCCCGCTGCCGGGAGAGATCGTCCTGGTCAGCTCGGCGCTGCTGGCCTCGCAGCACGGCGAGATCGACCCCGTGGTCCTGGGGATCTGCGCGTCGACCGGCGCGATCGTCGGCGACTCGATCGGCTATGCGATCGGGCGCAGGGGCGGCAAGCCGCTGCTGGAGCGGCTCGGGCGGCGCTTCCCCAAGCACTTCGGGCCGCAGCACGTGGCCCAGGCGGAGCGCGCGTTCGAGAAGTGGGGCATGTGGGCCGTCTTCTTCGGGCGGTTCGTGGCCCTGCTGCGGATCTTCGCGGGTCCGCTGGCCGGTGTCCTGCACATGCCGTACTGGCGGTTCCTCGTCGCGAACATCCTCGGCGGGATCCTGTGGGCCGGCGGCACCACGGCCGTCATCTACTCGATCGGCATCGTCGCGGAGCCGTGGCTCAAGGGCTTCTCGTGGGTCGCGCTGGTGCTGGCGCTGGTGATCGGCCTCACGGTGACGCTGGTGCTGCGCAGCCGCATGAAGAAGGCGGCCGCCTCCGCGGACGCGACGGAGACGGCGGCCGCCGCGGCGGAGTAGCCGGCCGCCGACCCGGGGCCGGACGTCCTCCGGCCGCGGGGCGCCGGGCGCGGGTGCCCGCGTACGGCTACTGCGGGGGCTGGACGGCGGCGCGGTGCTGCTTGGCCAGGTCCGCGTACATCAGCGCGTTGACCTTGATGCCCTCGCGCTCCTCGTCGGTCAGCTCGCGCCGCACCTTGGCCGGCACGCCCGCGACCAGCGAGCCGGGCGGGACCACCATGCCCTGCGGGACCAGCGCCTGCGCGGCCACCAGCGAGCCGGCCCCGATCACCGCGCCGTTGAGGACGGTGGCGCCCATGCCGATGAGGCAGTCGTCCTCGACGGTGCAGCCGTGCACCACGGCGTTGTGGCCGATGGACACGCGCTCGCCGATCGAGACCGGGAACCCGGGGTCGACGTGCAGTGTGCAGTTGTCCTGCACGTTGCTGTCCGCGCCGAGCGAGATCGGGCCGCAGTCGGCGCGCAGCACCGCCGAGTACCAGATGCTCGAGTTCGGGGCCATCGTGACGTCGCCGACCACGACCGAGGTCGGTGCGGCGAAGGCCGTGGGGTCGATCTGCGGGCTCTTGCCGCCCACGCCCGCGACGAGTGCCTGGCCCCGGTCCGCGTGATACGTCATGTTCTCTTCCTCAGTCCTGTGTGCTGGAGTGCCCTGTGTGTCGCGCCAGGGGCACGGTAGGGCACGGGCCCGGTCCGATCGGCGATGGGGTGAAGATCACGGCGCGCTCCGGGCCCCCGGGGCGTTACGGTGACCCGGTGCCGAAGAACCAGAACACGTTCTCATCGCTGACGGCCCTGCGCCGCAGGCTCGCCAACCGAGTGGTCCACGCCGGCTGGCGCTGGATGCAGCAGGCCGGCGCGGTCACCGCGCAGACGCCCGGCAGGCTCCGCTTCGGCGCGATCGGGCACGGCACCCGCCTCGCCTTCCCCCAGGGAACGGTCTTCGGCGAGCCGTGGATCCGCCTCGGCGACCACTGCATCATCGGCGAGCAGGTCACGCTCACGGCCGGGATGATGCCCGGCCTGGACCTCGGCACCGAGCCGGTGCTGGTCCTCGGCAACGGGGTCGTGCTCGGCCGGGACACCCACGTCATAGCCGACACCCGGATCACGATCGGCGACGACACCTTCTGCGGGCCCGGGGTGTACATCACCTCGACGAACCACAGCTATGACGATCCGCACGAGCCCGTCGGCAAGCAGTGGCCGCGCAGCGCCCCGGTGGAGATCGGCTCCGGCTGCTGGCTCGGCACGGGCGCGGTGATCCTGCCGGGGGCGCGGCTCGGGCGCAACGTGGTGGTGGCCGCGGGGGCCGTCGTACGGGGCGAGGTGCCGGACCACGCGGTGGTGGCCGGGGCGCCCGCGCGGATCGTCCGCCGGTGGCAGCCGGAGACGGGCTGGCAGCCGCCGCTGCGGACCCCGGCGCCGGTGCCGATCCCGGAAGGGGTGACGCCGGAGCAGCTGCGTGCGGTGGCGCTGCTGACGGAGGCCGAGGAGCGCTCGGCGGACACGCACTGGACCGCCTAGGGGTGTCTAGCCCGCGGCGAGCAGAACCGTTCCGGCGAGCGCCAGTCCGGCGCCGGCCGCCTGGACGGTCCGCAGCCGCTCCTTGAGGACGACGAAGGCGGCGAACGCCGTGATCACCGGGTAGAGCGAGGACAGCACGGCGGCCACGGTCACCGGCCCGTTCTGGGCGGCCACGGAGTACGTGCCGTTCGCCGCGACGTCGGCCAGGCCGACGAAGGCCAGCGCGGGCAGCAGCCCCCACAGGATCCGCGGGCCCGTCCCCGCCGGCAGGGCCGGGGTGCCGCGCCGGGTCCGTACCCACAGGGCGGCGCCGCCCGCGGCCACGTTGGTGACCCGCTGGACGAACAGCGCGAGGAACAGCCCGGTGACGCTGCTCGACGCCTGCGCGATCAGGGCCATCACCGCACCGAAGCCGAAGGCCGCGGTCAGGGTGAGCACCACCGCCCGGCGCTGTACCGGCGCACCGCGCAGCTCCGGGCCGCCCGCGAGGACGATCCCCGCGACGGCCACCGCGATCCCGGCGAACTGCCCGGGCCCCGGCCGCTCGCCCAGCGCCAGCCCGGCCGCGACGGGCACGACCACCCCGAGCGAGCCGAGCGGCGAGACCACGCCCATCGGGCCGAGCGCCAGCGCCTTGTAGAAGCTGAGCATGGCGACCGGGCCGACCAGGCCCGCCCCGACCGCGAACCACAGCTGTGGCCCGGCCTCCCGCCAGGCCCCCGTACCCAGGACGACCGCGCCGAGCGCGACCACGGCGAGGACCTGGGAGGCCACGACCACCGTGAGCGCCGGCAGCCGGCGGGTCAGCAGCCCGCCGCCGAAGTCGGCGAGACCCCACAGCAGGGCTGTGGCCAGGGCGAAGAGGGCGGTCATGGCAGGGGCCTCGCAGTACGGGAAGTGCAGCCGGAACACCCTGCACGGTAGTTCAGGCGCACCCCGCCGCCGCGGACGGGTCGGGGGAGGCCCCTCAGAGCGCCGGGATCTCGATGGCGGGGCAGACGTCCATCACCATGTCCAGACCGGCCTCGCGGGTGCGGGCGCAGGCGGCCTCGTCGATCACGCCGAGCTGGAACCAGACGGCGTCCGCCCCGGCGGCCACGGCCTCGTCGGCGACGGCCCCGGCCAGGTGGCTGTTCACGAAGACGTCCACCACGTCCACCTTGAACGGGATCTCCGCGAGCGAGGCGTAGCCCTGTTCGCCGTGGACCGTCTCCGCCTTCGGATGCACGGGCACCACCCGCTTCCCGAACCGCTGGAGCGTGCGGGCCACCCCGTAGGCCGCCCGGTCCCGGTTGTTGGACAGCCCCACCACGGCCCAGGTGTCGCCGAGCTCGGTGAGGATCCTGCGGATGGTTGCCGGGTCGCCGTACACGGTGCCGCCTCCTGTTGCCTTCACGGTGCGGCCGGTCCTCCGGCCCGCACCGTGACCAACCGAAAGGACGCATGTCCGATTCCCCGTAGGGTGGAGCGGTGAAGGCAGACCAGTACGTGACGGTGGCCCGGGAGGGCCTGCACGAGGCGGAGATCAACCGCTCGCGCTTCCTGTGCTCGCTCGCGCCCGCCGCGACGGAGCAGGAGGCGCAGGAGTTCATCGCGCGCGTCCGCAAGGAGCACCCCACCGCCACGCACAACTGCTTCGCGTACGTCATCGGGGCCGACGCCGCCGTCCAGAAGGCCAGCGACGACGGGGAGCCCGGCGGCACCGCCGGGGTGCCCATGCTGCAGATGCTGATGCGCCGGGACGTGCGGTACGCCGTCGCCGTCGTCACCCGCTACTACGGCGGCGTGAAGCTCGGCGCCGGCGGGCTCATCCGGGCCTACGGGGGCGTCGTCGGCGAAGCCCTCGACGAGCTCGGCACCGTCACCCGGCGGCGCTACCGGCTGGCCACCGTCACCGTGGACCACCAGCGGGCCGGCAAGACCCAGAACGACCTGCGCTCCACCGGCCGCACCGTGGTGGACCTGCGCTACGGGGCCGCGGTCGAGATCGAGGTCGCCCTGCCGGAGGCCGACCTGCCCGCCTTCGAGGCCTGGCTCGCCGACAGCACGGCCGGGAGCGCCACGCTCACCCTCGGCGGGGAGACGTACGCGTCCTGAGGACGGGGCTCGCGGGCCCCGGTGACGCGTTAGCGTAGAGGGGCTCAGCGAGCGGGAGACGATCGGGACGACCAGGGGGACGGAAGAAACATGTGCGGCGAGACGTCCGGCGGGGCCGGCGAGTGAGGCTCCTGCACACCTCCGACTGGCACCTCGGCCGGTCCTTCCACCGCGTGAACCTGCTCGGGGCCCAGGCCGCCTTCGTCGACCACCTGGTCGAGACCGTCCGGGAGCACGAGGTCGACGCCGTCCTCGTCGCCGGCGACGTCTACGACCGGGCCGTGCCCCCGCTGCCCGCCGTCGAGCTGTACGACCAGGCCCTGCACCGGCTGGCCGACCTCGGCGTGCCCACCGTGATGATCTCCGGGAACCACGACTCCGCCCGCCGGCTCGGCGTCGGTGCCGGGCTGATCGGCCGGGCCGGGATCCACCTGCGGACCGACCCCGGGGGCTGCGCCGACCCCGTGGTGCTGGCCGACGTACACGGGGAGGTGGCCCTGTACGGACTGCCGTACCTGGAGCCCGCCCTGGTGAAGGACCGCTTCGGCGCGCAGAAGGTGAGCCACGAGGCGGTGCTGGGCGCGGCCATGGACCTGGTCCGCGCGGACCTCGCCGCGCGCGCCCCCGGCACCCGCTCCGTCGTCCTCGCACACGCCTTCGTCACGGGCGGACAGGCCAGCGACAGCGAGCGCGACATCGCCGTCGGCGGGGTCGAGGCCGTGCCCGCCTCCGTCTTCGACGGGGTGGACTACGCGGCCCTCGGACACCTCCACGGCTGCCAGACGATCAACGAACGGGTCCGCTACTCCGGTTCCCCGCTCGCCTACTCCTTCTCCGAGGCCGACCACCGCAAGACCATGTGGCTGATCGACCTCGGCCCGGCAGGGGAGATCACCGCCGAGCGCGTCGACACCCCCGTGCCCCGGCCGCTCGCCCGGCTCCGGGGGCGGCTCGACACGTTGCTGGAGGAGGCCGCGTACGCCGCGTACGAGGACTCCTGGATCGAGGCCACCCTCACCGACCCGGTCCGGCCCGAGGACCCGATGGCCCGGCTCGCCGCCCGTTTCCCGCACACCCTCAGCCTCGCCTTCGACCCCGAGGGCCGCGAGGAGTCCGGCGGGGCCTCGTACGCCCAGCGCCTCAAGGGCCGCAGCGATCAGGAGATCGCCGAGGACTTCGTCGCCCACGTGCGGGGCGGCGGGGTCGCCGACGAGGCCGAACGGGCCGTGCTCCACGGCGCCTTCGAGGACGTACGGGCGGACGACGGCCGGCAGGAGACCCGCCGATGAGGCTGCACCGGCTCAGGATCACCGCCTTCGGGCCCTTCGCCGAACCCCAGGAGATCGACTTCGACGCGCTGTCCGGCGCCGGCATCTTCCTGCTCCACGGCCCCACCGGCGCGGGCAAGACCTCCGTCCTCGACGCCGTCTGCTACGCCCTGTACGGATCGGTGCCCGGCCCCCGCCAGGCGCCCGGCACGAGCCTGCGCAGCGACCACGCCGACGCCGGGACCCCGACCGAGGTCACCCTCGAACTCACCGCGGGCGGGCGGCGCCTGGAGATCACCCGGCGCCCCGAACAGGACCGGCCGAAGAAGCGCGGCACCGGCACCACCAAGGACAAGGCGCAGAGCTGGCTGCGCGAGTACGACGGGGAGCACTGGCAGGGGCTCAGCCGCTCCCATCAGGAGATCGGCGAGGAGATCGAGCAGCTGCTCGGCATGAGCCGCGAGCAGTTCTGCCAGGTCGTCCTGTTGCCGCAGGGCGAGTTCGCCAGGTTCCTGCGGGCCGACGAGGCGGCGCGGGGCCGGCTCCTGGGCCGGCTCTTCGACACCCGCCGCTTCGCCGCCGTCGAGGCGCTGCTCGCCGAGCGCCGCCGGGCCGCCGAGGCCAAGGTCCGGGCCGGCGACGAAAAGGTGCTCGGCACCGCCCAGCGGCTCGCCCAGGCCGCCGGGGACAGCGCCGACCTGCGCGCCTGGCCGCTGCCCGGGCACCAGCCGGGCGATCCCGGGCTGGCCGGGGCGATCCGGGCCTGGGCCGCCGTCGCCCGCTGCTCCGCCCGCGAGCGGCTCACCGTCGCCGAGTACGCGCTCGCCGCCGTCGAGAGCCGGCACGCCGCCGCCCGGCGGGCCGCCGAGGAGGCGCGCGAGCTCGACCGGCTCCAGCGCCGGCACGCGGAGACGGCCCGCCGCACCGCGCTGCTCGCCGGGGCGGAGCCCGAGCGGGAGCGGGTCCGCGCCCTGCTGGACCGGGCCCGGCGGGGCGCCCTGGTGGCCCCCGCCCTGGAACTGCGCGGAGCCGCGTCGGCCGCCCACCTGTCCGCCGCCCACGCCGAGGCGGCCGCCCGGGCGGAACTCCCCCCGGCCCTCGCCGAGGCGGGCACCGAGCAGCTGTCCGCCGTCGAGCAGCGGCTGCGCGAGGACCTCGGCGCGCTCGGCGCCGCCCAGCGGTCCGAGCAGCGCAGTGCCGAGATCGGCCGCGAGCGGGCCACCCTGGAGCGGGAGGCCCGCGACACCGAGGAGCAGCTGCGGGACTCCGCCGACTGGCTCGCCCGCTGGGAGACCACCCGGACCGCGCTCGCCGAGCGGGTGGACGCCGCCCAGCAGGCCGCGACGCTGGCCGAGCAGCTCGCGGGGCGGCTGGAGCCGGCCCGTCTGCACCTGGCCGCCGCCCGGCGCCGCGACGAGCTGGACGCCGCAGCGGAGCGCGCCGAGGGCGAACTGCTCTCCGTGCGCGAGGAGTCGACGGCCGCCCGGGAGCGCTGGCTGGAACTCAAGGAGGCCCGGCTGCGCGGGATCGCCGCCGAGCTCGCCGAGGCGCTGGTGGCGGGGGAGGCGTGCACGGTCTGCGGATCGGCGGAGCACCCCGCTCCGGCGCGCCCGGCCCCCGGGCACGTGGACCGGGCCGCCGAGGACGCCGCCCACGCCCGCTACGAGCGGGCCGAGGAGAGCCGGGCCGCCGTCGAGCGCAAACTCGCCGCCGTCCAGGAGGCCCGCGCCGAGGCGGCGGCGGCCGCCGGGGAGGCCACCACCGCGGAACTCCTCGCGCTGACCTCGGACCTCAGCTCCCGGCACGCCGCCGCCCACGCGGCGGCCGCCGGGCTGCACTCCGCCCGGGAGCGGCTGGCCGGCGCCGAGCGCGAGCACGCCGTACGCAGCTCGGACCGGCTCGACGCCGAGCGCAGGGCCGCCGGCCGGGCCTCCCGGCGCGAGGCCCTGGACCAGGAGCAGGCCGCGCTGGAGGCCGAGCTCGCCCTCGTACGGGGGGACGCGCCCACGGTCGCCGCCCGCGCCCGGACCCTGGAGGACCGGGTCCGGATGGTCACCGGGGCGGCCGCCGCGCTGCGCCGGGCCGAGGACACCGCGGGCCGGCTCAAGGAGGCCGACGCCCAGCTCGCCGACGCCGCCTTCAAGGCCGGCTTCGACACCGTCGAGGCCGCCGCCGACGCGGTCCTGCCGGACTACGAACGCAGCGCGCTCCAGCGGAGGCTGGACGCCTGGCAGGCGGAGGAGGCCATGCTGGCGGACCGCCTCGGCGAGAGCGACACCGCCGCGGCCGCGGAGCTGCCCCCGGCCGAGCCGGACGCCGCCGGGGCGTACGAGGCCCGGGCCGCGGCGAAGCTTCGTACGGCAGGGTCCGCCGTGGACGCGGCCCGGGTGCGCTGCGCCGAGCTGGACCGGCTCTCCCGCCAGGCCGAGCAGGAGCTGCGCGCGCTCGGCCCGCTGCGCGAGGCGTACGACCGCGTGGCCCGGCTGGCCGGGCTGACGGCGGGCACCTCCGCCGACAACGAGCGCAAGATGCGGCTGGAGGCGTACGTGCTGGCCGCCCGCCTGGAGCAGGTCGCGGCCGCGGCGACGGTACGGCTGCTGCGGATGTCCGGCGGCCGCTACACCCTCGTCCACTCCGACGCCAAGGCGAGCGGACGCGGGCGCTCCGGCCTCGGCCTGCACGTGGTGGACGCCTGGACCGGCAGCGAGCGGGACACGGCCACGCTGTCGGGCGGGGAGACCTTCTTCGCCTCGCTCGCCCTGGCCCTCGGCCTGGCCGACGTGGTCACCGACGAGGCGGGCGGCATGCGCCTGGACACGCTCTTCATCGACGAGGGCTTCGGCAGCCTCGACGACCAGGCGCTCGACGAGGTGCTCGACGTACTGGACTCGCTGCGCGAACGGGACCGCAGCGTCGGCATCGTGAGCCACGTCGCCGACCTGCGGACCCGGGTCCAGGCCCAGTTGGAGATCGTCAAGCAGCGTGGCGGCTCGGTGGTCCGCCACCGCACCGCGTCCCTCGCCGACTGAGCGCCGGTCTCACGGGCGGTCATGGGCCGAGCGGGCGCCGGGACAGCGGCGAGGAGTACACGATGCTGGTGGTCACGGAACCGAGGCCCGAGATCCGGCCCGCGACCTCCTCCAGATGCCCCATCGAACGGGTGGCGACCTTCAGCACGAAGCAGTCGTCCCCCGTGACGTGGTGGGCCTCCAGGATCTCCGGGGTGGCCTCCAGCAGGTCGTGGAACGGCTTGTAGTTGCCGTGCGGATAGCGCAGCCGGACCAGCGCGAGGATGGACTTGCCCAGCTTCTCCGGGTCCACCACGGCCGTGTACCCGGTGATCACGCCGGCTTCCTCCAGGCGGCGCACCCGCTCGGTGACCGCGCTCGCGGACATCGAGACCGCGCGGGCGAGATCGGCGAAGCTGGCCCGGCCGTCCTCTTGGAGGGCCGTCAGAATGCGCCAGTCGGTGGCGTCAGGGGAATAGTCGGTCATGGGCCAGATGTAGCAGGGGAATCCCCGGCCGAACAAGGGGAAGGCCGTGGATAGACACTTCCCGGGATGATCAGCGGCTCGTAGATTCGGAGCCATGACGACGACACAGAACAGCGCCGCCCCGGCCACCGCCCCCGCTCCCGCCGCCAACCCGGTGCTCCGGGTTCCCCCGGCCGCCCCGGCCGCGGCCGCCGCCTACTTCGCCGCGAGCCTCGCCTTCCACGCGGACGTGTCCGACGTCGCCGCCGCCTTCAAGGCCCATCGCGAACAGGGTGCCGAGCTCGGCTTCCAGCTCGTCGACTCCCGCTCCACCCCGGCCTGGGACCAGGCCCACGTACCCGGCGCGGTCCACCTGCCGACCGCCCTCATTCCCGAGCAGGCCGGGCAGCTCCTCGACAAGAACCTTCCCGTGGTCACCTACTGCTGGGGCCCCGGGTGCAACGGAGCCACGCGCTCCGCGCTCGCCCTGGCCCAGCTCGGCTTCCAGGTCAAGGAGATGCTCGGCGGCATCGAGTACTGGATCCGCGAGGGCTTCGAGGTCGAGACCTGGCAGGGCAGCGAGCAGCGCGCCGAGGCGGACCCGCTGACCGCGCCGACCGACTCCGACGACTGCGGCTGCTGAGGTCCGACCTCGCACCCGGGTGCCGCGGACGGCGTACGCGCACGGGCCGCCCGCTCCCTCATGGGAGAGCGGGCGGCCCGTACGCGTGAGTGCGGTCGGTCAGAGCTTCGACAGCTCGTCCACCAGGTCGTCCAGGCCCAGGGAGCCCTGCGACAGCGCCGCCATGTGCCACTTCTTCAGGTCGAAGGAGTCCCCGTGCGCGGCGCGGGCGTTGTCCCGCCCGAGCAGCCAGGCCCGCTCGCCCAGCTTGTAGCCGATCGCCTGTCCCGGCATCGACAGGTAGCGGGTGACCTCGCTCTCGATGAAGTCCGCGGGCCGGCCGCTGTGCAGGCCGAAGAACTCCTGGGCCAGGTCCACCGTCCAGCGCTCGCCCGGGTGGAACGGCGAATCCGCCGGGATCTCCAGGCCCAGGTGCATGCCGATGTCCACGATGACCCGCGCGGCGCGCATCATCTGGCAGTCCAGGTAGCCCAGGCGCTGCTCGGCGTCCTTGAGGTAGCCCAGCTCGTCCATCAGGCGCTCCGCGTACAGCGCCCAGCCCTCGACGTTGGCGCTGACGAGGCCGACGCTGGCCTGGTAGCGGGAGAGCTGGTCCGCGACGTGCGCCCACTGGGCGAGCTGGAGGTGGTGGCCCGGAACGCCCTCGTGGTACCAGGTGGAGACCAGGTCGTACACCGGGAAGCGGGTCTGGCCCATCGTCGGCAGCCAGGTGCGCCCCGGGCGGGAGAAGTCCTCCGAGGGGTTCGTGTAGTACGGGGCCGCCGCGCCGCCCGGCGGGGCGATCATGGACTCCACGCGCTTCACGCGCTCGGCGAGCTCGAAGTGGGTGCCGTCGAGGTTCTCGATGGCCTCGTCCATGATG
Organism: Streptomyces sp. NPDC001903; assembly: GCF_042891345.1. Classification (NCBI taxonomy): domain Bacteria; kingdom Bacillati; phylum Actinomycetota; class Actinomycetes; order Kitasatosporales; family Streptomycetaceae; genus Streptomyces; species Streptomyces sp. NPDC001903. The sequence continues at coordinate 63,635 of NZ_JBIASZ010000013.1, forward strand.
CCCTGGAGCCAGGCCCGCACCTCGTCGACGCCCTCGATGTGGGTGCCGTGCTCGTCGAGGTGGGCCAGGGCCTCCCAAGGACCCGCGCCCGGCAGGATCTTGGCCGCCTCGGCGTTCATCTCGGCGAGCAGCCGGTGGTATTCGGACCAGCCGTAGGCGTACGCCTCGTCCAGGTCCAGATCCGTGCCGTTGAAGTACCGCGACCAGCGGGCGTAGCGCTCGCGGCCCACCTGGTCCGGCGAGTCGGCCACGGCGGGCGCGTACACGTCGCGCATCCAGTCGCGGAGTTCGGCGACGGCCGCGGTGGCTCCGGCGGCCGCCTCCTCCAGCCCGGCACGCAGCGCCTCCGGGCCGCGGGACGCGAGTTCGCCGAAGAAGGCCTCTCCGCCGTCCGCGCCGTCGCCGTCCTCGCCCGCCCAGGTGGTGAGCTGGTCGATGAAGGTGGCGGTGGCGCGCGGGCCCCCGTACAGGCCGCGGTCCAGGCCGAGTCCGAGGCTCTCGCGGTAGCCGGCGAGGGCGCCGGGGACCGCGCGCAGCCGCTCGGCGATCGCGGCCCAGTCCTCGTCCGTGTCGGCCGGGGTCAGGGTGAAGACGTCACGGACGGCATGCGCGGGCGAGTGGATGTTGCTGACGGTCCGCAGGTCCTCGTCCGCCTCGTACACCGCCAGTTCGGCGGTGAGGCGCTCGCGCAGCAGGCGGCCGCAGCGTCGCTCGGCGTCGCTGTCCGCGCCGGGCAGCCGCTCGGCGGCGTCGAGGCGGGCGAGGGTGGAACGGGACAGGTCGGCGGCGGCCGCACGGCCGGCGGGCGAGAAGTCCGGGAGCCGGCTGGAGCACGCGGCGACACCGAGATAGGTGCCCGCGATCGGATCGATGGCAATGAGGTCGTCGACGTATGCGTCGGCGACCTGGCGGGGCAGCCGGGAGGCGCTGTCGCTGCGAAGGGTCTCTGACATGCGGCCATCTTCGTACGAGGGACGGCTCCGCGTCATCACCGTTCGCTGTCAGCCTCCTGACGTGCACGGGAGCGGCGGAGCCTGCTTCCGCTCCCGTGCGGTCGACGGCCTCTCCTCGGGGGCGAGTTCGCGCCATGTGGCGGGACCTCGGTGCACCCGGCTCAGCGCGGGTGCTGCCCGCCGTACGGCTGCTGCGCGCGCGGCAGCTCGTACGCGGCCCGGGAGACGACCGGCGTCGCGTCCAGTCGGGCCGTGATCACCAGGGTGCCCTCCTCGATCTGGTAGTCGAGGGGGAGGCCGAGGCCGCGCATGGCCGCGACCATGCCGGTGTTGGAGGCCTGGGTGACGGCGTACACGCTGTCGCAGCCGGCCTCCACGGCCATCGCGATCAGGCGGCCCAGCAGTTCGGAGCCGATTCCGCGGCGCTGCCAGTCGTCCTCGATCAGCAGCGCGACCTCGGTCTCGTCCCCGTCCCACAGGAGGTGGCCGAGGGCGACGAGCTTGCCGGACGCGGTGGTGGCGGCGAGCGTACGGCCGAACCGGGGGCTCAGCAGATGGGCGAGGTAGCGGTCGGCGTCGGCGACGGGCCCGTGGTAGCGCAGGCCCAGGGTGCGCTCGGAGCAGCGGTCGTGCATCGCGCGGGCGGCGGCGAGGTCGGAGCCGTCGGCGCGGCGGACGGTGATCTCGTTCCCCTCGGGGAGGGTCAGCACGTCCTGGCTGCGCGGGACGCGCGGGCCGAGCCGGGCGTCGAGCTCGACGAGGGCGCGGGCCCGGGCGAACTCGGTCGGGGTGAAGGGCAGGTAGGGGCGCTCCACGGTGATCGCGCCGCCCGAGGGGTCGCGCAACCGCATCACGGTGGCCTCCAGGACGCCCTCGACCGGGGCGTCGGCGCCCGCGTTGGGGCGGCCGGAGAGGGTGGTGGCCGGGATCGAGTGGATCGTGCAGCGGCCGAGCAGCTGGCGCAGGGCGAGGGGCAGTTCGGCGGCGTCCAGGGCGGTGCGGGTGGCCAGGCCCAGGACCCGGGTCGGGGTGTCGACGAGGTCGTGCGCGTCGGCGCGTTCGATCCAGGTGCTGCGGCCGCCGGCTCCGGCGATCGCGCGCGAGAGGTCGGCGGAGGCCAGCTGCTGCGGGGAGCGCAGCAGGAACTCGTCGACGGTGCCGCCCTCGGGGAGCGGGTGGGTCTGCAGGGTCAGGATGTCCACTTCGTGGCGGGCGAGGGCGCTGCAGATCGCGGCCAGGCTGCCGGGCTCGTCCCGTACGGTCGTCCGCATCCGCCACAGGGAGGTGGTGGCGGTGGCGCTCTCCGAGGCGGACTCCGAAGCGGATGCGGCCGGGGCGGCGCCCGGGGACGGATCGGAGGGTGCTGTGCTCACCGGCGGCGGTGCATGGCTGTTGTGGCGCCGTGCCCACCAGGTGTGGAAGGCCGTCGTGACGAGGAGTGCGACGGCCGAGGCGATGAGCAGGACCGGGCCGTGGGGGCCGTGCGCGACGAGATTGGCGATGCCGTCGGCGACGGCGACGGCGCAGAAGAGCGCGGCCAGTTCGACGAGGTCTCGGCGCCAGTGGTGGCGGTGGTGGCGGTGGGCGGGGGCGTGGTTGCGTTCAGTCATGCATGCCACTGTGACGCAGGGGTGTTGCGTGATCACGAACGATCTGTGTCCGACTGGTTAAGTGTCCGTCTGGCCGATTTCGCCCGGTTTTTCGAGCGGGGTGCGGGCATCCGGAATCCGCGGCGGCGGACCGGGGGCCGGGCCCGGGGCCCGGGAGCCATGGGCCCCGGAGGCCGGCCCCGGGGCCCGGCAGGTCCCGGGGAGCCCGGGACCTGCGGAGGTCACTGGCCCACGCGTCCGGGCTGGAGCGAGGTGGAGAAGAGTACGCCGCCACCCTGGCGCCGCAACCGGACGGTGAGCTCCCCGCACTCCCCGTCGATCTCGACCTCCCCGTAGTGCGGGGGGTTCTCGGACGGTGACATGTTGGCGACCGGAGCCGACTGGACGTAGGCGGTCTCGGGGCCGAAGGTGGCGTCGAGCTTCCCGGCGGGGAAGCCGCCTGCACCGATGGGACCGGAGACGAACTCCCAGAACGGCGCGAAGTCGGTGAAGGCGGCCCGCTCGGGGGCGTAGTGGTTCGCGGCCGTGTAGTGGACGTCGGCGGTGAGCCAGAGGGTGCCCGTGATGCGCTGGTGCTTGATGTGGCGCAGGAGTTCGGCGATCTGGAGCTCGCGGCCGAGCGGGGCGCCCGGGTCGCCCTGGGCGACGGCCTCGAAGTTCGCGGCGCCGTCGGGTACGACGATGCCCAGCGGCATGTCGGAGGCGATGACCTTCCAGGTGGCGCGGGAGCGCGACAGCTCGCGCTTGAGCCAGGCCAGCTGCTCCTGGCCGAGGATCCCGATGGGGTCCACGGTCTGGCGGCCGGGGGAGTTGGCGTCGCGGTAGGTGCGCATGTCGAGGACGAACACGTCGAGCAGCGGCCCGTACCGCATCACGCGGTACATCCGGCCCTCGGCGCGGCCGCCGCGCAGGTCGGTGACCGGGAAGTACTCGCCGAAGGCCTGGCGGGCGCGGCCCGCGAGGGTGTCGACGTCCCGCACGGTGTAGCGGGGGTCTTCGATGAGCTGCCCGGGGTACCAGTTGTTGCGCACTTCGTGGTCGTCCCACTGGGCGAGGACCGGGACCTGGGCGTTGAAGTCGCGCAGGTTGCGGTCGAGCAGGTTGTAGCGGAAGTTCCCGCGGAACTCGTCGAGGGTCTCCGCGACCTTCGCCTTCTCCTCGGTGGTGATGTTGCGCCAGATGCTGCCGTCGCGCAGGGGGACGGAGGCCGCGATCGGGCCGTCGGCGTAGATGGTGTCCCCGCTGAACAGGAAGAAGTCGGGGTCGCGCTGGCGCATCTCGTCGAAGACGCGGTAGCCGCCGAGGTCCGGGTTGATGCCCCAGCCCTGGCCCGCGAGGTCTCCCGACCACAGGAAGCGCACGTTGTGGCGGCGGGAGACGGGGGTGGTCCGGAAGGTGCCGCGGACCGGCTCGCTCGTGCGGCGGGGGTCGTCCGGGTCGGCCAGGACCACCCGGTAATGGATCTGCTGCCCGGGCGGGAGGTCGCGCAGGGTGGTGGTGCCGGTGAAGTCGGTGGCGGGGCCGAGGAACGGGCCGCCGTGCCGTCGGACGCCGTAGCGGAACGACTCGCTCGGGGAGGTCTCGACGTACATCCGCGCCGGCCGGTCGGACCGTGTCCAGACGGTGGCCGAGTGCGCGGTGATCTCACCGGACTGGGTGCCCCACGGCGCGCTCGGGCGCCCGGAGCGGGTGAACGCCGCGGCGGCTGTGGATGCGGCGAACGCGGGCGCGGCGAGCGCGCCGGACAGGGCAAGGCCCACCGGAACGGCGAGTGAACCGCCGAGCAGGGACCGTCGGGTGTGCGGAATCGGTGCCATCGGAGCGTCTCCAGGGGCCGGCGGGGACGGGTCGGCCCAGTGTGCCGTCGCACACCGGCCCGCCCGCGTCGCCCAACCGAACCGTGGATGAACAGCCGTCAGCCGCTCAGGCCGATTGGCCGGTTGTGGCGCGCACCGTGTCCAGAACCACGCGGGAGACCAGCGCCGGGTCGTCGTTCATCGGTACGTGGCCGCAGCCGCGGAGCCGGATCAGCCGGGCGTCCGGCACCGTGTGCTTGGCGCGGACGCCCTGGCGGGGCAGGAGCAGCCGGTCGCGGGAGCCCCAGGCGATGGTGACCGGCAGGCCGGGCACGTCGGAGGTGAACCGTACGGAGCGGCCGGCGGCGAGCGTCTCCTCGAAGCCGGTGGCCTCGCGCAGGGCGAGGGTCTCGGCGACCACGGCCGCGGGGGAACGGCGGGCCGGGTGGGCGTAGATGGTGCCGGTGAGCGCGGCGCGGCCGGCGGCGCTGCGCGAGAGCCGCTCCAGCGTGGAGTGCGGCAGCGTGAGCGCGCCGACGCGCATCGCGCGCAGGGTGGCGAAGGCGTACTTGCGCTCGGCTTCGGTCCAGAACCCGGCGGGGGAGAGCGCGGTGACCGAGCGGACCAGGTTGCTCCGGCCCATCTCGAGCGCGAGGAGACCGCCGAGGGAGTTGCCCACGACGTGCGGGCGCTCGAGGCCGAGGGCCGTGCAGAGCGCGCCGAGCGCGGGGACGAAGGTGCCCAGGTCGTACGGGACGCCCTCGGGCAGCGGCTCCGAGGCGCCGAATCCGGGCAGGTCGACGGCGATGACGTCGTGCTCGGCGGCCAGGATGTCGGTCACCGGGTGCCAGGCCTGGAGGTGGTGGCCGATGCCGTGCAGCAGGAGAAGCGGTGCGCCGGCGCCCTTGCGCTCGTAGGCGACGGTGGCGGTGCGGGGGCCCTGCGGCGATTCGATCGGGAAGGAGACCGTGGCGGTCATGCTGCTCCTCGTCGGGTGGGCGCGATCAGGTGGACGCGATCGGGCGGGCCTGATCGTGCGGACGTGATCGTGCGGACGCGTGTGAGACAGGTTGTCAGTAATGACTACGCCATGATTACCGCCCGGTAGCCCGACAGGAAAGACTCCGGTGCGTGTCGCGCTGAGCGAGAACATCGCGTGAACGGCTTGATACGTATGCCCGATGTGCCCGGTAAAGGGGTGAGGATTGGTCTTGACCAAGGGGGTGCGCCGTCCTATCGTCGCAGGGGATAGTGCAGGAACCTTTAATAAACAAGGGCGCGGAACTGCCGCTGGAACACGGCGATTGCAGCGATGGCAGGAGGAGTCAGGGTGGGGACCACGCAGCTCGAAACGGTGCCGGAGCCTAAGTACTGGCACCTCAAGACCGTCCTCAGCGAGGCGCTCGACCAGGACTTCGCGGTGGGCGAGGTCCTGCCGAACGAGCGTGAGCTCGCCGCCCGCTTCGGAGTCGCCCGCGCGACCCTGCGCCAGGCCCTGGAGCAGCTCGAGCTCGAAGGACGGCTGCAGCGCCGCCGCGGGGTCGGCACCACGGTGGCCCCGCCGCGGGTCGGCGTGGCCGTCGGCAGCACGGGGCAGAGCTGGCCCGGCGAGAGCGCCGACGGCTGGGAGGTCGTGGACGCGGACGTGGCCGACGCCGTCCTGCCGTCCGCCGCCGTCCTGAAGCTCCTCGGTGGCGCCGGCGCCACCGACCAGCCCGTGCACACCGTGCGCCGGACCCGGGTCTCGCACGGTCAGGCCGTCGCCGCCGAGCTGCTGTACGTACCGGCCGCCTCCGTGCCCGGCCTCTCCGCCATCGACGCTCCCGCCGGACCGGCCCGCGCCCGGGCCGTGCTGCGCGAGCTCCAGCGACTCGAGCTCGACGGGCAGGACCGCTCGGTCGAACTCGGCTCGGCGCGTGCCGACGACGCCAAGGAGCTGGACCGGCTGCCGGGTGCGCCGGTGCTCGTGGTGACCACCCGCTACTTCACCGCCGCGGGAACGGCCGCCGTCTCGGTCGCCACCTACCGCGCGGACACCTGCCGCCTGACCTTCGGCGACTCGGGCGACGTGGAGATAACGCACGAAGCCCGCGTCGCTTCCTGACCCCGCCCCCGCCCCGCCCGAAACGGCCCGCCCCGGCTCCCGCCGGGACGGGCCGTTCGCGTTCGCGGCGTGCGGCGGGAGCGGCCGGAGTCCGCCCGGCGGTCAGCGGCGCCGGGTCGTGACGGTCTTCTCCACCGCGAAGAGCTCTTCCTCCACGTGGTCCAGCGCCAGGCGCAGGGCTCCGGTGGCCACCGCGGCCTCACCCAGCAGGGACTGCGCCACCCGCGGAGGACGCAGGCAGTAGCGCTCCAGCTCGCGGCGCAGGGGGTCCAGCACGCCGGACAGGCCGGCCGCCCAGCCGCCGACCACGACGAGCTCCGGATCCATCGCCAGGACCAGCGCCGCCACGTCGTGCACCAGCCGCTGGATGAAGCGCTCCACCGCGGCCACGGCCCGCTCGTCGCCCCGGCGGGCCATCGCGAACACCTCGGCCACGGCCTGCTCGTCCAGCGGGTGCAGCGGTTCCCCGGTCGTGGACAGCAGCTTCTCGGGCGTGACGTCGCGGCCCAGCAGGTGCAGGGCGCCGATCTCGCCCGCCGCGCCGCCGAACCCGCGGTGCAGCCGGCCTCCGATCAGCGAACCCGCGCCCGGGCTGAGCCCCGCCATCACGAACACCATGTCGTCGGTGTCCTGCGCGGCGCCCTTCCAGTGCTCGGCCACCGCGGCCGCATTGGCGTCGTTCTCCACCTGCACCGGGCAGCGGAACGAGCGCCTCAGCCGCTCACCGAGGGGCAGTCCGGTCCAGCCCGGCAGGGCGGTGCCCAGGCGTACGGTGCCGTCCGCCTCCACGATCCCGGGGCTGCCGACGCCTACGGCCCGCAGGGAGTCCCGCGGCACGCCGGCCCGGCGCAGCAGATCCGCCACCGCCGCCCGGACCCGCTCCAGCCGCTCGTCGGCGGACGCGGTCTCGGCGACCTCCTTCGTGCCGGCGCCGATCACCCGCCCGTCCAGCCCCGACAGCAGGACCGCGATCCGGTGCGAGCCGATCTCGATGCCGAGCAGATGGCCCGCCTCGGACCGGAACCGGTAGCGCCGGGCCGGCCGCCCCTGGCGCCGCGCACCCTCCTCCGCGCCGGCCTCGACGACGAGCCCGGTCCCGATCAGCCCCTCGACCACCCCTTCGACGGTGGGCCGGGACAGCCCGGTCACCCGGGTGAGGTCGGTGAGGGTCGGCGATTCGGCCGCCCGCAGTGCGCGCAGCACCACGGCCGAATTGATCCGCCGGAGCAGAGAGGGATCCCCGCCGGTCAGCTGCCCCAACGTGTGTCCTCCCAGCTAGCGAGCTTGTCTGCCGGATCGTACTGTGCGCCCGGGGCCGCTGCGAGACGCAGCCCCCCATCGGCCGGAACCAGCCCCTCCCCTCACGCCGGGGCTACGAATCCGGACTCGTAGGCGGTGATCACCGCCTGGGTCCGGTCCCGCGCCCCCAGCTTCCCCAGAATCGCGCTCACATGGGACTTCACCGTCTCCGTGCCGACGATCAGCTCCTTGGCGATCTCGACGTTCGTCAGCCCGCGCGCCATCGCCCGCAGCACCGCCTCCTCGCGCTCGGTCAGCGCGGCCCGCTCGAGCACCGCCCGTGCCTGCCGGTTCCCGTACTCCGCGGCCAGCGCCCGCACGGCGGCCGGGAACAGCAGCGTCTCGCCCTCGGCCACCAGCCGCACCGCGTGCACGATCTCGGAAGGCCGGGCCCGCTTCAGCAGGAACCCGTCCGCCCCCGCCCTCAGCGCCTGGTACACGTACTCGTCGTTCTCGAACGTGGTCACCACGAGGATCTTCGGCGGGGAATCCACGCTCCGCAGCACGGCTCGCGTCGCCTCGATCCCGTCGAGCAGCGGCATCCGTACGTCCATGGCCACCACGTCCGGCCTCAGCTGCCGGACCAGCGGGACCACGGAGGCCCCGTCGGCCGCCTCACCCACCACTTCGATGTCGGGCTGGGCATCCAGGACGGCACGCAGACCCGCGCGCACCAGGGGTTCGTCATCGACGAGCAGAACGGTAACCGGCATCCGGTCAGCGTATTCGCTCCAGCGGAAGCCGGGCGCGCACCCTCCAACTGCCCTCGAACGGCCCGGTCTCGGCCTCCCCGCCGAGCAGCGCGGCCCGCTCCCGCATCCCGCGCAGCCCGCTCCCGCTGCCGGGTATGAAGGCGGGCCCCTCCGGCAGCGGGTTCGTGACTTCCATGTCCAGCCTGCCGACTGCCATCTCCACCCGGACCCGGACCGGTACCGGGCCGCAGTGCCGCAGCACGTTCGTGAGCGCCTCCTGCAGGATCCGGTAGCCCTCCCGGGTGACCGGGCCCGGCAACTGCTCCAGCGGCCCCGTCAGTTGAGCGTCGACCTCGGACCCCGAGGCGCGGGCCGACTCCAGCAGCCGGTCGGCCTCCGCGAGCGTCGGCCGCTGGGAGACGGGCTGCGCCGACTCCCGCAGGACCAGCAGGACCCGTTCCAGGTCTTCCAGCGCGGCCCGGCCCGTCTCCTCGATCGCGCCCAGCGCCCGGTCGGTGAACTCGGGATTGCCGGCGGCCCGCGCCGCCCCCGCCTGCACCACGGCCACCGTCAGGGCGTGCCCGATCGAGTCGTGCAGCTCCCGCGCGATGCGCGTGCGCTCCAACAGCTGCTCGGTGCGGGCCTCCAGGGCGGTGAGCCGCTCGGCGGCCGAAGGACCCAGCAGCAGCCGCGCGACCGCGGTGACCAGCTCGCCCAGCAGCACCACGATGGCGATGAGCAGGACCAGGGGAACCGGAACGAGCAGTGCGGCGGCCCAACGCGGCGGAATGAAGGGGATCATGAGGTCCGAGTTGAGCGGATGCCCGAGGGCCGCCGCGACCAGTTCGACCGTCACCACCGGGAGCCATACGGTCGCGGCCATGGCGGCGAGCGCGATGACGAGCCGGGCCTCGAGCCACACCAGTGTCCGCCAGCGGTCGCCCCACCGGGCCGACGGCGCGGCGCTGATGCCGCTGTCGGGGGTGCCGTGGTCGTGCGGAGTGAGCAGGAACTGGGCCTGCAGCCCTTCCGCCAGCCGCACCCACGGCACGAGGCCGAACGGTATGACGATGACCAACGGCATCCACGGCCACGCCGGCTCTATGAACATCCACAGGGCCAGCAGCAGCACGGGCACGCACAGATGCAACCAGCGTGAGTAGGTCACCGGTTGGAGCGGGGCACGGAGCAGTCGGTACATGCCCCCATCGTGGCAGTGACCGGCCCGGACGCGTCTCCCCCACGTGGGGGAGACGGCACCCTCGCACGGGGGAGGAAGGGGGGTGGGGCGGGCGGCGAGCCTTGAGTCATGAACAGCATCGAGATCCGAGAACTGACCAAGGAGTACGGCCGCACCCGGGCCGTGGACCGCCTCACCTTCGATGTCCTGCCCGGACGGGTCACCGGATTCCTCGGCCCCAACGGCGCCGGCAAGTCCACCACGATGCGCCTGCTGCTGGGCCTGGACCGGGTCACCTCCGGGACGGCCACGATCGGCGGGGCCCGCTTCACCGACTTCCCCGACCCGCTCCACCGGGTCGGCGCCCTCCTGGACGCCCAGGCGGCCCACGGCGGGCGCACGGCCCGGGACCACCTCCGCTTCCTCGCCGCTGCCAACCGCATCCCGGTGCGCCGGGTCGAAGAGGTGCTGGAGCAGGCGGGAATCGCCTCGGCGGCGAAGCGGCGGATCAAGACCTTCTCGCTCGGCATGCGCCAGCGCCTCGGCATAGCGGCCGCGCTGCTGGGAGACCCGGCGGTCCTGCTGCTGGACGAGCCCACCAACGGGCTCGACCCGGAGGGCATCATCTGGATCCGCGAGCTGATGCGGGGCCTCGCCGCCGAGGGCCGCACGGTGCTCGTCTCCAGCCATCTGATGACCGAGACGGCGGCGCTCGCCGACCACCTGGTCGTGCTCGGGCAGGGCAGGCTGCTCGCCGACTCCTCGATGGAGGACTTCATCGAAGCCCGCAGCACCCCGAAGGTGCGTCTGCGCACCTCGGATCCGGTCCGGCTCCGTGCGGCCCTGGCCCGGGACGGCTTCGAGATGGCGGCCGCCGACGACGGGCGCTGGACGGTGGAGGGCATACGGGCCGAGCAGCTGGGCGGGATGGCCGCCCGCGAGGGCGTCCCCGTACTGGAACTCTCCGACGAACGGGCCTCGCTGGAGCAGGCCTACCTCGACCTCACCGCCGACCACGCCCAGTTCGCCGCCACCCACTGACTCTCCCCACGCTTCAAGGAGGCTTCGCCATGCGCGCCGCTCTGCCCACCGTCCCCGTCCTGCACTCGGAATGGATCAAGATACGGTCCCTTCGCGGCACCTTCAGGGCGCTGATCGCCATACTCGTGGCCACCGCCGGGATACAGGCACTCGCGGCCGCGGCCGTCGGCCAGTCCGAGGCCGGCAGCATGGGGGAGGACCCGCTCCTCGGAGCCTTCTACGGCATCAACTTCGGCCAGATAGCGGCGTTCGCCTTCGGGGCGAGCGCGCTGGCCGCCGAGTTCCACAACGGCGCCCTGCGTACGACGCTGACCGCGGTGCCGAACCGCACGCGCTTCTACCTGTCGAAGATCGCCCTGGTGGGCGGGCTCGCCTTCCTGGCGGGCCAGGTCACCGGAGTGCTCACCTTCGTCCTGGGCCAGGCCTTCATGGGCCGGTACGCGCTGTCGCTGGGGGACCCGGGCACCCTCCGCGCGGTCTTCGGCAGCGGTGTGTACCTCATGCTCATGGCCCTGTTCGCGGCCGGTCTGACGGCGGTGCTGCGCAGTGCGGCGGTCGTGCTGAGCGTGCTCATACCCTTCGTCGTCATGGTCCCGTTCATCGTCGGTCAGGCCGCGGGCGGTGTCGCCGAGTTCCTGCCCGACCAGGCGGGGCAGCTCGTCCTGCACCTGGAGTCGACCGGCCGGCTCGGCCCCTGGAGCGGTCTCGGGGTGCTGGCGCTGTGGGCGGTGGCGGCGGTGGCCGGCGGCTGGCTGGCGGTGCGCCGGCGGGACGCGTGACGCCGGGCCAGTTGTCAGACCTCGACGCGATACTGACGGCATGACCACGGCAGAGCATCTCGACACGATCGACCGGCTCCGGACGCGTGCTTTCCCCGACGTCCGGGGCAGGTCCGAAGTGGGCACCAGCGGGCCCGGCTACCACCTCGCCGAGCTGGGCGGCAGCCGGTGGTACGGGGACGAGGACGCGGCCGATCGCCTGGAGCACGAGGACCAGGTGTCCGCCGAGTTCGACGCCCTGGCGCAGCGGCTGGAGGAGCGCTGGGGCAAGCCCGACCGGTTCACGCTCGACAGCCTGCGGCTGCGGTCGGAGGGCGGGGAGGTGGCGCAGCCGTGGCAGGAGATCGGCGACACCAGCGCCCACCTCCACCTGTGGCGGGTCGGGGACCGCTGGGTCGCCGTCTACGAGGCGCGGTGGGGGGCCGACCACTCACCGCAGCTGATGGCCGCGGTCACCGTGATCGACCCGCCCTAGGGGGTGTCAGCACAGTCCGGCCCGGTCCGCGGGCGCTCGCCGGGACCATGCGGACACCGGCTAGGCGCCAGGGGCCCGCTGCTCGGGGGATCGCTCGGCCGTCGGCTCGGCGGCCGAGCGGAGGCGGGCGTACTCCTGGGCCATGGACTCCGCGGTCCAGTGGGCGTTGAGGCCGCTGGGGTTGGGAAGGGCCCAGATGCGGGTGGAGCCGATGGTCCGGTCCTGGGGCCCGATCTGTGCCTTGCGTTCACCGAAGGCCGTGCGGTAGGCGGTGACTCCGACGACCGCCAGCCACTGCGGACGCAGCAGTTCCACCTTGGCGGTCAGGATGCGGCCGCCCTCGCGGAACTCCTCGGCACTGAGCTCGTCGGCCCGGGCCGTGGCGCGGGCGACGACGTTGGTGATGCCGAGCCGGTAGGTCAGCAGCTCCTCCTGCTCCGCGGGATCCAGGCGGCGCGGGGTGAAGCCGGACAGGTGCAGGACCGGCCAGAAGCGATTGCCGGGGCGGGCGAAGTGATGGCCCGTCGCGGCGGAGAGGAGACCCGGATTGATCCCGCAGAACAGCACACGCAGACCGCCCGCGACCACGTCCGGGAGGACGCGGTCACGGGCGGCGCTCAGCTCCTCGGGGGTCAGAGGATCGACCCCGGCGCGTACCCGGCGGCTTCCGGGTGCTGCTTGGCGATCGCCTCGATACGGGAGACCACCGCGGCCACCTGGTCACCGGCCGCGCCCGTGAAGGACAGCTTGTCGGCCATCAGGGCGTCGAGCTGGGCCCGGTCCAGCGGCATCCGCTCGTCGGCGGCCAGCTTGTCCAGCAGCTCGTTGCGCTCGGCGCCCTGCTCGCGCATGGCGAGCGCGGAGGCCACCGCATGCTCCTTGATGACCTCGTGGGCGGCCTCGCGGCCGACACCCGCCCGCACCGCGCCCATCAGGACCTTGGTGGTCGCGAGGAAGGGCAGGTAGCGGTCCAGCTCGCGGGCCACGACGGCCGGGAAGGCGCCGAACTCGTCGAGGACCGTCAGGAAGGTCTCCAGCAGGCCGTCGAAGGCGAAGAAGGCGTCGGGCAGGGCCACCCGGCGGACCACGGAGCAGGACACGTCGCCCTCGTTCCACTGGTCGCCGGCCAGCTCGCCGGTCATCGAGGCGTAGCCGCGCAGGATGACCATCAGGCCGTTGACGCGCTCGCAGGAGCGGGTGTTCATCTTGTGCGGCATCGCGGAGGAGCCGACCTGGCCGGGCTTGAAGCCCTCGGTGACCAGCTCGTGGCCGGCCATCAGGCGGATCGTCTTCGCGATCGACGAGGGGGCGGCGGCCAGCTGCACCAGGGCGGTGACCACGTCGTAGTCGAGCGAGCGCGGGTAGACCTGGCCGACGGAGGTGAAGGCCTGGGCGAAGCCGAGGTGGGCGGCGATCCGCTGCTCCAGGTCGGCCAGCTTCGCGGCGTCGCCGCCGAGCAGGTCGAGCATGTCCTGGGCGGTGCCGACCGGGCCCTTGATCCCGCGCAGCGGGTAGCGGCCGAGCAGGTCCTCGAGCCGCTCGTAGGCGACCAGCAGCTCGTCGGCCGCCGTCGCGAAGCGCTTGCCCAGGGTCGTCGCCTGCGCGGCGACGTTGTGGGAGCGGCCGGCCATGACCAGCTCGGCGTGCTCGCCGGCCAGCTTGCCGAGACGGGCCAGGACGGCGACCGTACGGTCGCGGGCCAGCTCCAGCGAGAGCCGGATCTGCAGCTGCTCGACGTTCTCGGTGAGGTCGCGGGAGGTCATGCCCTTGTGGACGTGCTCGTGGCCGGCGAGGGCGTTGAACTCCTCGATGCGGGCCTTCACGTCGTGCCGGGTGACCTTCTCGCGCTCGGCGATGGAGGCGAGGTCGACCGTCTCCAGGACGCGCTCGTAGTCGGCGAGGGCGGCGTCGGGGACCTCGATGCCGAGGTCCTTCTGGGCGCGGAGCACGGCGAGCCACAGCCGCCGCTCCAGCGTCACCTTGTACTCGGGGGACCACAGGACGGCGAGCTCCGCGGAGGCGTAGCGGCCGGCCAGGACATTGGGGATGCGGGGCTTGGCTGTCACGTGTAGGGATTCTACTTGGGCCGCGGCTGTGCGTTTACGCAGGTAGGGACCCCGCCTCGGATTGTGCCTTGCTACGAGAGCCGCTCGCGCGCGGCGGCCTCGAACGGCAGCAGCTCCGGGCGCTTGGCCGGGCGGCCGTCCCCGGAGGAGCGGCCCGTCAGCCGCCGGCCTATCCACGGCAGCAGGTGCTGCCGGGCGAAGCTCAGGTCCTGGGAGCGGCGCACGGCCCAGCCCGGGGGAACCGCCGCCGGCAGCTCGGTGCGCCAGTCCTGCTCGGCCGGGAGGCCCAGCGTCTGCCAGACCGCCTCGGCCACCCGGCGGTGGCCTTCGGCCGTCAGGTGCAGTCGGTCCACGTCCCACATCCGGGGGTCGGCGAGCACGCCCGCCCCGTACAGGTCCACGACCAGGGCCCCGTGCCGGGCGGCAAGCTCCTCGATGATGCCGAAGAGCTCCTCCATGCGCGGGCGGAACCGGTCCATCACCGGTCCGTTGCGCCCCGGTGAGCGCATCAGCACCAGGGTCTTGCACGTGGGGGCCAGCAGCCCCACGGCTTCCTCCAGGTGCCCGCGCACCCGGCCCATGTCGACCTTCGGGCGCAGCGCGTCGTTCAGACCGCCGACCAGCGTCACCACGTCCGCGCCCATCCCCGCCGCGACCGGGGCCTGCTCCTCGGCGATCTGGCCGATCAGCTTCCCGCGGACCGCGAGGTTCGCGTAGCGGAAGCCGGGCTCGCGCGCCGCGAGGCGGGCGGCCAGCAGATCGGCCCAACCGCGGTAGGAGCCGTCGGGCAGCAGGTCGGACATGCCCTCGGTGAAGGAGTCGCCGACCGCGACGAAACTGGTGTAAGAGGCATTCATCTCCATGGCGCAGCGATGCTACCGCGCGGTACCCCGGCCGCGCAGGGCCGGGGCACCGCCGCGGCGGCCGCCGCGTCAGGCGGAGGCGGGCCTGCCGAACAGCTGGCGCAGCACGTCCTCCATCGTGACCAGGCCCGTCATCGCCCCGCCCGAGCCCATGACCGCCGCCAGGTGCGTCCGGCTGCGCCGCATCGCGGTCAGCACGTCGTCCAGCGGGGTCTCCGCCCGCACCTGGGCGATCGGCCGCAGCGCGGACACCGGGAACGGCTGGTCCCGCTCCGGCCCGTCCGCGTCGAGGGCGTCCTTGACGTGCAGGTACCCGAGGATCCCGGCCTGTGCGTCGATCACCGGGAAGCGGGAGTACCCGGACTCGGCCGACAGGCGCTGTAGGGCCGTCGGGGTGACGCCCTCCCGGGCCACGACGACCCGGTCCAGCGGCAGCACCACATCGGTGACGGGCCTGCGGCCCAGCTCCAGGGCGTCGTGCAGCCGCTCGCTCGCCCGGTCGTCGATCAGCCCCGCGTCACTGGAGTCCTTCACGATCCTGGCCAGCTCGTCGTCCGAGAACGTCGCCGCGACCTCGTCCTTCACGTCCACCCGCAGCAGCCGCAGCAGGAGGTTGGCGAAGGCGTTGATCGCGAAGATCACCGGCCGCAGCGCCCGGGTCAGGGTCACCAGCGGCGGACCGAGCAGCAGCGCGGTGCGCACCGGCTCGGACAGGGCCACGTTCTTCGGCAGCATCTCGCCGAAGAGCATGTGCAGGTACGTGGCCAGCGCCAGCGCCACGACGAACGAGATCGCGTGGGTCAGCCCCGAGGGCACCCCGACCAGGTCGAACAGCGGGGTCAGCAGGTGCGCGATGGCCGGCTCGGCCACCACGCCCAGCACCAGGGTGCACAGCGTGATGCCGAGCTGTGCCGCCGCCATCAGCGCCGACACGTGCTCCAGCGCCCACAGCACGGCGCGGGCCCGCCGGTCGCCCTGCTCGGCGTACGGCTCGATCTGGCTGCGCCGCACCGAGATCAAGGCGAACTCGGCGCCGACGAAGAAGGCGTTGACGACCAGGGTCGCCAGGCCGATCAACAGCTGGATGACCGTCATCGCGTTCCCTCCCCACCCTGGTCCGAAGACTCCTGCGCGGGCCCGACGGGCGCGTGCAGCAGCACCCGCGCGGCCCGCCGGCCGCTGGCGTCCTCCACGTCGAGCCGCCAGCCGGCCAGTTCCATGCTGTCGCCGACGGCCGGGATCCGGCCCAGCTCGGTCGCTATCAGACCGGCGAGGGTCTCGTACGGGCCGTCCGGCACGCGCAGCCCGATCCGCTCCAGCTGGTCGGTGCGCACGGCGCCGTCGGCGGAGTAGAGGCGGCGCCCGGAGGCGTCCGTACCGGCCGGGGCCAGGTCCGAGGTCTCGTGCGGGTCGTGCTCGTCGCGCACCTCGCCGACGACCTCCTCGACGATGTCCTCCAAGGTGACCACCCCGGCCGTGCCGCCGTACTCGTCGATCACCACGGCCATCGTCTGGCGGCCGGACAGCAGGTCGAGCAGCCGGTCCACGGTCAGCGACTCCGGTACCAGCAGCGGGTCGCGCAGCAGCCGGGAGACGGGGCGGCGGTGCCGCTCCTCGGCGGGCAGCGCGAGCACGTCCTTGATGTGGACGGTGCCGACGACGGTGTCGAGGCTGCCGCGGTAGACCGGGAAGCGCGACAGGCCGGTCGCGAGCGTCGCGTTCGCCACGTCCTCGGCGGTGGTCTGCACGTCCAGGGCCGTGACCTGGACCCTCGGGGTCATGACGTTCTCCGCGGTCAGGTCGGCCAGGTTCAGGGTCCGCACGAACAGCTCGGCGGTGTCCTTCTCCAGCGCGCCCGCCTTCGCGGAGTGCCGGGCCAGCGCCACGAGCTCCTGCGGGGTGCGCGCCGAGGCGAGCTCCTCGGCCGGCTCCATGCCGAGCCTGCGGACCATGTGGTTCGCCGTGGTGTTCAGATGGCTGATGAACGGCCGGAAGGCGCGGCTGAAGACCCGCTGCGTGGTGGCCACGCGCTTGGCGATGGCCAGCGGGGAGGAGATCGCCCAGTTCTTGGGCACCAGCTCGCCGACGACCATCAGGACGACGGTCGACAGCACGGTGCCCAGGATGAGGGCGGTGGTGGAGGCGGCGCCGGCCGACAGCCCCATGGCCTCGAACGGGCCCTGCAGCAGGGCGGCGATCGAAGGCTTGGAGATCATGCCGATGACCAGGCCGGTCACGGTGATGCCGAGCTGGGCGCCGGAGAGCTGGAACGTCAGGCTCCGGACGGCCGCGAGGGCGCTCTCGGCCCCGCGCTCGCCGCGCTCGGCGGCCTGTTCGAGCTCACTGCGCTCGACGGTGGTCAGCGAGAACTCGGCCGCGACGAAGGCCCCGCAGGCAAGGCAGAGCAGCAGCGCCACGAGGAGCAGGAGCACTTCGGTCATCGGTCGGTCACCTCCGTCCCATGATCAGTCAGGAGGAGGGCCGTCGCGCGATGTCGGGTACTGGGGGGCTCGCCCATGGGCGGACGCTCACACCTTTCGTTCGAGTCGGTCGGCGGGTCGTTCGACCGCTGGTCACCATAGTAAAGGAAAGGCAAAGAGGGCGGATCATTCTTTTGGCGGAGCGCAACCGGATGATGGGATCCGGCCATGAGTGATCTTCATATCGGTCCCGCGTCCGCCGCTGATCTCACCGCCGTGCTCGGCTTCTGGAAGACCGCCGCCGAGGGAACGAGTATCAGTGACGACCTCGCCGGGGTCGAGCGCCTCCACGCCCGCGATCCGCAGGCCCTGCTGCTGGCCCGGCGCGAGGGCGAACTGGTCGGCACGTTGATCGCGGGCTTCGACGGCTGGCGCTGCCACCTCTACCGGCTCGCGGTGCACCCGGACCACCGCCGCCGGGGCATCGGCTCGGCGCTGTTGGCCGCCGCGGAGGACCGGTTCCGCGAGCTCGGCGGACGCCGCGCCGACGCGATGGTGCTGGACCGCAACGAGCGGGCGCACGGCGCGTGGGCCGCGGGCGGGTACCACCCCGAGGACCACTGGACGCGCTGGGTCAAGCCGCTGGTCTGAGGCTTCAGGCCGGACCGCGGCGGGCCGTACCGAGCACGCAGTACGAGGACGGGAGCGCCGGTCCGCGCTCCGGCAGCCGGAAGGTGCGGTACGAGGTGACCCGGAAGCCGGCGGCCTCGATCGCGGCGGCCGGATCCCTGGAGGTGTGGCACCCGCCGAAGAGCCGGGGCCAGACGGTCCGGTCCAGCGTGCGCTGGACGGCGGCCATCGTGGCGGTGGGCGCGCGGCCGTGCTCGAAGAAGCGGAGCTCGGCGTCGGGGCGGAGCACCCGGTGGAGCTCCGCGAGCGCGCGCGGCAGGTCCCGTACGGTGCACAGCACGAGGGAGGCCACGGCGGCGTCGAAGGCCTCGCTCTTCACGGGGAGGGCCTCCGCGACGCCCGGAACGACATCGACCGGGACCTCGGCGCGCAGCGCCGCATCGGCCGCGAGCCGCCGCAGGCTCCGCTCCGGTTCGACGGCGACGACCTCGGAGACGGCCCGCGGGTAGTGCGCGAAGTTCAGGCCGTTGCCGGCGCCGATCTCGATGACCCGGCCGGACACTCCGTGCAGGAGCTCGCGGCGCAGCTCGCGGACGCCGCCGCGGGTGTCGGCGGTGGTGCTGAGCCGCGCGTAGAACCGGGCGAAGAGCGGGTGCTCGACGCCATCCGGGTCATGGTGGGGCGAGGGCATGGCGGACCTCCGGGCGGGGGTGGCTACGGGTGCGGTTGCCCTGCCGGGCTGTTCCCCATGCGCGCTGCGGGCAAAACCGGCGGCGGCCGCGGACGGCTGCGCGTGCGGCTCCGCGGACGGCTCCGCGTACGGAACGGCCCGGCGGGCCGGAGGGCGCCGCCGGGCCTGATCGGTCCGGGTGTCGTAGGCCGGGTCAGGGCTGCCAGGCCGTCAGGAAGGACTCCGGGGACCAGGTGCCCGAGAGGCCGGCGCCGAGCCACGTGGGGGCCGCCGCACGGAAGGCCTCCGGGGCCAGGGAGCCCGAGGACTCCGGTACGACGCCCAGCAGCGGGAGCCCCGAGGACGACGGCAGGTCCGCCAGGTTGCAGCGGCACGCCAGGTCCGGCTCCGCCGGCCAGCTGCCGATGACCACGCCCGGCGACTGCAGCCCCCGGGCCCGCAGGGCCTCCGCCGTCAGGGTCGTGGAGTTGAGGGTGCCGAGGGCCGGCGGCGTGACCACCAGGACCGGCGCGTCGAGGAGGCGGGCCGCGTCGGCCAGGGTGTGTCCGGCCTCGTCGAAGCGGACCAGCAGCCCGCCCGCCCCCTCCACCAGGACCAGGTCGTGGGAGCGGGACAGGTCCCGCGCCGCGTCCGCGATCTGGGCGGGTGAGAGCGTCGGCAGGCCCGCGCGGCGGGCCGCCGTGTCCGGGGCCAACGGCTCCGGATAGCGGGCCAGTTCCAGCGCCGTGACCGCCGGCCCGGCCAGGCGGACCACCTCGGCCGCGTCGCCCGGAGCGCCGGGCTCCATGCCCGTCTGGGCCGGCTTCAGGACCGCCACCGAGCGGCCCGCCGCCACCGCGGCGGCCGCGACGGCCGCGGTGACCACCGTCTTGCCGATCTCCGTGCCCGTGCCCGAGACCATCAGTACGGCCATGTCAGCCCTCCTGCGCGGCCGCGCACACCGCACGGCAGATCCGGGCCACGTCGCCGTCGCCCGTGACGAACGGCGGCATGACGTAGATCAGGTCCCGGAAGGGGCGCACCCACACGCCTTCGCGGACTGCGGCCCGGGTCGCCGCGGCCACGTCGACCTCGTGCGTCAGCTGGACCACGCCGATGGCGCCCAGGACCCGTACGTCCCGGACACCGGGCAGCTCCCGCGCCGGGGCCAGACCCTCCGTCAGGCCCGCCTCGATCCGCTTGACCTCGCGCTGCCAGTCCTGCCCGAGCAGGAGATCGATCGAGGCGAGCGCCACGGCCGTGGCGAGCGGGTTGCCCATGAACGTCGGCCCGTGGGCGAGGACGGGGACGGCGCCCTGCGAGATCCCGTTCGCCACCCGCTCCGTGCACAAGGTGGCCGCCAGCGTGAGGTAGCCGCCGGTCAGGGACTTGCCCAGGCACATCACGTCCGGGGTGATCCCGGCGTGGTCCGCCGCGAACAGGGCGCCGGTGCGGCCGAAGCCCGTAGCGATCTCGTCCAGGACGAGCAGGACGTCGTACTCGTCGCACAGTTCGCGCAGCACCCGCAGGTATCCGGGGTTGTGGAAGCGCATGCCGCCGGCGCCCTGCACCACCGGCTCCACGATCACCGCGGCCAGCTCGTCCGCGTGCGCGGAGATCAGGGAGCGCAAGTGGTCGGCGTACGCCGGGTCCACGGGCGCGTCGAAACCGCTCGGCGGGACGTCGGCGAAGAGCTGCTGCGGGAGGATCCCCGACCAGAGCTCGTGCATGCCCCCCTCGGGGTCGCAGACGCCCATCGGCGTCCAGGTGTCCCCGTGGTAGCCGCCGCGCCAGGTCAGCAGCCGGGTCTTGCCGGACCGGCCGATGGAGCGCCAGTACTGGAGGCACATCTTCACCGCGACCTCGACCGAGACCGACCCCGAGTCGGCGAGGAAGACGTGCTCCAGGCCGGGCGGGGTGATCTCGACCAGCCGGGCGGCGAGGCGGACGGCGGGCTCGTGGGTGAGCCCGCCGAACATCACGTGCGACATCCGGCCGAGTTGGTCGGTCACGGCCTCGTTCAGCGCCGGGTGGTTGTACCCGTGGATCGCCGACCACCAGGAGGACATGCCGTCGACCAGCTCGTCCTGCCCCTGCGAGGGCTCGGCCAGCCGCAGCCGGACGCCCGAGGCGGAGGAGACGACCAGGGGCTCCTGCCGACCGGGCATCGGACCGTACGGGTGCCAGACGTGCTGCCGGTCCAGCGCGAGCAGTTCCGCGGCCGGCAGCGAGTGGTGCTGGTCAGGCATTGGGGGCGAGGTCCGTTCCCGCGCCCCGGCGGCGGACCGCCACCAGGTCCGAGCGGACCTCCCCGGCCGGAGCCTGGGCCGGAGCCCCGGCGGGCACGGGAGCCGGCGCCGCGGCCGCCTGCGCCGGGACGGCCTCGTGGCCCGAGCAGCCGCCGCACGCCGAACCGCAGCCCGCCTCGGCCGCCGAGGAGCCGCACGGTCCCTGGGCCGCCGCGGCCCGGGCCGCGGCCAAGGCGTCCGCACGGTGGGCCGGCAGGGTCGTCGTACCGGCGCCCTCCACCTCGAACCCGGCGTCCGCGATCATGTCGAGGTCGGCCTGGCCGGCCTGGCCCTCGCTGGTGAGGTAGTCGCCGAGGAAGATCGAGTTGGCGATGTTCAGCGCGAGCGGCTGCATCGAGCGCAGGTGCACCTCGCGGCCGCCGGCGATCCGGACCTCCACGTCGGGGCAGACGAACCGGACCATCGCCAGGATCCGCAGGCAGCGCTGCGGGGTGAGGTTCCACTCCTTGGCCAGCGGGGTGCCCTCGAAGGGGATCAGGAAGTTGACCGGCACCGAGTCCGAGTCCAGCTCGCGCAGCGAGTAGACGACGTCGACCAGGTCCTCGTCGCTCTCGCCCATGCCCGCGATGAGGCCGGAGCAGGCGGACAGGCCCGCCGCGTGCGCCTTCTGCACCGTGTCGACCCGGTCCGCGTAGGTGTGGGTCTTGGTGATCTGGCCGTACGTGGCCTCGGAGGTGTTCAGGTTGTGGTTGTAGGCATCGGCGCCCGCGTCCTTCAGGCGCTCGGCCTGGCCCTCCGCGAGGAGGCCGAGGCACGCGCACACCTCGATGCCCTCGTTCTGCTCCTTGATCGCCTCGATCGTCTTGCCGACCCGCTCGACGTCGCGGTCCGTCGGGCCGCGCCCGCTCGCCACCAGGCACACGCGCTTCGCGCCGCCCGCGACACCGGCCGCGGCGGCCTGCGAGGCCTCTTCCGGCTTGAGCCACGTGTACTTGAGGATCTCCGCCTTCGATCCCAGGCGCTGGGAGCAGTAGGAGCAGTCCTCGGGGCAGAGCCCCGACTTCAGGTTGACCAGGTAGTTCAGCTTGACCCGACGCCCGAACCACTGGCGGCGCACCTTGCCGGCCGCGGCCACCACGTCGAGCAGTTCGTCGTCAGAGGTCGCCAGTACGGCAAGCGCCTCTTCGCGGGTCGGCAGCTCGCGCCGCAGCCCCTTGTCCACCAGGGTGTTCAGCAGGTCCATGAGGCCGATCCTGGACTACACGAGCGCTCCCGGCCAAGGAGAGATCGCACAACATGGCCGGAACGGAGTGTGTGGATCGCCACACCTGGCACTCAAGTGGCGGCCGTTAGGGTCAGGCAGGTCTGTGGACTGCCGACAAAAAACGAGGACCCGCCGATGAGCCAGCACAGCCCCGAGCCCGATGACGTGTTCGCCTGGATCGACGACGCGGAGCGGGCCCGTGAGCAGGCGGGACTCGTCCGGACGCTGCGCCCCCGTCCGGCCTCCTCGCCGCTGCTGGACCTCGCGAGCAACGACTACCTCGGCCTGTCCCGGCACCCGGAGACCGTGCGCGGTGCCTGCGAGGCGGCCGAGCGCTGGGGGGCCGGGGCCACTGGATCACGCCTGGTGACCGGTACGACCGAGCTTCATGCGGAGCTCGAGCGGGAGCTCGCGGCGTTCTGCGGGTTCGAGGCCGCGCTCGTGCTGTCCTCCGGGTACGCCGCCAACCTGGCGGCCGTCACGGCGCTCAGCGACCGCGGCACCCTCGTCGTGTCCGACGCGGGCAACCACGCCTCCATCGTCGACGGCTGCCGGCTCTCGCGCGCCGGGATCGAGGTGGTCCCGCACTCCGATCCGGAGGCCGTGCGCAAGACGCTCGCCACCCATGAGGGCCGCTCGCTGCTGGTCAGCGACTCGGTGTTCTCCGTGGACGGGGACGCCGCCCCGCTCGCCGCCTACGCGGCCGCCTGCCGGGAAGCCGGCGCGGCCCTGGTCGTGGACGACGCGCACGGGCTGGGCGTGCTGGGGGAGGGCGGCCGGGGGGCCCTGCACGCCGCCGGACTGGCGGGCGCGCCCGGGGTGGTCGCCACCCTCACGCTCTCGAAGTCCCTGGGCAGCCAGGGCGGGGCCGTGCTCGGTCCGGCCAAGGTGATCCGGCACCTGGTCAACACGGCCCGGACGTTCATCTTCGACACCGGGCTGGCGCCGGCCGCCGCGGGTGCGGCGCTGGCGAGCCTGCGCCTGCTGCGGCGGGAGCCGGAGCGCGCCGGCCGGGCCCGCGAGGTGGCCGACCGGCTGTACGGGCGGCTCACCGCGTCCGGCCTGACCGCGGCCCGGCCGGACGCGGCCGTGGTGTCGGTACGGGCCCCGTCGGCCGCGGCGGCACTGCGCTGGGCCGCCGACTGCCGCGAGGCAGGTCTGTCCGTGGGGTGCTTCCGCCCGCCGTCGGTGCCGGACGGCATCTCCCGGCTGCGGCTGACCGCTCGGGCCGATCTCACGGGGGACGAGATCGACCGGGCCGTCGAGACGATCCTGAAGACCGCCCCGGCCGGAGCCACGGACTGCTAGGGCCTCACGCGAGTACGTCCGCGTCTGCCCGTACGGCTGCGAGGAAGCCGTCCCAGGCCGGCCCGGTGAAGAGCACGGCCGGGCCGTCCGTCCGCTTCGAGTCGCGGACGGCCAGCAGGCCGCCGCCACCGAGGACGGCGGTTTCCACGCAGTTGTTCATTCCGGTGCTGCGGCTGCTCCGCCGCCACCGCGCGCTGATCAGAAGTCCGCTGGTGGAGAGGGGGGTTGCGGACACGGGGGTGCCTCCTTACGCGTCGTCAGCGAGTGAGCTGATGAGATCCGACGAGTCCTGGGGCGGTAGGGCGTGCGCCTGGATGGTGCGGAATGCGGCGCTGTACGCCTCGAGGTCTTCCTTCCGCTCCAGGTAGAGGCTACTCGTCAAATGGTCGAGGACCACCACATCCAGATCGGCGATGTTCGGAAATGAGAAAATTACGAACGGTCCTGTCAGGCCGAGATGGCCCCCCACGCTGAACGGCAGTACCTGCAGCCTCACTTGGGGCAGTCGGGCGACCTGCGCCAGATGCCGCAATTGCGCCGCCATCACTCCGGGCCCGCCGATCTGCCGCCGCAGCACCGCCTCGTCCAGCACGGCGCTCAGCTCCAGCGGCGGATCCGCCCGCAGCACCGACTGCCGGGCCAACCGTACGTCGACCAGCGCGTCCACCTTGGGCTCGGGCAGCCCGCCCAGCGCGGCCCGGGTCACCGCCCGCGCGTACTCCGGGGTCTGCAGCAGGCCGGGCACCACGGAGAGTTCGACCGTGCGGGCCGATCGGGCGCTCGCCTCCAGGCTGATGAAGTCCCGGTACTCCTGGGGCAGCAGGCCCCGGTAGTCGTGCCACCACTGACGGCCGCGCCCGGCCTCGCCGCTTCCGGCTCCGGGCCCCGCGGCGGAAGCCGACAGGGCCTCCAGCAGCGCCCGCTGCTCGGGGCTGACGACCTCTCCGTACACATCGAGGAGGAGGCGGATGTCCTCCGGTTTCACGCCACTGCGCCCTGTCTCGATGCGGCTGATTTTCGACTGGTGCCACCCCGCGATCCGGGCGGCCTCACCACTGGTGAGTCCGGTCCGGTCGCGCAGCGCGCGCAGTTCCTCGCCGAGCTTGCGCCGACGCACCGCGGGACCGTGCTGCATACCCGCCTCCTTCCACCGGCACAGCTCGCACCAGTCTGCCGCCCAAATACGCTCTTCCGTAGCAGAGTTCACCGCATTGAGCGACAGATATATGCATATCTTGGGGGAACGGCAGCACCGGCGGGACGATGGGTGGCACTCTGGCGTCCAGCACAGATCCGGGGCGGTTCGCCCCGGTGGGAAAGGGACCGTCGCCATGGCAGACCACCAGGAAGCATCCGTCACTCTGCCGAGCGATCCCGCCTCGGTCGCCACCGCCCGCCGCTACGTCGCGGAGGTGCTCGGTGAATGGGGACTGCCCGACGAGGCCGACACCGCGGACAGCGTCCGGCTGATCGTCTCGGAGCTCGCCACCAACGCCGTCCAGCACACCTTCGGCCAGTCGCCCACCTTCACCGTCGACGTCCGCCTCGAGCGCGGGGAGTGGCTGCGCGTCGGGGTGACCGACAGTCACCCGCGCTGGCCCAGGCGCCTGCCCGCCGCCGTCCAGCAGGACAACGGCCGGGGGATGGTCATCATCCGCTGGCTCACCGCCGAAGCGGGCGGCCGACTCTCGGTCAGCCCCACCGAGGACGGCGGCAAGACCGTCTGGATCGCCCTGCCGTGGCCCGTCGGGGCCCCCGCCAAGAGCGTCTCCGGCTGTTGAGCCGCGCTCGGCTCCTGCCGGGCGTCCGTATACGGAACCGGGCCGGTACGGGCCGGGAGTTGAACCGGGTGCCTTCCCGAAACGTGGGTTAACGCGGCGGAAAAACACGGCGCCTAGCGTGGCGGGCACGGCGTTTCCGTCAATGATCACCCATCCTTCGGCAAAGCGCCGGTGCTCGGGACGGAAAGCCTTTCTCTGCGTTGGGCAAGAGAGGCTTAGCTCGGATATGCGCAGGTCAACAGAGTGTTGAAGGCCGTTAGGGTCGGCCCGGCGCGACGCTGATCTGGTCCCCGGAAACTTGGTGATACGAGTGCAACTGACACCGCACGAGCAGGAACGACTGCTCATCCACGTGGCCGCGGACGTGGCCGAGAAGCGCAAGGCGCGCGGCGTTCTCCTCAACCACCCCGAGGCGGTCGCCCTGATCACCTCGCACATCCTCGAAGGGGCCCGCGACGGGCGGACCGTGGCCGAGCTCATGGCCTCCGGCCGCACCGTGCTCAGCCGTGCCCAGGTGATGGAGGGGATCCCCGAGATGATCCACGACGTCCAGGTGGAGGCGACCTTCCCGGACGGCACCAAGCTCGTCACCGTCCACGACCCGATCGTCTGAAGGGGAGAACCCGCATGATCCCCGGCGAAATCGTCCACGGGGACGGCCCGGTGCGCCTCAACGAGGGCCGGCCCGTCACCCGCCTCACCGTGCTCAACGCCGCCGACCGCCCCGTCCAGGTCGGCTCCCACTACCACTTCGCCGAGGCCAACCCCGGCCTCGACTTCGACCGCCCCGCCGCCCGCGGGCTGCGGCTCAACATCGCCGCCGGCACCGCCGTGCGCTTCGAGCCGGGCATCCCCGTCGCCGTGGAACTCGTACCGCTGGGAGGGCTGCGCTCCGTGCCCGGCCTGCGCGGGGAGACCGGGGGGCCGCTCGATGGCTGAGCTCGACCGCCGCGCGTACGCCGACCTCTTCGGGCCGACCGCGGGCGACCGCATCCGGCTCGCCGACACCGACCTCTTCGTCGAGATCGAACGGGACCTCAGTGGAGGGCCCGGACGCTCCGGCGACGAGGCCGTGTTCGGCGGCGGCAAGGTGATCCGCGAGTCCATGGGGCAGGCCCGCACCACGCGCGCCGAGGGCGCCCCCGACACCGTGATCACGGGAGTCGTCGTCCTCGACCACTGGGGCATCGTCAAGGCCGACATCGGCATCCGCGACGGCCGCATCTGCGGCATCGGCAAGGCCGGCAACCCCGACACCATGGACGGGGTGGACCCCGCCCTCGTGATCGGCCCCGAGACCGAGATCATCGCGGGCAACGGGAAGATCGTCACGGCGGGCGCCATCGACGCCCACGTGCACTTCATCTCGCCGACCATCGTCGACGAGGCCCTCGCCTCCGGCATCACCACCCTCGTCGGCGGCGGCACCGGCCCCGCCGAGGGCACCAAGGCCACCACCGTCACGCCCGGGCCCTGGCACCTCGCCCGGATGTTCGCGGCCCTGGAGTCCCACCCCGTCAACATCGGCCTGCTGGGCAAGGGCAACACCATGTCCCGCGAGGCCATGCACTCCCAGCTGCGCGGCGGCGCCCTCGGGTTCAAGATCCACGAGGACTGGGGGGCCACCCCCGCCGTCATCGACGCCTGCCTGAGCGTCTGCGAGGAGACCGGCGCCCAGGTCGCCGTCCACACCGACACCCTCAACGAAGCCGGATTCGTCGGCGACACCCTCGCCGCCATCGCCGGGCGGACGATCCACTCGTACCACACCGAGGGCGCGGGCGGCGGGCACGCACCCGACATCATCACCGTGGTCTCCGAGCCGAACATCCTGCCCAGCTCCACCAACCCGACCCGGCCGCACA
The DNA here is from genome assembly GCF_042891345.1 of Streptomyces sp. NPDC001903. Taxonomy (NCBI): domain Bacteria; kingdom Bacillati; phylum Actinomycetota; class Actinomycetes; order Kitasatosporales; family Streptomycetaceae; genus Streptomyces; species Streptomyces sp. NPDC001903. The sequence goes on from NZ_JBIASZ010000013.1 coordinate 90,680, forward strand.
CCGTCAACACCATCGAGGAACACCTCGACATGCTGATGGTCTGCCACCACCTCAACCCGGCCGTCCCCGAGGACCTGGCCTTCGCCGAGTCCCGGATCAGGCCCTCGACCATCGCCGCCGAGGACGTCCTGCACGACCTCGGCGCCATCTCGATCATCTCCTCCGACGCCCAGGCCATGGGCCGCGTCGGCGAGGTCGTGATGCGCACCTGGCAGACCGCCCACGTCATGAAGAAGCGGCGCGGCTTCCTGCCCGGCGACGGACCGGCCGACAACCACCGCGCCCGCCGCTACGTCGCCAAGTACACGATCAACCCCGCCGTCGCCCAGGGCCTCGCGCGGGAGATCGGCTCGGTGGAGACCGGCAAGCTCGCCGACCTCGTGCTGTGGACGCCCGCCTTCTTCGGGGTCAAGCCCGAAGTGGTCATCAAGGGCGGTCAGATCGCCTACGCGCAGATGGGCGACGCCAACGCCTCCATCCCGACCCCGCAGCCGGTGCTGCCCCGCCCGATGTTCGGCGGCCACGGCCGGGCCCCGGGGCTGAACTCGGTCAACTTCACCGCGCAGGCCGCGCTCGACGACGAGCTGCCCGAACGGCTCGGACTCGGCAAGCGGTTCGTGGCCATCGAGAGCACCCGCAAGGTGGGGAAGGCGGACATGCGCAACAACGACGCGATGCCGAGGGTCGAGGTGGACGCGGACACCTTCACCGTCACCATCGACGGCGAGGTGGTGGAGCCCGCGCCCGCCGCGGAACTGCCCATGGCACAGCGATACTTCCTCTTCTGAGATGGCGCCCCTGCCGATGGCGGCGGCCCCATGAGCCTCGCCGCCCTGCTCGTCCTCGCCGACGGACGCTTCCCCGCCGGCGGCCACGCCCACTCCGGCGGGGCCGAGGCGGCCTGCAAGGCCGGCCGGATCCACGACGCCGCCACCCTGGAGGAGTTCTGCCGCGGCCGGCTCCACACGGCCGGACTCACCGCCGCCGGACTCGCCGCGGCCGCGGCCCTCGGGCTCGACCCGGCGGTCCTCGACGCCGTGGCCGACGCCCGTACGCCCTCGCCCGCGCTGCGCACCGCGGCCCGGCGGCTGGGCCGGCAGCTGCTGCGGGCCGCCCGGGCCACCTGGCCCGCCGCCGAACTCGACGCGCTCGCCGCGGCCTTCCCGCGCGGGGCGCACCAGCCGGTGGTGCTCGGGCTCACCGCCCGGGCGGCCGGGCTCGGGCCGCCGGAGGCCGCGCACGTGGCGGCGTACGAGAGCGTGAGCGGACCGGCGACCGCGACGGTACGGCTGCTCGGCCTGGACCCCTTCGAGGCGAGCGGGGTCCTCGCCCGCCTCGCCCCCGAGCTCGACGCGGTATCCGGCCGGGCCGCACGGGCCGCGCACCGGGCCCGGCGGGAGGGGCCCGACGCCCTGCCCGCGGCCTCCTCGCCGCTGCTGGACATCGCGGCGCAGGTCCATGCCGACTGGCCGGTCCGGCTGTTCGCCTCCTGACGTCCCCCTGACACCTCCACGACCGGAGATCCCCATGCACCTCGACCACGGCACGACCTACCCCCGGCGCCACACCCACAGTGCCGAGCCCGTACGGGCGGACGGCTCGCGCCGCGCCCTGCGCATCGGACTCGGCGGACCCGTCGGCTCCGGGAAGACCGCCACCGTCGCCGCGCTCTGCCGCGTCCTGCGCGCCGAACTGTCCATGGCCGTCGTCACCAATGACATCTACACCCGGGAGGACGCCGAGTTCCTGCTCCGCGAGGCCGTCCTGCCGCCCGAGCGGATCACCGCGGTCGAGACCGGTGCCTGTCCGCACACCGCCATCCGCGATGACATCTCCGCCAACCTGGAGGCGGTGGAGGAGCTGGAGGAGACGGTCGGCCCGCTCGACCTGATCCTCGTCGAGTCCGGCGGCGACAACCTCACGGCCACCTTCTCCCGCGGCCTCGTCGACGCCCAGATCTTCGTCATCGACGTGGCGGGCGGCGACGACATCCCGCGCAAGGGCGGCCCCGGCGTCACCACCGCCGACCTGCTCGTCGTCAACAAGACCGACCTCGCCCCCTACGTGGGCTCCGACCTGGACCGGATGGCCCGCGACGCCGCCGAGCAGCGCGGGGACCTGCCCGTCGCCTTCCAGTCGCTGCGCGGCGCGGAGGGCGTGGCTCCGGTGGCCGGGTGGGTGCGCGAGCGGATCGCCGCCTGGGCCGCACGGTGAGTCCCACGGTGGTCGGCGCACCCCCTGCCGCACCCCCTGTCGCACCGCCCGCCGCGCCGCCTCCCGCCCCGCCGGCCCAGGCCCCGCCCGGCCCGGCCGCCTCGGAGCCGGCCGTCCGGAGCCGGCCCGCCCCGGCCCGGACCGGCGTACGCGCCACCGCCCGGATCTCCGCCGTCGCCGACGGCCGCGGCGGAACCGCCCTGCCCCTGCTCGCCGGGGAAGGGCCGCTCGCGCTGCGCCGCACCCGCGGCACGCCCGCCGAGGCCGGCGTGATGCTGGTCGGCGCGATGAGCGCCCCGCTCGGCGGGGACCACCTCACGGTGGAGGCCGCCACCGGCCCGGGGGCCCGGCTCGCCCTGGCCTCGGCGGCCGCCACCCTGGCGCTGCCCGGCCGCGATGGTGCGCCCGCGCGGTACGACGTACGGCTGACCCTGGCCGAGGACTCGGCGCTGCGGTGGCTGCCGGAGCCGCTCGTCTCCGTACGCGGCAGCGACCTGCGGGTGCGCACCCGCGCCGAACTCGCCCCCACGGCCCGGCTGCTGCTGCGCGAGGAGCAGGTACTGGGCCGTACGGGGGAGGCGCCGGGCCTGCTGCGCAGCAGGCTCACCGTGACCCGGGGCGGACGCCCGCTGCTGGACCAGGAACTGGCCTGCGGACCGGGGGCGCCCGGCGGCTGGGACGGTCCGGCGGGGCTCGCCGGCCACCGGGCCCTCGGCCAGCTCCTGGTCGTGGACCCGGAGTTCGCCACATCGGCGCCGGGCGCCGCGGTGCTCGGGGAGTTCGCGGCCGTCACCCCGCTGGCCGGTCCGGCCGTGCTCGTGACGGCCCTGGCTCCGGACGCGCTGCGGCTGCGCGAGGTACTCGACGCGGCGTGTCGCAGGTACGGCTGGTAACTGCTGAGCGAACCTGGGACGAATGGGGCACCGCTCAGCGGTACACGCCTTTCCGGTTATCGGGTTGGCAAAGAACGCGACCCCGCTCTGTTGTCAGGTGTAGGTCAGGCGAAAGGATCCCTGTGTTCGACCGACCGACCGACCCGACCAACCCGGCCTTCTCCGGCCGGGTCTGACGCAGGGGGAACAACCACGTGATACGCACTGCAGCGCTGGGGAGCGCTGCCACTCTGATCACCGGAGCGCTGGCCGCGGGTCTGCTGCTGGCCCCGCCGGCCGCGGCGGCTTCGTCCAGCCAGAACAGCGGGTTCCCGGAGGCGCTGGGCGTCCAGCTCGCCGCCGCCCGTGCCGCCGCCACCGGGGTCGAGTGGAAAGACTGCCCCGCCGACTGGGGCTTCGAGGCACCGATCCAGTGCGGCTGGGTCAAGGTCCCGCTGGACTACTCCAAGCCGTTCGGCAAGACCATCGACCTCGCGGTCGACCGGATCGGCAGCACCGGTACCAAGGAGGAGCGCCAGGGCGCGCTCGTCTACAACCCCGGCGGTCCCGGCGGCTCCGGCATGCGCTTCCCGCGCCGGGTCACCACCAAGAGCCCGCTGTGGGTCAACACCTCCAAGGCCTACGACTTCGTGGGCTTCGACCCCCGCGGCGTCGGCCACTCCGCCCCGATCTCCTGCATCGACCCGCAGGAGTTCGTCAAGGCTCCGAAGGCCGACCCGGTCCCGTCCAACGAGGCGGACAAGCGCGCCCAGCGCAAGCTCGCCGCCGAGTACGCGGACGGCTGCAAGGAGCGCAGCGGCGAGATGCTGCCGCACATGACCACGCCGAACACCGCGCGCGACCTGGACGTCATCCGGGCCGCCCTCGGTGAGAAGAAGCTGAACTACCTCGGCGTCTCCTACGGCACCTACCTGGGCGGCGTCTACGCGACGCTGTTCCCGACCCACGTGCGCCGCATGATCGTCGACAGCGTGGTCAACCCGGACACGGACAACATCTGGTACCAGGCCAACCTGGACCAGGACGTCGCCTTCCAGACGCGCTGGAACGACTGGCAGGACTGGGTCGCCAAGTACGACTCCGTCTTCCACCTCGGCGACAGCCGCGCCAAGGTCGAGGCCAAGTACCAGCAGCTGCGCGCCCAGGCCAAGGCCAACCCGCTGGGCGGCGTCGTCGGCCCGAACGAGCTCATCGGCTTCTTCCAGGGCGCCCCGTACTACGACTCCTCGTGGGTCCCGGTCGCGCAGGCGTTCAGCGCCTGGGCCGCCGGTGACGAGAAGCCGCTGATCGAGGCCATCGCCCCGGACATGTCGGACACCAAGGGCAACGCCGCGTCCGAGAACAGCAACGCGGTCTACACCGCGGTCGAGTGCGCCGACGCCAAGTGGCCGACCAGCTGGGCCAAGTGGGACCGGGACAACACCAAGCTGAACGAGAAGTACCCGTTCCTGACCTGGTCCAACGCGTGGATGAACCTGCCCTGCGCGACCTGGAAGTCCAAGCAGAGCAACCCGATCGAGGTCGGTGCCAAGCGCGGTCTGCCGCCGGTCCTGATCGTCCAGTCCGAGCGCGACGCCGCGACCCCGTACGAGGGTGGCGTCGAGCTGCACCGCCGCCTGGCCGGTTCGCGTCTGATCACCGAGCAGAACGCCGGCTCGCACGGTGTCACCAGCCTGGTGAACCCCTGCATCAACACCCGCGTGGACGCCTACCTGCTGACCGGCAAGGTGGACGCCAAGGACGTGAAGTGCGGCCCGCACGCCACGCCGGTCCCCCCGGCCCCGGCCGCCGCGAAGTCGCTGGTCAAGGCTCCGGCCTCGGCGCTCCCGGCGCTGGAGGAGCTGCCCGCCGTCCGCTAAGGCCGGCAGAGCCCGGCGGGGCTCGGTAGGGCACGGCACGGGAGAAGGCTCAGCGCGTCTTGCGCCGGGCCTTCTTCCGCGCCTCCTCCTCTTCCGCCTTGACCTCGGCGGCGTACCGGTCGACGTACTCCTGGCCGGACAGGTTGAGGACCGCGTACATGATCTCGTCGGTGACGGCCCGCAGAACGGCCCGCTCGCCCTCCATCCCGTCGTACCGGGAGAATTCCAGCGGCTTGCCGAAGCGGATCGTCACCCGCCGGATGTTCGGGATCTTCTGCCCGGGCGGCTGGATCTCGAAGGTGCCGACCATCGCGCACGGTACGACGGGCACCCCGGCCCCGAGCGCCATCGCGGCCACGCCCACCTTGCCCTTGTAGAGCCGGCCGTCGTGCGAGCGGGTGCCCTCCGGGTAGATGCCCAGCAGCTCGCCCTTGGCCAGTACCCCGAGCCCCTCGCGCAGCGCTGCCTGCCCGGCGTCCTTGCCGGAGCGGTCCACCGGGATCTGCCCGGCGCTGCGGAAGAAGAAGGCGGTCAGCCGCCCCTTCACGCCGGGACCGGTGAAGTACTCGGCCTTCGCGAGGAAGGTGATGCGGCGTTTGAGGATGGCCGGCATCAGGAAGTGGTCGGAGAACGACAGGTGGTTGCCCGCGATGATCGCGGCCCCTTCCGCCGGGATGTTCTCCAGTCCCTCGATGCGCGGCCGGAACAGCAGCCGGAGCAGCGGACCGAGCAGCACGTGCTTGAGCAAGTGGTAGAACACCGGGGCATTTTCCCTTCACCTGGGGTCAGGTCAGTGTGCCGGACACGGTGCCAGATGGGCATGGCGAACCAGAATCCCGCCAGCCGGGAGGATCTCGGGGCAGGCCTCGCAGGCGGCCCCGGGAGCGGACGGCGCCGCCGGGGGAGCGGGGAGCGGGGGCTGGGCGCGCGGGCGCCGCTTCAGGTCTTGCGGGACGCGGCCATGCCGGCGGTCAGCAGGCCGAGGACCACCCAGCCGAACCACAGCCAGCCGTTGCTGCCGAGGGCCACGGAGTACGTGGCGACGGCCACCAGAGCGGCGAAGGTCATGACGGCCATCGCCTTAACGGATCCGGTCATGCCCCATGGTCGCGCGCGAAGGTACCGCCGCGCTACTGGCCACGCGCTTGGAGCGAGGCGAGATAGGAGTTGTACGCCTCCAGCTCCTGGTCGCCGTCGCGGTCCGCGGCCCGGTCGGAGCGCTTCGCCGCCCGCTGCTCGGAGTGGTACCACTGGTAGACCAGCGCGATCAGCACCAGCACCGAGGGGATCTCGCTGAAGGCCCAGGCGATGCCGCCGCCCCACTGCTGGTCGAGCAGCGGGTCGATGCCGAGGGAGGCCGGCGGGTCGGAGTACGTCTTGATCATCGGCTCGCTCGCCATCATCAGCGCGATGCCGAAGAAGGCGTGGAACGGCATGCCCGCGAAGAGCTCCAGCATCCGCATCACGTAGCCGGGGCGGTGCGGGCCCGGGTCCACGCCCATGATCGGCCAGAAGAAGACCAGGCCGACGGCGAGGAAGTGCACCATCATGCCGATGTGCCCGGCCTTGCTCTCCATCAGGAAGTCGAAGAGCGGGGTGAAGTAGAGGGCGTAGAGGCTGGCGATGAACAGGGGGATCGTGAAGACCGGGTGGGTGATCACCTTCATGTAGCGGCTGTGCAGCAGCATCAGCAGCAGCTCGCGCGGTCCCTTGGTGCCCCGGGCGGCGGGCGGCAGCGCGCGCAGGGCCAGCGTCACGGGAGCGCCCAGCAGCAGCAGGATCGGGGAGAGCATGCTGATGACCATGTGCTGGACCATGTGCACGCTGAACATGACCATGCCGTAGTCGTTCAGCTTGGTGCACATCACCAGGGCGACGGTCAGCACGCCCGTGGTGAAGGCGATGGTCCGGCCCAGCGGCCAGGCGTCCCCGCGACGGCGCAGCCGCAGCACGCCCCACAGGTACAGGCCGAGGCCCACCAGCGAGCCGATCAGGAAGAACGCGTCGAAGGAGAACTCCAGCCCGCGCCCGAGAGTGAACGGCGGCAGGTCCATGTCCATGTGCATGTCCATGCCGTGACCGCTGTGATCCATCTGTTCACTCCCTTGACCCGTGGTGCCCCACCACAGTAGTGCCGCCCCCGGACGCGATCGCGTCCGGGGGCGGCCATTACGGGGTTATGGCGCAGAAGGGGGGAAACATCACAGAACGTTCTGTGCCTCGTCGTACCGCTGCGCCGGGACCGTCTTGAGGGTCTGCACGGCGTCGGCCAGCGGGACCATCTCGATCTCGGTGCCGCGCAGCGCGGTCAGCATCCCGAACTCGCCGCGGTGCGCTGCCTCGACCGCGTGCCAGCCGAAGCGGGTGGCCAGCACCCGGTCGTACGCGGTCGGCGTACCGCCGCGCTGGACGTGGCCCAGGATGACCGGACGGGCCTCCTTGCCCAGCCGCCGTTCCAGCTCGACCGCGAGCAGGTTGCCGATGCCGGCGAAGCGCTCGTGCCCGTACTGGTCGGTGCCGCCCTCCTGGAAGTCCATGGAGCCGGAGCGAGGCTTGGCGCCCTCGGCGACCACGACGATCGCGAACCGCTTGCCCGCGGAGAAGCGCTCGCCGACGATCGCCGTCAGCTCGTCGATGTCGAAGGGGCGCTCGGGGACGACGATGGCGTGCGCGCCGGCCGCCATGCCCGAGTGCAGGGCGATCCAGCCGGTGTGGCGGCCCATGACCTCCACGACCATCACGCGCTGGTGGGATTCGGCGGTGGTCTTCAGCCGGTCCAGGGCCTCGGTGGCGACGCCGACGGCGGTGTCGAAGCCGAAGGTGACGTCCGTGGAGGCGATGTCGTTGTCGATGGTCTTCGGCACGCCCACGATCGGCAGGCCGGCCTGCGAGAGCAGGTTCGCGGCCTTCAGGGTGCCCTCGCCGCCGATCGGGATGATGGCGTCCAGGCCCAGGTCGGCCACGTGCCCGCGGGCCCGCTCCACGCCGTCGCGCAGGTGCGCGGGCTGGACGCGGGAGGAGCCGAGGATGGTGCCGCCGCGGGCCAGGATGCCGCTCACGGCGTCGAGGTCCAGCTTGCGGTAGTCGCACTCCAGCAGGCCGCGCCAGCCGTCGTGGAAGCCGATGACCTCGTCGCCGTGGTCGACGACGGAGCGGTGCACGACGGAGCGGATGACGGCATTGAGGCCGGGGCAGTCGCCTCCGGAAGTGAGCACACCAATGCGCATGGCAGGGGGAACCTTTGCAACGTGGGCCGACGACCGGACCACGTCGTCCGGTTGGAACTACGGCCACCCTACAAGCGGTGGAGCGGTGGACTGAACCATCCTCCACATGCTGGTCATGCTCGTCGTGCGAAACCACGTCGGCCCGGTTCCCCCTAGGGAAAACCGGGCCGAACACATGATTGCGGGGCCGCCCCGATGAGCGGTCCGCGCGGTGTTACGCGGGCTGCGTGGCCGCCGCGATGCGCTCGGCGCGCAGCGCCTCGTACCACCGGTCGTCGATGGGCGGCAGCGCGTTCACGTCGAGGGCCAGCTTCAGCAGCAGGTCCGCGATCTGCGGGTTGCGGGCCATCACGGGGCCGTGCATGTAGGTGCCGAAGACCGTGTCGTTGTACGCGCCCTCGGTGCCGTCGCCGGTGCCGTTGCCGCGGCCCATCGAGACCCGGGCGAACGGGCGGGCCGTCGGACCGAGGTGCGTGACGCCCTGGTGGTTCTCGAAGCCCGTCAGCTGGGGCAGGTTCAGGCGCGGGTCGATGTCCGCGAGCACGTCGCCGACGCACCGCTCGCCCTCGCCGCGCACGGTGACCACGTCCAGCAGGCCGAGGCCCTCCTGGCGCTCGCCCATGTCGTTGACGAACTCGTTGCCCAGGATCTGGTAGCCGGCGCAGACGGAGAAGACGATCGCCCCGTTCGAGACGGCCCGCTCCAGACCGCCGTCGCGCAGCAGGCGCTCCGCGGCGAGCCGCTGCGGGCGGTCCTCACCGCCGCCGATCAGGTAGATGTCGCCCGAGGTGGGGATGGGCTGGTCGCTGCGCACGTCCACGCGCTGCACGTCCAGGCCGCGCTGGCGCGCCCGGCGCTCCACCACGAGGGCGTTGCCCTGGTCTCCGTACGTGCTCAGCAGGTCCGGGTAGACCCACACCAGACGCAGGCTGTTGTCGCTCATGCTCTTGTCCTCTGCGGTTCAGGTGGGAGTTCTAGTTGCCGACGCGGCGGCGCACGTCCTGGAAGGCGGTGTAGTTGGCGATCAGCTCGATCTGTCCGGGCGGCGCCAGCTGCACGGCCTCGTCGAGGGTCTCGCACACGCGGAAGTCCAGGCCCGCGACCTCCAGGCGGACCGCCAGGTCCAGCTTGCGGTCGCCGATCACGAAGATCGGGTGGCCGGCCAGGCGCGGGTAGTCCACGTCCCACAGCCAGGAGGTGTCCGTGCCGTCGGCGCCGCGCGCATTCACCGAGAGGATCACCGGGGTCGGCGGCGGGTCGATCAGCGAAAACGTTTCGAGCCAGCCCGCCGGGTTCTTCGCGAGCAGCAGCCGCAGCTCACGGCCCTGGAAGTTCACCACGTCGTAGCGGCCGGCGACGGCCTGCACCTGGTACATCCGCTCCAGCGCCACCTGCGGCGGGACGCCGAAGACGGCGGCCACGGCGGCCGAGGTGGCGGCGTTCGCCTTGTTGGCGCGGCCGGGCAGCTGGAGGTGGATCGGCCAGGCCGAGCCGTGCGGGTCCAGTACGTGGTCCCCGGACAGCACCCAGCTCGGGGCCGGGCGCCGGAAACCGCACTCGCCGCAGAACCAGTCGTCGCCGGGGCGCTGCATGACGCCACCGCAGGAGGGGCACGACCAGGCGTCGTCCTTCCACTCCTGGCCGGCGGCGACCCACACCACGTTCTGCGAGGACGAGGCCGACCACACGATGAGCGGGTCGTCGCAGTTGGCGACGATGACGGCCTTGGAGCCCTGGAGGCCCTCGCGCCACTTCTCCGCGAGCATGCGGGTCTCGGCGGCGCGGTCCAGCTGGTCGCGGGAGAGGTTCAGCAGGGCGATCACCTTGGGGGTGACGTCCCGGGCCACTCCGGCGAGGTACTTCTCGTCCACCTCGATGACGCCGTACTTGGCGTCGGAGCCGCCCGCGAGGGCGGAGGTGATCCCGGCCGGCATGTTCGCGCCGAGGGCGTTGGAGACGACCGGTCCGCTGGCCCGCAGGGCCTCGGCGATCAGCCGGGTCGTCGTGGTCTTGCCGTTCGTCGCGGAGACGAGGACGACGTCGAGATGCTGCGCGAGCGCTCCGAGGAGATCGGGGTCGAGTTTGAGTGCGACCTTGCCACCGATCACCGATCCGCTTCCGCGTCCCGCGGCCCGCGACACCGCCGCCGCGGCCTTGCCCGCCGTCACGGCCAGCTTGGCCCGCGGCGAAAGCGGCTCTGTGTTGCCTGCCATCGTCCCTTGTCCTCCTTGCGTCGGTCGGCCCCAGCCTATCCAGTACCGGCCGGAGCCTTGACCGCGGCGCCCCAGGGGCGCCGCGGATCTCCTCATATATTCGCCCGTCGTACGCTTACGGCCATGCGACAGCGCCCCATCCCCGGCACCACCGGCCTCGTCCGCACCATGAGCCTGCTGGGCGATCCGGTGCTCCACTCGGCGTGCGAAGAGGTCACCGCCTTCGGCCCGGCCCTCGACCGGCTCATCGAAGACATGTTCGCGACGATGTACGCCGCCGAGGGCGTCGGCCTCGCCGCGAACCAGATCGGCGTCGGGCAGCGGGTGTTCGTGTACGACTGCCCCGACGACGAGGACGTGCGCCACGTCGGGCACATCGTCAACCCGCGTCTGGTGGCGGCCGACGGGGACGAGTTCCTCGGCCCCGAGGGCTGCCTGTCGCTGCCCGGTCTGGAGGCCGGCACGGCCCGCTTCGACCGCGCGGTCGTCGAGGGGGTCACCTCCGACGGTGCGCCCGTACGGATCGAGGGCACCGGGTTCTTCGCGCGCTGCCTCCAGCACGAGTGCGACCACCTCGACGGCACGGTCTACGCGGACAGGGTCACCGGGCTGCGCGCCAGGCGGCTGCGGCGGGCGATCCGCAAGACGCCGTGGGGTGCGCGGGCCGCGGCGGCCGAGCAGGACTGAAGCGGGGTCCCCCGGCCGGACACCCCCTGGGGGTGTATCGCCGATCAGGTCCTAGGGGGTGTCCGCAAAGTAGCGCCGTGCGCCCGAAGGGCGCTCCCGCGGCGTCCGGTGCGTGCTCTCGGTGTGCCGGGCGGAAGCCGGTGTACTGGACGTACTCGGGATTTCGCCCGGTGCGCCGAGAGCGCGTGCCGGGCGCCGCGGGGCAGGCGGGACTTTGCGGACACCCCCTAGAACCCGGGGCCGTCCACGCGGTTGCCGGCCGTGGCCAGCCGGCCCCACAGCAGGTCGGTGAGGCCCGCGACCAACTCGGCGCGTTCGCAGGGGCGTTCTCCCAGCCACCAGTCGCCCGCGGCGTGCATCATGCCCACGATGCCGTGGCCCCAGATCCGGGCCATGCGTTCGCCGCCGGGGCCGAGGTCCACGCGCTCGCCGATGACGTCGGCGAGCTCCTCGCCGAGCCGGCGCAGCAGCGGGGCCGAGTGCACGCCCACGTCGAAGCCCTTCTCGGCGGCCTGGGAGTCCTCGGCCGGGTGCATGAGGAACCGATACACCTGCGGCCGGGCCTCGATGGCCGCGAGGTAGGTGTCGAGGGTGGACTCCACCCGGCTGCGGCGCTCGGCCGGTGCGTCGAGCGCGGCCCGCAGCGAGTCGAGCAGGGCGTCGGTGTGCCGGACGGCGAGGGCCTGGTAGAGCCCGGCCTTGTCGCCGAAGTGCCGGTAGAGGATCGGCTTGGTGATGCCGGCCTCCGCCGCGATGGCGTTCATGGACGCCTTGGGTCCGTCCCGGAGGACGACCCGGTCGGCCGCTTCGAGCAGCTCCCGCCTGCGGCGCTCGGCCGCTCCCGGTTCGCCGGCCTGCTGAGTGGTCTCCATGACGTGTTTCTCTCCCCGCCCTTGCGATGGTGCGTGACGCCCACGCAACGTAACACCCCGCACACCCTCGCGATCGAATCGGCTGTGCTGGGGACAGCTCTGCTTGACAGTCCCTACTCGCCGGTAACAGACTGTGGTCACCGTATGGGTTACCGCTAGTAACGCACTGGTGGACGCACAGCTGGAGGGGAACATGGCGGAGTTCACCATGGAGCTCAATGACGACCAGAAGCAGGTACGCGACTGGATCCACGGCTTCGCGGCCGAGGTGATCCGGCCCGCCGCCGCGGAATGGGACGAGCGCGAAGAGACTCCGTGGCCCGTCATCCAGGAGGCCGCGAAGGTCGGGATCTACTCGCTCGACTTCTACGCCCAGCAGTTCTTCGACCCTACCGGCCTCGGCATCCCGATGGCCATGGAGGAGCTGTTCTGGGGCGACGCGGGCATCGCCCTGTCGATCGTGGGCACCGGGCTCGCCGCCATCGGCGTCGTCGCCAACGGCACCGAGGAGCAGATCGGGACCTGGATCCCGCAGATGTACGGCACCCCCGACGACGTGAAGGTCGCCGCCTTCTGCTCCTCCGAGCCGGACGCCGGTTCCGACGTCGGCTCGATGCGCACCCGCGCCGTCTACGACCAGGCCAAGGACGAGTGGGTGCTCAACGGCACCAAGACCTGGGCGACCAACGGCGGCATCGCCAACGTCCACATCGTCGTCGCCGTCGTCGACCCCGAGCTCGGCACCAAGGGCCACGCCTCCTTCATCGTGCCGCCGAACACCCCGGGCCTCTCCCAGGGCCAGAAGTTCAAGAAGCACGGCATCCGCGCCTCGCACACCGCCGAGGTGGTCCTGGAGGACGTCCGCGTCCCCGGCAACTGCCTGCTCGGCGGCAAGGAGAAGCTGGACGAGCGGCTCGCGCGGGCCCACGAGCGGGCCAAGGCCGGCGGCGCCGGCGAACGCGTGAAGAACGCCGCCATGGCCACCTTCGAGGCCTCCCGCCCGGCGGTCGGCGCCATGGCCGTCGGCACCGCGCGCGCGGCGTACGAGGTCGCCCTCGACTACGCCAAGACCCGTACGCAGTTCGGCCGCCCGATCATCGACAACCAGGGCGTGGCCTTCCAGCTCGCCGACATGCGGACCTCCATCGACGCGGCCCGGCTGCTCGTGTGGCGGGCCTCCTGGATGGCGGTCGCGGGCAAGCCCTTCACCTCGGCGGAGGGCTCCATGTCGAAGCTGTTCGCGAGCGAGGTGGCCAAGAAGGTCACCGCCCAGGCCATCCAGATCCTCGGCGGCAACGGGTTCACCCGCGAGTACCCGGTGGAGCGCATGCACCGCGACAGCGCGATCTACACGATCTTCGAGGGCACCAGCGAGATCCAGCGGCTGGTGATCGCCCGCACGATCTCGCAGATGCCGATCCGCTAGGCCTCGCGCGTGAGCCCGTCAGTGCACGGGCGTGAGGCACAGCGAGTGGGCGCCCTCGACCCACTTCTCGGGGACGCTGATCAGGTCGCCGTCGGCGCAGTCCGCGCCGCCGGTGCCCCGCTGTTTGGTGACCAGGTACTTGGCCAGGGGGGAACCGCAGGGCTCCGGAATCAGCTTCTCGTTGCGCAGGTGGTCCGCGTCGCGCACGCACGTCCCGATGGCCGGGCCGTTCGGCAGCTCGTCGTCCCCGGCCGTCAGGCCCAGCAGGACGAGGACGGGGGGCGCGAAGGCGAGGAGCACGATCGGCACCAGGAAGAGCAGGGCCGACGGCCGGCGCCACAGCGGCTTGCCCGGGTCCAGCGAGGGCACGATGGCGCCCGCCGGGGGAGGGAGCCTGAGGAAGCGCGCCCGCGCGCCGAGGTTCATCAGCAGGGTGACCGGCGTGATGAACACCGACAGGGGTCCCCACCAGCCCTGCCACAGGGTGTCCGCGGACATCCTGCGGTAGGTGGCGAGCCCGCAGTCGCGGCACAGCGGCCCCTCCTGGCGCAGGAACCGCATGAGGACGACCATGCCCTGGTGCCCGCGCACGGTGGCCTGCACGGCCGGCTGGGCCCCGCACACACGGCAGCCGTACGGGGCCTGCGGCACCGGCTGGTGGCCGTACGGGACCGCCTGCGGCGGCACGCCGTACGGGTGGGGTCCGGGGCCCTGCTGCGGGGCGTACGGGTGGTACGGGCCGGCGCCGTGCTGCGGTGGCGGAGTGGCCACGGATCTCTCCTCGGGTTTTCGCGGGGTCTCGCGGTGATCACCGGGCGGCCGGTGATCACCGGCACCCTAGCCCGCGCCGGCGCGGCGGCAGCCGGGCGAGGGCACCGCGCCGAACGTGATCCCGGCCACGCCCGCGCGCCGCGCGAACACCCCTGCGGGGCGCGGCGGCGGCGCCCGCCAAGGGGTGTCGGGTGAACGAACCGGATACCGGGCATGAGCGCATGGTGAGCGGGCATACACACCCTGAACTGGACCGCCAATATGGGTTCCGTCCGGGGGCGGCGATCAGCAATACTCACCGCCACCGTGGATCGCGGATTCGACCGGGTGACCACCGGCCCTCCCGCCCCACACTGCGAGGAGGTGCGCCATGTGCTCCCACCAGCCCCCCTGCCCGTCCGCCGACAGCGCCGATCACGACGCCGCCCGCACCGTGGCCTTCCGCCCCGAACAGGGCTGGAGCCTGCTCTGCAACGGCCTGGTGGTCTTCGACGACACCGGTGAGCTGCTCCCCGACGGCCGCGCGGTGGAACCCCGCCGCCCGGCCCTGGTCTGAGCTAGGAGGCCGCATGCGCCAGCAGCTGATCCGCAAGCCCGTCCCCAAGCCCGCACCACGAGACCTGGACCTGCGCACACCGTCGGGCAGACCCCTCCCGTACTGACGGGAGCCCCGACGTCATATGCGGCCCCACCGGCTGGAGTTCAGCCGGTGGACGCCGCCGTGCCGCCCAGGAACGCGGCCTCGTAGGCCTCGTCCCCGATGGCCGCGCGGGCCTGGCGCTCGCCCCGGTCGCGCAGGGCCGTCAGCGAGGGTGAGCCCATCTGCGGCCGGCCGACGGTGCGCCACCAGGCGTGCCCGGTGCCCAGCAGCCGCGCCGCGAGTTCCCCGTCGCCCAGCGCCGCCACCGCCGCCGCGAGCACGTCGAGGCCGAGCGCGATGCCGAACCGGTCGCCGAGCAGCCGCTTCCCGGAGAGCATCGCCCGTACGTGGCGGGCCGCCTCCCCGTGCTGGCCGAGCCCGAGCGCGGCGACCGCGAGCACGTAGTCCGCGTACGCCCGAAGCCAGCGCTCGCCCAGCTCCGCGCAGGCCTCGCGCAGCCCCCGGGCCTCCGCGGCGGCCTCCTCGAAGCGCTGCAGGTCGCACAGGGCGTAGCCGGTGGCGAGCCGGCACAGCAGCCAGCCCGGGCCGCTGGTCCGCCCGCCGTGGCCGGCCCGCGCCCGGGGCCCGGCCAGCTCCAGCGCCCGTACGGGGTCCCCGGGCATCAGCACCGAGGCGCCGTGCAGGTACGCGGCGCGCAGCTCCGGCTCGGGGTCCGCCAGCCGGGCCGCCGCGCGGGTGCACTCCGCGCCCAACTCCCGGGCCGCGTCCATGTCCCCCTGCAGCAGGGCGGTCAGTCCGAGGGCCCACAGGGCCTGGGTGTGGGCGGCGCCCGTCCCCGGGGCGTTGCGCAGGGCCCGTTCCAGGAAGCCCCGGCCCTCGTGGACGTGCCCGCACGAGAACCAGAAGAACCACAGGGCCCCGGCCATCTCCACCGCGGCCGCCGGGTCCGCGCCGAGCAAGTGCTCCAGCGCCGTGCGCAGTTGGGCGTGCTCGGCGGTCATCCTGCGGTACCAGTCCACCTGCTCCGGGCTCATCCAGCCCCGGTCGGCGGCCTGGCTGAGCGCCGCGTACCAGTGGGCGTGCCGGTCGGCGACGGTCTGCACCTCGCCGAGCTCGGTCAGCCAGTCGTGGCCGTACTCGCGGATGGTGTCCAGCATCCGGTAGCGGGCGCCCGCCCCCCGCTCCAGGGTGCGCCGTACGACGGATTTCGCGACCAGTCCCGCGAGCACCCGCTCCACCCGGGAGGCGGGCAGCGGGCCGCCCGAGCACACCGCCCGGGCGGCGGCGACGTCGAAGTCCCCGGTGAAGACGGACAGTCGGGCCCACAACAGCCGTTCCACCGGCTCGCACAGCTCGTGGCTCCAGCCGATCGCGGTCCGCATCGTCCGGTGCCGGGGCTGCAGGCCGGGCCCGCTGTCGGAGAGCACGGCGAAGCGGGTGCCCAGGCGCCGGGCCATCTGCTCCAGGGTCCACAGCCGCAGTCGGGCGCCGGCGAGTTCCAGGGCCAGCGGGATCCCGTCGAGGCGGCGGCACACCTCGGCCGCGAGCCGGGCCCGTTCGGGGTCGTCGAAGGCGGCGGCGGCCTCGGGGGTCGCGGCCACGGCCCGGGCCCGGAACAGGGCGAGGGCGTCGCTGTCGGGGCCCTCGCAGGGCAGCGGGCAGACCTCGACGACCTTCTCGCAGGGGCTGTCGAGGGGCTCCCGGGAGGTGACCAGCACCGTCAGTCCGGGGGCGGACTGCAGGAGTTCACCCACGAGGTGGCGGCATTCGGCCACCATGTGCTCGCAGGTGTCGAGGACGAGGAGCAGCTCCTTGTCGGCCATCCACGCGCACAGCTCCTCGTCGAGGGGGCGGGCGGAGTGGTCGGCGAGGCCGACGGCGTGGGCGACGGTCATGGTGAGCAGGCCGGGGTCGCGCAGCGGGGAGAGCTCCACCCACCAGACCCCGTCGGGCCGGGCCTGTACGGGATCGCTGACGGCCCGCAGGGCGAGGCGCGACTTGCCGACGCCGCCCACCCCGGTGAGGGTGGTCAGCCTGCGGGAGCGCAACAGGACGTGCAGCTCGGCGAGTTCGCTCTCCCGCCCGATGAAACCCGCCGGATCGGACGGCAGGTTTCCCGGCGGGGCGCCGGGAGCCGGCTCGGGATCGCCGTCGGCCTCCGCGGAATCCGGCCGTTTTCTGTTGAACGCGTACTCACCGAACACGGGTGTATTGTGCGCGATCTTCTCGTCCGGCCGTGGCGTTCCGTTCGGATTGCCGTCACCTTGCGTGGAGATGGGCCGTGCCCCTCATGCCACGAGTACGATGCTCCGCTCCGCGGAGAAGGCCCCCCAGTTGCCGTCGGGCAGCCGGGCGCGCAGCTTGAGCGTCCACCGCGTGCCCGCCGGCTCGGTCACGGTGAGCCGGTGCTCCACCTCGGCGGCTCCCGGGGCGGGCACGGCGCCGGTACCGAATTGGATGACGGTGACGGGCCTTCCGTTGACGTGGAGTTCGTACTCGGCGGTCGGACGGCCGGTGTCGGGGGCGGTCCAGGTGAGCGTGACGGCGCCGGGGGAGGCGGTCGCCGTGAACCGGGCGGGTGCGGTGCCCGGGCCCTGTCCGGCGGAGGGCGGGGTGGTCACGTCCACCGCGGGGCCGTCGGGGGAGGAGTTGTCCGCGCCGTCGCGGGCCCGGACGGTGAAGGTGTAGACGGTGTCCGGCTGCAGGCCGGTCAGGGTGGTGCCGGTCTCGCCGGGGCCGGCGGTGTGGATCCGGATGCCGCCCTGGTAGACGTCGTACGCGGTCACGCCGGTGTCGTCGCTCGCCGCGGCCCAGGACAGCGTGGCGGACCGGGGGCCGTCGGCCCGGCCCGTGGTGCGGCCGGGGGCGCTGGGAGCCCGGCGGTCCTCGGCCTTGGCGGCCGGGGTGGTGGCCTCGGCGGAGGCGCTCGGGGCGGAGGTGTTGCCGGCGGCGTCGCGGGCCCGGACCGTGAAGGCGTAGCCGGTCTGGGGGGTGAGGCCGGTGATGTCCACCATCGTCTTGTCGGCCGGGAGTTCGCGCACCAGCCGGCCCGCCTGGAAGACCTGGTAGTTGGTCACCGCGTCGGCCGGCGCCGCCGCCTGCCACATGACGTGCACGGAGGTGGCGCTGCCGGCCTGGGCGGTGATCCCGGCGGGGGCCGCGGGGGGCGTGGTGTCGGCGGCGGTGCAGGCGGCGAGCCCGGTGGCGGCCAGACAGAGGGCGAGCAGGGGGGCGGTGCGTCGCACGGGGGGCCTTCCTCGGCTTCCGCTTCCTCGTAAAGGTCTAGACATATATGGCACGGCTGCGGGCGGCGCGGCAAGACCCGTGCGCTGCGGGCTCGCGCCGCCGGACGATGTGACCGGGTTCGTGTTCTTCTGATCCTTTCTGGCATTATTGCGATCTCTTTGCAATAGCGGCTGATCATGAGCTGCTCGAAAACGGCAATACAGGGATGTGCGCAGCATGACGGCCCGGACAGCACGGGGAGCGGCCAGGACGACGCTGGCCGCCGCACTCATCACGGGCGTGGCGGCCTGTTCCGGCCCCGGCCCCGGCACGGCGGGAGCGGACGCAGAGGCGGCCGTGGTCGGCATCGCGAACGAGCCGGAGACCCTCAGCCCCCTGCTGGGCTACGGCAAGGACGGCAACTCCAAGATCTTCGACGGGCTCCTCACGCACGACGCGGACATGAAGCTGAAGCCCGCGCTGGCCGAAGCCCTGCCCGAGGTCTCCGCCGACGGGCTGACGTACACGTACAAGCTGCGCCAGGGCGTGAAGTTCAGCGACGGCGCGCCCTTCACGGCCAAGGACGTCGTCTTCACCTACCGCACGGTCCTCGACCCGAAGACGAACAACGCCTCGAAGACCGAGCTCGACGCGATCGCCAAGGTCGAGGAACAGGGCGCCGACGCGGTCGTCTTCACGCTGAAGTACCCGTACGCGCCCTTCGCCGAGCGGACCGTGCTGCCGATCGCCCCCGAGCACATCGCCGGCCGGCAGGACGTCAACAGCGGCGAGTTCACCGCCAGGCCCGTCGGCACCGGGCCCTACGTGCTCACCGCCTGGTCCAAGGGCGAGAAGCTCGGCTTCAAGGCCAACCCGGCGTACTGGGGCGGCGAGCCCGCGGTGAAGAAGTTCACCATGGCCGTCATCAAGGACGACGACGTACGCGCCACCCGGCTGCGCTCCGGCGAGCTCGACGCGGCGATCCTGCCCCCCGACCTCGCCAAGGGCTTCAAGGGCGACAAGGCGCGCACGACGTACGCGGCCAAGTCCTTCGACTACCGCAACGTGACCCTGCCGACCCACCACCCGGTCACCGGCGACCCGGCCGTCCGCCAGGCGCTGGACATCGCCGTGGACCGCGCCGCCATGGTCGACAAGCTGCTGGCGGGCGCGGGCAAGCCGGCCTACGGGCCCGTCCCGACCGGCAGCCCCTGGTTCACCGCCGGCACCGAGCGCCCGTACGACCTCGACAAGGCGAAGAGGATCCTCGACGAGGCCGGCTGGAAGCCGGGCGGGGACGGCATCCGCGCCAAGGACGGGGTCCGGGCCTCCTTCCCGCTCTGGTACACCTCCGGGGACAAGATCCGCCAGGACCACGCGCTCGCCTTCGCCTCCGACGCCAAGAAGGCCGGCATCGAGGTCAGGACGGAGTCCGGCACCTGGGAGGTCATCGAGCCCCGGATGAAGACCGACGCCGTCCTCGCGGGCGGCGGCTCCCCGGCCGACCCCGACTTCGACCAGTACCTGCTGCTCACGTCCTCCCTCGGCGGCGACGGCTTCAACAACATGGCCCGGTACGACAACCCGAGCGTCGACCGCGCCCTGGAGGACGCCCGCAGGAGCGGGGACCCGGCCGTCCGCAAGGCCGCGTACGACACCGTCCAGCGCGAGCTGGTGAAGAACCCCGGCTACGTCTTCCTCACCCACATCGACCACCTCTACGTCGTGAACGACAAGTGGGACGGGCTCGGCACCCAGGTCGAGCCGCACGACCACGGCCTGGGCGCCGGCCCCTGGTGGAACGTCGAGACCTGGAAGCCGAAGCGGAAGTGAGCCGGCCCCGATGAACACCCGGCCCGCCGGTTCCCCCGGCCTGCCCTGGGGGCCGATGGCGCGCATGGCCGGGCGGCGCGCCCTGCTCGCCGCCCCCGTCCTGCTCGTCGTCACCTTCGGGGTCTTCGCCGTCGCCGAGCTGTCTCCCTTCGACCCGGTCAAGGCGTACGCCGGCACCGCCGGCCTCACCGCCTCGCAGGCCGACCTCGACCAGCTGCGGGCCAACCTGGGCGTGGACCGGCCGCTCGTCGGGCGCTGGTGGGACTGGCTCACCTCCGCGCTCACCGGCGACCTCGGCACCTCCTCCGTCATGCGCCGCCCGGTGGCCGAGGTCGTGGCCGAGCGGGTCGGCTGGTCGGCGCTGCTCGCCGCCACCGCCTTCGCGGTGGCGGCCTCGGCCGGGACGGCGCTCGGGGTCCTCGCGGCCCGGCGCCGCGGGGGCCCGCTGGACCGGGTGGTGTCCTCGCTCGCCTATACGCTGGAGGCCGCCCCCGCCTTCTGGCTCGGCCTGCTCGCCGTCTGGTTCTTCTCCGTGCACCTCGGCGTCCTGCCGTCGGGCGGGCTGACGGACGCGGGCAGCGACGTGGTCACCGCGGACCAGGTGGTCCGCCACCTCGTCCTGCCCGCCCTGGTGCTGGGCGTCTCCCAACTCCCCTGGTTCTTCCTCTACGTCCGCCAGGGCGTGGCCGACGCGCTCGACGAGGACCCCGTACGCGGGGCCCGCGCGCGGGGCATCGGCGAGCGGCGCGTACTGCTGGGCCACGGGCTGCGCGCCGGGATGCTCCCGATGCTGACGCTGATCGGCTCGCGCGTGCCCGAGCTGATCACCGGAGCACTGCTCGTGGAGACCGTGTTCAGCTGGCCGGGCATCGCGGCGGCCACCGTACAGGCGGCGACCTCGGTGGACTTCCCGCTGCTGGCGGCGCTGACCGTGCTGGCCACGGCGGCCGTCCTCGCCGGGAACCTCCTCTCCGACCTGCTGTACGGGCTGGCGGACCCGCGGGTGGGATTCGATGGCTGACCCCGTGTGGAAGACCAACGGCCGGGCGGGCCGTTCGACGCGGACCCTGCGGGTGCGCACCTCCGCGGCGGTGGTCGCGGTGCTCGCCCTGGCGGTGCTGCTGGTTCCGCCGCTGGCCCAGCTCGATCAGCAGGCGGTCGATTTGTCGATGAAGCTCCGGCCGCCGTCGTGGGCGCACCCGTTCGGCACCGACGACGTGGGCCGCGACCTGCTCCTGCGCTGCGTATACGGGCTGCGCGTCTCGCTGCTGGTCGGTCTCGTGGCCGCGCTGGTCGCCACGGTGATCGGTACGGCCGTGGGCGCGGCCGCGGGGGCGCTGGGCGGGTGGCCGGACCGGCTGGTGATGCGGGCGGTCGACACCCTGTCGTCGATACCCCACCTGCTGCTGGGCGTGTTCATCGTGGCGATGTTCCGGCCGGGAGTGTGGCCGGTCGTGGTGTCGGTCGCGCTCACGCACTGGCTGTCGACGGCGCGGATCGTCCGCGCCGAGGTGCTGTCGCTGCGCTCCCGGCCGTTCGTCGACGCGGCGATCTCGGGCGGGGCCTCGCGCCTGCGCGTCACCGTGCGCCACCTGGTCCCGGCGGTGCTTCCGCAGGCCGGACTGGCGGCGGTGCTGATGATCCCGCACGCCATGTGGCACGAGTCGGCGCTGTCGTTCCTCGGCCTCGGGCTCCCCGCCCACCAGGCCAGCCTGGGCAACCTCGTCCAGACGGCGCGCGGCTCGCTGCTCGCCGGCGACTGGTGGCCCACCCTCTTCCCCGGCGTCCTCCTGATCGTCCCGACGCTGGCCATCGCCGGCCTCGCGGGTGCCTGGCGCGACCGCCTGAACCCCCGCCGCCGCTCGGAGCCGACCCTGTGACCGCCAAGACGCCGACCCGGCCCGTTCTCAGCGTCGAGGGGCTGCACGTGCGGTTCCGGATGGGCGCCGGGCAGTACGTCGAAGCCGTCGGCGACGTCACCCTCGCGCTGGCCGAGGGCGAGTGCCTGGCCCTCGTCGGGGAGAGCGGCTGCGGCAAGTCCGTCCTCGCCTCCGCCCTGCTCGGCCTGCTCCCCGGCAACGCCGAGACCGCGGGATCCGCCCGGCTGGCCGACAGGCTGGACGTCCTCGCCGCCGACGAGCGCACGCTCGCCCGGACCGTCCGCGGCCGCCGCATCGGCCTCGTCCCGCAGAGCCCCGCCGCGCACCTCACGCCGGTCCGCACCATCCGCTCCCACCTGCGGGAGACCGTCCGGGAGCTGGCCGGCCGGGCGGCGGGCCGGAGCAGGGCTTCGCTGCGCGCCGAGGCGGAGGCCGCGGCCGAGCGGGCCGCCTTTCCCGCCACCCACCTCGACCGGCACCCCCACGAACTCTCCGGCGGGCTCGCCCAGCGGGCCGCCACCGCCCTCGCGCTCATCGGGGACGCCCCGCTGCTGCTCGCGGACGAGCCGACCACCGGCCTCGACCGCGAGCTCGTCCACCGCACCGTGGACGAGCTGCGCGCCCACACCCGGGAAGCCGGCCGCGCGCTGCTGATGATCACGCACGACCTGGCCGCCGCCGAGCGGATCGCCGACACCGTCGCCGTCATGTACGCGGGCCGGATCGTGGAGGTCGCTCCCGCCGAAGCCTTCTTCGGCGCGCCCGGTCCCCGCCACCCCTATGCCCGCGGCCTCCTCGACGCCCTGCCCGAGCGGGCCTTCACCCCCATCTCCGGCGCCCCGCCCGAGCTCGGCGCCCTCCCCCCGGGCTGCGCCTTCGCCGCCCGCTGCACCCGCGCCGACGCCACCTGCCGCACGCTGCGTCCCCCGCTCGCCGAAGGGGTGGCCTGCCACCATGCTTGAGCTCCGGAACATCACCGCCGGCTACGACCGCCGCCGCCCCGTCGTGCGCGACGCGCACCTCACGCTCCGCCCCGGCGAATCCCTCGGCCTGCTCGGCCCCAGCGGCTGCGGCAAGTCCACCCTCGCCCGGGTGGCCGCCCTGCTGCACCGGCCCGACCGGGGGAGCGTGACCCTCGACGGCACCGCCGTGACCGGCTTCCGCCATCGGGCGCCGCGCTCCCTGCGCGTCGGAGTCGGCGTCGTCTTCCAGCAGCCCCGCCTCTCGGCCGACCCCCGCCTGCGGCTGCGCGACCTCGTCGCGGAACCCCTCCGGGCCACGGGCCGGCGCGGGGAAGCGGACGAGGCCGTACCCGAGTTGGCCGCGCGTGTCGGACTGGGCGCGGATCTGCTCGCCCGGCGTCCCCACGAGGTCAGCGACGGCCAGCTGCAACGCGCCTGTCTGGCGCGCGCCTTGGTGCTGCGCCCGCGCTGGCTGGTCTGCGACGAGATGACCGCGATGCTGGACGCCTCCACCACGGCCGCGCTGGTGGGGGTGGTCGAGGAGTACCGGGCCGAGACCGGGGCCGGGCTCTTGGCGGTCGGCCACGATCCGGTCCTGCTCGCCCGCTGGTGCGACCGTACGACCCACTGGAACGAGATCGTCAAGCACTGATCGCCCGTCACGGACGGTCAACACCCGTACGGCGGACACGGGTTTCGCCCGAAGGCACCCCCTCCTGCGCCACGATGGGCGCCGCTCTCAGGAGGTATCGATGGTGATTTCGCTCTCCGTGGTCGTCCTGCTCCTGATCCTCGCGTGGATCTTCATGCGCAGCGGCGGCCTCAAGTTCTCCCACGCCCTCGTCTGCGTCCTGCTCGGCTTCTACCTCGCGAGCAGCAGCATGGCGGCGACCATCCACGACGGCCTGACGGCCACGGCCGAGGTGGTCTCCGGCCTGCGCCCGTGAGCCCTCCGGTCCGCGCGGATTGATCAACTGTTGCGCCTTCATGAATCATCCGGCTCCTCCATGGACTCCTCGGGCCGTGCGATCTAGCGTCTGGCGGCGGCGCGATGTCATACGCACTGTCAACAAGACCGAAGAGAACGGAGGAAGTTCGGATGTTCCGAAGAGCGCTGAACTGCGCCGTGGTCCCGGCCCTCATCGTGTTCACCGCGATGTACGGCATCTCCCCGGCGCAGGCCGCGGAGATACCCCAGGCGCCCGGCCACCGCCTGGTCAGCCACTACGACGGCGCCCCCGCGGCCGCCGCCCCGCTGCCCGGCGAGACCCCGCCCCAGCACCCCTTCCTCGCGCCCAACGGCCGCAGCGGCATGCACTCCGACGCGGCCGGCAGCGCCACCTCGCCGTGGTCCGGCCCGCTCGGCAGGAACCCGCAGGTCACCAGCGAGAAGATCGCGGCCCTCGGCGGCGAGTGCGCCACCGCCACCTTCGACGCGGGCGGCCGCCTGGTCACCGTCTGCGGCACCTTCTCCGGGTTCAAGGTCAAGCTCCTGGAACCCCGTACGCTCGCCACGCTCGCGGAGTACCAGCTCCCGCAGCGTTCCTCGACGGTCGAGGCGATCACCTCGCTCGACTTCTCGAAGATCTTCAAGGACACCTCGGGCGGCGCCTACTTCTACCTGGACAACCAGGACCGGGCGGTGCTGGCCGACTCCCGCCAGCACATCCTGCGCCTCTCGCACACGCAGCGGCCGGACGGCAGCTGGACGTTCGCCGTCGACGACGACTGGGACCTCACCGGCCAGGTCCCGCACGACTGCGTCAGCTGGACCAACCTGTGGCCCAGCGGCACCTGTGACCCCGTCACCTCCGTGATGCCCGACTGGAACGGCCGCATCTGGTGGGTCACCCGCCAGGGCCGCGTCGGCACCGTGGACCCGGCGACCTCGCAGATCCGCTCGATCCGGCTCCAGGGGGAGGAGATCCAGAACTCCTTCTCCGTCGCCGAGGACGGCGTGTCGATCGTCTCCGACCACGCCCTCTACAGCTTCCGCGCCGCCGCCGACGGCACCCCCGAGGTGCAGTGGCGCCAGACGTACGACCGCGGTACGGGAACCAAGCCCGGCTCCGTGAACCAGGGTTCGGGCACCACCCCCGACCTCTTCGGCAACGGCTACGTCGCCATCACCGACAACGCCGACGACCGGATGAACGTCCTCGTCTACAAGCGGGGCACGGACGTCCCGGCCGACCAGCGGCTGGTCTGCAAGGTCCCGGTCTTCGGCAGCGGAGCCTCGACCACGGACAACTCCCTGATCACCTGGGGCAACAGCATCGTCGTCGAGAACAACTACGGCTACGAGAACCTCACCAGCCTGCTCCTCGGCAAGTCGGTCGTCGGCGGGGTCAGCCGGATCGACGTCCGCGCCGACGGCAGCGGCTGCGACACGGTGTGGCAGAGCGCGATCCGCTCGCCCTCCGTGGTCCCGAAGCTCTCCACCGCGAACGGGCTGCTCTACTTCTACGAGAAGGAGCCCAACGCCTGGGGGATCGACGCCTGGTACCTGACGGCGGTGGACTTCCGCACCGGCGAGCGCCGCTGGCGGCAGCTGACCGGCACCGGGCCGCTGTACGACAACAACTGGGCGCCGATCACGCTCGGACCCGACGGCACCGCCTACGTGGGCGTCTTCAACGGGATCGTCGCGGTACGCGACGGCGGCTGACGCCGACCGGCGCAGGGCCGGCCGACACGCGATCCGCGTCGGCCGGCATCCCCGGCTCCCCGTGCTTCCCCGGCTCTCCCTGCTCCTCGGGCCGCCACAGCGGGTGTTCGCGCTCGGCCCACGCGCGGCCGACGGAGCCGGTGCGCAGGCCCCGGCGGGCCTCGGGGTCGGCCAGGGCCTTGCCGATGTGCGCGGCGAGCACGACACCCAGGGTGAGGGCCAGCCAGTCGTGGACGAAGGTGGCGGCCGTGCGCCGGGTCAGCGGGACGAGGCCGGTCCACCACATGAGCGTCCCGGTGCCCGCCATCACCAGCACCGCCCCGGCCAGCCAGCCCGCGTACACCTTCTGCCCGGCGTTGAACTTCCCGGCGGGCCGCCGCGTCACCCGGTCGCGCCGCAGGGCGGCCCGCAGCCAGACCCGGTCGTGCGGCCCGAACCGGCCCAGCCGCCGCAGATCGGCGCGGAAGGAGCGCGAGGCGAGCCCCAGCAGGAACGGCACGACCAGCAGCAGCCCCGACCACACGTGCACCGTGACGAGAAGGTGGCGGCGGCCGACGAGCTCGGCGAGGGCGGGCACGTACAGACAGGCCGCCGTGCCCGCGCACAGGCCCATCAGCGCGGCCGTGGAGCGGTGGATCCACCGCTCGGCGGGGCTGAACCGGGCGATCCGCCCGCTGCTCCGCAGCACCGGATCAGACGGTCGGGGCATCGTCGCGTCCGTTCGACCGGCCGACCCAGGCGTCGACGTCGTATCCGAGGTCCTCCCAGTAGCCCTGCTCCACGTCCCGGGTCAAGGTGATGCCGGAGAGCCACTTCGCGGACTTGTAGAAGTACATGGGGGCCACGTACAGCCGCACGGGACCGCCGTGGGAATGGCTCAGCGGCTTGTCCTGCATGCGCAGCGCCACCATGACGTCGTCCCGGCGGGCCTGGGGGAGGGTCAGGGACTCGGTGTACGTGCCGTCGAAGCAGCTGAAGCGGATGGCCCGGGCCTCGGGGCGCACCCCGGCGGCGTCGAGCAGCCGGGTCAGCGGCACCCCCTCGAACGGGGTGCCGGGCACCCGCCAGCCGGTGACGCACTGGACGTCCCGTACGACGCGGGTCTGCGGGAGCGCCCGGAGCGCGTCGAGGGTGTACGTCGCGGGGCGGTCGACGAGGCCGTCGACGGTGAGCCGGTAGTTCTCGGGGCCGCGCTCGGGGACGGAGGAGGCCACCGAGTAGTAGCGGAAGCCACCGCCGCCCGGCAGCAGCCCGGTGAGGCCGGTGGGGTCCTTCGTCGAGGCCGCGCCGAGGAAGGACTCGAAGCCGTCCTGGAGGTACGGGGCGGTGACCAGCCCGGCGGCGCCGAGCCCGACCATGCCGAGGACCAGACGGCGCCCGATCGGCGCGCCCTGACCGTCCGGGTCGGGATCCGGTGGCGGCTCAGGTGCGGGTACGGCTGCGGGTGCGGGGCTCACGGACCGATTCGACCACCGCCGCCGCCCCGGCGCCAGGCCCGGCGGCGGTCCGTCAGACTTCCGTCACACCTTGCCCGGCGGACAGGGGTGGGCCGTCGGGGCGGCAGGTAGGGTGCCCGTTGATCAAATCCGTTCATCAGGCAGTCACACAAGGAAGCGGCAATCACGGTATGAGCGCGTCGAGAGCCATCGGACACCCCGGGCCGGGGGGCGCGCCGGGGGCCGTGCCAGGGGGCGGCGGCGCCCGCCTGGCCGCACTGGACGGAGTCCGGATCGTCGCCGCGCTGGGCGTCCTGTGCTACCACTACCTGGCACTGGACAGCGGTTGGGGGGAACCGGCCGCCACCGTCTTCCCCGTCATGAGCAGCTGCGCCGCCTACGGCTGGCTGGGCGTCGAGATCTTCTTCGTCGTCAGCGGGTTCGTCATCTGCATGAGCGCCTGGGACCGCGGTGTGGGCGAGTTCGCGGCCTCCCGCATCGCCCGGCTGTTCCCGGCCTACTGGGCGGCCGTCCTCTTCACGGCCGGCGTCCTGTTCGCCTGGCCGGAGGTGCGCGGGGTCAAGGCGTTCAGCGACGTCGTGGTCAACTTGTCGATGCTCCAAGGGGGCATCAAGGTGCCGCACATCGACGACGCGTACTGGACCCTCTTCGTCGAGCTGAAGTTCTACGCGCTGTTCGCGCTGGTCGTCCTGCGCGGCGTCACCTACCGGAACTGCGTGGTCTTCTGCACGGTCTGGACCGTGGCCGGCGTGGTGGCACCCACCGCCGACAGCGGAGTGCTGTCCTTCTTCGCGATCCCGACCTTCTCGCCGTACTTCATCGCGGGAATCGCCTTCCACCTCATGCGCCGCTTCGGGCCCAATGCCGTCCTGTGGGGCATCGCCGGCCTCCAGTTCGTCCTGGCGCAGAGCTACGTCCAGGGCCGGATGATCAGCAATCTGGGGCGCGGCGTCGCCGCGCAGACCCCGGTCTGGCCGGCCCATGCCGTCATCGCGTGCGGGTTCCTCGTCATGGCGGGGATCGCCCTCGGGGCCTTCGACCGCGTCCGGTGGCGCTGGCTGCGGCACGCGGGGGAGGTCACCTATCCGCTGTACCTGATCCACATGATGGCCGGGCTGACGATCATCCACCACTTCCGCCACGTCGTGCGGCCCGTCCCCCTGGTCCTGGGCGTCACCGCGCTCATGGTGGCGCTCGCCTGGCTCGTGCACCGGCTCATAGAGCGTCCCCTGGGGCGCCGGCTGCGCCGCGGAATGCGCCGCGCCGTGCACGACATCCGCCGCCACTCCGCGCACCCGCAACCGGTCCCCGCGGTCCCGGCCCAGCCGACGGCGCCCGAGGCGGAGCGCGTCCGCACGCCCCGCCACTGAACCGCCGGCCCCGGGCTCCTCGGCGGTACTAGGCCTTCCAGAAGAAGACGGCCGTCATCCGCTTCTCCTCCAGCGTCCGGCCCCAGTAGCCGGTGGCGCTGTGGATCAGGTTGGCGGAGTAGAGCAGCAGCCGGTTGGCGCGGTGGGGGACCCGTACGTCCTCGGTGAAGGAGTCCGGGGAGACGAAGCGGGTGCCCAGCGCGTCGACCAGGTTGTTGTGCGGGGCGATCACCTGGTTGCCGCCCAGCGCTCCGCCGGGCAGGCTCTGGCGGTAGAAGCTCGTCCCGCAGTCCTTCGGCACCTTCGGGTTCAGGTAGAGCACGGCGGCGTAGCGGCACAGGCTCCGCGAGTCGGTGTGCGGGCGCGACTCGGACTCGCCCTCGCCGACGACCTGGACGCAGTTGTGGTTGAACGTTCCCCCGCCCGCGGGCCGTTCGGCCCAGATCTTCGGAGCGCCGGTGGACTTGCGTACCAGCCGCTCCACCAAGGCCAGTTCGTCGGGCTCCAGACCCGGCATCGCACGCAGCCCCGGCCAGCTCTCGGGCTTGTGCGGATAGCCCTCGGTCCAGTCGTCCTTGGCGAGGCAGCGCTCCCGTACGGCGTCCGGGTCCGGCAGTACGTCGTCCAGCACCCAGTAGTCGCGGCCGCGGGTCGGCTTGCGGTACGGGAGGACCGGGAGGGGAGGAGGTAGGGGCATGGCAGGGACGGTAGCCACCGGGCGCGGTACGGATCGCTCCGGAAGGAGTCAACGTTCCGTCAAGTGTTCACCATGGCTTGGGAGATCGGCGGGACACGGCTGCGGTCACCCGCTGCCGGACGGCCCGGATGGTTCACTGGCGGCATGCCGCTCGAAAACTACGGAGTGCTGTCCGGAACCCTGCACCGCCACTTCCGTGACCGGCCCGACGACCAGGGCCGCTGGTTCCACGTCCACCTGGAGGTCGACGCTCCCGCCGGGCGCTACGAGTGCGCCATCGACGTGGACAGCAAGCAGTCCGCCGTCGGGGTCCGGTGGAAGGTCTTCACCCTGCACGCCTCGGTGCTCGACCCCGTCGCCTCGCCCGCGCCCGGCTACCACGACCTCGCCCGGACCTCCGGATCCGGCGCGCTCGACTACCTCCGGCACCCGGCGCTCGCGGACCGCCCCGGCTGCCTCCTCGGAGGCCACCCGCCGCGGTGGTTCCAGCGGATCCTGGACCGGTTCAACCCGCCCCGGCCCTGGATCTCGGGCTCCTACCTGGAGGCCTCGCGGGCGCTGGAGCCGATCCTCGTCGCGGGCCGGCCGGTCCTGGTCTTCGGCGAGCCCTTCGACGAGGGGCTCGGCATGCACAACGTCCACCAGAACCAGGGCGACCCGTACGGCAGCCAGTGGTGGCCGGACAACGGCATCTGGCAGGACGGGGCCACGCTGACCCGGCGCCCGGACGGCCTCTTCGACGTGTTCGTCTCCAAGTTCTCCACGCAGAAGGAACCCACCGACGAGAACGGCCACCCGGTCTCCTGACCGCGACCGGGGGTACGACCGACGGCGCGGCCGACGCCCCCTAGTGGGCGGCGCGGCAGGCGCCGCCCGCCACGTTCGAGGAGATGCCCACCGCCTGGAGGCTGGCGACGCAGCTGGTCTGGTTGCCGATCTGGCCCTCGTAGCACGCCTGACCCACGCCGTCCGTGACCTGCTTGCCGTGCTGTACGAGGTACTGCTCGCAGTCCTGGATGCTGGTGGGGGCGGCGGCGGTGGCGGCCGGGGCGGCGAAGAGGGCGCCCCCGGCGGCGAGGACGAAGCCGGCGAGGACGCTGGTGATACGGGCCGAAGCGCGCATGTGGACGCACCTGCTCTCTCGGTCGGACACGCGGTCCGCCGGTGCGCCGGACCACGGGCGGGGGCGGCGCGGAGCGGGCACTCCGGGGGTGACGGGCTCGACGCATCGGTCACCCCCGCCCTTTCGACGCTAGAGCACGGTGCGGCGGGCCGCCACCGCCGCGCAGACCGCCGCCAGGGGCAGTTCCGCGCACACCGCCAAGGCCACCGCCGCGGCCCGGGCGCTGCCGGGAGCCGCGGTCGTCACGTCGAACCAGGCGTCCATCACCAGCAGCGCGGCCGTCGCCGCGGCGAGCGGCGCCGCGCGGGGATCGCGGCGCCCCAGCAGCAGGCCCGTACCGCTCAGCCCCGCGGCCAGCATGGCGTCCAGCCCGATCCATGCCGTCGACCAGTTGGAGACCTCGGCCGTCTGTGGCAGCGTCTTCGCCAGCACCACCATCCACGGCAGCAGCGCCACCCCGGCGCCGATGAGCAGCGTGGCCGGCCGGGGCCGGGGCGTGCCGCGGGTCCGCAAGCGCGGGGCGATGAGGCTCATGGCGGTGGAGCTCCTTCCGGCCCCGGTGGTCCGTCCTCCGGGTTCGAAGATCACTCTGGTCGCTCCGAGGAGCGCAATCAGTAGCGGCACCGTCCGAACCGGGGGTGGCACTGGCTACACCCCCGAGCGGGTACCAGGGTGGTGGAGCGGCTCTGATCAGTGCGATTACCGTACGGGCATGGGACTTTCCGGGGCGCCGAGGCGTACCACACGCTGGATCGCCGGCCACGCGCCCTGGTCGTCGTGGGCCTGGCGGAGCACCGCCTTCACCTGCGCCGCCATCCCCATGGCCCTGCCCGCCGCGGCCGCGTTCCTGTTCCCCAAGGCCTCCCCGATCACGCTGCTGGGGCTGCTCGTCCTGACCCCGCTGCTCACCCTGCTGCAGCGCAGCCGGTTCCGGGAGCTGCTGGAGCGGGAGATCCCGGCCGTCGCGTACGGTCGCCGGCCGCTGCGCCCACGCGCGTTGCTCGCAAGGCTGCGCTCCGAGTCGACCTGGCGGCAGTACGGGTACCACCTGCTGGTCAGCCCGCTCGCGGGGGTCGGCGGGGCCCTCGTCGTCCTGGCCTGGGCGTGCGGATTCGCCGGGGCCGGCGTGTACGGCTGGTCGTGGCTGCTGCCCGTCGAGGACCGGTACCTCGGCTGGAGCCGGTACTACGACACCGTCACCGTGCTCGGCTGTCTCCTGCTGCTCGCCACCCCGTGGGCGGCCGCCGCCCTGGCCAGGCTGGACGCCTTCGCCGCGGCCGCCCTCCTCGGACCCAACCGGGCCAAGGAACTGGAGCGCCGCGTCGAGGACCTCGCCGAGAGCCGGGCCGGCGTCCTCGACGCCGCTGACCTCGAACGCCGCAGGATCGAACGGGACTTGCACGACGGCGCCCAGCAGCGCCTGGTCGCCCTCGCCATGAACCTCGGCATCGCCCGCGCCACGCTCACCGATCTGCCGCCCGAGGCCAAGGCCGTGATCGACGAGGCACACCGGGAGGCCAAGGAGGCCATCGAGGAGCTCAACAACCTCGTACGCGGCCTGCATCCGGCGGTCCTGGAGGACCGGGGGCTCGACGCGGCCCTCTCCGGGATCGCGGCCCGGGCTCCGCTGCCCGTCGAACTGACCGTGCAGCTGGCGCACCGGCCCGGCCCCACCGTCGAGGCCGTCGCCTACTTCGTCGTCTCCGAGGCCCTCGCCAACGTCGCCAAGCACGCCGAGGCCTCCCGCTGCCGCGTGGAGGCCCGCCGGGACGGCGACCTGCTGCGCATCACCGTCACCGACGACGGCGTGGGCGGCGCGGACCCGGCCCGCGGCACCGGGCTGGTGGGCCTGCGCAAACGCGTAGGGTCGGTCGACGGAACCATCTTGATCAACAGCCCCCTCGGGGGCCCGACCGTCGTGACTGTGGAGCTGCCGTGCGGGCTGTGATCGCCGAGGATTCGGTGCTGCTGCGAATAGGACTGGTCAAGGTCCTCGAAATGGCCGGATTCGAGGTGGCCGCCGAGACGGGGGACGCCGAGGCCCTGCTCGCCGCCGTCGCCGCGTACGAGCCCGACCTCGCCCTGGTCGACGTACGCATGCCGCCCGGATTCACCGACGAGGGCGTACGGGCTGCGCTGATGATCCGCAGGCAGTGGCCCGGGACCTCGGTCCTGCTGCTCTCGCAGTACGTGGAGGAGCGCTACGCCGCCGATCTGCTGGCCGCTCAGGCCGGGGGCATCGGGTACCTGCTCAAGCAGCGCGTCGCCGACGTCGAGGAGTTCATCGACGCCGTCAGGCGGGTCGCCGCCGGCGGCACCGCCCTCGACCCGCAGGTCGTCTCGCAGCTGCTGCTGCGGCGCGGCGGGGGCATCGACCCGCTGGAGCGGCTCACCCCGCGCGAGCGGGAGGTGCTCGCGCTGATGGCCGAGGGGCGCTCCAACGCGGGGATCGCCGCGCAACTCGTCGTCGGCGAGAGCGCGGTCGCCAAGCACATCAACAACATCCTCGCGAAGCTCGACCTGCCGCAGGCCGACGGCGACCACCGGCGGGTGCTGGCGGTCCTGCGCTTCCTGGACGGCACCGCGTGAGCGGGGGCGGCGGTGGGCGTCCCCGACGCCCCCTGCGGCCCCGGCGCGTGGCCTGGATCGTGGTCGCCGTCCTGAGCGCCGTGCTCGTCGCCGCCCCCGCCGCCTGGCAGGTCTGGTCGTACACCTCCAGCGAGAGCGGGACGCTCAGCGGCGGCAGCGGCGGGCGGCCGGTGTCCGCCGTGGAGATCGACGCGGGCGGCGCCGACGTGCGCCTCACCCCCCGTTCCGACGGGCAGGTGGCCTACCGGGCCGAGGTGCGCTGGTCGCTGGCGGCTCCGGAGATCGAGGAGAGCTGGCTCGGCGACACCCTGAAGCTGACGCCGCACTGCCCGGCGGTGGCGGAGTTCGTGTCATCGGGCGCCGGCTGCTCCGTCGACCTGGGCGTCACCGTGCCCGCCGGCGTACCGGTGAAGGTCACCGCCGGCTCCGGCACGGTGGTGATCAGCGGGCTGGGCGGGTCCGTCGACGCCTCGGTCGGCGCCGGGACGCTCCGGCTGAGCGCGCTGCGCGGGCCGCTGCGGGCGAGCGTCGGTTCGGGTTCGCTCGAAGCCTCCGGGCTCAGCTCGCCGGAGGCCGAGATCCGGGCCGGAGCGGGCTCGGCCGTCGCGCGGTTCGCCGCCCCGCCGGAGCGGGTCACCGCCCGGGCGGGCGCGGGGCGGCTCCGGCTCACGGTGCCCGCGGAGACCCGCTTCCGGGTCACGGCCCGCGCGGGGGCCGGGCGTTGTGACATCGCGCCCGGGATGGACGACCCCGCCGCCCCGGGCCGGCTGGACATCGCGGCGGACGCCGGCCGCGCGGAGGCCGGCTACTGAGGCCGACGCCCCGAACCGACGCCCTGAACCGGTGTGCCCGGTGCCCGGCGGCCACGGCGCGGTGCCGTGGCCGCCGGGCGGCGCGGGCGGTCAGGCGCGGGGCGGGACCCGGGAGGGGCGGCCGCCGCCGCGGGTGAGGGAGTACCCGAAGATGCCGGCGAGGGCGCCGAGGATCCCGCCCGCCGCCGTCCAGATCCAGCGGTCCGACCACCGGCCGCCGGACCAGCCGTCGGCCGGCTCGCCGACGGCCGCCGCCTGCTGGGCCGAACTCCCGGTGCCCGCCTGGGCGGTCTTGCCGATGCCGGGCACGAGCGGCTTCGCGAGGGCGCCGTCCACCGCGAAGGCGCCTCCCGTGTCCCGGGTGGAGGCCTCGACCTCGGCCCGTACCGGAAGACCGAGGTCCTCCTCCGCCACGCCGACGACCGTCAGTCGGACGTAGTAGCTGCCGGGCAGCGGGTCGTTGGCCCAGGGCTCCGCACCGGGGCGGACGGTGCGCAGGGTGCAGGAGAGCTCGACCGAGGCGGCCTCCTTGGCCGCCGCGGCCTGCTGCGTGCCGTAGGTGCACGCCTGGCGGCGGCGCAGCCCGTCGTAGACGTCGAGCTGCCAGGTCGAGGCGGAGTGCCGGTTCGCCGCCGGAGGCAGCTTCACCGTGGCCTTGACCGTGGCCCGCTGGCCCGAGTCCAGCGGGAGCACCCAGTACAGGTAGTCGCCGGTGGACGCCTCGGCCGTGGCCCGCTGCCCCGGCTGGATCGCCGTGGCGGTGCGGAAGGCGGTGCCCGCCTCGGTCGGGCCGGAGGCCTTGCCGCCCGGGCTCGCGCTCGTACTCGCGCTCGCCGACGGGGTGTCCGCCAGGGCGGCGCCCGCCATGGCGAGCACACCGCCCGCGGCGAGGGCGGCGGCGGTCAGTATGCGTACGGTACGCATCAGTTGGTCCTCCAGACCGAGATACGCCAGCGGGAGATCCAGCCCCACAGCAGGCCGGCGACGAGGCCGGCGAGCACCAGCACGCCGAGCAGCCACCAGCCGCGGCCGAGACCGAACGCCGCCGCGTCGGACGTGTCGTCGGGCCCGTCCACCACGTCGATGGTGAGCTCGACGGGCAGGCCCGGCGTGGTCTTGACCGAGGCGGGAGCCGCGAAGGAGTTGCTGACCTGCAGGCAGACGGTCTCCACCGCCGCCTTGCCGTCGCCGTCCCCGTCGGAGTCGTCGACCTCGGCCTTCGGGTAGCGCAGACCGGTGGAGATCATGTCGGTGCGCCCGTCACCCGCTTCCGAGCCGCGGACGATCTCCCGCCCGTGCACGGTCGTGGCCCGGAGCATGACCCCGTAGTCGTTGTTGACGGCCCGGTCGGCGGCGATGCTCACCGAAGCGCGCAGCTCCTGGCCGGGCTTGACGTCCACCCGGTACCAGCGGTGCTCGCCGAAGGTCTCGCGGTCGGTGTAGAGGCCCGCGCCGAGCTGCGGGGCGCCGGCACACTGCTTGGCGCCCTCGGTCGCCACCGGGGTGACCACCGGGGTCGCCGCCCGGTCCACCAACTGCTTGACGCGGCCGGAGAGTTCGGCGGTGTGCTGCACCGAGGTGTAGGTTCCGCCGGTGGCCTCGGCGATGCAGATCAGCTGGTTGCGCGTCTTCGCGTCGGGGACGAGCCCGAGCGTGTCGATGACGAGGTGGATGCCTTGGGCCGCGATGTCGCGGGCCACCTCGCACGGGTCGAGCGGGGCGCAGGTGTCCTCGCCGTCGGTGATGAGCACGATCCGCCGGGTGGCGTCGCCGCCCTTGAGGTCCTCGGCCGCGCCCAGCAGGGCCGGCCCGATCGGGGTCCAGCCGGTGGGGGCCAGGGTGGCCACCGCCGTCTTCGCCTCGGTCCGGTCGAGCTTGCCGACCGGGTAGAGCTGCTTGGTGTCCTTGCAGCCGAGCTGCCGGTCGTCACCGGGATAGGTGGCCCCGAGGGTCCGTATCCCGAGCCGTACCTCGTCCGGCGTGGCGTCCAGCACCTCGTTGAAGGCCTGTTTCGCCGCCACCATCCGCGA
Organism: Streptomyces sp. NPDC001903; assembly: GCF_042891345.1. Taxonomy (NCBI): domain Bacteria; kingdom Bacillati; phylum Actinomycetota; class Actinomycetes; order Kitasatosporales; family Streptomycetaceae; genus Streptomyces; species Streptomyces sp. NPDC001903. The sequence goes on from NZ_JBIASZ010000013.1 coordinate 126,089, forward strand.
CTTGCCGTCGATGTCGGTCGCCCGCATCGAGCCGCTGACGTCGAGGACCAGCTCGACCTTGGGGGACTCCTTCGCCACCGGTTCGCCGGCGGCGGCATTCGCCGGGAAGAGCCCGACCGCCAGAGTGGCCAACAGGCCACAGGCCCCGGCCGCCACCCATTTTCTTGTGATCATCGCCGGATCGTATTGAGGATCCGGCTCCGGAACCAAAACGCTCCCGGGAAGCCTGCCCGCCCCGGCGGCGCCGCGGCCGACCTGCCGTCCGCGGCGGGCGCGGCTACCCTGGACGGGGGGACGGCTCGCAGTGCCCCGACGGAGGCGATCCCATGAGACGGCGCCATCACTTCCACATCGATCACGCGGGGCACTCCGTCAGCGCCACCGTCGAGACCGGCCGCCACGTCGACGTGGAGATCCTGGTCGACGGCAAGGAGACCGGGCACGGCACCACGCACCACGACCGGCCCGTCACCGTGCAGGTGGAACTTCCGACCGATCCGCCGACGCCGGTGTCCGTACGCGCCACACCCGGGCCCGGCGTCCCGCGCTGTGTCCTGGAGGCCCCGGACGCCGTCCCCCAGGTCATGTCCCCCCGTCGCTACTGAACGTCGTCGCCGACGCGCCCGAGCGGCACGCGCCCCGGCCGCGAGGCCGGGGCTCATGCCGCTCGGAGGTGCTCAGGCGGGTGTCAGCTCGCCTGGAGGGTGACGTCGTCCACGACGAAGGAGGTCTGGAGGGACTGGTCCTCCACGCCCTGGAACTTCAGGGTGACGGTCTGGCCGGCGAACCGGGACACGTCGTAGCTCTTGAGCACGTAGCCCGGGGCCGCGTCCAGGTTGGACAGGGTCTCCAGGGTCTGGCCGCCCACCGAGACGGTGAACCGGTCGTAGACCACGCTCTCGTCCTCGTCGGTGTCGATGTGGAGGTAGAAGGCGAGCCGGGCCGTGGCGCAGCCGGCCGGGAGCGCCAGCGACTGCGAGGCGCTGTCCGTGTGGGAGGCGCCGTAGCCGTTCAGCCACGCCATGTACGCGCCGCCGTGCGAGACCTGGCCGGACTGGTTGGTGACGACCCCGGCGGTGGCCGTCCACGGGCTGCTGCCGCTCTCGAACCCGCCGTTGACCACGACCTGCTTCGGGGTGCACGTACCCCCGCCGCCTACGGTCAGCGTGTAGGTGGTGCCGTGCGCGACCGTGCCGGTACCGGTGACGGTCAGGGTGTAGGTGCCCGCCGCGGTGGCCGCGCCGACCTGCACGGTGAGCGTCGAGGAGCCGCCGGACTGCACGGAGGCCGGGCTGAGCGTCGCCGTCACCCCGGACGGGGCGCCGGAGACCGACAGGGCGAGCGTCTGCGGGCTGCCGCTCACGGTGGTGGTGTTCACCGTGGAGGTGACGCTGGTGCCCGGTGCGGCGGAGCCGGCGGACGGGGAGGTGCTGATCGAGAAGTCCTGCGCCGGGGTGTCCCCGCCGACGGCCTGCTTCCAGATCGCGTAGGCGACCCCGTCGGCGCTGCGGTCCAGCACCGTCGCGTTGATGTTGTTCGTCGTGTCGCAGGAGCTGTGGTAGCAGGAGTCGTACGCCGCGTTCGCGGTGCCGCCCCACTTGGCCGCCTGCGCCGAGGTCTTGCGGGCACTGGCGCCGGCCGCGTAGCCGGAGGTGGGGATGCCGCCCTGCTGGAAGGAGTAGTCGTCACTGCGGCCCTGGCCCTCGGTGTTCTCCTCCGGGGCGAGGTTCAGTGAGGCCCAGTACGCCTTCAGCGGCGCGGCCGTGGTCGAGTTGACGTTGTTGATGAAGTAGCCGCCGTTGGGCGAGCCGACCATGTCGAAGTTGTAGTAGCCCTTGATGGCGGCCTTCTCGGCGCTGCTGAGCCGGCCCACGTAGAACTCCGAGCCGTTCAGGCCCTGCTCCTCGTCGGTCCACCAGGCGAAGCGCACGTGCTTGGTCAGGGTGGGGTTCTTCTGCGCGAGGACGAGCGCGTTCTCCAGCAGGGTCGCGGAGCCCGAGCCGTTGTCGTTGATGCCCGGTCCCGCCGAGACGCTGTCGAGGTGGGCGCCGAACATGACGGTCTGGTCGGCCGGGCCGCCGGGCCAGTCCGCGATCAGGTTGTTGGACGGGTAGGTGCACGAGGTGCAGTTCTGCTCGGTGACGGTGAAGCCGGCCGCCTGCAGTTTGCCCTTGATGTACGCCACCGACTGGGTGTAACCGGCGCTGCCCGCCCGGCGGTTGCCGCCGTTCTGCGAGGCGATGGTGTTCAGCTGGGCCAGGTGCGCCTGGACGTTGGCCACGTTGACGTCCGGCGGGTCGTTGCCGGGCTGGGTGCTGCCCACGTTCAGCGCGTAGTCGACGGTGTGCGCGAGGCTCGGGCCCTGGCCCTTGACCGTGATCGTGGAGGACCCGGGCGCCGCGTTGGCCGTGGCGGACAGGGTCAGCGTCGAGGACTGGCCGGACTGCACGGTGGCCGGGTTGAAGGAGGCGCTCACCCCGGACGGCAGGCCGGTGGCCGTGAGGGTCACCTGCTGGGCCTGGCCGGTGGTGGTGCTGGTGGTCACGGTGGTGGTGACCGAGGCGCCCTGCTGGACGGTGCCCGAGGACGGGTTCAGCGCCATCGAGAAGTCGTCGTTCTGCCCGCTCGGGGTGCAGGTCGGGTCGCCGGACTGGGCGGGCACGCTGATCGCGTCCCAGGCCGCCTTGGTCCGGGTGAAGAGGTTGCAGGTGGCCGGGTCGAGCGACTTGGCCGAGCTGAGGGTCGCCGTCCGGTACTTCTTGTAGGACATGCTGCTGGTCTTGAGCAGCATGCCGCCGTAGAAGATCTTGCCGGCGGTCTGCACGCCCACGCCGGTGACCGTGGACTGGTTGCAGGTGGGGCTGCTCGGCTTGCCTCCGCCCGGGCTGCTGCCCTCGGCCAGCAGGTAGAACCAGTGGTTCAGGGGTCCCGCGGCCGCGTGCACCTCGGTGCCGGGTATCGCGGAGCTGTAGCAGGCCGGGTCGTTGTTGACGGCCGGCGGGTTGTACATGTTCCGGATCGGCCCGCGGCCCTGGAGGTTGATCATCTCGCCGACGGTGTAGTCGGGGGTGTCGTACGGGGCCGGCTCGTTGGCGTACGCCTCCGTCAGCGCGCCGAAGATGTCGCCGGTGCCCTCGCCGAGCCCGGACTCCTGGCCGCTGGTGCCGCCGGGGGTGTTGGAGTCGATGGCGTGCCCGTACTCGTGGCCCACCACGTCGATCCCGGCGATCCACTCGTTGGCGCTGTTGTGCCCGATGGTGACCGAGCTGCCGTCCCAGTACGCGTTGAGGTCGCTCAGTCCCACCTTGCCGGGGAAGCTGCGGCCGTTGCCGCTGACGCCGTTGCGGCCCAGCCACTGGCCCAGCATGTCCCACTGCTTCTGGGCCGCGAACATCAGGTCCGTGCAGCCGGTTTCCTTGGACGTCGCGTTGCCGGTGCCCCAGGAGTCCGAGGACTTCGTGAACACGCTGCCGGTGCTGTAGTCGGCGCAGCTCAGACCGGGCCGGTTCGGGTCGCGCAGCGAGTACGAGCCGCCCGAGGCGGTGGTGTCGAGGGTGAGCGGGTTCGGGCCGTTCCACTTGCTGGTGCCGCTGCCGGCGACTACCTCGTCGTGGCGGTCGACGACCTTGCCGGTGCGGGCGTCCACGAACACGTGCAGCTTGCTGGGCGCGGTCTTGGTGTTGCCGGCGAGCACGGTCTCCCAGGCCAGGACCTGCTTGTCGTCCTTGATCTTGACGACGAGCCGGCTGTCGAGCACCTTGTCGACCTTGGCCAGCTCCGCACGCGAGACGGTCTCGGCCGCCTTCGCCGTGACGGAGGGGGTGGTCGCGACGTCGATCGCGGCGGCGGAGGCCGACTGGACGGCGCGTACGCGGCCCTGGCCGTCGGCGAGGACGACCGCGTCGCCGCCGACGACCGGCAGCCCGCGGTAGCTGCGCTCGTAGGAGACGGAGTACAGGTCCTGCACCCAGGGGGTGACCAGGCGGCGGTCGTACTGCTGCTGGTGCGAGTTGACCAGGGTGTCGAGGCCGCTGCGGACCGCCGCGTCGGCCGCGGCGACCGCGCGCTCGGCGGATTGGGCCTGCGGGGAGGGCGCGGGGGGCTGGACCTGTGGTGAGGCGGACGCGGCGGTGGCCAGCGTGCCGGCGAGGCTCGCCGTCAGCGCCATGGCCGCCACGGAGGCCATCCATCTGGTGGGCTGCAAGAGTCCACTCCGATCGTGTGGGGGGTGCTGCGGGTGGGTGTTGGCGCCGAGTATGGGCGTGGACATGGCGAGATTGGGACATCCCTGCGCACATAAGGTCCGCGTTATGGTGCCGAGGGGTCACGCTGCGTAAGCTGCCGGAATGCAGCTGGAGTTGAGGCATCTGCAAGCCGTGTGCCAGATAGCGGAGTCCGGCAGTCTGGGTGGCGCGGCCCGGCGGCTGGGGGTGTCCCAGCCCGCGCTCTCCGCGCAGCTGCGCAGGATCGAGCGGGTCGCGGGCGGCGAGCTCTTCGTCCGCGGCCGCAGCGGCGTGGAGCCCACCCCGCTGGGCCAGTTCGTCCTCGGCAAGGCGCGGCGCGTGCTCACCGAGATGGAGAGCCTGGGCGCCGAGGCCCGCGCGATGGCGACCGACGCCCCGCTGCGGCTCGGCTGCATCCTGCTCGTCCTGATCGACGGACTGCTCGCGCGGACGGACCTCGTCCTGTCCGGGCGGGAGATCACCGTGGACGTGGAGCACTCGGTGACCGCGCTCGTCCGGATGCTCGGCGCGGGCCGGTACGACGTCATCGTGTACGGCGAGGTCAACGACCACGAGGTCGCCCTGCCCCAGGGCACCCTGGCCCGGACGCTGGTGCCCAAGGAGCCCTTCTGCATCCGGATGTCCACCCGCCACCCGCTGGCGGGGCGGGAGGTCCTGGACCTCGCCGAACTGGCCGGCGAGCAGTGGATGACCCTGGTGGAGGACGACGACGGCGGCCCCGAGGCGCTGGTGGAAGCCTGCGCCAAGGCCGGGTTCGCCCCCTCCCTGCGCCACCGGATCACCGACCGCAAGATGCGCCACGACCTGGTGGCGGCGGGCCGGGCCATCTCCCTCACCCAGCCCACGGCCCCCACCGTGGAGGGCACGGTGATGCGCCCGCTGCTCGGCACGCCGATCACGGGCCGTATCCGGCTCGCCTGGAACCGCTCGGCGGTCTCCGCCGGCCAGGCGGACTCGCTCTACCACGCGGCGGCGGGCGCGTACCTGGCCAACGTGGACAACAACCCCTTCCACCGGGCGTGGTGGGACGCGCACCCGGAGGCGCACCCGGTCCTGGGGTGAGCGCGGGGCTCAGCGCGCCTGGGCGGGGCTCAGGGGAGGGGCTGGCCGGACGACGGCAGCAGCCCGCTCGTCGTGGACGAGGCCGGCCACGTGGTCGGAGACCATGTCCAGGATGGCCGCCGCCGCGGCCGCGTCGCCGAGCACGAGGAAGTTCAGGGTCAGCCCGTCCGTCATCGCCGCCAGGTAGCGGGCCAGTACGGGGACGGGGACGCGCAGTCCGGTCTCCATGCCGAGGCAGACCTGCTCGAGCAGTTCCGCGTACGTCGCGCAGTACAGCTCGTGCTGGCGCCGCGCCAGGTGCTCGAACCCGGGCTCGCGCAGGGCGTACTGGGTGAGCTCGTAGGTGAGCATGTGCTCGGCGGGGTGGGCGCGGACGTGGTCCCAGTACGCCTGGAAGCCGGCCCGGACGGTCTCGCGGAGGGTGGTGCGCGGCAGGATCGCCTGCTTGACCACCGTCAGGTAGTGCTCGGTGATCGTCTCGATGACCGATTCGAGCAGCGCCTGCTTCGAGTCGAAGCAATAGTGGAAGACGCTCAGCGACACCCCTGCCTCGGCGGCGATCGACCGGGTCGTCGTCTTCGGGACGCCGTCGCGTGCCATCGCGCGGATCGCGGCCTCGGTCAGCTGCCTGCGCCGCTGCGCCAACGGCATCCGTGCCATGCGGAATCGGTTCCCTTCGTACGGGCGGAGGTACGGGCGAGGCCGGGGCCGGAGGGGTCGGACGTGCCGATCCCCCCGGCCCCGGCCTGCGGGTGCCGCTGTGGGCCCTCAGCCGCTGCGGGCCATCAGCTGCTGTAGACGCCGACTTCGTGCAGGGAGTAGCCCCACTGGGTGCCGCGGCCCACTCCGTGGACGCGCACGTACCGGGCCGGGACCCCGGCGAACCGCGCCGTGTCCAGGCCGCCGTCACCGGCGGTCGTGGACCAGACCGTCTGCCAGTTCACGTCGTCCGCCGAGACCTCGATGCGGTACGACTTCCCGTACGCGCGCTCCCAGTCGAGGGTGACGCGCTTGACCACCCCGGGGGAGCCGAGGTCGATCCGCAGCCACTGGTCGTCGTTCCAGTCGCTCGCCCAGCGGGTGCCCGTGTCCCCGTCCACGGCCCGGCCGGGCGCGTAGCTGACGAAGGGGTTCCACTCGGCGGAGCTGGCCGAGGCGGGCGCGCCCGCGGCGAGGTTGACGCCGGCCTTGTGCTGCTCGGAGGCCCCCCAGGTGTGCAGGTAGGACTCGGCGCCCTTGAAGAGGTCGTCCACGACGCCCTGGCCGCCGACCTGCCGGATGTCCTCGATCCAGTCGGGGACCAGGCCGTAGTGCGCGGCGCCGTCGGTGTTGAGGTCCCAGGTGCGCTGCCCGGTGGTCTGCTTGTCGATGACGGAGCCGCCGTCGGTGCTGCGGAACGGGTACTTCACCGGGTTCGGGGTGTCGGCGCCGCGCGGGCCCGGCCAGCCGCCGACCCCGTTCATGTCGGTGCCGTACCCGTAGCCGACCTGGTACTTGTCGCGCAGCGCCTTCGTACGGGCGGCCTCGCCGCTGAACCCCTCGGCCCCGTTCATGTACTGGGCGGCGAACCCGCCCAGCTTGTAGAGGCGTTCGGTCCAGCCCAGGTCCATCCAGCTGTGCGAGGAGATCACGCCGGGGTAGGACTCGGATTCGAGGATGTCGAAGGCCCGGCCCGCGGCCTTGACGCTCATGTGGTCGACTTCGAGCATCATCTTGCGTTTCATCATGCCGCGCACGGCGTATTCACCGAGCTCGGTGAGACCGCGGGAGTTGCACTGCGCGTCGGCCGCGTAGGAGGGGACCGCCACGCCCGCCGGCAGCTCCTTCTGCGCCGAGGGCGCCGGTGCCAGGCCGATCGGGTTGTCGTGCTGCGGGCCGGTGCACCGCTCGGTCTTCCAGAAGGTGCCGGTGGACAGGAACTGTCCGACGTTGATCGCCGTCCCCAGGGCGCCCTCGTCGAAGCGGACCCCGCACAGGGCGTTGTCGAACTTGTGGCACAGGAACATGCTGCGGACGCCGAGCCGGTACAGCTCGTCGAGGCCGCGGTCGATGTCCGCCTTGCTGCACTGGGAGATGTCCAGGATCTGCTTGCAGCCGAACGGCTCGGAGGTCTCCACGCCCAGGACCACGGCCAGCTTGCCCTGCTGGACGACGTCGCGTGCCTGCGCGGAGTCGGTGACGATCCGGAACCAGCCCTTGCCCGGGCCGCCGTACATCTTGTCGATGTAGGCCTGCATGTCGTACGTCTTCTGCGCCTCCAGGCGGATGGCGGTCATCTCGTCGCAGCCGCGGTCCTTGAAGAAGTAGACCGAGCAGATCACCCCGTTGGTGACGAGGTCGTTGACGAGGACGCGCTGGCCGCCGCGCCAGGCGCGCTCGATCCATGCGTAGTAGTTCTGCTGGTGGGTCAGGGAGTCGTGGGCGGGCCAGTCCTTGAACGTCGGCCAGCCGTTGGGGTCGTGCTTGCCGTCCCCGCCCTTGGTGATGAAGTCGAAGATCGCGAGGGAGCCGTCGGGGTAGTGCTCGGGGCAGTCCTTGAGGGCGTCGGCCACTCCCAGGTCGGAGAACGCCTTGCCGCAGATGAGCCGGCCGCCGAAGCCCTCGTTGGACATGATGTGGTCGTGGGCGTCGACGAAGCCCCGGACCCGCCCCTGGGCGTCGGTGCCCTTGAACGGCTCGCCCGTGACGTTGATCTGGGAGTCGGGGGCGGGGCGCGCGGTGGGGTTCCACCAGCCCGCGTCGCCCTCGGCGGCCGCGCCGGGCGCGGGGCCGAGGGCCATGGCCACCATGGCCAGGAGGAGGGCGAGCAGCGCCAGTGGCCTGCGCCTGCGGTGCGGGGGACGGGTCATGGTCATCACTCACGTCATCGGTCGGCGGATGGCGCGGTCGAGGACGCAGACGGCCCGAGGAGCCAGCTGATTGTCATGTTCCGCGCAGGCAGTGTGACGAGAATGGCTACCGGCGGTAACAGAGTCAAGAGTCCGGGACGAATGACCTGATGGATTGTCAGTTGTGTGGCGAGGAGGCCCGCCCGGGGGAGTGCCGCGGGCGGGCCCCTTCGCTACTCGGCGCCCTCGTCGAGCACGGCGGCGATCCCCTGTGCGAGGCAGGGGATCCGGTGCGCCGGGATCCCCGCGATGTTGATCCGCCCGGCCGTCGTCCCGTAGATGGCGAACCGGCTGCGCAGCCGCAGCATCTGACGCGCAGTGAGCGGCAGCATCGAGAACATCCCCTTCTGCCGCGCCAGTACATCGGCCTGCGCGTCCCACCCGAGCGCGGTCAGCTCGGCGGTCAGCCCGCGCCGGTTGTCCTCGATGCGGGCCCGCATCCCGTCCAGCTCGGCGCGCCACAGCGCCCGCAGCCCGTCGTCCTCGAGGATCGCCGTCACCACCGCGGCGCCGTGCTCCGGGGGCATCGAGTAGAGGGTGCGGGCCGCGTTCTGCAGGGCCGTCTCCACGTGCCGCAGCGACTGCCGCGAGGTGCCGAGCACGACGGCGCAGCCCGTCCGGTCGCTGTAGAGCCCGAAGTTCTTCGAGCAGGAGATGGCGACGAGCATCTCCGGCACCCGCTCCGCGAGCAGCCGGGTGGCCGCGAGGTCGGCTTCCAGGCCGTCGCCGAGCCCGTGGTACGCGAGGTCCACGAAGGGCACCCAGCCGTGCTCCGCGGCGAGGTCGGCGAGAGCCTCCCAGGCCTGCGCGGACGGGTCGACCCCGGTCGGGTTGTGGCAGCAGCCCTGGAGCAGGACCACGTCCTCGCGGCGCGCCCCGCCGAGGTCGCGCAGCATCCCCGCCGTGTCGAAGCGCCCCTCGGCGTCCAGCCAGCCGTACGTCCGCACGGTCAGCCCGGCGGCTTCCAGGATGGGCCGGTGGTTGACGTACGCGGGGTCGCTGATCCACACCGTCGTGCCCGGCCGGGTCCGGCAGATCAGGTCGGCCAGCAGCCGCAGCGCGCCGCTGCCCGCGACGGTCTGGACGGCCACCGCCCGCTCGGCCGCGTCGCCGGAGCCCAGCACCAGGGAGAGCATCGCCCGGTTGAAGGCCGTGTTCCCGGAGAGCCCCCGGTACTCCTTGGAGGCGGAGCGTTCCGCCAGCCGTATCTCGGCCTCGCGCACCGCCGCCATGACCGGGGTGCCGCCCGTCTGGTCGCGGTAGACGCCGAGGACGAGGTTCAGGCGCTCGGGCCGGGCGTCGGCGCCGTACGCCTCGGTGAGGTCCCACAGCGGGTCGACGGGCGGCGGGAGGAGGAGCTCAAGCATGGTCGGGAACCTCGGGCTGCTGGGTACGGGCGGTGGTGCGCGGGCGCCGGTTGGCGAGGGCGACGCCCGCGGTGATGAGGGGGACGCCGACGAGCACGGCGGCGGTCGGCGACTCGCCGAGCAGAGGGATGGCGAGCAGGACCACGGCGACCGGGCTGAGGCTGCCGACGGTGGAGCTGCGCTCCGCGCCGAGGCTGCGGATGGCGTAGGCGTACAGCAGGCCGGCGCACAGGCCGACCCCGAGCCCCTGCACCACCAGGAACAGCGCGATGTCGCCGCCGGCGGCCGAGGCCAGGCCGGTGGGCAGCACCCCGGTCAGGACCAGGAGCGCCATCACCGCGAAGGAGGGCAGGCACAGCAGGCCGATGGACCCGACGGGATCGAGGTCCACCTCCTTCAGTCCGACCGTGTACAGGGCCCACAGTCCGCTCGCGACGAGCAGGATCCCGGCGCCGGCCAGCACCTGCGTGTTCAGCGGGACGACGTGGCGCCAGACCAGGGCGACCACGCCGACCGCGATCAGCGCCAGCCCGACCGCCTGCGTACCCCGGGGCAGGCCCTTGCCGGCGGCGACCATCAGCGCGGAGACGAAGAGCGGGACCATCCCGGGGACGATCGAGCCGACGAAGGCCGCCGACGTCAGGGAGCCGCCGTACATCGCGGCCAGGAAGAACGGCACCCCGGCCCCGCAGGCGATCTTGAGCGCGGTGGTCGGGCGGACGGCGGCGATCCGGCGGCGCCGGCGCCACAGCGCGGGTGCCAGGACGAGGAGCGGGACGCCGAAGCGCAGCAGGGCCGCGTCGGCGGGCAGCAGGGTGGAGGAGCTCAGGGCCCGGGCGCTGAGGGCGAAGGCGGCCCAGATCAGCACGGTCACGACCAGGGCCGCGGTGCCCTTCGCCCGGGGCGAGAGCCGTGGGCGGGCGGCCGCCGGCAGCGCCGTCGCGGGTCCGGCATTCGTGGTGACCAAGGGGGCTCCTCCAGCCTCGGGGGCCGGATCCGGCCATGGAGCAACGCTAGGTCTTTTGCCGGGGCAGCCGATTGCCAGTTCTGCCTTCCGGACATACGTTTGAGGCAGAATCTGCCAAGGAGGAGCCGAGGAGGGGCGATGGACGCAGTCGATCTGCAGATCATCCGCGAATTGCAGGCCGACGGGCGGCTCTCCAACCAGGACCTCGCCGACCGGGTCCGGCTGTCCCCCTCGCCCTGCCTGCGGCGGGTGCGGCGCCTGGAGGAGGCCGGTCTGATCCGCGGGTACACGGCCATGGTCGACCAGGTCGCCTTCGGTCTGCCGATCACGGTCTTCGTCCGGATCCGCCTGGACCGCCACACGAAGGAGGCGGTCGGGGTCTTCGAGGGGCACGTCGCGCTCATCGAGCACATCCAGGACTGCTACCTGATGGCCGGAAGCAGCGACTACCTGCTCCGGGTGGTCATCGAGAGCCTGGAGGCGTACGAATCGCTCGTCCGCAACCGGATCCACGCCATCCCCGGCATCGCGTCGATCGAGTCGAGCTTCGCCTTCGGCAGCGTGAAGCAGTCACGGGTCTACCCCGCCCCCATGTGACGAGGGCGACCGCCCTCCCGCCCGCGGCCCCTCCCAACCGACCGCCCGTACAGGGCGCTTGCCCGCGGCCGCCGCGAACCGGCCCGGGGCGGGCGCGGCGTGGGGGGGGCGCCCCGGGGTCCGGATCGGATCCCGCCTCGAACGGCCGCGCATGGTCCGGCCGTTGCCCGCGTGCGTGGCCATTTCGCGCCGGTGGGGCCGGACATCCGCCCCTACCCTGCGTGACGTTGTGCGACAGTCGTGGGCCTCTGTGAATCCCCCATCCTGCAACCTGCGTTACATGTCCGGATTTGCCCCGGCTTCGGGAGTGAACAAGAACACTCTCCGCAAGGCATTGCGCATGGAAGTCCGGAGCCGGGGCAACCGGCGGGTTCGTGTCGGTACCACCGGCAGGGGGATCCAGAGGACGAAAGGCACAACGCAACGTGACCGCAGCACAACAGAGCATCCACGTGGGCGGAGAGTGGCGCGCGGCCCTCTCCGGCGCCACCCGCGAGATCATCGACCCCGTCGACGCGAGCGCGTTCGCGGTCGTCGCGGAGGGCGGCGTCCAGGACACCGACGAAGCCGTCGCCGCGGCGCGGGCCGCGTTCGACGACGGTGCATGGCCGCGTACGCCGGTCGCCGAGCGGGCCGCCCTGCTGAGGCGCGTCGCGGACCTCCTGGAGCGCGATCGCGAGCGGATCGGCGCCATGGAGAGCCAGGACGCTGGCAAGACGCTGGAAGAGGGCCGCGTCGACGTCGACTGCGTCCGCGACGCCTTCCGCTACTTCGCCGACCTCGTGGCGAACGAGGACGGCGCACGGGTCGTCGACGCCGGTTCGGACGAGATCCGCAGTGTCGTCGTGCACGAGCCGGTCGGGGTCTGCGCCCTGATCACGCCGTGGAACTATCCGCTGCTCCAGGCCAGCTGGAAGATCGCTCCCGCTCTCGCCGCCGGCAACACCTTCGTGATCAAGCCCAGCGAGATCACCCCGCTGACCACCGTCGCACTGATCGAACTGCTCCTGGAGGCCGGACTTCCGCTCGGCGCGGCCAACATCGTCACCGGTCCCGGCGGCACGGTCGGCGCCCGGCTCGCCGAACACCCCGATGTCGACCTGATCTCGTTCACGGGCGGTCTCGTCAGCGGCACGAAGGTGGCCAGGGCGGCTGCCGACAGCGTGAAGAAGGTCGCCCTCGAACTGGGCGGCAAGAACCCCAACGTGGTGTTCGCCGACGCCTGTTCGACGCCCGACGCCTTCGACACGGCCGTCGACCAGGCGCTCAACGCCGCCTTCATCCACAGCGGCCAGGTCTGCTCCGCCGGCTCCCGCCTCATCGTCGAGGAGCCGCTGCGCGATCGTTTCGTCGCCGAGCTCGCCCGCCGGGCCGAGCAGATCCGGCTGGGGCGCGGCACCGACGAGGGCGTCGAATGCGGCCCGCTGGTCTCCGCGGCCCAGCTGGCCCGGACCGAGGAGTACGTGGCCTCCGCCCTCGCCGAGGGCGCGGTCCTGCGCGCCGGCGGCGAGAAGCCGGCCGGTCCCGGCTACTTCTTCCGGCCCACGGTCCTGGACCGCTGCCACCGCGGCATGCGCGTCGTCCGCGAGGAGGTCTTCGGCCCCGTCCTCACCGTGGAGACCTTCCGCACCGAGGAGGAGGCCGTCGCCCTCGCCAACGACACCGAGTACGGCCTCGCCGGAGCGGTGTGGACCTCCGACGGGGACCGTGCCCGGCGGGTCGCGGCCGCGCTGCGCCACGGCACCGTCTGGATCAACGACTTCCACCCCTACCTCCCGCAGGCGGAGTGGGGCGGCTTCGGGAAGTCCGGCATCGGCCGCGAACTGGGCCCCGGCGGCCTCGGCGAGTACCGCGAGGCCAAGCACATCTACCAGAACCTCGCCCCGCGCCCCGTGCGCTGGTTCGCGGGCGCGGCGCAGAAGGACCAGGCATGAACGACCGCACGAACGACCGCACGAACGCCTCCGTGAGCGCCTCCGTGAACGACCGGCACGTGTACGACTACGTCGTCGTCGGCGGCGGCACCGCCGGCTCGGTGATCGCCTCCCGGCTGACCGAGGACCCGGACGTCAGCGTCGCCGTCATCGAGGGCGGCCCCAGCGACGTCGGCCGCGACGAGGTCCTCACCCTGCGCCGGTGGATGGGCCTGCTCGGAGGCGAGCTGGACTACGACTACCCCACCACCGAGCAGCCCCGGGGCAACTCGTACATCCGGCACAGCCGTGCGCGGGTGCTGGGCGGCTGTTCCTCGCACAACACCCTCATCGCGTTCAAGCCGCTGCCCTCCGACTGGGACGAGTGGGCGCGGGCCGGCGCCGAGGGGTGGGACGCGGCGTCCATGGACCCGTACTTCGCCCGGCTGCGCAACAACATCGTCCCCGTCGACGAGGCCGACCGCAACGCGATCGCCCGGGACTTCGTCGACGCCGCGCAGGCCGCGCTCGGCGTACCGCGCGTCGAGGGCTTCAACAAGGCGCCCTTCCACGAGGGCGCGGGCTTCTTCGACCTCGCCTACCACCCGGAGAACAACAAGCGGTCCTCCGCCTCCGTCGCCTATCTGCACCCGTTCCTGGACCGGCCCAACCTGCACATCGCCCTGGAGACCTGGGCGTTCCGGCTGGAGCTGGAGGGCACCCGCGCCACCGGCGTGCACGTCCGCACAAAGGAGGGCGCGGAGCACGTCGTACGCGCCCGGCGCGAGGTCCTGGTGTGCGCCGGGGCCGTGGACACCCCGCGCCTGCTGCTGCACTCGGGCATCGGACCGCGCGCCGACCTGGAGAAGCTCGGCATTCCCGTGGTGCACGACCTGCCGGGCGTCGGCGAGAACCTGCTCGACCACCCCGAGTCGGTCATCGTGTGGGAGACGCACGGCCCCATCCCGGAGAACTCCGCGATGGACTCCGACGCGGGACTCTTCGTCCGACGGGACCCCGGGGCCGAGGGTCCGGACCTGATGTTCCACTTCTACCAGATCCCCTTCACCGACAACCCCGAGCGCATCGGCTACGAACGGCCCGCGCACGGAGTGTCGATGACCCCCAACATCCCCAAGCCGCGCAGCCGCGGCCGGCTCTACCTGACGAGCGCCGATCCCGAGGACAAGCCCGCGCTGGACTTCCGGTACTTCACCGACGAGGACGACTACGACGGCCGGACCCTCGTCGACGGCATCCGCATCGCCCGGAAGATCGCCGAGAGCGAGCCGCTGGCCGGCTGGCTGAAGCGCGAGGTGTGCCCCGGTCCCGAGGTGACCTCCGACGAGGAGCTCAGCGCGTACGCGCGCCACGTCGCGCACACCGTCTACCACCCCGCCGGCACCTGCCGGATGGGGTCCGAGGGCGACGAACTCGCCGTCGTCGCACCCGACCTGCGGATCCGGGGCCTCGACGGCATCCGGATCGCCGACGCGTCCGTATTCCCCACCATGACCGCCGTGAACCCGATGATCGGCGTCCTCATGGTCGGCGAGAAGTGCGCCGACCTGCTGGGAGGCACCCGATGAAAACGCCGACAACGCCGAAAACGCCGACGACGCCGCACACCGCCCCGCCGCAGACGCCCGCGGAAGCCGTGTTCTCCGTACGCGACCTGTGGAAGGTCTTCGGGCCGAAGGCCGACCGCGTGCCCGCTGACAAGGAACTCGCCTCCCTCGGCCCCGCCGAGCTGCGCGAGCGGACCGGCTGCACCGCCGCCGTCCGCGGCGTCTCCTTCGACGTCCGCAAGGGCGAGGTCTTCGTCGTCATGGGACTGTCGGGCTCGGGCAAGTCGACGCTCGTACGCTGCCTGACCCGGCTCATCGAACCGACCTCGGGCACGATCTCCATCGACGGGGAGGACGTGCTGTCCATGGACACCGGCCGGCTCCGCGAGCTGCGCCGGCACCGGGCGGCGATGGTCTTCCAGCACTTCGGGCTGCTGCCGCACCGCACGGTGCTCGACAACATCGCCTACGGACTGGAGATCCAGGGCGTGGGACGCGCCGAACGGCGCGAGCGCGCGGCGGAGTTCGCCGCCAAGGTCGGATTGGACGGCCTGGAGCAGCGCAGGCCGAGCCAGCTGTCCGGCGGCCAGCAGCAGCGCGTGGGCCTGGCCCGCGCACTCGCCGTGGACCCCGAAGTCCTGTTGTTCGACGAGCCGTTCAGTGCGCTCGACCCGCTCATCCGGCGGGACATGCAGGAGGAGGTCGTGCGCCTGCACCGCGAGGAGGGACGCACGATGGTCTTCATCACGCACGACCTGAGCGAGGCGCTCAAGCTCGGCGACCGCATCGCGCTGATGCGGGGCGGCCGGATCGTGCAGATCGGCACGCCGGAGGAGATCGTGGGCGCCCCCGCCGACGACTACGTCAGGGACTTCGTCCGGGACGTGCCGCGCGAGCAGGTGCTGACCGTCCGATCCGCGATGCGCCCCGCCCTCGCCGGGGAGCGCGAGGCCGGTCCCGCGCTCGACCCCGGTGCCACCGTCCACGAGGCCATCGAGGCCGTCGCCCGTACCGGCGAGAACGCGCGGGTCGTCGAGGACGGCCGCTGCCTCGGTGTGGTCGACCACGCGGGACTCCTGGGCGTCGTCGCCGGGATACCGGTCGCGACGGGGAAGGCGGTGGCCTGATGTATGCCCATACGACCTGGCCGCCGCCGGGCGGCACGACCGCCGGCGACGCCCGGCCCGGTGTGCTGCGCATGCTCACCCGCCACCGCGGCCGGCTCATCGGCGTCGGCGCGGCCCTCGCACTCGTCCTCGGTTCCGTTCTCCTGGGCGGCGGCAGCTGGCCCGCCCCGCTCGCCGTCGACCTGTCCGGGCCGCTCGACCGCACCAGCGACTGGATCATCGACAACCGGGACGGCCACCCGCTGTTCCTCTACTTCCTCGGCCACGTCAGCAACCTCGTCGTCGTGTCCGTCCGCGCGGTGTACCTGCTGCTGCTCGCCCTCGGCTGGGCCGGCGTCACCGCCGCCGCCGGACTGGTGGCCTGGCGGGTCGCCGGGGTGCGCCTCGCGCTGACCTCCGTCGCCGCCTTCGCGGTGTGCGGACTGCTCGGCATGTGGGTGCCCACCCTGCAGACGCTCGCCCTGATGGCGGTCGCCGTCGCCGCGTCCGTACTGCTCGGAGGCCTCCTCGGGCTGGCCGCGGGCCTGTCGGACCGCATGCACCGGATCCTGCGGCCCGTGCTGGACACCATGCAGGTGCTGCCGGCCTTCGCGTACCTCCTGCCCGTCGTCCTGGTCTTCGGCATCGGCGTGCCCGCCGCCGTCCTCGCCACCGTCGTCTACGCGGCTCCGCCCATGGCCCGCCTGACCGCACTCGGGCTGCGCGGCGCGGACGCCGGAGTCGTGGAGGCGGCCACCTCCCTCGGCGCCACCGGGAGGCAGCGGCTGCTGACCGCCCGGCTGCCGCTGGCCCGCAAGGAACTGCTGCTCGGCCTCAACCAGTCGATCATGATGGCGCTGGGCATGGCCGTGATCGCGTCCGTCATCGGCGCGGGCGGCCTCGGCGACCGCGTCTACCAGGCGCTGGCCTCCGTCGACGTGGGCGCCGCGCTCGCCGCCGGCGTGCCGATCGTGCTGCTCGCCATCGTGCTGGACCGGGTCACCGCCGCGGCCGGGGAGCGGATCGGCGCGGCCGGGGCCGGCCGGACCCGGCTCGGCTGGGCCGTGGCGGCCGCGGTGACCGCCGCCGTCGCCGTCGGCGGACGCCTCGCCGACCGGCTTTCGTGGCCCGACGGGTGGACGGTGGACACCGCCGAACCCGTCAACCGGGCGGTCGACTGGATGACCGCCCACCTCTACTCCGGCGTGCCCCTCGTCGGCGGCACCGCCGACTGGGCGGCCCGGTTCACCACGTGGGTCCTCAACCCCCTGCGCGACGGCCTGCAGTGGCTGCCCTGGTGGGCGGTCCTGCTGACCGTCGGAGTCCTCGCGCTGCTCATCGGCACCTGGCGCACCGCCGCGACGGCCGTCCTCGCCATGGCCGCGATCGGCGTGCTCGGCGTCTGGGACCCGGCGCTCGACACGCTGTCCCAGGTCCTGGCCGCCGTCGCCGTGACCCTGCTGCTCGGCGTCGCCCTCGGGGTCGCCGCGGCCCGCAGCACCCGGCTGGCCCGGGCGCTGCGTCCGGTCCTCGACGTCTTCCAGACGATGCCGCAGTTCGTGTACCTCATCCCCGTGGTCGCCCTGTTCGGCGTCGGCCGCGCCCCGGCGGTCGCCGCCGCCGTGGTCTACGCGCTGCCCGCCGTGGTGCGGATCACGACCCAGGGCATGCTCTCGGTGGACCCGGCCGCGCTGGAGTCCTCGCGCTCGCTGGGCGCGACCGGGCGGCAGCAGCTGTTCCAGGTCCAGCTGCCGCTGGCCCGGCCCGCGCTGCTGCTGGCCGTCAACCAGGGCGTGGTGCTGGTTCTCGCCGTGGTCGTCATCGGCGGCCTCGTGGGCGGCGGGGCGCTCGGCTACGACGCGGTCTTCGGTCTCGCCCAGGGCGACCTGGCGACCGGTCTGGTCGCCGGTGCGGCGATCGTCTGCCTCGGCCTGATGCTCGACCGCGTCACCCAGCCGACGGACCGCGACCTCGCCGGAAAGGGGGCCTGACATGGCCCGCACCCGTTCCACCGCACCTCGTACCCGCTCCATCGCCCTCGCGGCCGCCGTCGCCCTGACCGCCCTCACGGGCTGCGGCGCCGCCGACATGACCCGCCAGGCCTCCCCGTACGCCGACGCGAAGGACTCCCGGACGGTGACGCTGTCCGTGCAGTCGTGGGTGGGCGCGCAGGCCAACGTGGCCGTCGCCCAGTACCTGCTGCAGCACGAGCTCGGCTACCGGGTGGACACCGTCCAGATCGACGAGGTACCCGCGTGGGACGCGCTCAGCCAGGGCCGGGTGGACGCCATCATGGAGGACTGGGGCCACCCCGAGCAGGAGAAGCGGTACGTCGAGGACAAGGCGACGATCAAGCGCGGCGGCGATCTCGGAGTGACCGGCCACATCGGCTGGTTCGTGCCGACGTACTTCGCCGAGCAGCACCCGGACGTCACCGACTGGAAGAACCTGAACAAGTACGCCGAGGACTTCCGTACGGCGGAGAGCGGCGGCAAGGGCCAGCTGCTCGACGGCTCCCCGTCGTACGTGACGAACGACAAGGCGCTCGTGAAGAACCTGGACCTGGACTACCAGGTGGTGTTCGCGGGCTCCGAGGCGGCGCAGATCACGCAGATCAAGCAGTTCGCCAAGGAGAAGAAGCCCTTCCTGAGCTACTGGTACAAGCCCCAGTGGCTGTTCGAGAAGGTCCCGATGACGGAGGTGGAGCTGCCCGCCCACCAGGAGGGCTGTGACGCCGACGCGCAGAAGGTGGCCTGCGCCTACCCGCACACCCCGCTGCAGAAGTTCCTCAACGCCCGCTTCGCGGACGGCGGAGGTGACGCGGCCGCCTTCCTGAAGAAGTTCCGCTGGACGACCGCGATGCAGAACGAGGTCTCCCTGATGATCGCGGAGGAGAAGCTGGCGCCGCAGGAGGCGGCGGCCCGCTGGGTGAAGGAGAACGAGGCCACCTGGAAGGCGTGGCTCCCGTCCTGACGCCGCCCCGGCCCGCCCGTACGAGGCGGCCGGCTCGACGCTCCCTTCGCGTGCGGCCTCCAGGGGGTGTCCGCACAGTCCCGCCTGCCCCGCGGGAGCGCCCTGCGGGCGCACGGCGCTACGTCGCGGACACCCCCTCAGGGCCGCCATCAGCGCGGCCCGTACGCCGTGCCGTTCCGGCTCCCGCACTGCGCCGATGGTGGTGCCCGCCGGTGAGGTGGCCGCCTCGCGGAGCTCGACCGGGTGCGTGCCGGAGTCGCGCAGCATGACCGAGGCGCCCGCGGAGCCGCGTACGACGAGCTCGCGGGCCTTGTCCCTCGAAAGCCCCGGCAGGACGCCCGCGTCGGTCATCGCCTCGACGCGGAAGTAGAAGCAGGCGGGTCCCGAGCCCGAGAGGGCGGTCATCCCTCGTCGACCCGCACCGCCGTGTTGGGCATCGCCCGGACCACCGCGACGCCGTCCGGGACCCGCCGCTCGAAGAAGGCCGTGGTCAGTCCGGCCGCCACGCTGATCAGCAGGGCCCCGGGGGGCGATCGCGGGGCGATCTCCTCCAGCGGCGCGCCCGGCGGCCGACGCCGCCGTCCCGAGCCCGTCTCCGCGTACGCGTGCGGTGCGAACAGGGCCACGTCCTGCGCGCCGACGGTGGAAGTACGTTCCCCCCTCCCCGCGCCCGCCGGCGCCCGCGCGGAACCGACCTTGACCACGATCCGGTGGGCCCCGGCCACGTCCGCACGCTCGATGCGCGGGTCGTCCGGCGCGGCTTCGGGCGTCACGGGAGCCCTCCTCGGGGCGGTCCGGGTACGGCTGCGGGGTTCCGATTCAGCCATGGTCCGTTCCCGTTTCGTTCCCGGCCGACGGGAATGGTTCGGGACCGATCCGGTAGCCATCGGACTCAACTTTGCGGGGCATCAGTAGGCCCGCAGCCCAGAAATGCAGAGGGGAGCACGGAGCACGGTGTACTCGTCATTCACTGAGAAAATGTCCCAACCGGATCTGATAGATCTCGGCGACGGAATTTATGTCCTCCGGTTCGAGGTCATGAAGGTGACCTCGGTCTACCGGGCGGTCAAGGACCTGCTCGCGCGCGGGGTGATCCGGCACGGGCAGACCCTCGTCGACAGCTCCAGTGGCATCTACGGCCACGCCCTCGCCCTGGTCTGCCGCGAGCTGGGGCTCAAGTGCCACGTCTTCGCCTCCGTCGCGGTCGACGACGGCATCAAGACCCAGCTCAAGTACCTCGGTGCCACCTACGACCAGGTCTCCGGCGGCGGGGCCAACCTCCAGCACGACCAGGAGGCGCGCGTCCGGCTCGTCCACGCGTACCTGCGGCGCAACCCGGACGCGTACTGGATGCAGCAGTACCACGACGACGTGCACTACGCCGGCTACGAACACGTGGCGGAGCTGCTCCTCAAGGAGCTGGGCTGGGCCGAGATGAGCCTGGTCGGCGGCGTCGGCACCGGCGCCTCCACCAGCGCGATGAGCCGCTACCTGCGCGAGTCCTGCCCCAACGTCCGGGTGGCCGGCATCCAGCCGTTCGGCAGCCGCTCCTTCGGCTCCGAGAACTTCCCGCTCGACGGGTTCATCATCGCGGGCATCGGCAGCGGCATCCGCTTCGACAACATCGACTACAGCGCCTACGACGACATCCACTGGGTCGACTTCGACGTGTCGGCCGCGGGCTGCCGCCACCTGCTCTCCACCACGGGCGTCTTCGCCGGGCTGTCCGCCGGAGCCGGCTGGCAGGCCGCCCGGTACATCCGCTCGACCGAGCCCTCGGGCGGCCCCGTCGTCTTCATGGCCGCCGACCCCGGACACCGCTACATCAAGCAGGTCTTCCCGCCCGACGGCCCGCTCGTCGAGGACCCCGAATACCGGCCGGTGGTCATTTCCGCACTGGAGGAGATGACCGGACCCTGGTGCACGATGCATTGGGGCCGAAGGCCGTACAGCGTCCAGGACGACCTGCCGCTGCTCGCCCTGCAGGGCTGAATGCCCGCACGGTCGACCTGGATCGCCGAATTCCACCGCAGAAGAATCAGAGGCCGCACCCATGACCGATGTCGCCATCATCAATTATGGCGCCCAACACGACTATCCGGCCATGCTCCACGAGCTGGCGGACGGGCTCCACGTCTTCAGCCACAACCCGCTCGCGCACATCGCGGGGCTCGGCTCCTACGAACACGTCGAGGACTGCGAGTTCGTCCCCTACGCCGAACTGCGGATCCGGGAGCTGGCGCGGACCCGGCGCTTCGCGCACGTCATCACGGACAACGAGTACGACCTCGAACGGGCCGCGCGCATCCGGGAGGACCTCGGCATCCCCGGCCAGTCGGCGCGCAGCGCACGGCAGTTCCGCGACAAGGTCGTCATGAAGCAGACCGCCGGCCGCACGGTGGCCACTCCGCGCCACGCCCGGCTGAAGACGATCGTCGACCTCACCCGGTTCATCGCGGAGAACGACTACCCGGTCGTCGTGAAGCCGGTGAGCCAGGGCGGCTCGCGCGACATCGTGGTGCTGCGCGAGGAGGGCGACCTCATGGCGTTCAGCCGTCGCCACTGGCGCGAGGACCTCATGGTCGAGGACTTCGTCGACGGCGAGATCTACCACGTCGACGCGATCCTGGCACCCGGCTACCGCTTCGTGGCCTCCTCCCGGTACCTGCGGGACTGCCTCGGCGTCCTCTCGGGCCGGAACAACGGCTCGCTCCAGCTCGACCCGAGCGGCAAACTCGCCCGGCGACTGGAGGAGTTCCTCGACCGGGTCCTCGAGGCCTTCGACACCCCGGAAGTCGGCGCCTACCACCTCGAGGTGTTCCGCACGCCCGAGGACGAGTTCGTGCTGTGCGAGATCGCCTCGCGCGTCGGCGGCTCCCGCATCCCCGCCCTCACCCGCCTGACCTACGGCCTGGACCTGCACACCACCTGGCTGCGGCTGTCCTGCGGTCTGCCCGTGGACCCCGCGCCGACCGCCCCGCCGGCCGAACTCCGCGGCTCCATCGGCATCGTGCCCCAGGGCCGCCCGGTGCGCGCACCGCGGGCCCTGCCGTTCGACTGGGTCGAGCACTACCAGGTCAACGAGCAGCTCGCGCCCGGCGCCGTGGCGCAGAACAGCACCTCCAACCTCTGCTTCGCCCTGGTCCGCGGAGCCGACACCGCGGAGGTGGAGCAGCGCCTGCTCCAGGTCGAGGAGTGGATCCTGGGCAACCTGACCGAGGCCGACGAACCCGCCCGGCTCCCCGCGCCGTGAACGCCTGGCGAGAGGCGTCCCCCACAGCGCGCCTCCTGCTGGTGGCGGTGCTCTTCACCGGCCTGACCACCTTCATGTTCCTGCCCCTGCTGGCCATCGAACTGACGGCGCAGGGCATACCGGCGGGCCGCACCGGCTTCCTGGTCGGTCTGCTCGCCTTCTCCGGCCAGGCGTTCTCGCTCCTGACCGGGCTGCTGGTCGACCGGTTCGGCGCCCACCGGGTGATGTCCGCCGGCTTCCTCCTGCGCGTCCTGGGCTACGTACTCCTCGGGATCGGCGGCGCCGGCGCCCAGGCGCCGCTCGTGGCGGGGATCGTGGCCGTCGGGGTCGGCGGCTCGCTGCTGGGCCTGTCGACCAAGACGCTCCTCGTCTCGCAGGAGGGCACCGACCCGCGCACGATGCTCGCGCTGCGCTCGACGTTCGTGAACGTGGGCGTCGTGGCCGGGCCCGCACTGGGCGCCGCGGTGTACCCGCTCGGGTTCGGCTGGATCCTGGCGGCCTGCGTGCTCTCGCACCTCGTCCTCGGCACCCGCCTGGTCCTGCGACGGTCCGTGACGGCCTCCCGGTCACGGCCCGCCGCGGGACGGGCCCCCGCTCCGGCGGCGGACGGTACGCCCGCCGCGCCGTGGACGCTGCGCCAGTGGCTGCCCCTGTGCGGGCTGGGGGTCGCGTACTGGGCGATCTACAGCCAGCTCAACGTCCTGCTCCCGATCACCGCGAACGAGATGACCGGCAGCACCGCCGCGATCTCGGTGGTCTTCACGGCCAACGGTCTGCTCGTCGTGCTGTTCCAGTACACCCTGCTGCGGCACGTGTTCCGCCGCGCCACCGCCCGCACCCTGCTGGTCCTCGGCTTCCTCGCCTTCGCCTGCGCCTACGCCACGCTGATACCGCTCGCCGGGTGGTGGTCGCTGCTCGCCTTCGTGGTGCCGGTCACGCTGGCGGAGATGCTGATCGGCCCCAGCCTCGACGAGCAGGCGGTGAACGCCGCGGCGACCCGCCGCACCGGGCTCGCGCTCGGCGCGATGAGCGCGGCCGGAGCCCTGGGCAGCCTCTTCGGCTCCAGCGCGAGCGGCTATCTGCTGCAGACCGCGCGCGGCGGCGGCGAGGTGTGGCTGGTGCTCGTCGGATCCTCCCTCGCCGCCGCGGTGACCTGTCTCCTCCTACCGAAAGTGCGTACGCGCCATGCCTGAAACACAGCCGACCGTCGTGCTGCTCAATCCCCGCAGCCATGTCCTGGCCGCGGCCCGGAAGCTGGGCGCCGCCACCGTGACCGTCCCCGAACCCGGCAGGCCGCTGCCCGCGGACGGTCCGGGACTGGCCTTCCACTCCCCGTGGACGACCGACCCCGAGGACCTCGTCGAGCGGTTGCGCGCTCTGGACCTGGCCGCTCCCGTCAGCTGCTTCGGCTTCGGCGAACTCGGCTGCTCCGTCGCCGCGCTGGTCAACCGTCACCTCGGCTGGCCCGGCAACCCGCCCGAGGCCATGGAGGCGTTCAAGGACAAGGCGAAGCTGCGATCCGCGGTCGGCGACCGGGCCGGCGCGCCCGTCGCGTACCGGCTCTGCACGCACGAGAACGAGATCCGTGCGGCCGTCGCGGCCATCGGCTACCCCTGCATCGTGAAGCCGGCCGACGGCACCGGCAGCGCCGGGGTGCGCCGCCTCGCGGGACCGCCGGAGCTCGAAAGCCACCTGGCCGCACTGGACTTCACGACCCCCCACATCGTGGAGGAGTTCCTCGTGGGGACCGAGTACAGCGTGGAGGCCATGAGCTCGTCCGCGGGCCACCGGGTCCTCGCGATCACGGAGAAGGCGACCACCGGCGCACCCGGATTCGTCGAGACCGGCCACACGCTGCCCGTACGGCTCGACCCGCAGGACGAGCGGGCCGTCGCCGCACTGGTCACCGCGACCCTGGACGCGGCGGGCTACCGCACGGGCCCCTCGCACACCGAGGTCATGCTCACGGCCAAGGGCCCCCGCCTCATCGAGTCGCACGGCCGCCCCGGCGGCGACCGGCTCAGCGACATGCTGGACCTGGCGCTCGGCGAGGACGTCTTCGAACAGGCCATGGCGGACCTCCTCGGCCTGCCCGTCCCGGACGCCCCCACCCGCGAGCGCGTCGCCGGGATCCGCTACGTCACCTTCGACCGCACGGTGCCGCTCACGATCACGGACGAGGAGATCGCATCGGTCGCCGCCCTCCCCGGGGTCACGGAGGTCAGCGTCGCCGTCCCGCCGGGCGGACTTCCGCCGGAGGTCCGCCGGTCCGGGGACCGGCACGGCTTCGTGGTCGCGTCCGGCGCCGACCGCGAGGAACTGGAGGGCCGACTCGACCTCGCCGTACGCACCCTGACCGCCGGCCGCTGAGCCCCCCGCCGCCGCCCCATCCGCCCCCACCCCCGCGTGCACCGGCACGCCAACACGTCAGCGCCCGAAAGGCACTTCCCATGTCGTACAAGATCCTGGTCCTCGTATCAGAGGCAGCGAAATTCCGGCTCGACAACCACTCGATCATCCCGAGTGCGCTCCACCGCGAAGGGCACGATGTCCACATCGGCGACATCGACACCCTCTGCCTGCACGACAACGTCGTGGTCGTCGACCGGGTGCAGCTCAGCGAGGAGTACCTGACCGGCCACGACTTCCCCGCGCTGAGCGAGTCCTACGCCTCCGCCGAGGACTTCGACCTGGTCTGGGTCCTCACGGGCACCCACCCCGAGGCGCTCGCCGACTCCTTCCAGCTGCTGTGGCTGCTGAACCAGCGGGTCCCCTTCGTCAACGACGCCTCCGCCCTCTTCTACCTCAACTCCAAGATCACTCTGAGTGCGGCCGTCCCCGCGGAGCACCTGCCCGCCTCCTACGTCTCGAACGACTTCGAGTACCTCACCGGGCTGGTCGAGTCCGACGAGAACCGCACCTGGGTGCTCAAGCCGACCAACGAGGGCTGCGGCGCGGGCGTCTACTTCGTCAACAAGAACGAGCGCAACCGCCCCGCACTGCTCCAGGCCGCCACCGGCAACGCCGTACCGCGCTACGAGATGTACAGCCGCAACATCATCGGGCTCTCCAAGCGGTACACGGCCGTCCAGGAGTACATCCCCAACGTCCGCAGCAACGAGAAGCGCGTGATCATCGCCGGCGACGTCCCGGTCTGCGGCTTCCGCCGCTTCCACTTCGACAACGACGACCGGGCCAACGTCACGCTCGGCACCAAGTTCGAGGGCCTCACCCTGACCCCCGAGGAGGACGAGTTCGTCCGGGCCCTCGGCAAGCGCATGATGGACCTGGGCATCTTCTACTCGGGCATCGACATGGCGTACCCGTACATCATGGAGTTCAACCTGGTGAACCCGGGCGGGCTCAACTACTCCTTCCGGGCCACCGGCGTCGACCAGTCCTCCGAGACCGTCAACGCCGTCCTCGCCGCGCTGCGCGCCGCCGGGAAGATCTCGTGACCGCCTGGTCCTCGCTCGACCCGCGGGCCACCGCCGCCTGGGCGGAATTCGCCGCCACCGGCGCCGCCGCCGCGGACAACGAGCGATTCCAGAAGCGGCTCCACCGCCCGGGCTGGGTCCACGCGTACCCGCCCGTCGTCTTCCACGGAGCGGCGGCCGACGAGGTCGCCGAACTCGGCCTGCGCCTCGCCGAGCTGGTCTCGGACTTCCCCCGCCGCGTCTTCGGCGACGACCTGGAGGCCTGGGCCGGCTACCTCGGCGTCCCCGCCGAGGACGCGGAGCTGATGATCAGCGCGCTGCGCCATCCGCGCACGGGCCGCGCGGCCACCGCGATCATGCGGCCGGACCTGGTGGTGACCGGCGACGGACTGCAGCTCGTCGAGCTCAACGTCTCCACCCCGATGGGCGGCATGAGCACGATCGCCCCCTACACCGAAGCCACGCTCGACTCGGACTACGCCCGCTTCCTCGCGGCGCGCGGCCTCACCCCGGTCTCCGCCGCCACCTCGCACGTCTGGCTGGACATGTTCGTCGGCCTGCTGCGCGACCACGACACGGAGCGGCCCCTCCACGTGTTCGAGGCGATCGCGAACCCCGCGGACTCCGACTCGGGCCGCAGGTTCTTCGTCGACATGGTCCGCTCGGGCGGGTACGAGGTCAGCTGCGGCCTCGTCACCGACCTCGAACTCGACGACGAGGGAGCCTCCTTCGAGGGCAGGCGGATCGACGTGGTGGTCACCATGTACACCTGGCACGAGACCAGGCGGCACGTCCCGCCCGCCCTCACCCGCCGGCTGATGGAACTCGACATCGCCGAGAAGCTCGACTTCATCGGCGCCCCGGCCACGGCCCTGCACGACAACAAGGCCAACCTGGCCCTGCTCACCGAGCCGGAGTTCGACCACCTCCTGAGCGACAAGGAGCGGGACCTGGCGCGGGCCCACGTCCCGCTGACCCTCCGGCTGCGGGCGGACACCCTCGACCGCGCCCTCGCGGAGCGCGAGGAGCTCGTCTGCAAACCCGCCTCGGCCTACGGGGGCAAGGACCTCGCCTTCGGATTCACCCAGGACGACGGGCAGTGGCGGGCCCTGCTGGAGGAGCGCCTCGCCGACCCGCGCGAGACCTACGTCCTCCAGCGCCGGCTGCGCCCCGCCGTCGTCGAGGTACCCGGAGCCGAACCGGCCGGGCGCGAGGTGGTCCTGGCCCCCCTCGTTTTCGGCGGCCGGTTCGCCGGCACGTTCCTGCGCCAGGCCCCGCCGAGGACCGCCTCGACGATCAACGCCTCCAGCGGCGCGGAGGCGGCCGGGGTCCTGACCTTCGACACCCCCTAGGGGGTGTCGTCAAAGTCCCTTCTGGCCGGCGGGGTCCGGCACGCGCGCTCGCCGCGTTGTCGTCGGTCGACGACGCGAGCGTCGCCTCTCTCCTCCGCCTTGCGATCACACGCACCAGACCCCGCCGGCCCCGCCCTCACGGGCGGACGAAGCTACTTCGGCGACACCCCCTAGGCCTCTTGTCGGCCGAGGCCCATCCCTCGTCGTCCCTCATCAAGGAGTTCTGACGAATGCTGAGGATCGCGGTTCCCCACAAGGGCTCCTTGTCCGAGCGGGCCTCGGCCATGCTGAGGGAGGCCGGCTACCTGCAGCGCAAGGAGGCCAAGGAGCTCGTCACGGTCGATCCCGGAAACCGGGTCGAGTTCTTCTACCTCCGCCCCCGCGACATCGCCGTGTACGTCGGCACCGGGCGGCTCGACCTCGGCATCACCGGCCGCGACCTGCTGCTGGAGTCGGGCGCCAACGCGGAGGAGGTCCTGGCCCTCGGCTTCGCCCGCTCCACGTTCCGCTACGCGGCCAAGCCGGGCTCGGCGCGGGGCACGGCCGACTTCGACGGCCTGACGATCGCCACCTCGTACGAGAACATCGTGGCCAAGCACCTGGCGAACAGCGGCATCCAGGCCACGGTCGTCCACCTCGACGGCGCCGTGGAGACCGCCGTCGAGCTGGGCGTGGCCCAGGTCGTCGCGGACGTGGTGGAGACCGGGACCTCCCTGCGCAACGCCGGTCTCGAAGTGATCGGCGAACCCGTCATGGAATCGGAGGCCGTCCTCGTCCGCCGCCCCGGCACGGACGATCCGAGGGCCCGGCAGTTCCTGCGGCGCCTCCAGGGCGTCCTGGTGGCCGGCGCCTACGTGATGATGGACTACGACTGCCGCGCGGAGCACCTGGAGGAGGCGGTCGCCCTGACCCCTGGACTCGAAGCACCCACCGTCTCCCCGCTGCACAACGAGGGGTGGGTCGCCGTCCGGGCCATGGTCCCGGCGAAGGAGGCGCAGCAGATCATGGACGGCCTCTACGCACTGGGCGCCCGGGCGATCCTCACCACGGCGATCCACGCCTGCCGGCTGTGAGGACCCGCCGCCCCGCCCCTCCCCGGGGCACGGGGCGGCGCGGTGATCCGGTCCTGCGGCCCGCTCCGGCGGGCCCGGCCACGGGCCGCCGGTCGCTCCGCGTGCGCGGGTACGGCCCACCGAGTAGCGTCGAGGGGGAGCGTTGCGTCCACACCGCTGCGGCCCGGCCCGGCGGTCCCGCCGCCGTATCGGCAGAGGGACGAGATCACATGCCGAAGCACAACATCCACGCGGTGACCGCCGCGGCCGCTCTGGTGTGCCTGGCGGCATTCGGCCCCACACCGGGCAGCGCCGCGCCGTCGTCCGCCCTGTCCGCAGACGGCCCCGGCTCGCCGGCCCCCTCCCGTTTCGTACCCGGCCCCTGTCCCAGGACTCCGGAGCCGATCGAAGCGCTCGGCAGCGCACGGTGCGGCTTCCTGGAGGTGCCCGAGAACCGCTCCCGCCCCGGCGGGAGGACGATCGAGCTGGCCGTTGCGGTCATCCCGGCCGCGAAACCGGCGAAGCCGGCCCAGGACCCCTTGGTGTTCATGGCGGGCGGCCCCGGTGGCGACACGTTCGACGACATCCCGTTCCTCGTGGAGTCCGGCCTGAACAAGGACCGCGAACTGATCGTCATGGCCCAGCGCGGCAACCTCTACGACCGGCCGAACCTCGCCTGCCCGGAGATCGACCGCTTCAACGCGCAGTCCGTGGGTCTGGGCTACGACGCGAAGCGGGCGCAGCAGCTCATGCTGAAGGCGGTCAAGGAGTGCCGGGACCGCCTGACGGCCGACGGCGTCGACCTGAGCGCCTACAACACGACGGAGAACGCCGCGGACTTCGCCGACCTGCGGCGCGCGCTGAACATCCCGCGGTGGAACGTCTACGGGTACTCGTACGGCAGCGATCTGGCCCTGACGTACCTGCGCCTGCACCCCGAGGGGATCCGCGCCGTGGCGCTCGACTCGGTCACGCCTCCCCGGAGCGCGACCCTCCCGTGGGGATGGAGAAGCGCCGCCGAGGGGATCGACAACATCTTCGCGGCGTGCGCGGCGCAGCCCGCGTGCAAGAGCCGGTACCCGGACCTCCCGCGCACGCTGACGGAGCAGGTGCGCAAACTGGAGGCCCACCCCCTGACGCTGGACGTCCCGCCGCCGGGCGGAGGAAAGCCCGTCAAGGTCGTCCTCGACGGGGGCGCGCTGCTGAACCTGATCGTCGCCTTCACCCCCCGGCCCAAGGACCTCCCGGCGGCGCTCGACGAACTCGCCCGCGGCAACCCGCAGCGCTTCGCGCAGGCCCGCGCGGCCGGCTCGGTCCAGAACACCGGTGTGTTCGCGCACGGCCTGACGAACTCGGTGGCGTGCAGCGAGTGGGCGCCGGGGTACTCGGAATCCGACGTGCTGAAGGCGGGGCGCGAGGCCTTCCCCGGGTGGCCGGACACGGTCCTGGCCCAAGTACCGCAACTTCCCTTCCAGTACCCGGCGTGCCGGATCTGGAACGTTCCGGACCGTGCGTCCGTCCAGCGGGTGGCCACGGTCAGTACGGTTCCGGCGCTCCTCGTCTCCGGCACGTTCGACGTGAAGACCGGGGCGAGCTGGGCGAAGGACGTGGGCCGCGACCTCTCCCGCTCGACCTCCGTGCAGATTCCCGGGATCGGGCACTGGGTGGTCCCGCAGTCGCCTTGCGCGCAGCGCGTGCTGGCCTCCTTCCTCGCCCGCCCGACCGCGCCCGACACCGCCTGCGCGGACGGCCTCGAACCAGCGCCGTTCACGATCGTCCCGAAGTGACCGGGAGGCCAGATGACATGCCACCGAGAGTCCCGAAGCCGGCCCACCGTACGACGGTTGAAGGCCGCGTCGGCCGGCATGGCGACCGGACTCCTCGTCACCGGACTGCTCGCGGCGCCCGCTCAGGCACTGTCGCGCACCGACGGCAGTGCCAGCCCCGAGCCGCCGGTCGGGACGGCCGCCCGCACGGTGGGCGACGCCCGCTACGAACCGGGCCCCTGCCCCAAGACGCCGGAACCGGTCGAGGCGCTCAAGGGAGCCCGCTGCGGAACCCTCACCGTGCCCGAGAACCGCGCCGACCCGAACGGCAAGACGATCAGGCTCGGTGTGGCGATCGTGCCGGCCAAGACCGACAAGCCGAAGCCCGACCCCATCGTGTGGCTCGCGGGCGGACCCGGCGACGACGCGGTCGGGGAGGCGAAGATGGCGATCGACGGAGGCCTCAACCGCGACCGTGACGTGATCTTCATGTCCCAGCGCGGTACGTACTCGGCCGAGCCGAACCTCCTGTGCCCGAACATCGACGAGTTCAACGCACGCGCCGTCGGCCTCGTCCAGGACGCCCCTACCACCGAACGCCTGCACGTCGAGGCCACGAAGGCCTGCCGCGACCGACTGGCGGCCCGCGGCATCGACCTGGGCGCCTACAACGACACCGAGAGCGCCGCCGACTACGAGGACCTGCGCACCGCGCTGGGCATCAAGCAGTGGAACCTGTACGGGATCTCCTACGGCACCCACCTGGCGCTGGTCTACATGCGCCTGCACCCCGAGGGGCTCCGTGCGGTGGGCATCGACGGCATACTGCCGCCGTCCAGGTCCGGATCGGCGGCGACCTGGAGCAGCGCCCGGCAGGGCTTCGACGGCCTGTTCAAGGCCTGCGCCGCCCAGCCCGCGTGCAACAAGCGCTACCCGAACCTGTCGGCCACCTTCGACGAGCTCGTCCGCCGGCTCGAAGCCAAGCCGGTCACCACCACCGTCACGCTCCCCGGCAGCGACAAGCCTGTCAAGGTCGTACTGGACGGAGGGGCCCTGGTGAACTGGATGACCTCAGCCACCCACGTGGCGCCCCAGGTCCCCATCGCCCTCGACGAGCTGGCGCACGGCAAGCCGCAGCGGATCGCCCGCCAGTGGGCGGGCGGCAAGCTCAGCCCGCAGGCCGTGGGCAGGGTCGCGCACGGTCTCGTCTACGGCGTCTTCTGCAGCGAGTGGACGCCGTACGAGAGCCAGGCCGAGGCGCTCAAGGGCGGACAGAAGGCCTTCCCGGCCTTCCCCCGCTCGGTACAGGCCCAGGCCCCGCAACTGAACTCCCTCCGGCCGGACTGCGACGTCTGGAACGTCCCCGCGGCCCCGCGCTCGATCCGGGACGCCACGCGCGGCGACATCCCGACCCTCGCCCTGTCGGGCGGGTTCGACTCCCAGACCGGCGCGGACAACGGTCCCTACGTCGCCCGGACCCTGGACAAGGCCAAGGTCGTCACGGTCCCGTACGAGCCGCACGTGGTGTTCGCCACCTCCAAGTGCGCCCAGGAGATCGCCGTCTCCTTCTTCGACAACCCGGCCGCCCCGCACACCGCGTGCCTGAAGAGCCTCAAGGCCCCCGAGTTCGAGATCGGGACCTGAGCCCGTGGGCATCCCGGCGACCAGCGCCGGGATGCCCACCCGCGGGCGCCGCCTCCCCGCCCGCTACCGCTTGGGCGCGCGCTGCTGGAGGGCGGTGCGGCCGGCCACGGACATGGCGAGCGCGAAGAAGACCAGCGGAATCGCGGCCGCGGAGAACAGGGCGTTGCGCCACAGCACCAGCGCCAGGGCCGAGTGGACGATGAGCAGGGCGAGGGGGAGCGTCATCCCGAGGACCGACCGGCAGCCGCGCGCCACCAGCAGGAGGGGGCGGCGCAGGTGGGGCGGGACCCGCCGGCTCTGCCACAGCAGCCAGCCTCCCCAGCCGCCGACGAGCACGGCCGCGCACGCCAGGCAGGTCAGGAGGGCGTCGGTGCCGGTGGCGCCCGCACGCAGGTGGGCGGTGCCCAACGCCACCGCGACGGTGCCGGCGAAGGCCACCCAGCGGGAGCCCATGAGCGTTCCCCAGGCCATGTTCTCCAGGTGGTGGCGGGCCCAGGGATTGTCCAGGTCGAGGGCGGCGGCCTGGACGAAGCCCTCGGCGGCTCGGGTCCACGAGCCGGGACGGAACCAGCTGCGGCGCAGATGGAGCAGCGAGAGGTGGTTGTGGGCCGCGGTGTTGGCCGGGTCGAGGCGCAGCGCCGTCTCGTAGGCCTGCTGGGCGACCCGGTGGTTGCCGGTGCGCTGGGCGGTCAGGCCGAGGAGGACGTGCGCGTCGCTCTCCTCGGGGGCGAGGGCGACGGCCCTGCGGGCCGACTCGTGCGCGGCCCGCTTGCGCTTCCTGCGGACGCTGCGGCCCAGGACCGCGCCGAGGGTGTAGTGGCTCGCCCAGAGCTGCGGGGCGAGTTCGACGGTGCGCCGGGCGGAGACCTCGGCCTGCCTGTACTTCTTCAGGGAGAGCAGGATGTGGGCGTGCACCTGCCAGGCGCTCATCGACTCGGGTGCGACGCGCAGGGCGTGTTCGACGCTGGTGAGCGCCTGCTGTGCGTCGCCGAGGCGGTTCCGGCAGCGGGCGAGCAGTACGAGCGCGGTGGCATCGTCGGGGGCGCCGGCGAGGTGCCGGGAGGCGAGTGCGGCGGCCTGCTCGTGGCGCCCCAGGTCGAAGAGGGCGGCGGCCTGTTGCAGGTCCCGGCTCATCGGACCTTGTCCCGGTCGTGGGTGATGCTGAGCAGGTTCGGTACGAGGGCCAGCCAGAACAGGACCTGGGGGACCGTGCGTTCGGTCCACGGCAGGGCCACGAGCAGCAGCGCGCACAGGGTGGCCCAGGTGGCCTGGCCGAGCACGACCCTGGGCCAGAACGAGCGGCGCACGAGCGCGAACACGGCGAGCTGCACCCCGGTCCGCAGTCGCCGGTAGCGGCGCCAGGCGCCGAAGCCCCACACCACGGCCATCAGGGCCAGCGCCCACAGCCGGGTGCCGAGGTGGACGGGAAGCTCCTTCGCCCCGCCCCCGGTGGGGAAGACGTCGACGGTGACGGCGGCCATGACCAGGCAGAGCAGGGCGAGCCACCGGGTGCCGCGGAGCATCCGGTAGACGGCCTTGTCGAGGTCGGAGCGGAGCCACTCCGAGCCGGGGGCGGCGGCGAGCGCGCCGGCGTAGAGGTCGGCGGCCCGGGCGGCGGACGTACCGGGCTTGCGGACCTCGCGGTGCGTGACCGTGGCGACGGCCAGCTGGTCGGTCGGGTCGATGCGCAGGAGCTGCCGCAAGGACTCGTCCACCAGGTCGGAGCGGCTGTTGAACCGGGCGACCTTGTACATGGTGTGCCAGGTGTCGACGACGTCGGGGCCGAGCCGTACGGCCTCCTGGGCCTCCTGGAGAGCCTCCTCCTTCGTCCCCACGAAGATCAGCATCTCGGCGCGCTGGGCACGCGGGCCCCAGCGTTCCGGCGCGAGGCGGATGGCCTCGCGCTGCGACAGCTCGGCCTCGGGCAGCCGGTTCATCCTGCGCAGGGCGAACCCGCGCATGAAGTGCCCGTCGGCGAACTCGGGTTCGAGCATCAGTGCCTGGTCGGCGGCGTCGAGCCCCTCCGCGGGGCGGTCGAGTGAGGTGAGGCACCGGGCGCGCGCGGTCCACGCCTCGTGGTCGTCGGGTGCCTCGGCGAGACGCCGGTCGAGGAGGGCGAGGGCCTCCTCGCTCCGGTCCATGCCGTAGAGCTCGAGGGCCTGTTCGACCCGGGGGTGCAGGGACGTTTCACTCACAGCTTGCGCTTCTTCTTCAGGTAGCTGACCAGGTCGTCGTAGATGCCGCCGTCGTTGGCGAACATGGCGACGTTGCGGGCGGCGGCGAACCAGGATTCGCTGGAGGGCTTGATCTCCTTGGTCGCGTTCAGGAGGTCCTTGGTGCCGATCATGCGGATGGTGCCGGAACGGGCGGAGTCCAGGAGCGCGTACTCGGCCGCGCTCTCGCAGACATGGGCGAGATCGGCGCCGGAGAAGTCCTCGGTGGCCTTGACGATCTTGCCGAGATCGACGGACTCGATGGGGCGCTCGCGCAGGTGGTAGCGGAGGATCGACTCCCGGGCCGGAGCGTCGGGCGGCAGCACGAGCAGGGTGCGGTCCAGGCGGCCGGGGCGGCGCAGGGCCAGGTCCACGTCCCAGGGGACGTTGGTCGCGGCGAGCACGAAGACGCCTTCGTTCTGAGCGGCGTTGATGCCGTCGAGCTCGGTGAGGAGCTGGTTGACCACATTGCGCAGACCGCTGTGGTGCGTGCGCGAGCGCTTGGCGCCGAGCGCGTCCAGCTCGTCGAGGAAGACCACGCAGGGCGCCTGGCGGCGGGCGGCCTCGAAGATGTCGTGGACGTTCTTCTCCGAGGTGCCGATGTACATGTCGAGGATGTCGGAGAGCGAGACCGACATGAAGCCGGCACCGAGTTCGCCGGCGACGGCCCGCGCGATGAACGTCTTGCCGCAGCCGGGCGGGCCGTAGAGGAGCAGGCCGCCGCGGAGCGACTTGCCGTACAGCTTGCGGAGTTCGGGGTTGCGCATCGGGGCGAGGAAGGCGGCTTCGAGCCGGTCCTTGACCTGCTGCATGCCGCCGACGTCGGCGAGGCGTATGTCGCCGGGGGCGTCGACGTCCCAGGCGGACGCATCGGCCGGGTCGCCGCTGCCGTCCGCGGTCAGGGGGGCCTCGATGGCGCCGCCCGCGTCGGCGGGGTCGGTGGGATCGACGGGGCCGGCGGCGAAGCGGGGGCCGACGACGCCGGCGACTTCCTGCTCGGCGGCCGCCCAGTCGAAGGCCGAAGGCCGGGTGCCGGCCGTGGGCAGTTGCATGGCGCGGACCATCAGGCCCCGTACGGCTTCGTCGCCCGGCGCGTGCTGCAGCGCGATCGCGGCTTGCGCGACGGCCTCGTCGTGCCTCCCCTCCGCGAGGAGCAGTTCGGTGAAGTGCAGCCGCAGGGCCACGTCTTCGGGAGCGGCGGCGACAGCGGCCCGCAGGCTGCGGATGAGAGGAGACTCGTCGGACATGGGGTCAGCCTAGAAAGCGCCCCGCGGCTCTCCTGCACCGGGTGCGGTCAAGATCGGCACCACCGCGCCCCGCCCACGGCGCCGCGTCTCGTGGGCCGTGTGGCCACCGCCGGGCCGGCGGACAGCAGCCGGCCCACACGGCCGCCCACGCTCTCCTGTGTTCCCACGCACATGCCCGGTACGGGCGTGCCGTACCGGGCATGTGCGCGGCTTCGGCGTGCAGAGCCGAACCGGCGGTGCCGCCGGTACTGCCGAAAGATCTGAACCGATACCGGGAATCAGGCGGCGACGAGCTCCTGCTCGCGGTCCGGCGCCTCGGCCTTGGGCTTCTTGTTCGGCAGTGAGAGCCGGAAGACCTTGCGCCACGCGGAGAACACCTGCTTGGGCAGCGGCCCGGTGACGTACTCCAGCTCGTACTTTTCGAACAGTGCGCGCACCCTCACCGCGACCTCGGCATACCGGTTGCTCGGCAGGTCCGGGAACAGGTGGTGCTCGATCTGGTGCGACAGGTTGCCGGTCATGAAGTGCATGGCCCTGCTGCCGCTGATGTTCGCCGAGCCCATCATCTGGCGCAGGTACCACTGGCCACGGGTCTCGCCCTTGATCGACCGGCGCTCGAAGACATGCACGCCCTCGGGGAAGTGCCCGCACATGATCACCGAGTGGGACCAGATGTTGCGGACCAGGTTCGCGGTGAACGTGGCGGCGAGCGTGGTGAGGAACGACGGGCCCGACAGCAGCGGGTGGATCACGTAGTCCTTGAGCACCTGCTTGCGGATCTTGCGGCCCACGGCCTTGGCCCGCGCACGGAACTCCGGGTTCTTGCGGCGGCGCTTGCTCAGGTTCTTGCCGAGTTCCAGGTCGTACGCCGCGATGCCGTACTCGAAGAAGCAGGCGTTGAGGAAGTTCCACAGCGGCTGGCCGAGGTGGAACGGGTGCCACCTCTGGTCCTCGTCGACGCGCATGATGCCGTAGCCGAGGTCGTTGTCCTTGCCGATCACGTTGGTGTACGTGTGGTGCAGCTCGTTGTGCGAGTGCTTCCACTGGTCGGCCGGCGAGACGTGATCCCATTCCCAGGTGGTCGAGTGGATCTTCGGGTCCCGCATCCAGTCCCACTGGCCGTGCAGGATGTTGTGGCCGATCTCCATGTTGTCCATGATCTTCGCCACGGACAGCCCGGCGGTGCCGATCAGCCAAGCGGGCGGGAAGAACGAGAACAGCAGCACGCCCCTGCTGACCAGCTCGAGCTTGCGCTGCGCCGAGATGACCTTTCGGATGTAGGCGGCGTCCTTCTCACCGCGGCCGGCGATCACCTCATCGCGGATCGCGTCCAGCTCGCGGCCGAGCTCCTCGATCTGCTCCGCGGTCAGGTGGGCGGTGGGGTCGATGGCGGTCAAGGTGCTCCTACCGTTCGATATCGCAGGGGCCCGCCGCGGCGGACACGCAGGTCTGGATGAGGACGCCCGGCTCGGCCTCGGTGATCTCGCCGGTGCGCAGGTCGCGGACGGAGCCCGCCTTGAGCGGTGTGACGCAGCCGAAGCAGATGCCCATACGGCACCCGGACGGCATGAGCACGCCGGCCTCCTCGCCGACGTCCAACAACGGCGTGGCGCCGTCCGCGTCGACGGTCTTGCCGGTGGCGCTGAACGTGACCTCGCCGCCGTCACCGGCGACGACGATGCCGGGGCGGAAGCGTTCGGTGTGCAGGCGCTCTCCGACGCCGTGGCCGCTCCAGAACTCCTCGGCGGCGTCGAGCAGGCCCGCGGGCCCACAGGCCCAGGTCTCGCGCTCGGCCCAGTCCGGCACCAGTTCGTCGAGTCGGGCGATGTCGAGCACGCCGTCCGTGTCGGTGTGCACCTCGGTGAGCCGCAGCTTCTTG
The DNA here is from genome assembly GCF_042891345.1 of Streptomyces sp. NPDC001903. NCBI lineage: Bacteria > Bacillati > Actinomycetota > Actinomycetes > Kitasatosporales > Streptomycetaceae > Streptomyces > Streptomyces sp. NPDC001903. Next base: position 162,617 of record NZ_JBIASZ010000013.1, read on the forward strand.
GCCGCGACCAGGTCGTGCAGTTCGTCGCGGAAGATCACGTCTTGCGGCTGGGGCGCGCAGTGGACCATGACGACGTCGTCGAACTCGATGTCACGCAGCATGCCCATCACGGGCGTGATGCCGCTGCCGGCCGTCAGGTAGAGCACCTTGGCGGGCTTGGCCTCCGGCAGTACGAAGTCACCGGTCGGCTGGTCGAGCTGGACCAGCGTGCCGGGCTTCGCCCTGCGGACCAGGTGGTTGCTGACCTTGCCGTCCGGGATCGCCTTCACGGTGATCGTGACGCGGCCGTCCCGGCGGTTCGTCGGCGAGGTGATGGAGTAGGCGCGCCACAGGCGCCTCCCGTCGACGTCGACCCCGATCCGCACGTACTGACCGGCCGTGTGACCGCGCCAGCCCCTTCCCGGCCTGATCACGATGGTCGCGGCGTCGGCCGTCTCGGGGTGCACGGCCTCGATGCGCCCACGCAGGTCAGCGCCCGCGCGCAGCGGGTGTACCAGGTCAAGGTAGTCCGACGGCAGCAGCGGCGTCGTGATCATCTCCAGCAGTTTCCACGCCCCACTGCGGAGGGTTGCACTCGTCATGACCCCAGCTTGATGCGCCTCAAGGCGTAAAGTCCTGACCGCAAGACGTAAATTTGGTCGGCTGGATTGTTCGCAGGGAATAAATTATGAGCCATCCAATCCGGAGAGTCACCGAACTGGTCCTGGAGCAGGCGACGGTCACCGCCATTCGGGCGGGGCTGACGACCACCGCCGACGAGGTCGTCCAGGCGATCATCGACGAGGTCCCTCCCTACGCCAACGCCCTCTCGGGCCGCATGGGCGTCACCATCCGCCGAGCGGTCCGCACCGCCCTGGGGCACTACCTGGACCTCGCGAGCGGGAACGCCACGGGCGGCGACGCCGGTGACGCGGCCTACGAGCTGGGCCGCGGCGAGGTGCGCGACGGGCGTTCGATGGACGCCCTGCTCAGCGCCTACCGCGTCGGCGCCCGCGTGGCCTGGCGATGCCTGGCGGCGGGTGCCGTACCCGCAGGCCTGCCCGCCGCCGAGGTCGCCAAGTTCGCCGAGCTGACCTTCGCCTACATCGACGAGCTCTCCGCCGCGAGCGCCGCGGGCCACGCCGACGAACTGGCCGCCCGGGGCCGTGACCACGAGCGCCACCTGGAACACCTGGCCCGCGACCTCCTCGCCGGCGCGACCCAGGACGTGCTGCTGGCCTCCGCTCAACGGGCCGGGTGGCAGCCTCCGGTTTCGCTGACCGCCGTCCTGCTGCCCGCCGCCCAGGCCCGGCCTGCCTACCGCGCGCTCGACCCGGGCACCCTCGTCCTCGACGATCTGCCGGACGCCTTCGGTGTGCTGCTCGTCCCCGATGCCGACCGGTCGCATCTCTTGCGGCAGCTGACCGACCGCACCGCCGTGGTCGGCCCGGCCCGGCCGTGGACTCGTGCATCCGCCTCGTACGCACGAGCCGCACGCGCGCGTTCCCTCTCCTCCGATATCCGCGACACCGAGGACCACCTGCCCGAGCTGGTGCTGAGCGCCGACATGGACGCGTTCGCAGACCTGCGGGCCCGAGCCCTCGCACCGCTCGGGACCTTGCCTGTCACGACCGCACGGCGGCTGGAGGAGACGTTGCGGGCTTGGCTGCTTCACCACGGCAGGCGGGACGAGGTTGCGGCGGCGTTGTTCGTCCATCCCCAGACCGTCCGGTACCGGATGTCGCAGCTGCGGGAGCTGTTTCCGGATCTCGCATCGCCACACCGGGTCCTCGAGCTGACGCTGGCGGTCGGTCTTCGGGTCAGCTGACGCCCGTGTCGAGCGCGTCGAGCCGACGGCGCCTGACGGGCGAAAGCCCGGGCCAGGCGCCGTCTTTCAGGCTCTAAAAGAAGCCGAGCCTCTTGGGGGAGTAGCTGACCAGGAGGTTCTTCGTCTGCTGGTGGTACAGCAGTTGGAATAGGGCTGACCAGGCAAAACGGTGGTTCGGGATGTCCATCCCGGCAGTATGGTCCGAGAATGGACGGGATCTTGGTCACGGCCGACCCGACACGGGTTGCTCATCCGGAGGGCCAAGCTGCCGGGCTGACGACGTCGTTGCAGTGCAGGATGCGGTGGGCGGTTGAGGGCGTGATCCCGGTCGGGGCGGTCAGTCGCAGGGATCGATCAGGCGACCGGTTGGCATGTCTGGTAGCGGCGCGCGTGGGCCGCGCGCCGCGAGTGTGGAGAGCCTGCTGGGGCTGGGGCTGGGGCTGGCCCGGGACGCGTACGGTCGGCGTCGGGTGGCGCTCGTTCCTCGCCCGGCTGCACCAACTCGGTGATCGGCACCGCCAACACGGTCACCGCCTTCTTCCCCGCCCGTGCGCAGCGCCTCTCCTTTCCGCAGTGGGATGCTGTCGCCGGACGCCTGGCGCGCCCGGCCCTCCGAGGTGACGGAGGGCCGGGCCCAGGTCAGTTGTCCATGCCGAAGTAGCGGCTGAGGTAGTCGATGATCTCCGTGGAGTGGGGGAGGAGCTCGGGCAGCTGGGCGGCCAGGGCCGCGCGGGTGGCGGTGGCGAGGGCGGCGGTGCTGGTGGCGGCGGGGCGGACGTACGGTTCCAGGCGCTTGATCAGCTCGTAGTTGCTGTCGATGTTCTCGGCGCGCATTGCCTTCTCCAGCGGCGGCGCCCCGGGCGGCGGGACGGGTGCGAGCACCCGGCTGACGTAGGTGACGCGGTGCAGGATCCGCCAGCACGGGGGCTTGGCGGAGTTCTGGCGGGTCTGCCGCAGTGCGGCGGCGTCGGGGGCGTCGCTGCCCGACAGCCAGGTGGGGTCGACGACCTTGTGGTAGAAGTCGTCGAAGTTGGCGCTGTTCTCGCCGAGGTAGAAGGTGAGGAAGCGGTAGGCGTCGACCTTGCCCGGCACCAGGACGGGCTTGCCCGCCGTGTCGTAGACGGGCTTTCCGTCCTTGTCGCGGCGCTGCAGGTCGCCCGGGGGTGCGCACTGGACGTCGAGGCCGAAGGAGCGGGAGGCGTCCTTGCCCTTGGCCCGGGTGACGCTGAAACCGCCGCCCACGGAGGCCTCGAGCTGGCCGTAGAAGTTCACACCTTTGAAGCCGAAGTTGCCCCCGTAGGTGCCGCCGATACTGCCGCTGAGCGCGTAGGAGCCGGAGGTGGTCTCGCTGACGGCGTCGGTGGCCTCGGTGGTCTCGGCGAAGAAGCCGCCCTGGGCCGTCCAGACGTAGGTGTTGACCAGGTCCCGGTGCGAGAAGCCGGTGGCGGCGGCGCTGCCGGCGGTGCTGCGCCCGGTCTCCTGCTGCTCGACGGACATGCCCATTGAGCGCAGGAGCGCGTTGGCCTGTCCCTGGGTTGGGTCCGGGCGGTGGGTCTCGGTCGAGACCGATTCGTAGAAGGCGTGCAGCCGCTGCTGGTCGCGGGTGATCCGGCGCTTGAGCGCGTAGGCGTCCCGCGGCTTGAAGTAGCTGTACTCGCCGTAGCCGGTGGCGGTGGGGTAGTCGGGGTCGGTGACCTTGCCGCGGTCGTCGAAGCCGACCGCGCCGTCCAGGGTGCCCTGCTTGGTGTAGCGGGGGTTGATCGGGAAGTGGATGAGGTTCCAGTCCAGCGGGATGTCCGGGTTGGGCAGCATCCGGTAGGCGACCAGGGCGCCGGTGTGCGCCAGGCGCAGCGCGAAGACGTCGGCGGTCTGGGACTGCACGAGCGCCATGCCGGTGTTGGCGGGCACGTACCGGCGGCCGACGGCGGAGTTCAGCACCTTGGCGGCGTCCTCGGTGTAGCCGGTCAGGGCCAGCTTGGCCTTGCGGGCGGTGTTGGCGCCCTGGCTGACCTTGGTGTCCTCGCTCCAGGTGTTGGAGAACTCCAGGCGGCCCGTCAGGCCGACCTTCAACTGGGCGTCGGCGAGCGGGGACGCGATGCCGAAGCCGGCCGGAGCAGTGATCGAGAGGACGCTGGCATCGGTCTCGAAGCCCACCGCGAAGCCGAAGGCGGCGTTGACGCTGCGGGTCTTGCTGGAGGACAGGCTCCGCACCACCTGGTTGGCCTCGGCGAACTCCACCGAGGAGGCGGCGGCGTAGCCGTCGGCCTTGTCTGTGAGGTTCTCCGAGGGCACCGGCGGGGCGCCCTCGATGTAGCCCATGAGTTGCGGGTCGAACTGGGCCTGGCCGACCCACTCGGTGGTCAGGTCGCCCACCTTGTAGCCGGTGACCAGGTGCCAGCGGCCGTCGCGGACGAAGCCGTAGCAGCGCTTGAGCACACCGAGCGTCTCGCCCTTCGCGTCGTACTGGAGGTCGGCGTACTCGGTGGCGCCGGGGGCGCCGGCGATGGTGTCGTGGAAGGGAGTGCGGACGTCGGCGAGGGCCGACCGCACCTGGGCGGTGTCCGTGGACACGGGGGCGGTGGAGAGCAGGACGCGGGGCCGCTTCGCGGAGAAGGCGAGGTTGTTGCCGCGCAGGCCCTCGTCGCGCACCGAGGTGGTGCCGGGTTCGGTGGAGTCCCGGTCGAAGGGCCAGTAGCCGAGCAGGTCCCGCTTGTTCTCGCGCAGGCGGGTGAACAGGTTGTCGCTGATCTGCTCCCGGGTGCGGACGGTGCGCCAGATCCGCACCTCCTCCAGCGTTCCGGTCAGCAGCTCCGTCGGTTTGGCCCCTTCCAGGCGGGCGCCCAGGGTGAGCTGGGCATCGCCCCAGGAGGCGGTGTCCTGGGCGGTCACGGGGGCCTCGGACAGCGGCTCGCCGTTGCGGTACAGCCGCAGCGGGCTGGCCGTGGGGTCGACGTCGCGGGTCCAGCGGGCGCCCCGCAGCTTGGCCGGGAAGGAGCCGGAGACGTCGACGGTGACGTTCCCGGCGTTCTCGTTGAAGGGCCAGCGGGCCAGCAGCCCCTTCTCACGCGCGGTGACCGGCTGCCCGAGCTGGACGGCCGGCCGTGCGGAGTTCCACAGCCGCACCTCGCACAGGACACCGTGCAGCCCACGGCCGATCTCCAGCTCGCCGGAGTTGGACTGTGCACCAGGGCCGCTGTACAGGTGACTGCCGGCGGCTGCGCCGTCCAGGTAGAAGCGGATGTCCTGCTCGGACTGGATGCTCGCGTTCGCCTGGGCGGCAGCTGAGGTGTCGGGTTTGCGGCGCTGCCGCACCACGGTCACCCGCTGGAAGGCACCGACCGTCACGGGCCGGTCGGAGGTATGCCGGACGGCCTTGCCGTCGGCCTCGGCGAAGGCGAACTCCACCCGGCCGTCGGCCAGGATGCCCAACTGGTACGGGACGCCGTCCCGGCCGCCGTCGACCACCGTGCCCTTGGCGAGCAGGCCCATCGGGGCGCCGAGCTTGTCGATCCGGACGAACGCCTCGATGGTGAGGTCCTCCAGGACGTCCAGCGAGTTCTGCGGGGCCACCGACAGGCCCGCGCCGCCGTTCAGGCTCAGGGCCCAGGACTGGGTGAAGGTGGCGGCCAGGTGCGCCCACTCGTTGCACGGGAAACGCTCTGCCGAGCGCACCACCCGGTCGCCCACCCGCGCGACCACCTGGTAGCCCTTGATCGGTGAGGGCGGGCTGCTCGGCCCGTCGAAGGTCCAGTGGCCGAGCAAGCCCGGTTCGCGGCCGGAGAGCCGCTGGTGGCGCTCGGAGGAGATCTCGTGCTGGGTGCGGGCCCGGCCGAAGACGCGGACCTCGTCGATCCGGCCGTCGAGGTAGTCGCCGGTGAAGGGGAAGTGGCCCAGGATCAGCGGGCCGTTGCCGGTGTAGGCCCCGTTGGAGGTGCGGCGGGCGACCTCGACGCCGTCCCGGTAGAGGATCTGCTCGTGGGTGGCGTTCTTGTAGACCGCGGCCCAGTGGTGCCACTCCAGGTCCGGGTAGGCCTGGGTGGTCTTCAGATCGTCGCCGTACAGCGAGAAGTAGAAGGTCTCGTCGGGGTGGACCCACAGGTGCAGGGACTGGTCGACCCGGCCGTCCGTCGCACCGTGGAACAGCAGCGGCTCGACGCGGCCCCGGGACTGGTTGCGCTTGGCCCACAGCTCGATGGTGAAGTCCCGGTTCGCCAGGTCGAGCGAGGGAGTCAGCTGGGCCTTGGTGCCGCCGACGAACTGCCAGGCCGGCAGGGCGGCCGGGGCGAGCGCCAGGGAGTAGCCCGATCCGTCCGTCCTGGCGTGGACGATCCGGCCCCCTCCGGCCTCGGGGTTGACCCAGGCCTCCAGGCTCAGGTCACCGGTCGGGGCGATGTTCTGCTGCTGGCCGGCGGGCAGGGTCAGGTACTGCTCCTTGCCGTCGAACAGGAAGGCCCGGCCGGGCATCTCGGCCCGCCAGCGGCAGCCGCGGCCGGTGATCGTCGCCTTGGCCGTGCCGTTGGGGACGGAGTCGACGCCGCCCGGGGTGAGCCCGATCAGGCGGGAGCCGGCGGACAGCAGGACCCCGGCCCGGGTGGACTCCGCCCGGGCCGAGTCGTAGCCGACCAGGCTGACCTTGTCGCCGGGCTTGATCGCGGTGCCCGCCGTCGTGAGGGTGAGCGTCTTGGCGCCGGTGAGGTTGTCGGCCTCCGCGGCGTAGCCGGTGCTGCCGATCACGAGGTGGGCCTTGGCCGGGACCGGCACGGTGGTGGCCCCGGTCAGCTCCACACTTCTGCCTGTCACCCGGGCGACCGCCCCGACCGTCACCGGCCGGCCGGGGCTCCCGGCCAGGGCGGCGGCCATCAGGTCGGCCTTGCGCGGCAGCGACCGCCAGGTCTCGGTGTCCGTCCCGACGGTGATCGTGAGGTCGCAGCGGCCGGGCGCGTCGCCGTCCGCGACCTTGATGGTGGCGCTGTCCAGGGCAACGGCCGGGTCGCGGGCGAGGAAGGTGAGCGTGCCGCCGTCCCCGGCGAGGGTCTGGGCACCGCGGACGACGCCGGTGTCGTAGTACACGGCGAAGAACTGGTTCTCGGCGCCGCGGAAGTACAGCACAACGTTGCCGGTGCCGCTGTCCAGCAGTGCGGGCCGGTCGGTGCCCCGGGCGAATTCGAGCAGGCCGCCGGACAGGCTCAGACCGGTGGAGTCCACCGCCAGCAGCGGCATCGCCACCGTCAGGTCGTCGTCCCCCTGCAGGGCGGTCGACAGGCGGGCCAGCTGGTCCCGGGCGTCCTTGAGTTCGGCCTGCTTGGCGGCCAGCACGAGCTGCAGTTCGGCGACCCGCTGTTGGGCTGTGCGCGCCTCCTGGAGGAGCTGGCGCGCGGCGTCCAGCTTCTCCTTGGCCGCGAGGTACGCCACGTCCACACCTGAGCGCATGGACAGACGCGTCATCTTGAACAGGCCAGAGTCCGCCGTGAGGCATTCGCTCGACTGGACCAGGTGGGGCAACTGGTACGTGGAGGGCGAACCGATCGCGAGCCGGCTGCCGCGGTTGACGATGCGGACGTACTCGCCCTCGGCGATCAGCTGGAACTGCGCGCTGACGTTGCCCGGTTCGCGGACGATCGTGCTCAGCCGGGCGGTATCGGACGTCGAGTTGCCGGTGACGCGCAGGTCCCGGTTGCGCTCGCGGGCGACCAGGAAGTAGCAGGGCCGGCCGTTCTGGCTCTGACCGGTGTCGTCCAACCACCAGGTCGTCCGGGGGCCGTTGGGGGGGACGAACTGCACCCCGGCCTCGTACTCCGAGGTGAGGATGGCGAAGAGCGACTGCGCCAGGTGGCCGCTGGCCAACTGGCGCGGTGTCTTGAGCTCCAGGCTGTAGGTCCAGGAGGTGACCAGGTCCTTCTCGGCGAGGTATCGCCGCTCCAGGTCGTCGAAGCCCGGCTTCAGCCGGTCGACTTCCGCCTGGCACTCGGCCACCCTGCCCGCGGTGCCGGCCAGCCGGGTTATCTCCGACTGAAGGGACGCGACCTCCGGCTCCAGCCGCTTGATCAGCTGCTGCAGGGCGCTGACCTGCTCCGAGTCCTGGCCCTTCGTCGGCCGCTTGAGCACCGCCGGGTCCAGCACGTCCGGCGCCTGAGCCAGCCGGCCGTCGCGGCCGACCGCGAAGTCCAGGCCCGCCAGGCACGGGTTCTGGCCGTACCTGGCGGCGAACGCCAGCAGCACCCGGGCCTGCCGCTTGGCGGGCTTGGGGTCGGGGCGGTACCCGGCGACCACGTTCTCCTGCTGGTGGTACAGCACGGCCGACAGGCCGGACACCACCGAGCGCCCCTTGAGGACGAAGCTGTCGCGCCGCACCCCGGGGTGGTCGCCGACCGGGGCCTCCGAGCCGGTCCACTGCACGCCGCCGCCGAGGGTGCCGTGCAGTGCCCGGTCGGTCTGGTCGTTCGCGGTGCTCCCCGTGCCCTCGTCGAACCGGTAGTAGGCCACCAATCCCGGCTCGTTGCCGATCAGCCGGTAGCTCATGTCCTCGGTGAGCTCGGCGGCAGAACGCACCCGGTCCCAGATCCGGAGCTCGTCGACGTCGCCCTTGAAAAGCTTGTCCGTACCGCCGGAGGAGTCCTTGCCGACCAGGGTGTTCACACCGGTGGCCGGGGTGAACGGCAGCGCCCCGGTGCCGGCCGGCCTGCCGTTGACGTACAGCTTCGCGGTGGTGCCGTCAAAGGTGGCGGCGATGTGGGTGTAGGCGTCCGTCGGCACCGACTCGGTGGACAGCAGCGGCGACGGCGCGCCCCGGTGGGTGAGGCTCACCAGGCCGGCGGCGTCCACCGCCAGCAGGTACTCCCCGCTCCTGGCCAGCACCGGACCGTCGAGGGCAGCCGGTTTGACCCAGGCCTCGATCGAGTACGCCTTGCCGCCGAACCGCAGCGCCGCCGGATCGCCCAGGTCGACGTGGGCGTCGGTGCCGTCCAGCCGCAGCGCGGTCTCCGCGCGCCCCTCGGTGCCCGTCACCGATACCAGCTCGCGACCGGTGAAAGGGCAGTTGCCCGGGCTGCGCTCGAACACCGCGTCGCGGTAGAGCGGGTCGGGGCTGGTGTAGAAGCGGGTGCCCCGGGTGTTGAACAGGCCCTGGGTGCCTTGCTCGACGCTGAAGGAGTCGACCCGCCCGGTGGCGTCGTTGTGGGCGAACAGCTGCCAGCGCTGCACGCCGCTGATCGCGGTGGGCACCAGCACGGCGGCGAACCGGCCCTGGGTCAGGTTCCGTACGAAGGACAGCTCCTGGGTCGGCTCGTGGAACGGGCGGCCCTCCATGTCCTCGGTGCCCAGGCTGTCCTTGGCCGACTCGGGACGGGTGGCGTGCCGACTGCGCTTGTAGCGGACCTCGAGCACCGGCTTGAGCTTGCCGTCCACCAGCAGGAACCGGTCGCACAGCAGGGTGTCGCGCACCAGCGGCACCTTCTTCGTACCGCTGAGCACGTAGTCCGTGCGGGACGCGTTGCCCGAGCAGCCGCCGCCGGTCAGCTTGTACACCGCGTCGGAGTGCGTCTCGCCGACCGACTGCCGTAACACCACCACGTACGTGCCGTCGGAGACCACGTGGAACGGGGCGTCCGCCGTCAGCCGCGCGGTGGTGGACAGGAACGGGTCGGTCTCCTGGGCCGTGGGCCGCTCGTCGACGGCCGCCTCGGCCCCGCCGCGCTTGACCGTCGGCATCGCCGTCGCGCCGACCACTGCGTACCCCACCTCGGCCAGCTCCCGGGGGAAGACCAGCTCGGCCGGGTTGTCGCTCCAGTACGCGGTGTCCGCCTCGCCCTTGGCCGGCGGGCCGGACAGGTCCAACACCGAGTAGACGATCCGGCGGGACGCATCCATCGCGAACGCGATGGTGGTGCCCTGGTGCCGCGCCATCGTCACGTGCCGGTACGACCGGTCTCCGTAGATCTTGAGCAGGGATTCCTGCGGTGCCACTGCTTCCCCTCCCGCGAGCATGGCCGCTGACCCCGGCCCTCACGGTCCGGAGCGGCGCTGGACGTGCGGATCACTCCTGACGGAGCGTCGGCCATTCTGGCACCCACAGTTACGATTGCGCGGAGGTCGTGGAGCCACTCGGGCGGTACACGGCTTGAACACCGCTCCGGGTGGCCGGACTTCGCCGTCCGGCGACCATTGTCACGGCCGAGGGGTCGCAGGCCCGGCGAAGCCGTCGGGTGGCCGCCCCGCCGTGTCGTTCCGCGTTCCACCCGCCGTCGGCACCCGTTGCGACCGGCGCCTGCTGCCGCCCGAGCGGTAGGCCGAGCGGCTCAACTCGCTCCTGCCGGAGCCGGGAAAACCGGAAACCAGCTACGGCCTTGGTCTTATGGGCGTGCGCGACTGGATCGGGCACACCGGCGAGATTCCCGGCTTCACCGCGACGCTCTTCTACCACCCGGGGCTGGACGCCACTGTGGTGGTGCTGGTCAACAGCGATGTCGCGGCGGGAGGATGCCCGCCTCAGATACCCACCTTGGCGAAGAGCCGCCGCAACGGCCCGTGCGACGTACCGGCGAACCTGATCAGTGCCGCACTCGCGGACGCCCTTGGCAAGCCCATTCCGCCGCCGCCCACCCCCTGAGAACATCCTGCGAGGCGAACGGCGACACCCCTCCGCCCGGCTGTAGCTGGAGGATCGACTTGCGCTGTTCCGCAGGGGCGCCGGCCGGGAATCTGGTCCGTGACTGGTCCGGAAGGAAGGGCTGAGTTGACCCCTTGGGTACTCGGTGCAGTGGTCTCACACCGGTCGGTGTCTGATCGCAAGAGAGCTCCCGGAGAGCAATCTGCATTCCAGGAGCTCGACTTCGGGCTCTAGAAGAATCCGAGCTTCTTGGGGGAGTAGCTGACCAAAACGTTCTTCGTCTGCTGGTAGTGCTCCAGCATCATCTTGTGGGTCTCGCGGCCGATGCCCGACTGCTTGTAGCCGCCGAAGGCGGCGTGGGCCGGGTAGGCGTGGTAGCAGTTCGTCCAGACGCGGCCCGCCTGGATCGCCCGGCCCGCGCGGTACGCGGTGTTGATGTCGCGGGTCCAGACGCCCGCGCCCAGCCCGTACGCCGTGTCGTTGGCGATGCGGACCGCGTCGTCGAAGTCCTGGAAGGAGGTCACGGACACGACCGGGCCGAAGATCTCCTCCTGGAAGATCCGCATCCGATTGTCCCCCTCGAAGATGGTCGGCTGGACGTAGAAGCCCCCCGCCAGCTCGCCGCCCAAGTCCTGCCTCAGGCCGCCCGTCAGGATCTTCGCTCCCTCCTTCTGGCCGATCTCCACGTACGAGAGGACCTTGCGCAACTGCTCCTCGGAGGCCTGCGCGCCGATCATCGTGTCCGTGTCCAACGGGTGTCCCGGCACGATCAGTTCGGTACGGGCCACGGCCGCGTCGAGGAAGTCCCCGTACCGGCCCCGCTCGATCAGCGCGCGCGACGGACTCGTGCACACCTCGCCCTGGTTCAGGGCGAACATGGTGAACCCCTCCAGCGCCTTGTCGCGCAGGTCGTCGTCGGTGGTCCAGATGTCGTCGAAGAAGAGGTTGGGGCTCTTGCCGCCGAGTTCGAGGGTGACCGGCTTCAGGTGCTCCGCCGCGTACTGCATGATCAGCCGCCCGGTGGAGGTCTCCCCGGTGAACGCGATCTTCGCCACCCGCGGGCTGGACGCCAGCGGCTTGCCCGCCTCCTCGCCGAAGCCGTTGACGATGTTGACCACCCCCGGCGGCAGCAGGTCCGCCACCAGGCTCAGCCAGTAGTGCACCGAGGCCGGGGTCTGCTCGGCCGGCTTCAGCACCACCGTGTTCCCCGCAGCGAGCGCGGGGGCCAGCTTCCACACCGCCATCAGGATCGGGAAGTTCCACGGGATGATCTGCCCGATCACACCCAGCGGCTCGTGGAAGTGGTAGGCGACGGTGTCCTCGTCGAGCTGGCTCAGCGTCCCCTCCTGGGCGCGCAGCGCACCCGCGAAATAGCGGAACTGGTCGATGGCCAGCGGCATGTCGGCGGCCAGGGTCTCGCGGACCGGCTTGCCGTTCTCCCAGGTCTCCGCGACCGCCAGGGCCTCCAGGTTCTGTTCCATCCGGTCCGCGATGCGCAGCAGGATCGTGGACCGCTCGGCGGCCGGGGTGCGGCCCCAGGCGGCCGCGGCCGCGTGCGCCGCGTCGAGCGCCCGCTCCACGTCCTCGGCCGTGCCGCGCGCGACCTCGGTGAAGGTCTGGCCGTTGACGGGGGAGGGATTGGCGAAGTAGGCGCCGCGGGCGGGCTCGACGTACTCACCGCCGATGAAGTGGCCGTAGCGGGGCGCGTACGACATGAGCGCGCCTTCGGTACCGGGCGCAGCGTAACGGGCCATGGTGTCCTCCCCTTGCCGGGCGCCGGCCGCCGTCGGACAGCGCTCGGGGAGGAGGCTAGGAGCGGGCAGGTTGCGGATACGTTGCGCGGCGCGAGGGCGCGGTCCCCTCCGCGCGTACGGGGGCGGGTCCGGCGCCGAGCTCCTCGTCGAGCCTCCGTACGCGGGCCAGCGCGGCCGGGCGACCCTCCGGCGGCAGCGCTTCGGCCAGCGCCCGCCACGCCGCCGCGTCCTCCGCGCCCCACGGGGTACACACCCAGTCGGCCAGCAGTCCCGCGTCCGCCCGGGCGATCAGCGCGGCCCGCGCCTGGTCCTCGATCCGGCGCCGCAGCCGGACGATGCCCGGGGCGCTCGATCCGGGGAGCAGCGGGCCCGCGTAGTGGTGGAGGGCCGCCGAGACGGCGCCGGCCGCCAGGTGGCGGGTCACCACGGTGAAGTCCGCCTCCAGCGGCGCCGCCGTGCGGTACGGGCGCGAGAGCGGGGCGCGGTCCCCCAACAGCCCGCGAAGGCGTGACATCTCGGCGCGCAGGGTCACCGGTGACACCGACTCGTCCTCATAGAGCGCGATCGCCAGCTCCTCGCCCGACAGGCCCGCCGGGTGGTGCGCGAGGAGCGCCATGATCTCGCTGTGCCGCCTGCCCAGGCGGACCGTGGCACCGCCGCCGGCCAGCAGCGCCTCGTCCCGGCCGAGGGCGCCGAGGGTGTCCCCGCCGGCCGGCGGGACCGGGTCCAGCAGCGCCAGCTGGGCCTCCGCGGCCCGGGCCACCGCCCGGACGAAGGCGAGGGAGTGCGGATGGGCCAGCCCGTCCCCGCCGGTGATGTCCACGGCGCCGAGCAGCCGCCCGGTGCGGGGGTCGCGCACCGGGGCCGCCGCGCAGGTCCACGGGTGGACGCGGCGGCTGAAGTGCTCGGCCCCGAAGACCTGGACCGGCTCGCCGACGGCGACCGCCGTGCCGGGTGCGTTGGTGCCCATCGCCGTCTCCGCCCACCGCGCGCCCGGCACGAAGCCGAGCCCCTCCGCCCGTCGCAGGGTGGCCGACTCGCCCTCCACCCAGAGCAGGCTGCCCCGCGCGTCGCACACCGCCAGCAGATGGGCCCCGTGCGCCGCGAACGCCCCGACGAGGTCCCGGAACACCGGCATCACCCGCGCCAGGGGGTGCTGCGCACGGTACGAGCGCAGTTCCGCCTCCGCCAGCTCCACCCGGGGCGCGCACTCCGGGCTGACCCGGGCCCGGGCGCACCGCCGCCAGGACTTCGCGATCACCGCCCGGACCGGAGCCTCGACCCGTCCGTCCCGCGTGAAGGCGGTGTGCGCCCGGCGCAGTACGCGCGTGCGCTCGGCGGGATCGGCCCCGCCCGGCAATGCCACCGACGGATCGTCCATTCACCCTCCCGTGGGTGCCGCGGTACCCGGAGCGCCCCCCATCGTCGTGCCGGCACCGGATCCCGACAAGCGCAGCGTCGGCCACGGCTCAGCCGAATCGCCGCCAAGGGGTGCCGCCCCGGTCGCGTTCGGTGACGGCCCGCGGGGCCGGGAACGGGTGGCCGCGGCGGCGCGTTGTGGGGGTAGTGGACGACGACAGGTGGAGGTGTCCGCAGATGTCCAAGCGCGGCAAGGTCGCGGTTGCCGGAGTCGCGGCAGCCATCGTGTTGTTCTGGACGGTCGGGTTCTGGGCAGGGCTGCTGGTCCTGATCGGTGTGCCGGCGGCCGCCTACCTGCTGCTGGACTCCTCCCAGCGGCGTCGTCTGCGGGGAATATCCAGGAAGCAGCTCGGCCGCTGAGCGGGCGGCGCCGGCCCGGCCCCGGGCCCGCGCCCGGGCCGGAGGGCGGCGCGGCTCAGTAGTAGTCGCGCATCAGGGTCGTGGCCCAGCCGGGCTGGCGAAGTTCGCCGCGCGGGCCGAACTCGGCCATGTACGGCTTCAGGTCCAGGACCGGGGTGCCGTCCACCGCGTCCAGGCCCTCCACGTGTACGTCCAGGCCGTCCACCTTCAGGATCCGGCAGCGGGAGACGCCCAGCCGGTTCGGCCTGTTCTTCCCGCGCTGGGCGAAGATGCCGACCAGCGGCCAGTCCGGGTTGCCCCGGGGATGCCGCGCGCCCGTCTCGATCTTCGCCACCGGGACCCGGTCGAAGTGGTAGACGACCTCCAGGTGGGAGAAGTCCGCCAGCCCGTACAGGGCTTCCGGGCCGAACCGCTCCGGGTCCAGGCGGATCACGGCCGTCTCCCGCCCCCAGTCGTCGTCGACCGCCTCGGCGCGGCCGCCCACCACCACGGCCACCGGCTCCGATTCCACCAGCACAGCGTCTCCCTCGGTTCAGGTTCGGGTCGGGCCCGCTTCAGGCCGGGCGTACGGCGACGCGGTCCAGGGCCGCGAGCAGCTCCGGCAGTTTCGGCAGGCCGAGATCAGGATCCCCGTCGCGGGGGACCGCGAGGACCTCGCTCGGCTCCTCGTCCAGCAGTACGAAGGCCGCGTCGCCGGTCCGCGCCACCAGTGACCAGCCGGGGCCGTCCACCCGCAGCGTCCGCACGCCCTCCCCCGCGAACGAGGACCGGACCCGGCCGGGCGGCGGCGGGCTCTGCGTGTACTCCAGGGCCTCCTGGAGCGCCCGCGCGAGCCCGGGGTGCGCCGCCGCGGCCGCGCCGCCGTCCGTCGCGACCCGCTCGCGCCACCCCGTCCACTCCCGGGCGATCTGGTCCGCGCCCATCCGCCGCTGCACCGGCCCCCAGACCTCGGCGGAGGGCGGCGCCAGCGGCACCCGCCCCGTGCCGTCTGCGCCCTGTTCCGGGTCGTGCGGCTCCGGGATGCCCGGCGCCGCCACCGACAGGGCCAGCGGCCATCCCGCCAGCGAGACCACGATCGAGCGCTCGTCGGGCGAGAGGTCGTACTCCATGCCGCAGTCCCAGGAGGCGATCGCCATGGCCACGAGGGAGACGTCGTCCACGACGACGGTCCAGCGCGCGCCCTCCTCGTCCTGGCCGAGCACCAGCCCGTATCCCTGCGGCGCCGGCTTCACACCCAGGAGCGAGCACGCCTCCGGGAAATCGTCGCCCAGGATGCTCGGAAACTGCGCGGGGGTCAGCAGTACGGCGGTCAGCACATAGAGCGAACCGCCCCCCTCCTCGTCGGTCACGTGGCCTCCCGGTCGCTCTCTCGTCGGCGCACCCTAACCAGCGGGTAACCCCCGCGTCGAGAGCCTGCGGCCGTCGATTTCCAAGCCCGCCACCTGCACGTAGAGTTGGCCACCCGCCACAGAAAGGGACACCCGGTGCAGCGTTACGACCGGCTGAGGGAGATCCTCCGTCTCGACCCCGACAAGGACTTCCTCGCCATCTACCGGCTCACCGCCACCTACGAGTTCCCCTGGGACTTCACCCGCGCCCTGGAACTCGCGCTCTTCCGCACGTACGCGGTCCCCGGCATCGGCCGCCTGCTCGCCGAAACCGCCGAATTCACCGAACGTCCGCAGAAGCGCTACGACGACACCTCGCTGCTCCTCGACGCCGTCGTGGAGCACGGCTTCGAGAGCGAGACCGCGCGCACCGCGATCCGCCGCGTCAACCAGATGCACCGCGCCTACGACATCAGCAACGAGGACATGCGCTATGTCCTGTGCACTTTCGTGGTGATTCCGGCGCGCTGGCTGGACGCCTACGGCTGGCGCCCGCTGACCCACCACGAGCGCCGCGCCAGCGCGAACTACTACGCCGAGCTCGGCCGGCACATGGGCATCACGGACATCCCGGACTCCTTCGAGGAGTTCGAGGAGACCCTGAACTCCTACGAGGACGCCCACTTCGGCTGGGACGAGGGCGGTCGCACGGTCGCCGACGCGACCATCGGTCTGATGGCCTCCTGGTACCCGGCGGCGCTCACCCCCGCCGTGCGCGCGCTCAGCCTCTCCCTCCTCGACGAGCCGCTGCTGGCCGCCTTCCGCTACGAGAGCCCCCGCCCGCAGGTCAAGCGGCTGTTCCGGGGCGCCCTCAAGCTGCGCGGGCGGGCGGTCCGGCTGCTGCCGCCGCGCAAGGCCCCGCACTACGCCCGGCAGAACCCGGAGATCAAGGGCTACCCCCACGGCTATGACGTGGGCGAGCTCGGCACGTTCCCGGTGCCCGGCTCAGGGGGGTGCCCCGTACCCCATCCCCGCCGGCCGGCCGGGGCCGAGGCTCAGCCTCCGATGTGATCCGGGGCGCCTCCGGGCATGCCGGGCCGGTGCCGACGTACTCGGTGCACTCGATGTCCTTCGGGAGGGGCCCTTCAGGGGCGGCGCAGCGCGAGCGCCAGGAAGCGGGCGTCCTCGTCGGCGTACGAGGTCATGTCCCAGCCCGAACCGGCCAGCAGCGGGCCCAGGTTGTGCTCCGCCCGCATGTCGTCCGGCGTCAGCTCGCGGCCCTGGCGCGCCGCCAGGGCCGCCCGCCCGATCGGGTGGAACAGGGCGAGCCGGCCGCCGGGGCGGACGACGCGGGCGAGCTCGCGCAGGTTCGCCCCGGGGTCGGGCAGGTGCGCGACGAGCCCGGCGGCGAACACGGCGTCGAGCGCCCCGTCGCGCAGCGGCAGCCGGGCCACGTCCGCCAGCAGCAGCGTGCCTTCGGCGTCCCGACCGGCCCGCCGCGCGGCGGCGAGCATCTGCGGGGTGAGGTCCGCCCCGAGCACCGTGCCGGCCGGGCCGACGGCGGCGCGCAGTGCCGTCAGTGCGCGACCGGTCCCGCAGCCCGCGTCGAGGACGCGGTCCCCGGGGCGCAGGCCGAATTCGGCCACGGCCGCTTCGAACGCGGGTCCGTCCGCCGGGAACTTGCGGTCCCAGTCGGCGGCGCGCGCCCCGAAGAACTCCTGCACGTGCGTGTGGTCTTCGCTCATGTGGACATGATCCCCCATGGGGCTCCGCGCGGTGCGTGTGCAAGCTGGCACGCGGCGTGATCGAAGATGAACGTAGCTCTGTCATATTCCAGCAGTTCCAGCTGCTTTCGGAATGCGCCCCTTGTTCGCGCCCTCACCCGGACTAGCGTCCCGGGGCCATGGGACACCTCGACCACGCGGCCTACGGCTGGCTGACACCCGTACTGTCATATGTGATGGCATCCATCGGCGCCGCCCTCGGGCTGCGCTGCACCGTCCGCGCGCTCGCCGCGACCACCGGATCCTCCCGCCGCAACTGGCTCCTGACCGCGGCCTCCGCCATCGGCACCGGAATCTGGACGATGCACTTCGTCGCGATGCTCGGCTTCAACGTCACCGGCACCGAGATCCACTACAACGTGCCGCTGACCATCCTCAGCCTCCTCGTCGCCGTGCTCGTCGTCGGCGCCGGAGTGTTCGCCGTCGGCTACGGCCGGGCCCGCGGCCGCGCCCTGGTCCTCGGGGGGCTCACCACCGGCCTCGGCGTCGCCAGCATGCACTACCTCGGCATGGCCGCCCTGCGCCTGCACGGCAGCATCTCGTACGACCCGCTCACGGTCGGGCTCTCGGTCGCCATCGCCGTCGTCGCCGCCACCGCCGCGCTGTGGGCCGCGCTCAACATCAAAGCGCCGGCGGCCGTGGCCGTCGCCTCGCTCGTCATGGGCGCCGCCGTCAGCAGCATGCACTACACCGGGATGCTGGCGGTCGCCGTCCGCGTCGTCCCCTCGGACCAGGCCCTGCCCGGCGCCACCGCGATGCAGTTCATCTTCCCGCTCGCCGTCGGACTCGGCTCGTACCTGTTCATCACCTCCGCGTTCGTCGCGCTCTCCCCGACGGCCGACGAGCGCGCCGCCTCGGCATCGGCCTCCCGGCACCTGGGCGGGCAGGCTCCGGCGCCCGGTTCGGCGGCCTACGCGGTGCCGCCCGCGCCGACCCGCTGAGCTCCCGAGCCGACCCGCCCCGACCGCCCCGCTGGACCGCACCCGGAACGAGGAGCCCATGCGCACCCCCCGAAGACGACCGGAAGTGGCTGCCTCGCAGGTGCCCGCGCCCCCGGCGCGCGGCCGCCGGGCCCACGCCGGCCCGCCCGCCGAGGAGCCGGCGGCGCCGGACGGCGGGTGGACGGACGGACGCGGTCCGGTGCCGGCGGCCGCGGCCGCCCCCGACGGCGGAGGGTCCCGCCGGCCCACGCTGCGCCCCGCCTCCGTCCGTGCGAAGATCGTGTCGCTCCTGATGGTCCCGGTCGTCTCCCTCCTCGCCCTCTGGGGCTTCGCGACCGTCAGCACCGCCCAGGACATCGCCCGGCTCACCCGCGCCCAGCGGGTCGACGAGCAGATACGCACCCCCGTCGCGGCGGCCGTCACCGAGCTCCAGGCCGAACGGCGCGCCGCCGTCCGCTACCTGGCCGATCCCGGCTCCGACCAGGGCGCCGCGCTCGAACAGCAGACGCGGCGCACCGACGCGGCCGTCCGGCGGCTCCGTCTCGGCGACCGGCACACCGTCGCCGAGTCCGGAGAGCACCGCTCCGACGTCGTGGTCCGCGTCGGCGCCTTCGTGGCCGCGGCGGAGGGGCTCGGCGCCACCCGCAAGGAGGTCACGGACCGGCGGGCGACCCAGGACGCGGCGTACGAGACGTACACGCGCGTCGTCGACAGCGCCCTCGCCGTCGACGGCTCCCTCACCGGCGGCGTGGAGGCCGAATTGGGGCCCGACGCCAGGGTCCTGCTGGAATTCGCCCGCGCCGGGGAACTCCTCGCCCGCGAGGACGCGCTGATCGCCGCGCCCGGCCCGCGCACCGCCGAAACGCTTCGGCGCCTCACCGGCGTCATCGAGACCCGCCGCGCCCTCACCGCGGCCAGCGCCGACGACCTGCCCGCCGCCCAGCAGGCCGCCTGGCAGTCCGTCGCGAAGAGCGCCGCCTACGCCGAACTGACCGCCGCCGAGGACCGGATGCTCACGGCCGGGGCGGCCACGGGACCACCCACCGGGTCACCCAAGGACACGGCCAAGGACACGGCCACCGGATCGCCCAAGGACGCGGCCACCGTGCAGGCGCAGGCCAAGGACGCGGCCCGCGGCGCGCCCGCCGGCTGGGACGCCGCGTTCACGAGCGTCAGCACCTCGATGCGCGAGATCGGGGCCGCCGCCCACGCCGGAGCCGTCGACCGCACCGACCCCCTCGCCCAGGGCGGTCTCAGCCCCGCCGGAGCCGCCGTACTGCTGGGCCTCGCCGCGGTCGCCGCCTCCCTCGTGATCTCCGTGCGCATCGGCCGCGCCCTCGTCGTGGAACTCGTCTCGCTGCGCAACACCGCCCTGGAGATCGCCCACCGCAAGCTCCCGCACGCCATGGACCGGCTCCGGGCCGGTCAGGACATCGACGTCGAGGCCGAGACCCCGCCCCCGCCGCCCGCCGACGACGAGATCACCCAGGTCGGCGAGGCACTCGCCACCGTCCACCGGGCGGCCCTGAGCGCCGCCGTCGAGCGCGCCGAGCTCGCCAGCGGCGTGAGCGGGGTCTTCGTCAACCTCGCCCGCCGCAGCCAGGTCCTGGTGCACAAGCAGCTCACCCTGCTCGACTCGATGGAGCGGCGCGCGGACGACCCCGGCGAACTCGGCGACCTCTTCCGCCTCGACCACCTCACGACGCGGATGCGCCGGCACGCCGAGAGCCTGATCATCCTGTCCGGGGCCGCTCCCGGGCGGGCCTGGCGGATGCCGGTCCCGCTGACCAACGTGGTACGGGCCGCCGTCTCCGAGATCGAGGACTACCCGCGCGTCGAGGTCCGCCAACTGGCGGAGGCCGCCGTGATCGGCGGCGCCGTCGCCGACCTCACGCACCTGCTCGCCGAACTCATCGAGAACGCCACCCAGTTCTCCCCGCCCCACACCAAGGTCCGCGTCAGCGGCGAGCCCGTCGGCGCCGGCTACGTCCTGGAGGTCGAGGACCGCGGGCTCGGCATGGGCCGCGATTCCCTCCACGAGGCCAACCGGCGCATCGAGCAGTCCGAGGCCCTCGACCTCTTCGACAGCGACCGGCTCGGGCTCTTCGTGGTCAGCCGGCTCTCGGCCCGGCACGGTGTGCGGGTGCACCTGCGCACCTCGCCGTACGGGGGCACGACCGCGGTGGTGCTCCTGCCGAACTCCCTCCTCCAGGGTGCGATCGAGACCGGCCCGGCGCCGGCGCCGGCCCCGGAGGCGCAGTTCGGGGCCCCGGCGGAACCGCGGCGGCAGGCGCCGCCGCCGCCCGCGATGACCGTCGTACGGGAGGACGCGCACCGCTCGGCGGTACGGGAGGAACCCCGCGGCATCCCGGCGCCGGAGCGGGGTCCCGTACGGGAGGAGGAGCCGCACCCGGCGCCGGTGGCCTCCCTGCGGCCGAGGGGCCCCGGGGGCGCGGCGGTCACCGAACTGCCGCGCCGCGTGCGCCAGGCCAGTCTGGTCCCGCAGCTGCGCGAGGCCCCCGCCGCGAAGGACCCGGCGGCCGGGGCGCGCCTGCCCGAGGACCCGCCGGGGCGCAGCCCGGAGCAGGCACGGGACCGGATGGCGTCCTACCGGGCCGGCTGGGTCCGCGGTGCCCAGGAGAGCGGCGTCCAAGACACGGGCGCCCGGGAGACCGGCGCCCACGCAGGCAGCGAAGGAGAAGCGTGATGATCGAGCACCAGAGATTCAACCCCGACGGAATCCGCAGGTCCGGCGAACTGGACTGGCTGCTGGACGATCTGGTGGTCCGGGTCCGCGAGGTCCGGCACGCCGTGGTCCTGTCCAACGACGGCCTGGCGGTGGGCGCGTCCAGCGCGCTCAGCCGGGAGGACGCGGAGCACCTGGCCGCCGTCGCCTCCGGCTTCCACAGTCTCGCGAAGGGCGCGGGCCGGCACTTCCACGCCGGGGGCGTGCGCCAGACGATGGTGGAGATGGACGAGGGATTCCTCTTCGTCGCGGCCGCCGGGGACGGGTCCTGCCTGGCCGTGCTGAGCGCGGCGAGCGCCGACATCGGGCTGATCGCCTACGAGATGGCCCGGCTCGTGAAGCGGGTCGGGGAACACCTCTACACCCCCTCCCGGTTCGCGGCCCGGCCGCCGGCCGCGGGCTGAGAGCGGCGGTCCGGTACATGAACGGCCAGTGGTACGACGCCGACGCGGGCCCGCTCGTCCGTCCGTACGCCATGACGGGCGGGCGTACGAAGCCGGGACCCCACGGCGTCCGGTTCGACCTGATCGCGCTGGTCGTCGTGGACGGCGAAGGCGGGGACGCGGCGGCCGAGTCGCTGCTCGGCCCCGAACACCGGGCGCTGCTGGGGCTCTGCCGGTCCGTGACCCAGTCGGTGGCGGAGCTCGCCGCGGACGCGGACCTGCCGGTGGGCGTGGTGCGGGTGCTGCTCGGGGACCTGCTGGAGGGCGGGCACGTCAAGGTGAGCCGGCCGGTGCCGCCCGCGCATCTGCCGGACGAGCGGATTCTGCGTGAAGTCATCGAGGGATTGCGAGCGCTGTGATGGGACAAGACCACGACGGAACCGGCGCGGCGGACGCGGATCCGCAGGACGACGGGGAACTGGCCGCGCTGGCGCTGAAGATACTCGTGGCGGGCGGGTTCGGGGTCGGCAAGACGACGCTGGTCGGTGCGGTCAGCGAGATCCGGCCGCTGCGGACGGAGGAACTGCTCAGCGAGGCGGGCGAGCTGGTCGACGACACGGGCGGGGTCGCCCAGAAGACGACCACGACCGTGGCCATGGACTTCGGACGGATCACCATCCGGTCCGGACTCTCGCTCTACCTCTTCGGGACGCCGGGGCAGGACCGGTTCTGGTTCCTGTGGGACGAGCTGTCGCAGGGCGCCCTCGGCGCGGTCGTGCTCGCGGACACGCGCCGGCTGGAGGACTGCTTCCCGGCGGTGGACTACTTCGAGCACCGGCGCATCCCGTTCGTGGTGGCCGTCAACTGCTTCACGGACGCGCGGAGGTACGGGGCGCACGAGGTGGCGCGGGCCCTGGACCTGGAGTCGGGGACTCCGGTGGTGCTGTGTGATGCGCGGGACAAGGACTCGGGGAAGGAAGTGCTGATCAGGCTGGTCGAGTATGCCGGGCGGGTGCACACCGCCCGGCTGCTGGACTCGGTGGAGCCGCAGGCCGATTCCGTGTGAGGGCCGGGCTGCGGCCGGGGAGGGGCGGTGCGCGCGTCAATGGGTGATGCCGTCGACGGAGATCACCTTGTCGACGGGGACGCGGACGAGGAGTTCGCCGGGGACGGCGTTGCGGCGGCCGAAGGCCTCGGCGCGCTCCTCGCCCATGTAGCGGGCGGCGATCCGCGTCGCCCAGGGGAGCATCTCCTGCACGTCCTCGCCGATTTCGGCGCGTCCCTGGAGGACGACGTAGGAGTAGGGCGGACGGTCGTCGTCCACGCAGAGCGCGACGCGGCCGTCGCGCAGCAGGTTGCGCCCCTTCACCGTGTCCTTGCCGGTGTTGAAGACGAAGGCGTCGCCGTCGAGAACGAACCAGACGGGTGCGACGTGCGGGCTGCCGTCCTCGCGGACGGTGGACAGCTTGCCGGTGCGGGTCCCGTACGAGACGAATGCCCGCCATTCCTCTTGAGTCATCTTCTTCGCCATGGGGACATCCTCCTTGCCCGAAAGGCGCTGGTGGGGAAGGCTGGCGGCACTTACTACCAGGGGTGGGGCGCGGCCGTGCCGGCGGCGTCGACGGGGAGGGGCTCGAAATGGCACTGGACAAGCAACTCGACTGGCTGCTCGATGACCTGACGCGCAGGGTCCAGCAGGTCAGGCATGCCGTGGTCCTCTCCAACGACGGGCTGGTGACGGGCGCGAGCGCGGGGCTGGCCCGGGAGGACGCGGAGCATCTGGCGGCGGTGGCGGCGGGATTGCAGAGTCTGGCGAAGGGTTCGGGCCGGCATTTCCGGGCGGGCGAGGTACGGCAGACGATGGTGGAGTACGACGACGGCGCGCTGTTCGTCATGGCCGCGGGCGCGGGGAGTTCGCTGTGCGTGCTGAGCGCGGCCGAGGCCGACATCGGCCAGGTCGCGTATGAGATGACGCTGCTGGTCAACCGGGTGGGCGAGCACTTGGGAGTGGCGGAACGGCGGATCACCGGGGGCTGAGGGCTTCCGGTCGCCGGGATTTCCCGGAGTTGTCCACAGGCCTCGCGGGCCGTCGTCGCGCTGAGTTACGGTCTTCACACAGAGTAATCGTCTCGTGTGGGGGAGGACCGTCATGGAGGTCGCGACGCAGGTCTTGTCGGATGTGCGGGGGCCGGCCCTGCCGGTGGTGCGGACTGCCGGTCCCTCGGTGGTACGGGCGGAGCCGCTGCCGGATGCTGCGGTGGGAGGTGCCCGGGCGGCCGGGGAACTGCGCCTGACCCGGACCGAGTTCGCCCGGGCCGTGCAGCTGGGCATCGTACGGGCCGGGCCGCCGGCGCCGGGTGGGGGCGCGCGGTACACCCGGGCCGAGCTGGAGCGGGTCCGTTCCGCCGAGGGCTTCCCGGACGCGCTGCGGGAGCGGGTCGAGACCGTGGCCGGAGCCGAGGCCGCCGGTGCGGTACTGGGCACCAGCCCGGGCCGGTTCACCCGGCTCGCCCGCTGCGGGCACATCACCCCGGTCGGCTACCGGATCAACCGCTACCGGGTGGTGGTGTGGCTCTATCTGGCCGCGGAGCTGAGGGAGTTCGCCGACCGGGAGGCGGGGATGCTGCGCGGCGGCGCGCCCCCGGGCGACCGGGAGCTGCTGGCCGCCAAGGCGGATCTGCGGCCGCGCAAGTGGCGTGGGCGGCATGTGGGGTTGCTGCTGAGACGAACCGCCGATCCCTGGGAGCGGGCCGCGGTGCTGGCCTCCGTCCTCCCGGAGGAGGAGCTGCGGGAGGCGGTGCCCGATCCGGCGGAGCGGCTCGTCCTGTCCGCGCTCGCCCCGCCCCCGCCGTACGGGCACCCGCAGATCCCGGCCGCGGCGGCCGTGGCGCTCCGGCTGCTGCGGGCGCAGCCGCCGGACGAGGTCCACTGGTACCGCACCAGCCTGGACTTCGCCCTGACCGGGGCCCGCGGTCAGTCGAAGTCGACGGGGGAGAGCGGGCCGACGTAGACCCAGGCCCCGGCCTCCCGGGCGAAGGCGCTGTGCTCGTGCAGGGAACCGGCGTGCCGGCCCTCGCGGTAGTGCGCCCGGAACTCCACCGACCCCTCCGTCTCGAACATCCCGCCGCGCTCGGTGGCGAGGATCTCCAGACGCTCCCAGCGCTGGCCGGGGTCCAGGTCGAGCCGGCCGGGCCGGGTGCTCGGGTGCCAGGAGCGCAGCAGGTAGGCGGTGTCGCCGACGGCGAACGCGCTGAACCGGGAGCGCATCAGCAGCTCGGCGGTGGGCGCCTGCTGCGCACCGGAGTGGAAGCGGCCGCAGCACTCCGGGTAGGCGGCGGGCAGCCCGCAGGGGCAGGGGAGGGCCGGGGTGGGCATGGGTGCGCTCAGCTCTTCGTGGACGGGACGGACTGCCGGAAGGGGGTGGGCTACTGGGGTGACACGGGCGGCTTGGCCGCGTTCTCGGCGTAGGGGCGGAAGAGGCCCTCCTGGACCACCGAGACCAGCAGCCTGCCCTCCAGGTCGTAGATGCGGCCGCGGGCGAGACCCCGGCCGCCGTGCGCGATGGGCGATTCCTGGTCGTACAGGAACCACTCGTCCGCGCGGAAGGGCCGGTGGAACCACATGGCGTGGTCCAGCGAGGCCATGTCGAAACCGCGCATGCCCCACAGGGGCTCCACGGGGATGCGCACGGCGTCGAGGAGGGTCATGTCACTGGCGTAGGTGAGGGCGCAGGTGTGCACCAGCGGGTCGTCGCCCAGCGGGCCGACCGCGCGCATCCACACCGCGCTGCGCGGATCGGCGTCCTTGAGCTCCTCGGGAGTCCAGCGCAGCCGGTCCGTGTACCGGATGTCGAACGGCTGGCGGCGGGCCATCCGCTCCAGCGCCTCGGGCAGCGCGCCCAAGTGCTCGCGGATCTCGTCCGCGACCTTCGGGAGCGTCTCCGGGTGGGGGAAGTCGAGTCGGGGAGGCAGCTGGTGCTCGATGCTGCCCTCCTCCGGATGATGGAAGGAGGCGGTGAGATTGAAGATCGTCTTGCCCTGCTGGACCGCGGTGACGCGCCGTGTGGTGAAGGACCGCCCGTCGCGCACCCGCTCCACCTGGTACACGATCGGCACCCCGGGGATGCCGGGGCGCAGGAAGTACGCGTGCAGCGAGTGGACCGGGCGGTCGCTCTCGGTGGTACGGCCGGCGGCCACCAGGGCCTGGCCGGCGACCTGCCCGCCGAAGACCCGCTGGAGGGATTCCTGCGGGCTGGCGCCGCGGAAGATGTTGACCTCGATCTGCTCCAGGTCGAGCAGATCGACGAGTCTCTCGGCGGGATTCGTCATCAGAGGTTCTCCACTGTCGGGTCCGGAGCCGCCGGCGGGGCCGGCTGCTCGGGCGGGTCGGGTCGCGTGCGCGGGTCGGTCAGAGCGCGCCGAGCTCACCGACCGAGGTCAGCCGGATGATCGCACGGCCTTCCTCGTCGGAGGCAGCGAGGTCGACCTCGGCGCTGATGCCCCAGCCATGGTCCCCGTTGGGGTCCGCGAAGGTCTGGCGGACGCGCCACAGGCCGTGCGCCGGGTCCTCCTCGATCTGGAGCAGCTTCGGGCCGCGGGCGTCGGGGCCGGTGCCGAGGTCGTCGTACTCGTCCCAGTACGCGTCCATGGCCTCGCCCCAGGCGTCTGCGTCCCAGCCGGCCTCGGCGTCCAGCTCGCCCAGCTGGTCGACGTGGTCCAGGGCGGCGAGCTCCACGCGGCGGAACATGGCGTTGCGCACGAGGACGCGGAAGGCGCGGGCGTTCGCCGTGACCGGCTTCACCTGGTCGGCCTTCTCCTGGGCCTGCTCCGCCGTCTCCACCTCCGGGTTCGCCAGCTGCTCCCACTCGTCGAGCAGGCTGGAGTCGACCTGGCGGACGAGCTCGCCCAGCCAGGCGATGAGGTCCTGCAGGTCCTCGGACTTGAGGTCGTCGGGGATGGTGTGGTCCAGCGCCTTGAACGCGCTCGCCAGGTAGCGCAGCACGATGCCCTCGGTGCGGGCGAGTTCGTAGAAGGAGGTGAACTCGGTGAAGGTCATCGCGCGCTCGTACATGTCGCGGATGATCGACTTCGGCGAGACCGGGTGGTCGCGGACCCACGGATGGCTCTTGCTGTACACGTCGTAGGCGTGGAAGAGGAGCTCTTCGAGCGGCTTGGGATAGGTGACGTCCTGGAGGCGCTCCATCCGCTCCTCGTACTCGATCCCGTCGGCCTTCATCGCGCCCACGGCGATGCCGCGCTCCTTGTTCTGCTGGGCGGCCAGGATCTGGCGCGGGTCGTCCAGCGTGGACTCGACCACGGAGACCATGTCCAGCGCGTAGGAGGGGGAGTCCGGGTCCAGCAGCTCGAAGGAGGCGAGCGCGAACGTGGACAGCGGCTGGTTGAGCGCGAAGTCCTGCTGGAGGTCGACGGTGAGCCGGATGGTGCGGCCCTCCGCGTCCGGGGTGTCGAGCTTCTCGACCACGCCGCCGTCCAGCAGCGAGCGGTAGATCGCGATGGCCCGGCGGATGTGCCGCAGCTGCGCCTTGCGCGGCTCGTGGTTGTCCTCCAGGAGGTGGCGCATCGCCTGGAAGGCATCCCCAGGACGGGCGATGACCGACAGCAGCATGATGTTGGTGACCTTGAACCGGGAGGTGAGCGGCTCCGGGTCGGCGGCGATGAGCTTCTCGAAGGTGGTGTCCGACCAGGCGACGAAGCCCTCGGGGGCCTTCTTGCGCACCACCTTGCGGCGCTTCTTCGGGTCGTCGCCGGCCTTCGCGAGGGCCTTCTCGTTCTCGATGACGTGCTCGGGCGCCTGGGCGACCACGTAACCGGCCGTGTCGAAGCCGGCCCGGCCGGCGCGGCCGGCGATCTGGTGGAACTCGCGGGCGCGCAGCGTGCGGACCCGGTTGCCGTCGTACTTGGTGAGCGCGGTGAACAGCACCGTGCGGATGGGGACGTTGACGCCGACACCGAGGGTGTCGGTACCGCAGATCACCTTCAGCAGACCGGCCTGGGCCAGCTTCTCGACCAGGCGCCGGTACTTGGGCAGCATGCCGGCGTGGTGGACGCCGATGCCGTGCCGGACGTAGCGGGAGAGGTTCTGGCCGAACTTGGTGGTGAAGCGGAAGTTGCCGATCAGATCGGCGATCTTGTCCTTCTCCTCGCGGGTGCACATGTTGATGCTCATCAGCGACTGCGCCCGCTCCACCGCCTGGGCCTGCGTGAAGTGCACGATGTACACCGGGGCCTGCCGGGTCTCCAGCAGCTCGGTGATGGTGTCGGTGATCGGCGTCGTGACGTACTCGTACGACAGCGGCACGGGCCGGGTCGCGGAGCGGACCACCGAGGTCGGCCGGCCGGTGCGCCGGGTCAGGTCCTCCTCGAACCGCTTCACGTCGCCGAGCGTCGCCGACATCAGGACGAACTGCGCCTGCGGGAGCTCCAGCAGCGGGATCTGCCAGGCCCAGCCGCGGTCCGGCTCCGCATAGAAGTGGAACTCGTCCATGACGACCTGGCCGATGTCGGCGTACTTGCCGTCACGCAGGGCGATGGAGGCCAGCACCTCGGCGGTGCAGCAGATCACCGGGGCGTCCGCGTTCACGGAGGCGTCGCCGGTCAGCATGCCGACGTTCTCGGTGCCGAAGAGCTTGCACAGGTCGAAGAACTTCTCCGACACCAGCGCCTTGATCGGTGCGGTGTAGAAGGTCACCTTGTCCTGGGCGAGGGCGGTGAAGTGCGCGCCCGCCGCGACGAGGCTCTTGCCGGAGCCGGTCGGCGTGGACAAGATCACGTTCGCCCCGGAGACGACCTCGATCAGCGCCTCCTCCTGAGCCGGGTACAGGGTGATGCCCTGATCCTCCGCCCACGAGGAGAAAGCCTCGAAGAGGGCGTCGGGGTCGGCGTTCGGCGGGAGCTGATCAATGAGGGTCACACCCCCCATCTTGCCTGGCTTCACGCCGGAAGAGGGAACCGGCGGACGGATCGAAGATCACCGCCGGTACGCTGTGCCGTTGACCGGGCCCGAACGAAACCGTCAACAGGGCCCGACCACCACACGACTGGGGCGGGGAACGACCATGATGGGTCCGGCGCACTCACTGTCCGGGGCGGCAGCCTGGCTGGGGGTGGGAGCGGCGGCCGCGGCCGCCGGGCACCCGATGCCCTGGCCGGTCCTCGTCGTCGGAGCGCTCATCTGCGCCGGCGCCGCGCTCGCCCCGGACCTGGACCACAAGTCGGCGACGATCTCGCGCGCCTTCGGCCCGCTCTCCCGGGGCCTGTGCGAGGTCGTCGACAAGATCTCCTACGCGGTCTACAAGGCCACCCGCGCTCCCAAGGACGCCCGCCGGACCGGGGGCCACCGCACCCTGACGCACACCTGGCTGTGGGCCGTCCTGATCGGCGCCGGCTCCTCCGCGCTGGCGGCCACGACCGACCGCTGGGGCGTGCTGGTCCTGCTCTTCGTCCACCTGGTCCTTGCCGTCGAGGGCCTGCTGTGGCGGGCTGCCCGGATGTCCAGCGACGTCCTCGTCTGGCTGCTGGGCGCGACCAGCGCCTGGATCCTGGCCGGCGTCCTCGACCAGCCCGGGAACGGCGCCGGATGGCTCTTCACCGACCCCGGCCAGGAATACCTCTGGCTCGGCCTGCCGATCCTGCTCGGCGCCCTGGTCCACGACATCGGAGACGCCCTGACCGTCTCCGGCTGCCCCATCCTGTGGCCCCTCCCCATCGCCGGGAAGCGCTGGTACCCCCTCGGCCCGCCCAAGGGGATGCGCTTCCGGGCCGGCAGCTGGGTGGAGCTCAAGGTGCTGATGCCCGTGTTCATGCTGCTCGGCGGGATAGGCGGAGCCTCCGCCCTCGGCTTCATCTAGGCCGCGCCCTGCGGATCAGGCAGGGCCGCCCAGCAGGGCCGAGGCCCCGGTCCCCCGCACACCGGCGGGGGACCGGGGCCCCGTACGGCCGCAGGCTCGGGCCGGTCAGCCGTGCCAGGAGCGCCACAGAGCCGCGTAGGCGCCGTCCGCCGCGACCAGCTCGTCGTGCGAGCCCAGTTCGCTGATCCGGCCGCCCTCGACCACCGCGATCACGTCCGCGTCGTGCGCGGTGTGCAGCCGGTGGGCGATCGCGATCACCGTACGGCCGTCCAGCACCCGGGCCAGCGAACGCTCCAAATGCCGTGCGGCCCGCGGGTCCAGCAGCGAGGTGGCCTCGTCCAGCACCAGCGTGTGCGGGTCCGCCAGCACCAGCCGGGCCAGCGCGATCTGCTGGGCCTGCGCCGGGGTCAGCGCCGTACCGCCCGAGCCCACCTCGGTGTCCAGACCGGCCTCCAGCGCCCGGGCCCAGCCGTCGGCGTCCACCGCGCCGAGCGCCGCCCACAGCTCGGCGTCACCGGCCCCGGTGCGCGCGAGGCGCAGGTTGTCCCGCAGCGAGCCCACGAACACGTGGTGCTCCTGGTTGACCAGCGCCACCTGCTCGCGCACCCGCTCCGCGGGCATCCGCGACAGCTCCGCCCCGCCGAGGGTGACCTCGCCGGTCCGCGGCGCGTAGATGCCGGCCAGCAGCCGGCCCAGGGTGGACTTGCCCGCCCCCGATGGGCCGACCAGGGCCATCCGGGTGCCCGGCGGCACGGACATGGACACCTGGTGCAGCACGTCCACGCCCTCCCGGTAGCCGAAGCGCACCTCGTCGGCCCGCACGTCACGCCCCACCGGGGAGACGCCCGCGTCGCCGGCGTCCGGCTCGATCTCCCGTACGCCCACCAGCCGGGCGAGCGACACCTGGGCGACCTGCAGCTCGTCGTACCAGCGCAGGATCAGGCCGATCGGATCGACCATCATCTGCGCCAGCAGCGCACCGGTGGTCAGCTGCCCCACCGACATCCAGCCCTGGAGCACGCAGTAGCCGCCGATCATCAGCACGGAGCCGAGGATCGTCACGAAGGTGACGTTGATGACCGGGAAGAGGACCGTCCGCAGGTACAGCGTGTACCGCTCCCACGCCGTCCACTCCTTGATCCGCCGCTCCGACAGCGCGATCCGGCCCGGCCCGAGGCGGTGCGCCTCCACCGTGCGCCCGGCGTCCACCGTCTCGGTGAGCGCGGCCGCGACCGCCGCGTACCCGGCAGCCTCCGAGCGGTACGCCGACGGCGCCCGCCGGAAGTACCAGCGGCAGCCGACCACCAGCACCGGCAGCGCCACCAGCGCGGCCAGGGCCAGCGGCGGCGCGGTCACGGTGAGCGCCCCGAAGAGCAGCGCGACCCAGACCACGCCGATGGCCAGCTGCGGCACGGCCTCGCGCATCGCGTTGGCCAGCCGGTCGATGTCGGTGGTGATCCGCGACAGCAGGTCACCGGTGCCGGCCCGCTCCAGCACGCCCGGGGGCAGGCCCACGGACCGCACCAGGAAGTCCTCGCGCAGGTCGGCCAGCATCTCCTCGCCCAGCATCGCGCCGCGCAGCCGGACCAGCCGGACGAAGAACGTCTGGACGACGAGGGCCAGCGCGAACAGCAGGGCCACGCGCTCCAGGTGGAGCTCGCGCGCCCCCGCCGCCAGCTGGTCCACGACCCGGCCCAGCAGGTACGGGCCGACCATGGAGGCGGTCACCGCGGCCGCGTTGACCGACACCAGCACGACGAAGGCCCGCCGGTGGCGGCGGAACAGGCCGCGCACATAGCCCCGTACGGTCGCCGTCGTGCCCACGGGCAGGGTGGCGGCCGATTCGGGGGCCGCCGGATCGTATTGCGGCGGCGCCACGCCGATCATGCCGATTCCTCGATCTCTGTCAGTGCCTTTTCCAGCCGGACTTCTTCCAGCCGGGTCAGTTCCCTCCGGGCCACCCGCTGCTCCTCCTCGGTCTCGCGGGTGACGACCGCCCGGTAGAGCGGTTCGCCGTGCAGCAGTTCGCGGTGCGTACCGGTCGCGGCGACCGCGCCCTCGTGGATCAGGACCACCCGGTCGGCGCGGTCCAGGAGCAGCGGCGAGGAGGCCAGCACCACCGTCGTCCGCCCGGCGCGCAGGGCGGTGATCCCGTCCGCGATCCGTGCCTCGGTGTGCGAGTCGACCGCCGAGGTCGGCTCGTCCAGCACCAGCACCTCCGGGTCGGTGGCCAGGGACCGCGCCAGCGCCAGCCGCTGGCGCTGCCCGCCGGACAGGGACCGGCCGCGCTCGGTGATCCGCGCGTCCATCGGGTCCTCCACCCCGTCCGGGGCCGACTGCAGCAGTGCGTCCAGGACGTCCGCGCACTGCGCGGCGGCCAGTGCCGCCCCGGGCTCGACCGCTCCGGACGCCGGTACGGCGAACAGTTCGCGCAGCGTTCCGGACAGCAGCACCGGGTCCTTGTCCTGTACGAGGACCAGCGTGCGCGCGGTGTCCAGTGCGAGCTCGTCCAGCGCGACCCCGCCCAGCAGCACCGAGACCCGCTCGGCAGCCGGGCCGTCGTCCGCCGGATGCCCGCCCAGGCGCTCGGCGAGCCGGCCCGCCAGGTCGGGGTCGCCGCACACCACGGCGGTGAACCGGCCCGCGGGGGCCAGCAGTCCCGTCGCGGGGTCGTACAGGTCCCCGCCCGGGGCCGGAGCCTCGGGGACCGCGGCCTCCGGTGCCTTCGGAGCCTTAGGCCCCGGGGCGTCCGTCCGTGTCAGCGACAGCACCCGCGCCGCCCGCGCCGCGGAGGGCCGGGAGAAGGAGTACGCCATGGCGATCTCCTCGAAGTGGCGCAGCGGGTAGAGCATCGTGGCCACCGCGCTGAAGGCGGCGACGAGTTCACCGACCGCGAGCCGGCCGTCCAGCACGAGCACGGAGCCGTACCAGACCACGGTGATCAGCAGCGCGCCCGGGAGCAGCACCTGGATCGCGGAGATCAGCGCCCACATCCGGGCGCTGCGCACGGCGGCCTTGCGGACCTCCTGCGAGGCCTCGCGGTAGCGGCCCAGGAACAGCTCCTCGCCGCCGATGCCGCGCAGCACCCGCAGGCCGGCCACGGTGTCGGAGGCGAGTTCGGTGGCCTTGCCGGCCTTCTCGCGCTGGACGTCCGCGCGCCGGGTGGCGCGCGGCAGCAGCGGCAGCACCGACAGGGCGAGCGCGGGGACGCCGATCGCGACGACCACACCGATCGAGGGCGCGTAGAACAGCAGGCCGACGCAGATGGCGACGACGGAGAAGGCGGCGGCGAGGAAGCGGGAGACCGCCTCGACGAACCAGCCGATCTTCTCCACGTCACCCGTGGAGACCGCGACCACCTCGCCCGCCGCGACCCGCCGGGTCAGGGCGGAGCCCAGCTCGGCGGTCTTGCGGGCGAGGAGTTGCTGCACCCGCGCGGCGGCGGTGATCCAGTTGGTGACGGCGGTCCGGTGGAGCATCGCGTCGCCGACCGAGATGGCGACGCCGATCAGCGCCAGCAGCGCGCCGACCAGCAGCAGCCGGGTGCCGTCGCGCCGGACGACCGCCTCGACCCCCAGGCCCACCGCGTACGGCAGCCCGGCGATGCCGCCGAAGTGCACCAGTCCCCAGCACAGGCTTTTGGCCTGTCCGCCGAGTTGGCCGCGCCCCAGCCACACCAGGAAGCGCGGGCCGGAGCGGGCGTCGGGTACTCCGGGGTCCGGATACGGAAGATCGCTGATCTGCATGACGCCTCATGACTGGTCGAGTGGTTCAAACCGAGCAAGGTTCGCCTTCCGGACCGGTCCCGGGCAATCCATTTTGCGTTGGCCAAGGCCCTACGCGGCGGGATGTTCGGCCCGCCCTTCCGTAAACCGCCAGGTCAGGGCCGCGGCCCCGCAGGTCAAGGGCGAGTGGCCCGCTCCAGTTCCAGCAGCGCCGAGTAATAACTGCGGCCGGTGGCCCGGTCCATGCCCACCTCGCACATCCGGTTCGCCGACAGATGCGCGTCGAACGCCCGCGAGGTCACCTCCGCCGCCTCGCG
The DNA here is from genome assembly GCF_042891345.1 of Streptomyces sp. NPDC001903. Classification (NCBI taxonomy): domain Bacteria; kingdom Bacillati; phylum Actinomycetota; class Actinomycetes; order Kitasatosporales; family Streptomycetaceae; genus Streptomyces; species Streptomyces sp. NPDC001903. Next base: position 195,653 of record NZ_JBIASZ010000013.1, read on the forward strand.
CTCCGTCGCCGAGGCCGTCAGCTCCGGATGCAGCATGCCCCGGTCGCCCGCGAAGGCGCAGCAGCCCGCATCGCCGGGAACCACCACCTCCCTCGCACAGGCTTCGGCCACCGCCCGCAGCTGTGCCACGTCGCCCAAGTGGTGCATGGAGCAGGTCGGATGGAGCACGGCCGAGCCCACCGTGCGCCGGATCTCCAGGTGCGGGAGCAGCTCGTCCGCCGCCCACACGAGGGAGTCGACGACCGTCAGCTCCGCGTGCAGCGCCCGGTTGTCGTCCGTGAGGTACGGGACCACCTCGTGCGCGATGCCCAGCGTGCACGAGGAGGCGTCGACCACCAGCGGCAGCCGCCCGCCGGCGGTCCAGCCCCAGGCGGCCTCCACGATCCGGTTGGCCATCAGCCGGTTGCCGGCTTCGTAGCCCTTCGAGTGCCAGATCGTCGCGCAGCAGGTGCCCGCGACGTCGCCGGGGATCCACACCGGCTTGCCGGCACGCTCCGACACGGCCACCACGGCCTCGGGGAGCGAGGGGCCGGGCCGGCCCGCGGGGCCGCCGAAGATCCGGTTCACGCACGCCGGGTAGTACACGGCGGCCGCGCCCACCCGCTCGGTCCGGGGCAGCTTCCCGGCCGCCGCGCCGGGCAGCTGCGGCAGCCACCGCGGAACCAGGTCGGGACGTACGGCCTTGCGCGCGGCCCCGGTCACCGCCTCCAGCAGCCGTTTCCCGGCCCGGTCGGCCGGCGGGCCGGCCAGCTTGTCGGCGGCGGCCACGGCCAGCCGGGCGGCGCCCTCCACGGCCTTGAACCGCTGCGCGGCGAGTTCGGCGGCGCGCTCCTCGCGCGGGCCGTGCCGGCGGTGGCGGAACTCCCGCATCAGCGCGCCCGTGTCGATGCCGACGGGGCAGGCCAGCTTGCAGGTGGAATCGCCCGCGCAGGTGTCCACGGCGTCGTAGCCGTAGGAGTCCAGCAGTCCCTCCAGCACCCGGGAGCCCGGCTGCTGGCGCATCATCTCCCGGCGCAGCACGATCCGTTGGCGGGGCGTGGTCGTCAGGTCCTCGCTGGGGCAGGTCGGTTCGCAGAAGCCGCACTCGATGCAGGGGTCGGCCACCGCCTCCACCCTGGGGATCGTCTTCAGCCCGCGCAGATGGGCCCGCGGATCGCGGTCGAGGAGGATGCGCGGGGCGAGCAGCCCGTCCGGGTCGACGACCCGCTTCGTCCGCCACATCAGCTCGGTGGCCTTCGGCCCCCACTCCAGTTCCAGGAAGGGGGCCATGTTGCGGCCGGTGGAGTGCTCGGCCTTCAGCGAGCCGTCGAACCGCTCGACCGTCATCCGGCAGAAGGCGTCCATGAAGGCCCCGTACCGCTCCACGTCGGTGGGCTTCGACGCGTCGAAGGCGAGCAGGAAGTGCAGGTTGCCGTGGGCCGCGTGGCCGGCGACGGCCGCGTCGAAACCGTGCTCGGCCTGGAGGGCGAGGAGGGCCTCGCAGGCCTCGGCCAGCCGGGAGGGCGGCACCGCGAAGTCCTCGGTGATCAGGGTGGTGCCGGGGGCCCGGGCTCCGCCGACGGCGGTGACGAAGGCCTTGCGGGCCGTCCAGTACCCGTTGATCGTCTTCGTGTCGCGGGTGAACGCATTGGTGATCGAGGCCGCCGGCGCGACCAGGTCCAGCCCGGCGAGGACCTCCGCGGCGCGGCGCTCGTACCGCGCGCGGCCCGCCTCGTCCGGGGCGCGGAACTCCACCAGCAGGGCGGTCGTGTCCTTCGGCAGCCCGGCCCAGTCGGCGGGCATGCCCTCGACGCTGACCGAGGCGCGCAGGGTGTTGCCGTCCATCACCTCCACGGCGAGGGCGCCCGCCTCGTTGAACAGTGGTACGGCGGATGCCGCGGCGGGCAGCGAGGGGAAGAAGAGCAGCGCGCTGGTGAGCTCGCGGTCCAGCGGCACGGTGTCGAAGACGACCTCGGCGATGAACCCGAGCGTGCCCTCCGAGCCGACCATCAGCCCGCGCAGGATCTCGACGGGCGTGGCGCCGTCCAGGTAGGCGTCGAGCCGGTAGCCGGTGGTGTTCTTGATCTCGTACTTCGCCCGGATCCGCGAGACGAGCTCCGGGTCGGCCTCGATCTCCCGCTTGATCTCCATCAGCCCGCGGCACAGCGCCGGTTCCGCGTGCGCCAGCTCCTCGTCGGCCAGCGGGTCGGCGGTGTCCACGACGGTCCCGCCGGGCAGGACGAAGGTGAGCGAGGAGAGGGTGCGGTACGAGTTCCTCGTGGTCCCCGCCGTCATCCCGGAGGCGTTGTTGGCGACGACCCCGCCGAGGGTGCAGGCGATGGCGCTCGCCGGGTCGGGGCCCAGGACGCGGCCGTGCCGGGCGAGCGCGGCATTGGCCCGCGCCACCGTGGTGCCGGGCCGGATCCGGGCGCGGCGGCCCTCCTCCAGCACCTCGACTCCGGCCCAGTGGCGGCGTACGTCGACCAGGATGTCCTCGCCCTGGGCCTGGCCGTTCAGCGAGGTCCCGGCGGCGCGGAAGACGACCTCGCGCCCGCGGCCGTGCGCGTACGAGAGGACCGCGGAGACGTCGTCGATGTCTTCGGCGACCACCACCACCTGCGGCAGGAACCGGTACGGCGAGGCGTCCGAGGCGTAGCGGACCAGGTCGGAGACCTTCCACAGCACCTTCTCGGCGCCCAGCAACCCGCTCAGCTCGGTGCGCAGCGGCTCCGGCGTGCCGGCGGCGCGGTGGTCCGGGACCCGGTCGGGGGCGGGGCCGGCGAGGCTGTGCGGCCGCAGGGCCCCGGGCTTCGGTTCCAGCAGCGGCATGCGCGACCCCTTGACTACTCGTTCGGCCCAATCCGGGGAACCCTCTCCCGGCCCCGGAGCGGCCTTGTCAGCAGGTGCCCTCCAGCGGGGCGTCCGTCAGAGCGTTCAGCAGGCCGCCGAGCACCTCGCGCTGCTCGGCGGTCAACGGAGCCAGGATCTCCTCTGCCGCGTCGGTTCGCGCGTTGCGCAGGCGGCGCAGCGTGGCGCGGCCCGTGTCGGTCAGCTCGATCCTTATGACCCGCCGGTTGGCCGGATCGGGCGCGCGGCGCACGCATTCGGCCGCCTCCAGGCCGTCCACCAGCGTGGTCACGGCGCGAGGCACGACTTCCAGGCGGGCGGCGAGGTCCGCCATCCGGGGCGGCTGGTCGCCGTCGTAGTGCGAGACGAGGCGCAGCAGCCGGCTCTGGGCGGGGGTGATGCCGAGCGGCTCCAGGTGGCGCTTCTGGATCCGGTGGAGCCGGCGGGTCAGCCGCAGCAGCTGCTCGGCGAGCACGCCGTCCGTGCTGTCGGTTTCGGATGCGGTCCTCATACTGGGAAACAGTACCAGGACCACATTCATTGTGAGTATAGGTAACAATGAGCTATGCTCATTCGAGTCTCGTCAGGTCTCGTACTCAGACAGGTCTCGCCAGAAGGAGGCCCATGCGCCCCGAAGAGCCGAAATGGATCCCATCGAAAGAAGCCCTCGATCCCAGCCGACCCGCCCCCGCGGAGCAGCCGCGTGAGCTGCGCCGGATCGTAGGCCTGTTCCGCCCCTACCGCGGCCGCCTCGCCGTCGTGGGGCTGCTCGTCTGCGCCTCCTCGCTGGTCGCGGTGGCCTCGCCGTTCCTGCTGAAGGAGATCCTGGACGTCGCCATCCCGCAGGGGCGCACCGGACTGCTCAGCCTGCTCGCGCTCGGCATGATCCTCACCGCCGTCGTCACCAGCGTCTTCGGCGTGCTCCAGACGCTGATATCCACCACCGTCGGGCAGCGCGTCATGCACGACCTGCGCACCGCCGTCTACACCCAGCTCCAGCGGATGCCGCTGGCCTTCTTCACCCGCACCCGGACCGGCGAGGTGCAGTCCCGCATAGCCAACGACATCGGCGGCATGCAGGCGACCGTCACCTCCACCGCGACCTCGCTCGTCTCCAACCTGACGGCCGTGATCGCCTCCATCGTCGCGATGCTCGCGCTCGACTGGCGGCTCACCCTCGTCTCGCTGCTCCTGCTGCCCGTGTTCGTGTGGATCAGCCGGCGCGTCGGCCGCGAGCGCAAGAAGATCACCCTGCAGCGGCAGAAGCAGATGGCCGCCATGGCCGCGACGGTCACCGAATCGCTGTCGGTGAGCGGCATCCTGCTCGGCCGCACCATGGGCCGCGCCGACTCGCTGACCCGGTCCTTCTCCGAGGAGTCCGAGAGGCTCGTCGACCTCGAGGTGCGCTCCAGCATGGCCGGGCGCTGGCGGATGTCCACCATCGGCATCGTCATGGCCGCCATGCCCGCGCTCATCTACTGGGCCGCGGGCATCACCCTCCGGCCGGGCGCCCCCTCGCTCTCGGTCGGCACCCTCGTCGCCTTCGTCACGCTCCAGCAGGGCCTGTTCCGGCCCGCCGTGAGCCTCCTGTCGACCGGCGTGCAGATCCAGACCTCGCTGGCCCTGTTCGGCCGCATCTTCGAGTACCTCGACCTGCCGGTGGACATCACCGAGCGCGCGGACCCGGTGCGCCTGGACCGGGCCCGGGGCGAGGTCCGCCTGGAGGACGTGCACTTCGCGTACGACGCCAAGCACGGGCCCACCCTGACGGGGATCGACATCACCGTCCCGGCCGGCGGCTCGCTCGCCGTGGTCGGCCCGACCGGCTCCGGCAAGAGCACCCTGAGCTACCTCGTGCCCCGGCTCTACGACGTCACCGGCGGCCGGGTCGCCCTCGACGGGGTGGACGTCCGCGATCTCGACTTCGACTCGCTGGCCCGCTCCGTCGGCGTGGTCTCCCAGGAGACCTACCTCTTCCACGCCTCCGTCGCGGACAACCTGCGCTTCGCCAAGCCGGACGCCACGGACGAGGAGATGGTCGAGGCGGCCCGCGCGGCCCAGATCCACGAGCACATCGAATCCCTGCCCGACGGATACGACACCCTGGTCGGCGAGCGGGGCTACCGGTTCTCCGGCGGCGAGAAGCAGCGCCTCGCCATCGCCCGCACCATCCTGCGCGACCCGCCGGTGCTGATCCTCGACGAGGCCACCAGCGCGCTCGACACCCGCACCGAGCACGCCGTGCAGCGGGCCATCGACAACCTGTCCCAGGGCCGGACCACGATCACCATCGCGCACCGGCTCTCCACCGTCCGCGACGCCGACCAGATCGTCGTCCTGGACAAGGGCCGCATCGCGGAGCGCGGCACGCACGAGGAGCTGCTGGAGGCGGGCGGCCGGTACGCGGCCCTGGTCCGCCGGGACCGGGAAGCCGCGATCGCACCGGAGAAGATCGTGCAGCCCACGCCGGTAAACGTGTGATCGTATGACTGATGTGTGGGTGTGATGCCCGGAATGTGGCGCTTCGCGGGTTAGCGTGCCCGCATGCGCCATGAGTACCAGCCGCCACGGCGTCGCTCCCGGCTCACCCGCCGGGGCCGTCTGGCGCTCTTCCTCGGCATGTTGCTGGCCATCGGTGCGGCCGCCCTGGTTCCGCTGCTGCGGAGCGGGGAAGCCCCCGAGAAGCCACGCCAGTTGACCATCCCGGAGGGCTGGCGGGCACCCCAGGTGTACGCCGCGATCGACCGCGAGCTGAAGCTCCCGGCCGGCTCCACCAAGGCGGCCGTCCCCACGGCCGTACTCGCCCTGCCCGCGGAGGCGAAGGGCAATCCGGAAGGCTTCCTGTTCCCGGCGACGTACCCGGTGACCTCCGCGTCCACACCGGCCACGCTGCTCGCGTACATGGTGGACACGGCCAACCGGAAGCTGGCGACCAAGGCGGTCGCCGACGGCGCCAAGGCGCACGGCATGACCCCGTATCAGACGGCCACGCTCGCCAGCATCATCGAGGCGGAGGCGGAGTCCCGCACGGACCGGGGCAAGGTCGCCCGCGTGGTCCACAACCGGCTGGCGCGCTCGATGCCGCTCCAGATGGACTCCACCATCAACTACGCGCTGAACCGCAGCACGGTGGACACCAAGCTGAGCGAGACGCGGATCGACAGCCCCTTCAACACCTACGAGCGCCAGGGCCTCCCGCCCACGCCGATCGACAGCCCGGGCCTGGAGGCCATGGCCGCGGCCGTCGCGCCGACGCCCGGCGACTGGCTGTTCTTCGTGACCGTGAAGCCGGGGGACACCCGCTTCTCGGCGACGTACGAGGAGCACAAGAAGCACGTCGCCGAGTTCAACCGGATCCGGGCCGGCGCCGATGCCGGCACCGGTACCGGTACCGGGTCGGGGACCAGCGACACGGCCGCCGGGCACGCCCGTGCGGGCTCCCGCGCCGGCTAGGCCGTCCCAGGCGCTTCAGGCGCTTCAGGCGCTTCAGGCCGAGCGGGCCGCGGCCGGTTCGAGGGCGTCGTCGGCGCGGTCCGCCCGTTCCCCGCCGTGGGTGCCGCGGGCCAGCAGGCGGCGGATTTCACGGACCGCGGCGCCTCCGGCGCGGTTGGCGCCGATCGTCGACGCCGACGGACCGTAGCCGACCAGGTGGATCCGCTCGTCGCGGACCGCGCGGGTGCCCTCGACCCGGATGCCGCCGCCGGGCTCGCGCAGGTGCAGCGGGGCCAGGTGCTCGATGGCGGCCCGGAAGCCGGTGGCCCACAGGATCACATCGGCCTCCACCCGCCGTCCGTCCGCCCAGGCGGGACCGGTCGCCGTGATCCGGTCGAACATCGGCCGCCGCTCCAGCACCCCGGAGGCCAGCCCGGCCCGGACGGCCTCGTTCAGCGGGAGTCCGGTCACGCTGACCACGCTCTGCGGCGGCAGTCCTCGGCGCACGCGCTCGTCGACCAGGGCCACCGCCGCCCGGCCTTCGGCCTCGCCGAAGCTCCCGTCGCGGAACACCGGGGGCCGACGGGTCACCCAGGTGGTCTCCGCCGCCACCTCCGCGATCTCCAGCAGGTGCTGCACCGCCGAGGTGCCCCCGCCCACCACGACCACCCGGGCCCCGGCGAACTCCTGCGGCCCCGGGTAGTTCGCGGTGTGCAGCTGGCGGCCCCGGAAGGTCTCCTGGCCCGGGTAGCGCGGCCAGAACGGCCGGTCCCAGGTCCCGGTCGCGTTGATCAGTGCCCGCGCGGTCCAGACCCCGGCCGAGGACTCCACCCGCAGCCGCCCGTCGCCCCCGTCCCGTACGGCCGTGACGTCCACGGGGCGCCGTACGCGCAGTCCGAAGCGGTCCTCGTAGGCCGCGAAGTACTCCCCGATCACCGCGGAGGACGGCCGCAGCGGGTCGGCGCCCGTGAGCTCCATGCCGGGCAGGGCGTGCATCCCGTGCACCTTGCCGTACGTGAGGGAGGGCCAGCGGAACTGCCAGGCGCCGCCGGGCCGCGGTGCGTGGTCGAGCACCACGTGCCCGGTCCCGGCCCGCGCCAGGTGGTACGCACTGGACAGCCCCGCCTGTCCGGCACCGATGACCACCACGTCCACGTCCGCCGCACCCCGCACCATGTCGTTCACGGTTCTACCAACCCGCGGCGATCGCGGGATCTTCCCCAGGGGGTGTCGGCCTAGGCCGACTGCAGGGAGGAGAGCCAGGCGTGTGCGGCCTCCGCGGTGAATTCCGGCTGGCCGGCGGGGAAGAGGAGGTCGGCCGCCGCGAACGCCGGGTCGTCGGCGGTGGCGGCCACGTACGGGACGGCCACGCAGTACATGCCTGCCGCGCGGGCCGCCCGGGCGCCCGGGGCCGCGTCCTCGACGACCACGCAGTCGGCGGGGTCCGCGCCGAGGCGCCGGGCCGCCTCCAGGAACACGTCGGGGGCGGGCTTGCCGTGCGCCACCTCCTCGGCGGAGACCACCGTGGTCAGCAGCGAGTCCAGGCCCGTCCCCACCAGCACGGCGTCGATCGCCTCGCGCGAGGACCCGGACGCCACCGCCATCGGGACCCCCTCCGCGTGCAGCCGCTCCACGAACCTCCCCATCTCGGGGAAGGCCTCGGTCCCGGTCCGGGCCAGCTCCAGGTACGCGGCGTTCTGCTCGGCCAGCAGCTGCTCCACCGGCGCCCGGATCCCGTACCGGTCCCTGAGGATCTCCAGCGTCTCCAGGGTGCCGATGCCGATGAAGTGCGCGTGCTGCTCCCAGGTGAAGTCGGGGACGCCGTGCCGTGCCAGGGTGCGGCGCCCGGACTCGTAGTAGTTCGGCTCGCTGTCCACGAGGGTGCCGTCGAGATCGAATATGACGGAAATCATCCGCTCTGCCCGTCCTGCCGGTTACGTGCCTGTCCCCGTCATCCTGTCAGGGTTTGCGCGCCGCCCGTCCCACGGACTCCACCAGCGGCAGCAGCCGGTGCGCCACGCGCTCGCGCAGCGCCACCTCCGTACGGGTGCGGACCACGCCCGGCAGCCGGATCAGCCGCTGGATCACGTCCTCCAGGTGTGCGTTGTCCCGGGCCGCCACCCGGGTCAGCAGATCCCCGCCGCCGGTGATGGAGAAGGCCTCGATGATCTCGGGCACGGCGGCCAGGGCCTCGCCGACCTCGTCCAGGTGCCCCTGCGTGACCTCGATGTGCACGAAGGCCAGCACCGGATGCCCGAGCGCCGCGGGGGAGAGGACGGGACCGGTTCCGGTGATCACCCCGGTGCGCTCCAGCCGGTCCAGCCGGGCCTGCAGGGTGCCGCGCGCGACCCCGAGGATCCGGGCGTACTCGCGGACGCTGGTGCGCGGCTGTTCGATCAGCAGACGCAGGATCCGGGTGTCGAGCTCGTCCACCGCCATGTCGCGACTGTACCAATGGCCCCATGCGGTGCCCTTCCCGCGGACCGGTGCATCCGCCGACGGCGGTCCGCCGGAATCCCCTCAGGGGCACGCGTCGAGGAACGCCGAGGAACGGAGAGAGCGATGACGGCCACCACCGGTCTGCACTGCCTGGTCACCGGGGCCACCGGCTACATCGGAGGGCGCCTGGTGCCCGAGCTCCTCGACGCAGGACACCGCGTCCGGTGCCTGGCCCGATCCCCCGAGAAACTGCGCGACCACCCGTGGGCCGGGCGGAGCGAGATCGTCCGCGGCGATGTCACCGACGCCGAGTCCGTCGCGGCGGCCCTGCGCGGCATCGACGTCGCCTACTACCTCGTGCACGCGCTCGGCGCCGGATCCGGGTTCGAGGACCGCGACCGCACCGCCGCCCGCATCTTCGCCGAACAGGCCCGCGCGGCCGGAGTCCGCCGCATCGTCTACCTCGGCGGGCTCACGCCGGCCGGGATCCCGGTCCGTGACCTGTCCCCGCACCTGCGCTCCCGTGCCGAGGTCGGCGAGATCCTCCTCGACTCCGGGGTGCCGGCCACCGTCCTGCGCGCCGCGGTCATCATCGGCTCCGGCTCGGCCTCCTTCGAAATGCTGCGCTACCTGACCGAACGGCTCCCCGTCATGGTCACCCCCAGCTGGGTCGGCACCCGGGTCCAGCCCATCGCCGTCCGCGACGTCCTGCGCTACCTCGTCGGCAGCGCCGCCATGCCGCCCGAGGTCAGCCGCACCTTCGACATCGGCGGCCCCGACGTGCTCACGTACGAGGAGATGATGCGCCGCTACGCCATCGCCGCCGCGCTGCCCCGCCGGCTCATCCTGCGCGTCCCGATGCTGACCCCGCGGCTGTCCAGCCACTGGATCGGCCTGGTCACGCCCGTGCCGCGGGCCCTGGCCCGGCCGCTGGCCGAATCCCTGCGCCACGAGGTCGTGTGCGCGGAGCACGACATCGCGCGGTACGTCCCCGATCCGCCCGGCACCCCGATCGGCCTCGACCGGGCCGTCTCCCTGGCCCTGCGGCGGGTGCGCGAGGCGGACGTGACCACCCGCTGGTCCTCCGCCTCGCTGCCCGGTGCGCCCAGCGATCCGCTGCCGACCGACCCCGACTGGGCGGGCGGCAGCCTCTACACCGACCGGCGCGAACGCGCGGTCGACGCCTCGCCCGGCGCCCTGTGGCGGGTGGTGGAGGGCATCGGCGGGGAGAACGGCTGGTACTCGTTCCCGCTGGCCTGGGCCGTACGGGGATGGCTCGACCGGCTCGTCGGCGGGGTCGGGATCCGGCGCGGCCGACGGGACGCGGCCCGGCTGCGGGTGGGTGACTCCCTGGACTTCTGGAGGGTGGAGGAGATCGAACCGGGCCGCCTGCTGCGGCTGCGCGCGGAGATGCGGCTGCCGGGGCTGGCCTGGCTGGAGATGTGCGCGGAGCCGGCCGCGCCGCCGGGCGGTGACCGGGACGCAGGCGGCGCGGTCCGGGCCGCCCGCTACCGGCAGCGGGCCCTGTTCCATCCGCACGGGCTGCTCGGCCACCTCTACTGGTGGAGCGTGTCGCCCTTCCACGCCGTGGTCTTCGGCGGCATGGCCCGCAACATCGCCCGCGCCGCGCGCCGCCTGGACGACGAGGCCGCCGAGGCGGCCGCCGCCGCGACCCGGGGCATCGCGTCCGGCCTGCCCGCGTCCGGCCGGCCCGCATCAGACCGACCCGCGTCCGAACGCCCTGCATCCGAACGCTCCGGGTCCGGCGAAGTACCGGAAGACAGCCGTCCCCCCGGCCCCGACGCGGAGCGAGAGAACCCATGAACGTCGCGGTGGTCCTGTACACCTCCGACCTGCGCCTGCACGACCACCCGCCGCTGCGCGCGGCCCTCTCCTCCTGCGACCGGGTGGTGCCGCTCTTCGTCCGCGACCGGGCCGTCGACGCCGCCGGCTTCGCCGCGCCCAACCGGCTCGCCTTCCTCGCCGACTGCCTGGCCGACCTCGATGCCGGACTGCGCGAGCGCGGCGGCCGCCTGGTGCTGCGTTCGGGCGACGCCGTCGCCGAAGTCGCAGCCCTGGTCCGCGAGTGCGAGGCCGACGAGGTCCACATGGCGGCCGGGGTCAGCGGCTACGCCCAGGCCCGCGAGGAGCGCCTGCGCGCCGCCCTCGAAGCCGAGGGCGTGCGGCTCTACGTGCACGAGGCGGTGGTCACGGTCGCCGCCCCCGGGGCCGTACTCCCCGCGGGCTCCGACCACTTCGCCGTGTTCACCCCGTACTTCCGCCGCTGGTCCGAACTGCCGCCCCGCCCCGTCGCCGCCGCGCCGCGCGCCGTCCGGGTGCCCGAGGGCATCGGCTCCGACCCGCTGCCGCGGCGCGCGGACGTCACCGGGGTCTCCCCGGGCCTGGCCCGCGGCGGCGAGCACGAGGCCCGCGAGCTCCTCAGGCGCTGGCTGCGCGCGGGCCTCTCCCGCTATGCGGACGCCCATGACGACCTTGCGGGCGACGCCACCTCCCGGCTCTCCCCGCACCTGCACTTCGGCACGCTCTCGCCCACCGAGGCCGTCCACCGCGCCCGAGCCTCCGCCACGGGTCCCACCGCGGACCCGGGCGCCGAGGCCTTCGTCCGGCAGATCTGCTGGCGCGACTTCCACCACCAAGTGCTCGCCGCCCGCCCCGAGAGCGCCGTACGGGACTACCGCGACCGCCGCGACCACTGGCGCACCGGAGCGGCCGCCGAGGAGGAGGCCGAAGCCTGGAAGGAGGGCCGCACCGGCTACCCCGTGGTCGACGCGGCCATGCGCCAGCTCCGCCACGAGGGCTGGATGCACAACCGGGGCCGGCTGCTCACCGCCAGCTTCCTCACCAAGACCCTCTACGTGGACTGGCGGATCGGCGCCCGGTACTTCCTGGACCTCCTCGTGGACGGCGACCTCGCCAACAACCAGCTCAACTGGCAGTGGGCGGCCGGGACGGGCACGGACACCCGGCCCAACCGCGTCCTCAACCCGGTGCGCCAGGGCCTGCGTTACGACCCGGAGGGCCGTTTCGTGCACCGCTGGGTGCCGGAGCTCGCAGGGCTGGACTCCCCGAAGGTGCACGAGCCCTGGCGGCTGCCCGCACCCGAGCGGGCCCGGTACGCCTACCCGGACCCGATCGTGGAACTCGCCGACGGACTCGACCGGTTCCGGCGCGGACGGGGCGCGCAGTGAGGGGCCTGCCCGGTCCCGGCGCCCTATCGTGAGCGGGTGGACCGCGCGCCCCAGACACCACCGCAGCCCCAGACACCACCGCAGACCCGGACTCAGCCCACTCAGCCCCGGACACAGTCCCGGCCCCCCGCCGCGCTGAGCACCGGCGCCGTCGCCCGGCGCCTCGGGGTCTCGCCGACGACGCTGCGCTCCTGGGAGCGCCGGTACGCGATCGGCCCGGCCCGTCGCGAACCCGGCCGGCACCGCCGCTGGACCCCCGGGGACATCGCCCGGCTGGAGCTGATGTGCCGGCTCACCGCCGACGGGGTGCCGCCCGCCGAGGCGGCCCGGGCCGCGCTCGGCGGCGCCCCCGGAGCGCGCGGCGCAGTCGCGTCACCGGGCCCGCCGACGTCCCCCGGCGGGCCCGACGCCCTCCCGCTCGGGGCGGTCCGCCCGGAGTGCCGGGGGCTCTCGCGGGCCGCCGTACGCCTGGACGCGCCGACGGTGGCGGAGCTGCTCGAGGGGGTACTGGCCGAGGACGGCCTGGTCACGGCCTGGGAGGAGGTCATCGCGCCGACCCTGCACGCCGTGGGACGCAAATGGGCCACCGCCGGGGAGCGTTACGTGGAGGTCGAACACCTGCTGTCCTGGCAGATCTCCGCGGCGCTGCACCGCATCCGGCCCCTGCCCGAGCCGCCCCGGAGCCCGCCCGTCCTGCTGGCCTGCGTCCCCGGCGAGCAGCACAGCCTGCCCATCGAGGCCCTGACCGCGGTCCTCGGCCAGCGGGGCGTGCCCGCCCGCATGTTCGGAGCCGCCCTGCCCGCCGAGGCCCTGCACGATGCCGTGCGGCGCACCGGCCCGCACAGCGTGGTCCTGTGGGCACAGTCCCGTACGACCGCCGACCCGGCCCTGGCCCGGTCGGTGGCCGGCATCGAGTGGGGGCTGCGCGGTGCCCGCACCCGTCCGGCGCTGCTGCTCGCCGGACCCGGCTGGGGAGCGGACGTGCCCGGGCCGCGCACCGAGCGGCTGTACGGGCTGCGCTCGGGCCTCGCCGTCATCGAGTCGCTGGCGCCGCCGCGGGCAGGGACCGGCGCAGCCGGTGCAGAGCCCTTCGCATATGGCTCTTGACGGTGCCCAGCGGCAGCCCCGTGCGATCCGCGATCTGCGTCTGGGTCAGGTCCGCGTAGAAGGCGAGGTGCAGCACCCGCCGCTGCTCGGACGGCAGTCTGGCCAGCTCCCCGAGGACCACGACCCGGTCCAGGACCTGCTCCGCCTCCGCCGGCGGGGGGCCCGTGGGCCGGTCGGCCGCACCGGGGGTGGCGCGTACGGCGGCCGCCGCGGCCCGGGCCCGCCGGGTCCGCGCCTCCAGGGCGTCGGCCACCTTATGGCGGGTGATGCCGGTGATCCAGGCCCCGAGCCCGCCCGGCCCCGGCCGGTAGCGGAGCCGGCCGTGCCAGGCGGCGAGGAACACCTGCTGGGTGACGTCCTCGGCCTCCCGCTCGTCGCCCAGGCACCGGTGGGCGATCGAGTGCACCAGCGGCCGCCAGCGCCGGTAGACGGCCTCCATGCACCGCTCGTCGCCCGCCGCGAAACCCGCCGCGACGCACTCCTCGCGCGCCCTCTCGTCCATGGCTTCGTCCATGGTCCGAGCCTCGCGAGCGCGCACCCGGCCGGCCACTCGCAGCGTTTGCGCATCGATTCACGCGCGGCCGTGGTGCCCGGCGCCCGGCGGCGGCCGACCGCTCAGCGCGCGGACCAGCGCCGCCCGGGCGCCTCCGACGCGCCTGCGAGCCGGGCCCCGCACACCGTCCCGAAGGCGAAGGCCGCCACGGGGCAGCCGCGACGGGTGCGCGCTCACGTCCATGACGCCCGAACGTGACATGCCGTCCGAATCCTCCGGCGCCGACATGCCGGAGGGCTTAGGGTCCGGAGAATGAGCGACCTGCTGCTGGTGAGGCACGGCGAGACCGCATGGAGCGCCAACGGGCGCCACACCGGACGGACCGACATCCCGCTGACCGCGGCCGGGGTCGAGGAGGCCATCTCGCTGGCCCCGTACTTCCGCGACCGGCACTTCGCCCTGGTGCTGACCAGCCCGCTGCGCCGGGCCGTCGCCACGGCCGAGCTCGCCGGACTGAGCGGCGGCGTCACCGACCCCGACCTGTACGAATGGGACTACGGCGGCTACGAGGGCATCACCACGGCCGAGATCCGGCGGACCCGGCCGCACTGGTCCCTGTGGACCGACGGCGTCCCGCCCGGCGACGCCGAACACCCCGGCGAGGACGCCGCCCAGGTCGGCGCCCGCGCGGACCGCGCCCTGGCCCGCGCGGCCGAGGTCCTCGCCGAGGACCGCGGCGACGCCGTCATCGTCGCCCACGGGCACTTCCTGCGGGTCCTGACCGCCCGCTACCTGGGCCTGCCCCCGCAGGACGGCCGGCTCTTCCTCCTGCGCACCGGCACCGTCAGCATCCTGTCCACCGAACACGGCCTCCCGGTGATCGCGGGCTGGAACACCCACCCCTGAGTCCGTCCCCAGGTCCCGCGGCCGTCCCCGTGGGATTCTGAAACCGTGCGAGCCCTTGGGGAACTCGAACGGGAACTCCGGACGGGCACCGGCCCGGTGCCGGCGGCCGCGCGCCGCGCCGTCCGGACCACGTTCGCCTCCTGCACCGGCTTCTTCGTGTTCCTGTACGGATTCGACCGGCCCGTCGCCGCCACCTACGCCCTCTTCGGCGCCGTCTCCCTGGCCGGGCTCGCCCGGATCCCCGGCACCGGACGGCAGCGGGCCGCCGTCATGGTCAGGCTGCTCCCGGTGGCCTGCCTCCTGGTCGTCCTGGGCACCTTCCTCGCCGTACGGACCTGGAGCGCCGTCCTCGGCATGGCGGTCGTCGGCTTCTGCGTGGCCTTCTCCTCGGCGGCCGGACCGCGGGCGGCGGGCGTCGCGCCGGGGCTCCAACTGCTCTACATCCTGCCGAGCTTCCCGCCGTACCTCCCGCACACCCTCGGCGAGCGGCTGGGCGGCACCCTCGCCGGCCTGCTGCTCCTGATCTTCGCCGAGGCGTGTGTCCTGCCCGACCCCCGCGCGGTGACGTACGCGGAGCGGGCCGCGGGCGCCTCGGCCGAGGCCGCCCGGTGCGCCGTCGCACTGGGGCACCCGCCCTACCTGCTGGCCGCTCCGGCGGCCGAGCGCGCCCGGGCGGCGGCCGAGGCGCTGCGCGCCTCCCGCGTACCGGAGGCGGAACGGCCCGCCGGGCCGGGCCTGCGCGATCGGGCCATGGCCCACACCGGGCTGGCCGCGCGCACCCTGCTCTCCCGGCTGCGGAACCTGCCCGCACCGGCGGCCGGGCGGGAGCCGAGACAGGCCGGGATCGACCTCCTCGGCGCGGTCCGCGAATCCGCGACCGGGACCGCGACCCTGCTGCGCGACCGGCGCCCGCCCGCCCTGGACTCGGCGGAACTGCTGCGCCTGCGGGCCCGCAACGCCCGAACCCCGGCCGAACTGCCGGAGTCCCGCCGCCGGCAGGCCGCCCTGCTGGAGGTCGCGGACGCCGCCGTGGCGCTGCGCACGGCGGCGGAGATCGCCGTGAAGGGGCGGCGGGCGCACCCGGCCGCCGACGCGGCGGACCGCTTCTGGTACGTCCGGCAGAGCACCGTCGCCCTGTGGTGGCACCGGCTCGCCGCGCACACCGGGCCGCGGTCCGTGCACTTCCAGAACGCCGTACGGATCGCGCTGGCCCTCGCCGTGGCCCGCACCGTGGCCGGGCTCGACTCCCTCCCGCACGGCTTCTGGGCGATGCTCGCGGTCATCAGCCTCACCCGGACCACCGCCGTGCAGACCCGGGGCACCGTGCGCAGCGCACTGATCGGCACCTTCGTGGGCGCGCTCGCCGCCGGCACGGTGCTCGCACTGGCCGGCGGGCAGACCACCGCGTACGCGATCGCGCTCGTGCCGCTGATGCTGTTCACGTTCACCGTCGGGCCGGTACGCGGCGTGGGCTGGGCGCAGGCCCTGTTCACGCTGGTCGTCTCCGTCGTCTTCGCCCAGCTGTCCCCGGTCACCTGGCAGCTGGCCGAGGTCCGCTTCCTGGACGTGCTGATCGGCAGCTCGATCGGGATCGTGTGCGGTCTGCTGGCCTGGCCGCGCGGGGCCCATGACGAACTGAGCCGGGCGGCGGCCGGGCTGCTGCGCGCCTGCGCCGACGACGTCGAGTCGACCACCGCCGTCGTCGCGGCGCCCGGCCGGCTCCCGGAACCCCCCGGGGACGAGGAGCACCGGGTCCGGGTCGCGCTGGTGATGGCCGAGTCGGCGTACGCCCAGTACCAGAGCGAGACGCAGCGCCCGGCGGGGCCGGGCCCCGACTGGCAGGCCGCGGTGATGACCGGGCACCACGTGCTCTGGGGCGCCGGCCGGGTGCTGGGCAGCGCCGACGGGACACCGCTCGCGCGCGGTGAGGCGGCGGGGCTCCAGGAGTACGCGGCGCGGGTGGCGGCCGGACTGCGCCGTGCCGCGGCGGAGGCCGACACCCCGCCGAAGACCGGGAGCGGCACCCCGGGCCGCGCAGCGCCCCTCCTTCCCGAGGCGGTGCCCGCGCCCACCGAGGCGGCGCCGCCCGACGCCGGGCTCGCGTACTTCGCCACGACGGCCTGGCTCGACACCCTGACGGCGGACCTGGAGGCCATCGACACGGGCCGGGCCGCGGCCCGGATCCCGGGATGAGCACGTGGCCCCGCCGTTTCCCTGCCGCCCGCCCGGGCAGAACCTCCACGGCGTCCGGACCGGCCGGGCGGCGGTGAGCACGGATCGAGGGTGACGGTGGGGGAGCCGATCAAGGGCGGCAAGTCCGCGGCAGAGGTCTTCGACGAGGTCGGCGCACGGTACGAGGAGGTGTTCGGGAGCGTCCCCGGACAGCTCGCGACCCTGGACTGGCTCACGGCCCGCCTCGCCCCCGGCGCCCGCGTGCTGGACGTCGGCAGCGGTACGGGCCGGCCGACCGCAGAGGCACTCGCCCGGGCGGGCTGCGAGGTGACCGGCATCGACGTCTCGGCGCACATGGTCGATCTCGCGCGCTCCCGGGTGCCGCAGGCCCGCTTCGAGCAGGCCGACGTCCGCACCTACACGCCCGCCGAGGGCGGCTTCGACGCGGTGTGCTCCTTCTTCCCGCTGCTCGTGATGTCCAAGCGGGAGGTGGCCGCGGCCCTGGAGCGGATGGCGTCCTGGGTGGCGCCCGGCGGGTACTTCGTACTGGCCACCGTGCCGGGGGACATCAGCGACCTCGACATCGTGTGGATGGGGCACGAGGTCACCGTCAGCAGCCTGTCCCCGGCGGAGCACCTGCGGCTGCTGGGCGGGGCCGGGCTGGAGGTGGTGGAGCACCACACCGCCCTGTTCCGCCCGGAGGGGGCCGAGCCGGAGGAGCACTTCTTCTGCCGCGCCCGCCGCCCCGCCTGAGCGGGCGCTGGTCCGTTGGTCGCCACCGGCCGGAAAATACCCCCCGGTAGTGCACCAATGGTCCAGTGATCCGAAGCCGTGTTGAGCCAGTGGGCCTCCGGATGCTTATCTGTGTCGTATCCATGTACTTACGGCGCCGCGCAGCGCCGGGCGGCAACGAGGCCGGTCCGGAGCGCGGTGCCTTCGCCGTGTCCGCGTGCCGCCCACCACCCCCGGGCGGACGCGGAACGGCGCGCAGCACTGCAAGGGGGGCGGCACACCGCCGTGAAGAGGATGTTCGTGGCTCCGGATCCGGGGCGCCTGAGACTGCGCAACTCGCTGCGGGCCGTGCTCGGCATCGGGCTCGCCGTCGCCGTGTCCGAGCTCTGCGGCCTCTCCCTCACCGCCTCCATCACCGGGGGACTGGCGGCCCTGCTCACCCTGTTCACCGTGCTCGACCCGACCGTGCGGGCCCAGCGCGTGACCAGCGCCCTGCTGCCCGTCGCCGGATTCCCCGTCCTCGCGCTGGCCACCACCCTGCACGGGACACCCCTCGCCCGGGACGCGGCCTTCCTCGCCGTCGTGTTCGCCGGGGTCTACGCCCGCCGCTGGGGGCCGCGCGGGCACGCCCTCGGGATCTTCGGCTTCATGATGTTCTTCGTCACGCAGTTCCTGCACGCCGTACCCGGCCAGCTGCCCGAGCTGTACGCCGCCGTCGGGCTGGCGCTGCTCTCCGCCGGAGCGGTGCGGTACGTCCTGTGGCCGATCGAGCGGCGCACCCCGCCGCCGGCCGCGCCGCCCGGCCTGCCCGGCACCCGTCTGGCCCGGCCGACCACACGGCAGGCCTTCCAGGCCACCGCCGCCTGCGCCTTCGCGCTCGGCATCGGCCAGGCGCTTTCCGACGACCGCTGGTACTGGGCCGTCGGCACCGCCTGGTGGATCTTCGTCAACACCGCCTCCCGCGGCGAGACCCTCGTCCGCGGGTTCCGCCGGGTCGTCGGCACGGTCGTCGGCATCGCCGCCGGGCTGCTGATCGCCGTGCCCCTGCACGGCGCGCCCGCGCCCACCGCGGCGCTGGTCGCCGTATGCGTCTTCGGGATCTTCTACACCGCGGCGCCCTCGTACTCCTGGATGATGTTCTTCGTCACCGTCATGGCCGGACTGCTCTACGGGCTCCTCGGCGTCCTCCACCCCGGACTGCTGCTCCTGCGCTTCGAGGAGACCGCGATCGGCGCGCTGGGCGCCGCCCTCGCCGTGGTGCTCGTCCTCCCGGTCACCACGCACGCCGCCAACGACGCCTGGATCCAGCGCGCCCTGCACTGCGTACGGGCCTCCACGGCGGCCGCCCTCGACCGCCTCGCCGGGGACCCCGACGCCGATCCCGCCCCGCACGCGGCCGAACTCGAACTGCTGCTGGGCCGGGTACGGATGGCACTCGCGCCCCTCGTCCACCCGCTGAGCCCGCTGCGCGCCCGCAAGGCCCGGGCCCGGCAGGTCCTCGGGCTGCTCGACGACTGCGCCCGCGAGGTGCGCGGACTGGTGGCCGTCGCCGCCGACCCGCAGGCCTCGCACGACGCACGGCTGGCCGCCGCGTGCTGGCGGGTGGAGACCGCCGTCGAGGCGCTGACCGCCCCGCGCGCCACGGCGGAGCACGCCGGTCCCGCCCAGCCGCGGCCCGCCGCCGCGGAGCCGGCCCTCGCGCACCTGCACGGGCTGGAGCACGCCCTCGTGGCCCTCCACGCCCCCCTGCGCACCGACCCGCGCGCGCCCCTCACCATCACCGCCTGACCCGGCCCCGTCCCTGATCCACGAGGTCAGAACCCTGATGGCGGCGGATCCTACGCCCAGTCAGGCCCGCTCCGCAGGGCAATGGCCCCCAGATCACCCGGTGGAGTTGCGCCGCTCGCACGTGCCCCATGCCGCTGACCTGCGGCATGTACAACGGGTGGGTGTTGATAGCACATTCATCCGGCACGTACAGGGTGGATCTGGTCGGACAGGGGGTAACCGCCCGGGATGGAAATACTTCAACAGCGCTCGACCACAGCCCAAGTGTGGGAAGCAGCCGAGGAGTTCATCCGACTCTTCCACCGGGAGAATCCGCAGGCGGGTGATCCGCGGGCCCGGCTCGCCGCCGTGCGGGCCGAGCTCGCGGACACCGGAAGCTACCGGCACACCCCGCAGGAGCTCGTCCACGGGGCCCGTGTCGCCTGGCGCAACAGTAACCGCTGCATCGGCAGGCTGTACTGGAACTCGCTGCGCGTGCGCGACCGCCGCGAGCTCACCGACGCCGACGCGATAGCCGCCGAGTGCTTCGAGCACCTGCGCGACGCGACCAACGGCGGCCGGGTCAGACCCACCATCACCGTCTTCGCCCCGGACGCCCCGGACCGCCCCGGCCCGCTGATCTGGAGCGAGCAGCTCGTCCGGTACGCCGGCTACGGCGACCACCACTCCGTCACCGTGGGCGACGCCCGCAACGCACCGCTCACCAGTGCGCTGCTCGCCCATGGCTGGACCGGGGGCGCGGGCACCCCCTTCGATCTGCTGCCGCTGGTGGTCCAGGGCGTCGACGACAAGCCCCGCTGGTTCGACACCCCCGCGGACGCCGTGCTGGAAGTCCCGATCGAGCACCCCGACGACGCCGGCTGGGCGGACTGGGGGCTGCGCTGGCACGCCGTACCCGCCATCTCCAACATGTGCCTGGAGATCGGCGGGATCCACTATCCGGCCGCGCCCTTCAACGGCTGGTACATGGGGACCGAGATCGGCGCCCGCAACCTCGCCGACACCGACCGGTACAACCTCCTCCCCGCCGTCGCCCGGCGCCTCGGCCTCGACACCGCCAGCGACCGCTCGCTGTGGAAGGACCGTGCGCTCGTCGAGCTCAACCGGGCCGTACTGCACTCGTTCGACCGGGCCGGGGTCACCATCGCGGACCACCACACCGAGTCCCGGCGCTTCCTCAGCCACATGGAACGCGAGGAGCGCAAGGGGCGCGAGGTGGGCGCCGACTGGTCCTGGATCGTGCCGCCGATCTCGGGCTCCGCCACCCCGGTCTTCCACCGCACGTACGAGGACCGGCCGAGCTCGACGGCGTACGTGCACCACCCGGGCGCGCAGGAACGGGCCCGAGGGCGGGATCTGGTCTAGACCCTTCTGTTAGCGTCGGCTCCGCACGGTCGATCCGAACGGCGAAGAGGGGGATCCGGTGGACGGCACCGAAGGCACCGATGGCACCGCAGGCGCGGACGGCAGGGGCCGGAGCGGCGGACTGCGGGCCCACATCGGCTCGTTCACCTCGGGAGGCGGCCGCGGCATCACCACCGCGGCCGTGGCCCCGGCGACGGGTGCGCTGACCCTCCTGTCCGCCACCGACGCGGTCGCGGACCCCTCGTACCTCGCCCTCGACCGGGGCACCGGCGTGCTCTACGCCGTGAGCGAGACGGAGCAGGGTGCGGCCGCCGCCTTCCGGCCCACCCCCCAGGGCCTCGCCGCCCTCGGCCCCGCCGTCCGCGTCGGCGGCTCCGGACCGACCCACCTCAGCGTGGCCGGGCGCCGGCTGCTGACCGCCAACTACACCTCCGGCAGCGTCAGCAGCCTCCCGCTCGCCGCGGACGGGGGGCTCTGCGGGCCCCCCTCGGTCCTCGCCCACGAGGGCTCCGGCCCCGACGCGAGCCGCCAGGAACGGCCGCACGCCCACCAGGTGCTGCCCGATCCCGGCGGCCGCTGGGTGCTCAGCGTGGACCTCGGCACCGATTCGGTGAGGGTCTGCGCGCCGGACCCGGCCACCGGGGCGCTGCGCCTGCACGGCGAGAGCGCGCTGCGCGCCGGGACGGGCCCGCGACACCTCGTCTTCCACCCGGACGGCGAGGTGGTCTACGTCCTGCACGAGCTGGAGCCGCAGCTGACCGTCTGCCGCTGGAACGCGGGCTCCGGGCAACTGGAACCGATGGTCGAGGTTCCGATCGCGCCTGCGGCCGCTCCAGGGGGCGTACGGGCCTACCCGTCGGCCGTGGTGGCCTCGCCCGACGGCCGCTTCGTGTGGGCGGCCGTGCGCGGCTCGGACGCCATCGTCACCCTCTCGCTCGCCGACGGGGCCGAGAAGCCGCGGCTCACGGGCAGCGTGGACTGCGGCGGCAGCTGGCCCCGGGACCTCGCCGCCGACCCCTCGGGGCGCCGGCTGTACGCGGCCAACGAGCGCTCCGGGGACGTCACCTGGTTCGACGTCGACCCGCTCACCGGCCGGCCGCACCGGGCCGGCTCGGTGGCGGTGCCGGCCGCGACCTGCGTGGTCTTCGCCTGACCCGACCGGCAGAGCCCGAGCACGGACGAGGGCCCGCGCCCCGGGATTCGACCTCCGGGGCGCGGGCCCTCGTCCGTGCGGACCTGCGCGGGATCAGTGGGCAGCGGCGCCCTGGGTGAGGCCGAGCGCCGCGGAGTACTGGGTGACGACGAGCTTGCCGAGCGCCGAGTAGGCCCCGAGCACCTCGGCGGCAGCGCAGTCGGCCTCCTTGCAGGCCGTGTCCAGCAGCCCCTCGGCGGCCTCCGGGCCGATCAGGTAGGGGGCCAGCGCGAGCTGCGTCGAGCCCTCGCTGCGCAGCTGCTCGGCGACCGCGGCCACCGAGCCCTCCTGGTCGAGCGCGGCGGCCTTGACCGGCACCGCGAGGCGCGCGGCCAGCAGCATGCCGGTGACCGCGGCGACCTGGACGGCTTCCGCGCCGCCGGTGGTGGCCACGATGATGCCGTCGGCGGCGGTGGTGACGGTGAACAGCCGGGCGCGGTCGGCGCGGGCCAGTCCGGCCTCGGAGAGCCGCACGTGCAGGCCCTCGGCGAGCAGCGGGTGCGGGCCGAGCACCTCGGCCAGCTCGACGGCGGCCGAGGAGTCCATGACGGCCTGGCGCATCCGGCGCAGCAGGTCGGCGTCGGGGCCGGCCAGCAGCGGTACGACCACGGCGTCCGGGCCGGTCGGCGCGGGTACCTCGTGGCCGGCGGCGCGGGCGAACTCCGCGCGGGCGATGCGCTCGGCCGCGACCGAGGTCAGGACGCGGGAGAGGGCCGGGAACTCGGAGCTCTCGGCGCCCTCGGAGTGTTCGCCCTCGAGGAAGCCGATGCGGGCGTCGAGGCCCGGCAGCTCGGAGCGGCCGATGCTGACGATCTCTTCCGCGAGCCCCCGGGAGGCGGCGGAAGGGGCACCGGGCACGGCGAGCACCAGCGCGGGCGCGCCCTCTGGCGCCACCGCGGGCTCGGGTCGGCGGTGCCGTCCGGCAGGGCGGGGTCGCGGCATTCGTACGGGCAGGCCATTCGCGGGCCCAGTGGGGGAGCTCATGGCGCCGCATGCTACTGGCTTATCGGAACCGAGTGTTCGGGCAGGGCCTCAACGGGCGGCTTCTGTCCGTATTTATCCGCGGAATGTCGTATACCGTTCAACCGAAAGGTCAACCGGCTGCCGGAAGCCGCCAGTCCACCGGCTGGGCTCCCTGGCGAACCAGCAGGTCATTGGTCCTGCTGAACGGCCGCGAGCCGAAGAACCCGTTGGCGGCCGACATGGGGGAGGGGTGGACGGACTCCACGGCCGGCAACTCGCCGAGCAGCGGCCGCAGATTGCGGGCGTCACGGCCCCACAGCACCGACACGAGCGGCTTCCCGCGCGCGGCCAGCGCCCGGATGGCCTGTTCGGTCACGGCCTCCCAGCCCTTGCCGCGATGGCCGCCGGTCTTGCGCGGGGCGGTGGTCAGCGCGCGGTTCAGCAGCAGCACGCCCTGCCGGGTCCAGGGGGTCAGGTCCCCGTTCGCCGGCCGGGGCACCCCGAGGTCCGCATACAGCTCGCGGAAGATGTTGTCGAGGCTGGGCGGCCACGGACTGACATCGGGCGCCACCGAGAAGGACAGGCCCATCGCGTGCCCCGGGGTGGGGTACGGGTCCTGGCCGACGATGAGCACCTTCACCTCGTCGAAGGGCTGCTGGAAGGCGCGCAGCACGTTCGCCCCGGCGGGCAAGTACGTCCTGCCAGCCGCGATCTCGGCGCGCAGGAAGTCGCCCATCGCGGCGATCTGCGCCGCCACCGGCTCCAGAGCCCGGGCCCAGCCCGGCTCGACGATCTCGTTCAACGGTCGTGCTGCCACAGCGAGTCACTCTACTGGCCCATTCAGTGAGCGACGACCGCCGCCCGTACGCACAGCACGTCGGGCAGGTGCTCGGCCAGGAGCAGCCAGCTGTCCCCGTCGTCGTGGCTGGCGTACAACTCGCCGTTGCGGTTGCCGAAGTAGACCCCCGCCGGGTCCGCGTCGTCCGTGCACAGGGCGTCCCGCAGCACCGTCCCGTAGTGGTCCCCGGCGGGCAGTCCGCGGGTGAGCGGTTCCCAGGTCGCGCCCGCGTCCCGGGTGCGGAACACCCGGCACCGGTGCTCCGCCGGGACCCGGTCGGAGTCGGCGTTGAGCGGGAAGACGTAGGCGGTGTCCGGCCGGTGCGGGTGCGCGGCCACCGCGAAGCCGAAGTCGGAGGGCAGGCCGGCGCCGATGTCGGTCCACCGGGCCCCGGCGTCGTCGCTGCGGTACACGCCCCAGTGGTTCTGCAGGTAGAGCCGCTTCCGGTCCCCGGCGTCCTGGGCGATCTTGTGTACGCACTGGCCGAACTCCGGATGCGGATCCGGCAGGAACACCGCCGAGACGCCCTCGTTGGAGGGGGTCCAGCGGGCGCCGCCGTCCTGCGTCCGGAACACCCCGGCGGTGGAGACCGCCACCGTCACCCTGGCGGGGTCGGCCGGGTCCGTCAGCACCGTGTGCAGGCCCTCACCGCCGCCGCCCGGCACCCAGCTCCCCCGGCTCGGGTGCTCCCACAGCGGCCGGACCAGCTCGAAGGACTCGCCCCGGTCCGTGGAGCGGAAGAGGGCGGCCGGCTCCGTCCCCGCGTACACCACGTCCGGCGCCTCGGGGCCGGCCGGATGCAGCTGCCAGACCCGCTCCAGGGAGGCCCCGGTGTCCTTCGGGAACTTCACGGCGGGGGCGGCGGGCTCGTGCCAGCTCGCCCCGAGGTCGTCGGAGCTGAAGACGGACGGCCCCCAGTGCGAGCTGTCCGCGCCGACGAGCAGCCGGGGTACGGGCCCCCGCCGGTCGACCGCGACGGCGTAGACGGCCTGGGCGTTGAAATGGGGCCCGTCGAGCTCCCAGGGGCCCTCGCCCCGCCTGCGGCCGATGAACAGGCCCTTGCGGGTCCCCGCGAGCAGGATCGTTTCCGACATGGTCGACACCTCCGGACTTCGCCGTCCCGGCCGTCGTGCTGCGCACCTTTCCCGCCAGTCTGCACCCGGCCACCGACGGCGGCCGGTCCGCCGGGCCGCTGCGCCGAGCAGTCGGTCGGCATCGATCAACAGGCGTATCCAGAGGGTGGCTACTTGATCGTAGGAGGCCGAAAGGGGTTGACTTCCACCTCTGCCACCGCACGCGAGAGGCAATACGTGGCCACCGAGCACCTGTCCCCGCTCGACCTCGCCTTCTGGCGGATCGAATCCGCCGCCCACCCCATGCACCTCGGCGCCCTCGCGGTCTTCGAGGCCGTCCCCCAGGACGGCCCCGGCGCCGGAGCCGCCCCCGGCACCGGGCCCGATCCCGCCGTCCGCGCCGCCGCACTGCTCACCGCCCGCTGCGCCGCCGTCCCCGGCCTGCGCCGCCGCATCCACGACGTGCTGCTGCC
This sequence comes from Streptomyces sp. NPDC001903, assembly GCF_042891345.1. NCBI lineage: Bacteria > Bacillati > Actinomycetota > Actinomycetes > Kitasatosporales > Streptomycetaceae > Streptomyces > Streptomyces sp. NPDC001903. The sequence goes on from NZ_JBIASZ010000013.1 coordinate 220,661, forward strand.
GATCGGCGCGGCCGCCTGGTCGCCCGACGCGGACTTCGATCCCGCCCGGCACGTGTTCCTCGTCCGCACACCCGACCCGCACGCCGCCGCCGGACCCCTGATGGCGCGTCCGCTGGACCGGTCCCGGCCCCCCTGGGAGGCGCACGTCCTGGCCGGGCCCGAACCGGGCTCCTTCGCGGTGCTCTTCAAGTTCCACCACGCCCTCGCCGACGGGCTCGGGGCCCTCGCCCTGGCGGCCATGCTCTTCGACGAGGGGGCGACCGTACGGGGTCCCGTGCGACCGGCCCAGGAGCCGCAGCCCGCCGGTTCCGTGCTGCGCAACCTCCCCGGCATGCTGGCCGCCCGGGTCCAGGACGTCGGCCAGGCCCTGGAGATCGGCGCCTCCGTGGCCCGCTCCGGGCTGCCGCTCGGGGTACCGGCGGCCCTGACGGCCGCCCCGGCGCGGACCGGCACCCGCGCGGTCGCCGGCCTCGCGCTCGACCTCGACGACGTCAACCGCATCCGCAAGGTCGCCGGAGGCACCGTCAACGACGTGCTGATCGCCCTCGTCGCGGGCGCCCTGCGGCGCTGGCTGCTGGGCCGGGGCGACCCGGAGCCCGAGGGGGCCGGCCCGCGCGCCCTGATACCGGTCTCCCGCCGCCGGTCCGGCGGTGCGGCGAAGTACGGGAACCGGCTCTCCGGCTACCTGCTCCGGCTCCCGCTCGCGGAGCCGGACCCGCTGCTGCGCCTGGACCGGGTGCGACTGGGCATGGACCGGAACAAGGAGGCCGGACCCGCCCGCGGCGCCGGGGCCGTCGCCCTGCTCGCCGACCACGTCCACCCGCTCGGCCACCGGCTCGGCGGCCCCCTGGTCGCCCAGGCGGCCCGGATGCTCTTCGACATCCTGGTCACCAGCGTCCCGCTGCCCGGCTTCACCTTCTCGCTCGGCGGCAGCCGGGTCCGGGAGGTCTATCCGCTGGCCCCGCTCGCCCGCGGCCACTCCCTCGCGGTCGCCGTCTCCACCTACCTGGGCACGGTCCACTACGGCCTGGTGGCCGACGCGGCCGCCGTGCCGGACCTCGCGGCCCTCGCGGAGGCGCTGCGCGCCGAGCTCGACGAGCTTGTACGAGAGGTCTCGTAGTACGGAAGGAATCGTAGTACGCTGACTCTCGTACAAGCCGCCGATGCGCGGCGTGCCCGGCCACCTCCGGAGAGTCCTTCATGAGTGCTGTCCCCCTCGCTCCCGCCGCCCCCACCGCCCACGCCGAGGCCCTGTTCGCGCCCTTCACCCTGCGCTCGGTCACCGCGCCGAACCGGATCTGGATGGCGCCGATGTGCCAGTACGTGGCCGAGGCCTCGGGTCCGGACGCGGGCGTGGCCCACGCCTGGCACTTCGCGCACTACGCCGCCCGCGCGGTGGGCGGCGCCGGCCTGATCCTCCAGGAGGCCACGGCCGTCTCCCCGGAGGGCCGGATCTCCCCCTACGACCTCGGCATCTGGAACGACACGCAGGTCGAGGCGCTGCGCCCGATCACCTCCTTCATCAAGGCCCAGGGCGCCGTCCCCGGAATCCAGATAGCCCACGCCGGCCGGAAGGCATCGACCGGCCGGCCCTGGGAGGGCGGCGGATACGTCGGCCCCGAGGCGGACGGCTGGCTGCCGAGCGCCCCGAGCCCGCTGCCGTTCGCCGAGGGCGACCCCGTGCCGCACGAGCTGACGACCGCCGAGATCCACGAGATCACCGGCCGGTTCGCGGCCGCCGCGCGGCGCGCGCTGGCGGCCGGCTACGAGGTCGTCGAGATCCACGGCGCGCACGGCTACCTCATCGGCCAGTTCCTCTCCTCGCAGATCAACCGGCGCACCGACGAGTACGGCGGCTCCTTCGAGAACCGGACCCGCTTCGCCCTCGAAGTCGTCGACGCCGTACGGGCGGTGTGGCCCGAGGAACTGCCGCTGTTCTTCCGCATCTCCGCCACCGACTGGCTGGAGGAGTCCGGCTGGACCGCCGAGGACACGGTCCGGCTGGCCGAACTGCTCCAAGTCCGCGGGGTGGACCTGCTGGACGTGTCCACCGGCGGCATGGCCCCGAAGGCGGACATCCCGGCGGCGCCCGGCTTCCAGGTGCCGTTCGCGGCCGAGGTCAAGGCCCGGACCGGCCTCCCCGTGGCCGCCGTCGGGCTGATCACCGAGCCGGATCAGGCCGGCGCGATCCTGGCCGACGGGCAGGCGGACGCGATCCTGCTGGGCCGCGAGCTGCTGCGCGACCCCTACTGGGCGCGCACCGCGGCCGCCGCACTGGGCGCCGAACGGGCCCTCGAACCGGGCGCCGGGGTACGGGTGCCCGTCTCGTACCACCGTGCCTGGTAGCCCAGGCGAGCAGCCGTACGCCTCCCTTCCGGCGGCAGCCGATGTACTACGGTGGTTCTCGTACGAACAGAGGAGCCGGGCGAGACGAGGGCAGACGTGACGGATACGGCCACCACCCGCGCGCTCGCCCATCCCGGGCCCGCCGAGATCCGGCTCGAAGCGGTGCTGCACGCGCTGTCGGACCCGATCCGGCTGTCGATCGTGCGGGACCTCGCGGCCACGCCGGACGAACTGGCGTGCTCGTACTTCGACCTGCCGGTCACCAAGTCGACGACCACGCACCACTTCCGCGTCCTGCGGGAGGCAGGTGTGGTCCGCCAGACCTACCGGGGGACGGCGAAGATGAACGGCCTGCGCGGCGCGGAGCTGGAGGACCTGTTCCCCGGGCTGCTCGACAGCGTGCTCGCGGCGGCCGCCGCGGAAGAGGCGCGCCGGGCCGCCTAGGGGGTGTCCGCAAAGTCCCGCCAGTCCCGCGGCGCCCGGCACACGCTCTCGGCGCATCGGACGCCGCGGGACCGCCCTGCGGGCGCACGGCGCTACTTTCCGGACGCCCCCAGGCCGGATCGGGCCGGGCTCATGCCCCCGCGTTCGCCGCGGCGAGCAGGCCCGGCCAGTCCGGGATCTTCACCGAGCGGCGGCCCAGTGAGCGCCCGAGATCGGCCTCCGCCGTCTCGATCGCCAGCCAGCCCGGCCACTCCACCGGGTGCAGCCCCGCCGCCCGCAGCGCGTCCAGCGGGTCGCCCGGCAGCTCCCGCCGGGCCAGCACCGGCGCGTCCTGGAGCAGCGAGGAGGCCGTCTCCTTGGCGCAGGGCCGGTTGGTGCCGATCACCCCGGTGGGGCCCCGCTTGATCCAGCCCGCCACGTACTCGCCCACCGAGGCCCGGCCCTCGCGCAGCACCCGGCCCGCGGCGTGCGGGACCGTGGCCTTCACCGGGTCGAACGGCAGGCCGGGCAGCGGGACCCCCTGGTACCCCACCGAGCGCAGCACCAGCTGCGCCTCGACGTCCTCGTACGCGCCCGTCCCGGTGACCCCGCCCCGGCCGTCCGGGGCGGTGCGCTCGAAGCGCATCCCGGCGACCCGGCCGCCGGGGCCGGCCAGCACCTCCACCGGGCGCAGGTAGAACCGCAGGCCGATCCGGCGCCGGGCGTCACCCGGGTCCTGCCCGGCCCAGCCGCGCAGCACCTCCAGGTTGCGCCGGGCCGCCGCGGGCAGCGCGGCGGCCACGCCCTCGTCCGCGTACGCGGGGTCGAGGGCCAGCTCGGCCGGGTCCACGACGGCGGCCACGCCCGGCAGCGTGCCCAGCTCCCGCAGCTCCTTGGTGGTGAACTTGCCCTGTGAGGGACCCCGTCGGGCCACCATCGACACCGATTCCACCCCGCTGTCCGCGAGCGCGCCCAGGGCCGGCTGCGGCATGTCGGTGGGGGACAGCTCCGGTTCGCCGCGGGCCAGCATCCGGGTCACGTCCACGGCGACGTTGCCCGCCCCGACGACGATCGCCGAGCCCACCCCGGGCAGGTCGAAGGCCTCGGCCACGGCGTCCGGATGCCCGCTGTACCAGGCGACGAACGCGGTCGCGGAGTGCACCCCGGCCAGCTCTTCGCCGGGGATGCCCAGCAGCCGGTCGCGCGCGGCGCCCACGCAGTACACCACCGCGTGGTACAGCTCCAGCAGCCGTGCCGTGGACAGCTGCTCCCCGCCGACCTGCACGTTGCCGAGGAAGCGGATCCGCTCGTCCTCCAGCACGGTGCGCAGGCTGCCCTGGAGCGATTTGATCTTCTCGTGGTCGGGGGCCACCCCGTAGCGCACCAGCCCGTACGGCGCGGGCAGCCGGTCCAGCACGTCGACGCGCACGCCCGGCACCTCACGCTGCTGTACGAGTGTCTGAGCGGCGTAGACCCCGCTGGGGCCCGAACCGACGACGGCGACACGAAGCACGGCGGAGCTCCTCCCGCAGGTGCTCCCAGCATGCCACCGGGCCCGGCGGCCGTCAGCCCATCGCGCGCATCCGGTGGATCTCGGCGCTCTGGGTGGCCACCACCTCGTTGGCCATCTCCTCCACCGCGCCGTTGTTCCCGGCGGCCAGCGCCTCGCCCGCCATCTTCACGGCGCCCTCGTGGTGGGCGGTCATCAGGGTGAGGAAGAGCCGGTCGAACGCGGCGCCCTTCGCCGCGGAGAGCTCGCCCAGCTGCTGCTCGGTCGCCATGCCGGGCATCGCGCCGTGGTCGTGGCCGGCGGCCGGGGCTCCGGAGGGCGCCGGGTAGCGGGCCAACCACTTCTCCATCGCCCCGATCTCGGGCCGCTGGGCGGCCGCGATCCGCTCGGCGGGCCGTTTGACGGCGTCCGCCGAGGCCCGTTCCGGGGCGAGTGCGCTCATCGTGAGGGCCTGCCGGTGGTGTTCGACCATGTGCCGTACGTAGGCCCGGTCGGCCGCGTTGGGGCTGTCGTCCGGCTGCGCCTTCGCGGCCTCCTCGGGGGAGAGGGTGCGGGCCTTCTCGCCCGGTCTGCCGGGGGCGATGACCGCCGCGCCGCCGTTCTTCGACCCGTCGTCGCCGTCCCCGCCCCCGCAGCCGGCCAGGGCGAGCAGGATCCCGGCGGCCACGGCCGCCGCGGTCGTTCGGCCGAGTGGCCCTTTTGCCATGTCCATGAAGGGAACATACTGCCGGGGGACCGCTCCGGTACCCCGGCGGGCACGTTCCCACCACGAGCGGAATCATCGGGCTCCCATGGGAGGCGCAGTGACCTCGAAGCACACCACCAGAGTGCGGCACAGGAGTCTGGGGGCGGCCGTGGCCGCGGCCGGGCTGCTGACCACGCTGTTCGCGGCGGGCCCCGCCGCCGCGACCCCCGATCCCGGGGACTTATCGCCCGGCAGCGCCGCCGCGCGGGGCGCCGACCCGGCGGGCGGCCGCGTGCTCGCCCCCGGCGAGATCCCCGGCCAGGACGAGATCGTGCACAGCGCCAACGTCAAGCACCTGACCAACATCCCGAGCACCTACGCGGGCGTCATCAACACCGACCTGGCCTTCCAGGGCAAGTACGCCTACGCCGGAAACTACAACGGCTTCACCATCTACGACATAGGCAACCCGAAGGCCCCGAAGACCGTCAGCCAGGTGCTCTGCCCCGGCGGCCAGAACGACGTCTCCGTCCAGGGGGACCTGCTCTTCCTCTCCACCGACTCCTCGCGCAGCGACGACTCCTGCAACAGCGTCTCGCAGCCCGCCACGGAGAAGTCCTCGTGGGAGGGCATCAAGATCTTCGACATCAAGGACAAGAAGAACCCCAAGTACATCAAGTCCGTCGAGACCAACTGCGGCTCCCACACCCACACGCTGGTACCGGGCGAGCGGGACATCTACCTCTACGTGGCCTCGTACTCCCCGAACGAGGCGTTCCCCGACTGCCAGCCGCCGCACGACGGCATCTCCGTGATCAAGGTCCCGAAGAAGAACCCGACGCAGGCGGCCGTCGTGGCCTTCCCCGTCCTCTTCCCGGACGGCGGCAACCCGGGCGGACCCACCAACCCCGGGGTCACCAAGACCACCGGCTGCCACGACATCACCGTGCTGCCGTCGAAGAAGCTGGCCGCCGGTGCCTGCATGGGCGACGGCATCCTCTTCGACATCAGCAAGCCCGAGCAGCCGCGGGTCATCGACCGGGTGCAGGACAACGTGAACTTCGCGTTCTGGCACTCGGCGACCTTCAACGAGAAGGCCGACAAGGTGGTGTTCACCGACGAGCTGGGCGGCGGGGGCGGCGCCACCTGCAACGAGGCCACCGGCCCGAACCGCGGGGCCGACGGCATCTACGACATCACCGGCCGCGGAGACCAGCGCAAGCTCGTCTTCCGCAGCTACTTCAAGATCCCGCGCCCGCAGGCCGACACCGAGAACTGCGTGGCCCACAACGGCTCGCTGATCCCGGTCGGCGGCGGCCGCGACATCATGGTCCAGGCCTGGTACCAGGGCGGCGTCTCGGTATGGGACTTCACCGACTCCGCCCGGCCCAAGGAGATCGGCTACTTCGAGCGCGGCCCGCTCACCACCGACCGGCTCGGACTCGGGGGGTCCTGGTCGGCGTACTACTACAACGGGTACGTCTACTCGAACGACATCGCCAAGGGCCTCGACGTGCTGCGGATCGACGACTGGCGCACCGAGAGCGCGAAGTGGGTGTGGATGGACCGGCTCAACGTGCAGACACAGCCCGAGTACCACTGAGCGGGGCCCGGGACGATGCGAGAGGCACGGCTCAGCCCGTTGAGGGGAACGTTCCGCCGGGCGGTCCGCCGTCCGGCGGGAAACCGAGCTCCCAGTCCAGCCCGTACCGCTGGAACAGCTCCGCCCGCAGCCGCGCCGCCGGCATCGGAGCCCCCGGCAGCAGGACCGCGACCACCGCGCCCATCAGCAGCGCCCGCAGCAGCGGGTAGTCGGTGTCCACGTCCGCCGACCCGTACCGCGTGACCGTGTCCCGGAGCAGCTCCGCGAGGCGCCGCTGCTCCGGGCACTGCACGAAGCCCTCGGCCTGGAGGATGCCCGCCATGTGCGTCCGCATCAGCAGCGGCTCGTCCCGGGCGAGCCCGAGGATCGCGTCGATGGCGCGGGCGAGCCGCTCGCGCCCGTCGTCCGTGCGCGGCTCCCGCTCCAGGGCGGCGTCGAGCCGCAGGTGCATCAGCCGGTGCACGGCCGACTGGAGCAGCTGCCGTTTGCCCGGGAAGTAGTACGAGACCAGGCCTCGGGCCGTGCCCGCCCGATCGGCGATGTCGCCGAGCGTCGTGGCCTCGTAGCCGCGCTCGGCGACGAGTTCGACCGTGGCCTGGAGCAGCCGCTCCCGGGAACGTCTGCGCAATTCTTCATTGACCGATGCGCTGCGCGGGGACATGCTTACTCCTGCGTTGACTGGCTCCCAGCCAATATACTCAGCGCACGGGGTCGCCTGCTCTGGGTGACGCGGGGGATCACCCAGAGCAGGGACTTCCAAACCTCGGCGGAGCGACCGGTTTCGGCCTGTCCGCACCGGGCCCGCCGCGAGCCGGCCCGGTGGCTCAGGCCAGTGCGCTCAGGCCCGGCATCAGGGCCACCACCAGCGGGACCGCCGGGACCAGTGTGGCCAGCGCCGTCAGCCGCAGCCGACGGCCCGCCGACAGCCGGGGCGCCGCCGACAGCAGCCGCCGCACCCGCTCCGACACGTGCGGCTGCGGGCTCGGGTAGGGCCCGAACACCCCCCGGTCCTCGTTGAGCCCGACCAGCGCGAGGGCCACCGTCAGCCTCCCGAACCGCCGCGAGGCCATGTCGTCGGCGGCCAGTTCGACGAGCCGGTGCATCTCCGCCTCGAACGCCGCGAACACCGGTACCTGCGGGAATCCCCCCGCCAGCGCTCGCGAGCAGTGCAGCAGCCAGTCGTGCCGGGCCTGCGCGTGCCCCTGCTCGTGCGCGAGTACGGCATCCAGCTGGCTCCCCTTGAGCCGTCCGAGCGCGGCCGTGGTCACCACCAGCTGCGGGGCCGCGCCCGGCAGCCACCACGCGTCGGGCCGCGTCCCCTCCAGTACGACGAGCCGCGCCCCGGCCGGGTCCTCCCCGGGCAGCAGCGGAGCCCGAACGAGCAGCTCGGCGCCGCGGGCCCGGCGCCGGGCCCGAGCCCGCAGCACCTCCCCGGTCAGCCGGGCCCCGGTCCACAGCCCGCCGCCGGCCAGCGCCAGCGCGGTCCCCACGGCCCACGGGCCGCCGGTCGGACCCAGTGCGTACGCGTCGACCACGCCGTGCGGGGCCGCGGCGAAGAGCCGGCCCCGGACCGCCAGCCACGCGGCGGCCGCGCTCAGCAGCATCGACAGCGCGAAGCACAGGAGGACCGCGCCCACCACGCACTGCCACACCCACAGGGCGACGACGGGCTCCCGCTCGGGCCATCGGGCCCGGGCCAGCAGACGGGGAGCGAGCACCGCGGTCAGGGCGCCGAGCAACAGGAGTGCGGCGGGGACCATCATGTCCGCCAGCCTATGAGCGCGGGGCTACCTGCCGGTACGGCCTTTCGTGATTGGTGACGCAGGACACGTTTGTCCCCCGCGCCCCGGAGCTTCACAGACTCAGCAGCATCGCCAACATGCCGATCCCCATGGCGAGTCGGCATGCGCGCGTCAGCTCCGCGGGCTTCGCGGACGGTCCGCCCGCGACCGGCTGCGCGACCCCGCCCGCCGTCACCAGCCGGGCCCCGCCGAGCAGTACGTACCCCGCGAAGTAGAGGAGCAGCGCCCCGGTGACGAGGGGCGGGCCCCCGCCGTGCCCGTGCCCGCCGGCCATCGTCAGCGCCATGTACGCCATGGCGAGCGAGCCGACCAGGTGGTGCGCGTGGTGCACCCCGCCCCGCAGCAGCCACAGCGCGTGCAGCGCCGCCCCACAGAAGACGGCCAGCAGGATCCCGGGCCCCCACGGCCCGATCCCCCAGGGCACGGCCATCACCGCCATCCCGAAGCCCATCAGCGCCTCGCCCGCCGCCCCGCCGCGCGCCTCCCGCTCCGATCTGCCCACCCGCCACAGGCAGTACGCACCGCTCGCCGCGCACAGCAGGACGAGCAGCCAGGCGGAGAGGGAGGCGGGAAGGGACATCGCGGGACCGTGCACGGCGGAACCCCCCGTTCGTCGGCGTCACGGGAAGAGATGCCCCGGCCCGGAGGCCCGCACGCCGCCCCGGGTTAGGCTCTCCTTGCCGCACCGGGCATGTCATATGCCACTGAGCCGAACGGAGCCCCCCGATGTCGACCGCTCACCCCACCGCCCTGAACTTCCGCAGTGCCGTGGAGGCGGACGTACCGGACCTGGTGGCCCTCGTCGAGTCCGCCTACCGCGGGGACGCGAGCCGTGCCGGCTGGACCACCGAGGCGGATGTCCTGGACGGGCAGCGCACCGACCCCGAGGGCGTCCGCGCGATCATCGACTCCGCCGACGGCGTCCTGCTCGTCGTCGAGCGCGCCGACGAGCTCGTCGCCTGCTGCCAGCTCGAACACCGGGACGACCACGCCTACTTCGGCATGTTCGCGGTCCGGCCGGGGCTGCAGGGCGGCGGCCTCGGCAAGGAGATCCTCGCCGAGGCCGAGCGCCGCGCCCGCGAGACGTGGGGCGCCAAGGAGATGCGGATGACGGTGGTCAACGTACGGGAGGAGCTCATCGCCTACTACGTGCGCCGCGGCTACCGGCGCACCGGCGAACTGAGCCCCTTCCCGTACGGTGACGAGCGCTTCGGCGTCCCGCTCCGCGACGACCTGGCCTTCGAACTGCTGGTCAAGCCGCTGTAGCACGCAGCAGGGGCCGCCGTCAGGCGATGAACCGGCCCGTGCTGCGGATCTCCGGGAAGTCGGTGGAGGCACCGTCCAGTTCGAGCGCCCGCGCCACCCGCAGCTGCTGCAGGGTGTTGACGGTCCAGCCGGTCACCCGCAGCCCGGCCGCGTGCACCGACTCCACCCTGTCCAGGGTGAGCTCCCGGATGCCGAGGGCGACCGTGTTCGCCCCCACGGCCAGCGCCCGGTCCTCGACGGGCCTGCGGTGGGCCATGCGCAGGTCCGCGTAGAGGGTGGTCCGTACGCCCGGCAGCAGCCGGGCGGTCTCGGCGAGCACCTCGTCCTCGAAGGAGGCCACCTCCACCCGCGCGCTCAGGTCGTGGCGCAGGACCAGCTCCGCGAGCGCCGCGGCGGTCGGCCCGTCCTGCACCGACACCTGGAGCGGGGTCCGGACCGCGTCCAGGACCTCCTCGAAGACCGGCACGCGCTCGCCCTGGCCGGCGTCCAGCTCGCGCAGCGCGGCCAGGGTCAGGTCGGCGACGGCTCCGGAGCCGTCGGTGGTGCGGTCCACCTCGGCGTCGTGCAGGACGACGAGCACGCCGTCCTTGCTCAGCTGCAGATCCAGCGCGATGACGTCCATCCCGGAACGTTCCGCGCGGACGAACGACCGCAAGGTGTTCTCCGGTTCGACACCCATGACCCCGCGGTGACCGATGGTGAGGAAAGTCAAGGTTCTCTCGCTTCCGTCGACGGCGGCTCCCCGCACGGTCGCGGCGTCCCTACCGGCCGGGCGGTGAGGACGCATGCTAGTGCGCCCGGGACGCGATGGGACCGCCCGTGCAGCGCCCGGAACGAGGCCTTCGGCCGGTTCCCGCCAGGGTTGTACGCCGCCGCGCGCGCCGCGGCGGCCCTGCCGCGTCACCCGGGCGTGGGCGCGTCCCCGCCGCCTTGACGATCCGCGGCCGGGGCTCCCGCCGGGGCCGCGCCCGCGGCTCCCGCACCGGCCGCCTCCAGCTCCGCGAGATCGGCCAGCAGGGCTTCGCCGAGCTCCAGTTCGGCCAGGTGCTGGCGCTCGCTCCAGCGCAGCGCGAGCGCGGGGAAGGCCCATTCCGCCACCTCGCCCGCCTGCGCCATGGCCTCGCGTACGGCGGCCAGTTCGCCCCGGGTGCGCTCCAGATGGTGGGCGACCATCGCGCGCAGCAGCTCCGGCTCGGCGAGGTGGCCGAGCCAGATCCGCAGCAGCAGCCCGTGCTTGAGCACGGGCGGTCCGGCCTCCGCGGTGTCCGAGGCCCAGCCGGCGAGGGCGGCGCGGCCGGCGTCCGTGATGGCGTAGCGGCGCTTGGCCCGGGCCTCCTCGGGGCCCGAGCGCGCGGAGGCCGCGTACCCGAGCTCCTCCAATCGGCGCAGTTCGGCGTAGATCTGGCTGATGGCCGGGGACCAGTAGAAGAAGCGCAGCGAGGAGTCCGCCCACTTCTTCAGCTCGTACCCGGTGCGCTCCCCGGGGAAGGACAGCAGCCCGAGCACGGCCCACGCGGTGGCCGGCAGGTCTTGCTTCTTCGACGTCTGACTACTAGTCATATTCCGAATTGAAGTAAGGCCGGGCACGGGACGCAACCCTGGAGGCATCGTGAAATTCTCCGTGATCTTCGAAGCTCAGCTCGCCGACCCGACCGTGGAGCGGGAGCACCAGGTCATCCGCGACTGCGTGGAACAGGCCGTGCTCGCCGAGCAGATGGGATTCGACCGGATCTGGGCCGTCGAGCACCACTCGCTGAAGTGGTACGCCCACATGTCCGCCCCCGAGATCTTCCTGACCTGGGTCGCGGCCCGGACGAACACCATACGCATCGGCCACGGGGTCGTCTGCATGCCCTTCAACTTCAACCACCCCGTCCGGGTCGCCGAGCGGGCCGCCATGCTCGACCTGCTCTCCGGCGGCCGCCTCGACCTGGGCGCCGGGCGCGGCGGCACCGAGCAGGAGACCTCGTTGTGCGGGGTGGACCGGGAGCGCACCGCGCAGGAGGTGGAGGAGGCGCTGCGGATCATCGGCAAGGCCTGGCAGGAGGAGGAGCTGGAGTACCACGGCGAGCTGATCGACATCGACCCGCACCCGATCCTGCCGCGGCCGCGGCAGACCCCGCATCCGCCGCTGTTCCTGGCGTGCAGCCGCGCCGAGACCCTCGTACAGGCCGCCGACCTGGGCGTCGGGGCCCTGGTGATGGGCTTCGCCGGGCCGGAGTCCATCGCCACGATGCGGGCCGTGTACGACGGGGCGGTGGCCGGCCGTGACCGCGCGCGCCTCGTCTCGACGGCGGTCAACGACCACTTCTCGGTGCTCTGTCCGACCATCGTGCTCGACGACCCGGCCGAGGCGCGCCGGATCGGCATCCGCGGCCAGCGGTTCTTCGCCCAGTCCATCGGCCACTGGTACGGCGGCGCCGGCATCCCGGACGAGGCCGTGGTCGCGGGCGCCGACGAGGCGGCGGAGATGCGCAGTGCCGCCGAGCAGGTGGTGGCCCGGCTGCACGAGCAGGCCATCCCGGTGCGTCCCACCTCGACGGCGACCTTCCACGCCGATCACGCGTACGGGAGCGCCGACGAGGCCATCGCCTATGTCCAGCGGCTCAAGGAGGCGGGGGCCGACGAGATCATGTGCCTGATCCAGATGGGCACGGTGCCGCAGGAGGCCTGCCTGGAAACCCTGCGACAGTGGGGCGAAAAGGTCATTCCGCACTTCCGTACCGCTTGAGTGACCGAGGTCACCGCTCGACCCCGCGGGCGACGGCCCGCGGGGTCGAGCGGCGTGGACTGCGGTGCGCGAAAGGGGCGAAGCGCTCGCGCGGACGATGGACGGCGGGAAGAATTACGGTGTCGATGGGGGTCGAGCAGGATAATTTCCCGCGCAGGCCCTTGAGCAGGAGAGGCCCGCACGCATACGCTGTGTTGACGCGAGGTTCTCCTGTGGAGGAAGTGACATGACGGAAATTCTTGTGCCGGGTTCTGGCGGTGCGGTGATAGCCGCCGGTGCGCGGGTGGTGGACCACCCGGCGTGGCCCGAGCTCAAGGCCGCCGTGGAGGAGATCCGCCCCTGGCAGGCCAAGGACGGCTCGATCGACTTCGAGGCCGCGGACGCTCCGGCCCCGACGGAGGTCGCCGCCGCCGTCGAGCGTGCGATCGCCGCCGTGGAGACGCTGTCGCCGCTGCTGCCGCACGCCGCCTCCTACCACCGCGCGCTCGTCTCCGACCTGCGCAAGTGGGTCGCGGACGGCTTCAAGGTGCCGGACTTCCTGGACTCCCTGCTGGCCTTCCACCCGGCCGCCGAGCGCGCCGACGGGCTCCAGCACCTGGTCGTCTTCCCCATGTACACGCAGAACGGCAACCTCGACCGCAACTTCGAGGCCGTCGTCCTGAAGATGGTGTGGCCCGAGTGGCTCTCCGAGCTGGAGCGCACGCGGTACGACAACCCGCTCTTCCTCGGCATCACCTTCGAGGACTTCACCCCCGGCTACGACACGCACTCCGCCGTGCTCTTCCCGGAGACCATCGCCGTGCGCGAGGCCCCCGAGCGCTTCACCTGGGGCGGCATCTTCTGCGACCGCGAGGCCGCCCGCTACCGCAAGGTCACCGAGGCCGCCGTCGACATCCTGGGCATCGAGCTGCCCGAGGACATCGCCCGCATGGTCGAGGACCAGGAGCGCTGCGAGAAGGCCTTCGTCCTGTGGGACATGGTCCACGACCGCACCCACAGCCACGGCGACCTGCCGTTCGACCCCTTCATGATCAAGCAGCGCCAGCCGTTCTGGATGTACGGCCTGGAAGAGCTGCGCTGCGACCTCACCGCCTTCAAGGAGGCCGTGAAGCTGGAGTCCGAGGGCAACGAGCACGGCCGTGACGTGCAGTACGCCGTCCTCTTCGACCGGATGTTCCGCTTCCCGGTCTCGGGCGACCGCAACCGCAACTACGACGGCCTCGGCGGCCAGCTGCTCTTCGCGTACCTCCACAAGCACGACGTCGTGCGCTGGACGGACAACAAGCTGAAGATCGACTGGATGCGCGCCCCGCAGGTCACCAACCAGCTGTGCGCCGAGATCGAGGACCTCTACCGGGCCGGCATCGACCGCCCGAAGCTCGTCCACTGGTTCAAGGCGTACGAGCTCGTCTCCACCTACCTCGCCCCGCACCCGGGCTCCAAGTGGGCCAAGGGCCCCGACGCCCTCGACCTGACGCAGCCGCCGCGCAAGCTCGTCGACGACGTGCTTCCCGACGAGTTTCCGCTGAGCATGTTCTATGAGGCCCTCGCCAAGAAGCTCAAGGGAGTGATCGCCTCCACGAAGGGCATCACTGCAGTGAACGCCGATTCGGCCGAGCGGGTCGCCGCGTGAGCGCTCGCCCACAGGAGGCTGCACAGATGAACAGCGCTGGGAAGTCCGGGAACGGCAAGCTCCACGGTGCCGTGGTGGCGGTCGCCGGGGCCGGCGGCCCCGCCGGGCGCGCCGCCCTGCTCCGCCTCGCCGAGGCCGGTGCCGTGGTCGTCGCGGCCGACGCCGACGCGACGCGCCTCGCCGAGTCGGTGGACGCGGCCCGCTACGCCCACGGCGGCGCCACCGTCACCGGTGACACCGTCGACCTGCTCGACCTCGAGGCCACCAAGGCCTGGGCCGACCGCACGGAGAAGGAGTTCGGCCGGATCGACGGGGTCGTCCACCTCGTCGGCGGCTGGCGCGGGAGCAAGACCTTCACCGACGTGGACCTCGCGGACTGGGACTTCCTGGAGAAGCTCCTGATCCGCACCGTCCAGCACACCTCGCTCGCCTTCCACGACGGGCTGCTGCGCAGCGACCGCGGCCGCTACGTCCTGATCAGCCAGTCCGGCGCGCACAAGCCGGTCGCCAACAACGCCGCGTACAACGCCGGCAAGGCGGCCGCCGAGGCCTGGACGCTGGCCCTCGCCGACTCCTTCCGCAAGGCGGGGGGCGAGGAAGGCCCGGGCGCCGCGGCTGCGATCCTGGTGATCAAGGCACTGGTGCACGACGCCATGCGCGCCGAGCGCCCCAATGCGAAGTTCGCGGGCTTCACCGACGTCAAGGAGCTGGCCGAGGCCATCGCCGGCGTCTGGGAGCGGCCCGCCATCGATGTGAACGGACAGCGTCTGTGGCTCACTCCGCAACCGTGAAAACCGATGCCCGCCGCCACCACGATCCGGCGGTTCGCGGATTCGCGAGCGACAACTACGCGGGGGTCCATCCGGAGATCCTGGAGGCCCTCGCCCTGGCCAACGGCGGCCACCAGGTCGCCTACGGCGAGGACGAGTACACCGAGCACCTGCAGAAGATCATCCGCAGCCACTTCGGCCCGTACGCGGAGGCCTTCCCGGTCTTCAACGGCACCGGCGCGAACGTCACGGCCCTCCAGGCCCTGACGGACCGCTGGGGTGCGGTGATCTGCGCGGAGACGGCGCACATCAACGTCGACGAGGGCGGCGCCCCGGAGCGGATGGCCGGGCTCAAGCTGCTCACCGTCCCGACCCCGGACGGCAAGCTCACCCCCGAGCTCATCGACCGGCAGGCCTGGGGCTGGGAGGACGAGCACCGGGCGATGCCGCAGGTCGTCTCGATCACCCAGAACACCGAGCTCGGCACGGTCTACACGCCGGACGAGATCCGGGCGATCTGCGAGCACGCGCACGCCCACGGCATGAAGGTCCACCTCGACGGGGCCCGCATAGCCAACGCCGCGGCCTCGCTCGACGTGCCGATGCGCACGTTCACCAACACGGTGGGCGTGGACGTGCTGTCCTACGGCGGCACCAAGAACGGCATGATGTTCGGCGAGGCCGTGGTGGTCGTCAACCCGGACGCGGTCCGGCAGATGAAGCACATCCGCAAGATGTCGATGCAGCTCGCGTCCAAGATGCGGTTCGTGTCGGTGCAGCTGGAGGCGCTGCTCGCCAAGGACCTGTGGCTGCGCAACGCGCAGCACGCCAACGCGATGGCGCAGCGGCTGGCGGCGGGCGTGCGCGAGACCGACGGCGTGGAGATCCTCTACCCGGTGCAGGCCAACGCGGTGTTCGCGAAGCTGCCGCAAGAGGTGACGCGGCGGCTGCAGCAGCGCTACCGCTTCTACTTCTGGGACGAGGCGGCCGGCCACGTGCGCTGGATGTGCGGCTTCGACACCCAGGAGGAAGACGTGGACGGCTTCCTCCAGGCGCTGAAGGAAGAGCTGTCCCGCTGAAGATCTGAATAGATATACCCCCGACCGCAATTTCATTGATTCGCGGTCGGGGGTATGCCTATGCTCCGGGCCATGCAGCTGATCCCGCAGAACCCGGAAATTCACGCCTATCTGGCGGCCGATGAGGTCATAGATCACGACCACCCGCTCGTACGGGAGACCGCCGACGTCCTCTGGACCGCCACCGGCGACGCATACTCATACGCCAAGGTCGCCTTCGAGTTCGTCCGTGACACCATCCCGCACTCCGCCGACTCGGGGGACCCTCGCGTCTCCTGGCGCGCCTCGGACGTGCTGCGCACCCGCAACGGCATCTGCTACGCCAAGTCCCACACGCTGGTAGCCCTGTTGCGGGCCCGGGACATCCCGGCCGGCCTCTGCTACCAGCGGCTCGCCGACGACGACGGCTCGAACCCCACCGTGCACGGGCTGATCGCCCTGCGGCTGCCGGGGGCCGAGGGCTGGGCCCGCCAGGACCCGCGGGGCAACAAGCCCGGCGTGGATGCCCGGTTCGCGCTCGACGCCGAGCGACTCGCCTTCCCCGTACGGCCCGAGCTCGGTGAGGTCGACTATCCCGAGCTGTACGCCGCCCCGCACCCGGCCGCGATCAAGGCGCTCCGGGACTCCGCCGACCGGCCGGAGCTGTGGCGGAACCTCCCGACGGCCCTGTAGCCGCCGCACCGGCCGGTGCCGGAGCCCGCCGCGCCACCAGCGCGTGCAGCAGGGCCGCCGCCAGGACCAGTACGGAGATGCCGCCCAGCAGCGCCCGCGGCGGCGCGGCCGCGGCGAGGCCCACGAGGGCGGCGCCGAGCGAAGCGGCGGTCAGCTTGAGGCCCGCCCCGAGCGTGAACACCTGGGTCCGTACGGCGTCGGGGGCGTACTCGGAGCGGATCCGGAGGGTGGCCGTCAGCAGCGGCCCGTCGCACACGCCGGCGGCGGTGAACAGCACCGCCGCGACGGCGACGGACGGGGCGAACGCGGCCGCCGCCAAGGCGGCCCCGGTGCCTGCCATGGCCCATCGCGCCAGCAGCCCCGGCTCCACGGCCGTGATCCGGCCCAGCGTCAGGGAGCCGGCCAGCGCACCCACCGCGAAGGCCGTCATCAGCACGCCCCCGGCTCCGGGACTGCCGAGCCTGGAGGCCAGCAGCACCGAGGTGGTGGTGAGCGTGCCGATCCCGACGAAGGCCAGCGTCGTGGCCGAGGTGATCGCCCGCAGCTCCCGGATCCGCCACAGGGCCGCCAGCCCGGCACCCAGACCGGCCGGGGCGGTGCCGGGCGCGGCCGGGTCCGGCCGCGGTGCCCCGTACGGGAGGGTCGCGGCGAGTGCGGCCGCCAGCGCGCCGGCCAGTGCCAGCGCCGCCATCGCGGGCGCGGCCGAGCCCAGCGCGGCGGTCAGGCCCACCACGGCCGG
This sequence comes from Streptomyces sp. NPDC001903, assembly GCF_042891345.1. NCBI lineage: Bacteria > Bacillati > Actinomycetota > Actinomycetes > Kitasatosporales > Streptomycetaceae > Streptomyces > Streptomyces sp. NPDC001903. The sequence goes on from NZ_JBIASZ010000013.1 coordinate 237,920, forward strand.
AGCGGTGACCGCCGCGGCGTTGTAGGTGGACGCGTCCCAGGCGTACGCCCGGTCCCGCGCCGCCCCCGCCGGGACCAGTCCGGCGACCAGGCTGGACATCCCGCCCGTCACCATCGGCCCGCAGCTGCCGCCCAGCAGCGCCACCGCGAGCACCAGCGGCGCCGGGGCCCGGCCCAGCAGTACGGACAGCGCCGCCACCGCACAGCCGAACCCGGCCAGCGCGCCCACGTGCAGCAGCCTAGGCCGCCGGGTCCGCGCCGCGACGGCGCCGGCGAGCGGAGCCGCGAGTACGTGCGGCGCCAGCCAGGCGGTCAGGACGAAGGCCCCGTGCGCGGCGCTCCCGGTGCGCTCCAGCGCGAGCAGGACCACCGCGAGGCTCGTGCCCTCGGAGGCGAACCGCGCGGCCAGCGCGGCGGCCAGATACCGCCCGAACGCGTGCATCCCCCGGACCCCCCGCGATGTGTAACGTGATATCGGCACAAGACGTTACGCGACACGGGTGTAGGGCGAAAGGATCCGAGGATGACGGATTCCACGCAGGGGTTCTCGGCGGGCCGGCGGCTGGTCGACCTCGCCGAGGCCGTCCGTACGGACCCCGAACTCCCGCGCGACGGACTCGCGGAGCTCCTCGCGCGGCACGGGGAGCGCCCCGCCGACCTCACCGAGGAGGCCTTCACCGAGGAGGCGGCGGCCGAACTGCGCGCCGCCGCCCGGCGGATGGGAGAGGTCCTCGCCGAGAGCGACGAGGACCGCGCGGCGCAGGCGCTCAACGCACTGTTCGCGCAGTACGGCACCCGGCCCCGCCTGACCCGGCACGACGGCCACGCCTGGCACCTGCACGTGGACCGGGGGGAGCGGGCCGGTTGGGGCGAGTGGTTCCTGGCCTCCGGGGCCCTGGAGCTCTCCCGGCTGCTCACCGAGTACGGGCGGATCGCGTGGGGTGCCTGCGCCGCCGAGGGCTGCGGGCGGTTCTTCCTCGGCGCCGGGCCGGGCAGTGCCCGCCGCTACTGCCGCGCCACCTGCGCCACGCGTGCGCGGGTCGCCGCGCACCGCAGGCGCAAGCGCGCGGAGGCGGCCGGGCCGGTGTGAGCAACCGGGCCCCGAGTGCGGGCGGTCGGGCCGGTGGAGCGGTCGGCCGGTGGAGCAGCCGACCTGTGGAGATAGGAAAGTTTCCTGTCGGATAACGTTGTCAACTTGGCATGCGCATGGGTACTTTCGGCGTCAGAACATCCCCCGTTCCCCCCACCCCCGAACGGAAGGTGCTCCATGCGCCACGGAGTTCCCGCCGGACTGGCCGCCCTCGCCCTGGGCCTGGCCGCGGCCCTGACCCTCACCCCCACCGCCCGGGCGGGCCCCGCGCCGGCTCCCGCCCCCGCCCCGGCCGCCCCCGCGCAGTTCGCCCACCCCGGAGTCCTCAACAGCCGCGCCCAGTTGGACTTCGTACGTACGAAGGTGCAGGCCGGCGAGCAGCCGTGGAAGTCGGCCTTCGACGCCATGCTCGCGAGCCCGTACGGCTCGCAGTCGCGTACGCCGCGGCCGCGCGCCGTCGTGGAGTGCGGCTCGTACTCGAACCCGGACAACGGCTGTTCCGAGGAGCGCGAGGACGCCATCGCCGCGTACACCGACGCCCTCGCCTGGTACGTCACCCGGGACGCCACGTACGCGAAGAAGTCGATCGAGCTGATGGACGCCTGGTCCGCGAAGATCAAGGACCACACCAACAGCAACGCCCCGCTGCAGAGCGGCTGGGCGGGCTCCACCTGGCCGCGCGCCGCCGAGATCATCAAGCACACGTACACGGGCGGCTGGCCGAACCAGGGGCGCTTCGCCACCATGCTGCGCGACGTCTACCTGCCCGAGGTCGTGGGCGGGAAGCCGAACAGCAACGGCAACTGGGAACTGATCATGATGGACGCCGCCATCGGCATCTCGGTCCACCTCGACGACCGGGCGAGCTACGACAAGGCGATGGCGATCTACCTGGGCCGGGTCCCGGCGTACTTCTACCTGGCCTCCGACGGGGCGCAGCCCGCGTACCCGCCGCGCTCGACCATCGACACCAGGAGCGAGCTGATCGACTACTGGCACGGCCAGAGCACCTTCGTGGACGGCCTGGCCCAGGAGACCTGCAGGGACTTCGGCCACACCGGCATGGCGATCGCCGCGACCATGCACGTGGCCGAGACCTCGCGGATCCAGGGGCGCGACCTGTACCCGCAGTTCAAGGACCGGTTCCGGTACGCGCTCGGCTTCCACGCCCAGTACGAGCTCGGCGCGAAGGTGCCGTCCTGGCTGTGCGGCGGGAGCGTGGCGAAGGGGATCGGCCCGGCCACCGAGGTCGGCTACAACGCCCTGCACACGCGCCTGGGCGTCAGCATGGAGAACACCCGCAAACTGACCGAGGGGCGGCGCCCGGCGGGCACCGAGAACCACTTCGAGGCGTGGGAGACGCTGACCCACGCCGAGAACCCCAACTAGGGGGTGTCGTCGAAGTAGCTTCGTCCGCCCGTGAGGGCGGGGCCGGCGGGGTCTGGTGCGTGTGATCGCAAGGCGGAGGAGAGAGGCGACGCTCGCGTCGTCGACCGACGACAACGCGGCGAGCGCGCGTGCCGGACCCCGCCGGCCAGAAGGGACTTTGACGACACCCCCTAGGTCGCGAGCCGCCGGCGCGTGAGCGCGGCCCCGCCGTGAACAGCGGGGCCGCAGGATCACCCGGTCCGGTGGTGTGCGGTCAGCCCGCTTCCTTGACCTGGGCGGCGGTCGGCGCGGTGCCGCCCAGGTGCGCCGGCAGCCACCAGGTGTCCTCGGGGCCCTTGGGCTTGCCCGGGTAGGCGCTCTGCGCGGCGTCCAGCAGCTCCTGCACCCGCTCGCGCAGGCGGCGGGTGATGGCCCCGGCGTACTGGTCGGAGGGTGCCTCGATGGGCTCGCCGACCCGCATCGTCACGGGGATGTGGCTGCGCTTGAGGTTCTTCGGGCGGCCCTTGGTCCACAGCCGCTGGGTGCCCCACAGCGCCACCGGGATCAGCGGGACGCCGGCCTCCTGGGCCATGCGCGCGGCGCCCGACTTGAAGCTCTTGAGGGTGAAGGACTGGGAGATCGTCGCCTCCGGGAACACGCCGATGATCTCGCCGGACCGCAGCGAGTCGAGAGCGTGCTGGTAGGCCGTCTCACCCTGCGTGCGGTCGACCGGGATGTGCTTCATCGCCCGCATCAGGGGGCCGGACACCTTGTGGCGGAAGACCGACTCCTTCGCCATGAAGCGGACCAGGCGCTTCTGCGGCCGCGCGGTCAGGCCGGCGAAGATGAAGTCGAGGTAGCCGATGTGGTTGGAGACGAGAACCGCCCCGCCCTTGCGCGGGATGTTCTCCGTGCCCTTCATGTCGATGCGGATGTCCAGCGCCTTGAAGAGGGTGTGGGCGGCGCCGATCACCGGAGGGTAGACGAGCTCAGCCATGAGGGGGAGACCCCGCTTTCTGCCTGGGGAGGTGCTCCCGGCCGGAAGTTACGGCTGCGTAGGTACGCTGCCCTTGGGGATCGTGCCCCATACGCGGGCTGCTGGCCAGCCCAGACGACCGTGCCCGAGGAGATTCTCGTCACGCCGGGAATGCGGCGCGCGGACGGGGCGCTCGGATCACCGTACGAACGCAATTCAATGATGCGGCAACGAGGTCCGCGGCGACGGGAGCAGGGGTGCACGGGGACGAGGACGCGCAGGCCACGAGCCTGGCACGGCTGGGCGCGGCCGAACTGGGCGCGGAGCCCGGACGCCGGGCCAGCCTGGTGCAGTTCTCCAGCGCGTTCTGCCAGCCCTGCCGGGCCACCCGGCGGATCCTCGCCGACGTGGCCGCACTGGTCGAGGGCGTCGAGCACATCGAGATCGACGCTGAGGCCCGTCTCGAGCTGGTGCGCGCCCTGGGCATCAAGAAGACGCCGACCGTGCTCGTCCTCGACGCCGGGGGCCGGATCGTGCGGCGCGCGGCGGGGATGCCGCGCAAGGCGGACGTGATCGCCGCGCTGGGCGCCGCCATATGACCGGCACGCCGGTGCGCGCGCCCGCACGCAGCGTGACGCGCCTCGCATCTGCCCGATGCGGCTTGACTGTGTACACGGGAGATCGCCAGGCTGGCGGCATGCGGTATGAACTCCTGCTTTACGGGCGGGTCCACGTGGACCTCGTCCGCCACGCGAGCGCGCGTTGTCGAGGCCGCTGAACCACCCCGGTCTGCGACCCGATCGACCTGATCGGACCGATCCCACCGCGCCCGTGTCCGCCGCCTCCGCGGCAGAAGGAAGCACCACCATGACGGCCCCGACCGCCTCCACCGCCGCGACCGCGACCTCCGGCCTGCCCGGCTCGCCTGACCTGCTGCGCTCCGTCTTCCGCCGGCACGCCGCGGGCGTGGCCGTGATCACCGCCGAGGAGGGCGGCCGCCCCGTGGGGTTCACCGCGACCTCGCTCAACTCGGTCTCCGCCGATCCTCCACTGCTGTCCTTCACCATCGCCACGGGAGCCTCCAGCTGGCCGGCGATACGCGACTCCGAGCACCTCGGCGTCCACATACTCGGCGAGCACCAGCAGGAGCTCGCGGGCCTGTTCGCCCGCAGCGGAGCCGACCGCTTCGGCCCCGGCACCGGCTGGGCCCCGGGTCCGTACGAGGTTCCGGTGCTGGACGGCGTACTGGCGTGGCTGGTGTGCCGGGTGGTGGCGCGCGTGCCGGCCGGGGCGCACCGGGTGATCATCGCGGAGGCGGTGGCCGGGGACCCGGCCGGGGAAGGGCGGCCGCTGCTGTACCACCAGGGTCGCTTCAACGCGCTGCGCGACTGAATCGTCCCTGCTGGGGTGGGTTCGGGCGGCGTTGGACAGATCACAGTTCACCGGCCTTGCCACCGCGGAGCACCCACGGTGTACTGACGAGTAACATTCCCTTCGGAGCGCGGGCCGCCCCGACCGGGATCCGCCCGACAAGGCGCCTATGCTGCCTGCACAAGGCGGTATCAGAAAAAAGACGATGCGGTAGGAGAGCCGGCGTGAGCCTGAGGATCGTTGTCTGTGTGAAGTACGTGCCCGACGCCACCGGCGACCGGCACTTCGCCGATGACCTGACGGTCGACCGCGACGACGTCGACGGTCTGCTGTCGGAGCTCGACGAGTACGCCGTCGAGCAGGCGCTGCAGATCGCCGAAGACGCCGACGACGCCGAGATCACCGTCCTGACGGTGGGCCCCGAGGACGCCAAGGACGCGCTGCGCAAGGCGCTGTCCATGGGTGCCGACAAGGCCATCCACGTCGAGGACGACGACCTGCACGGCAGCGACGTCATGGGCACCTCGCTGGTGCTCGCCAAGGCCATCGAGAAGGCCGGCTACGACCTGGTCATCACCGGTATGGCCTCGACCGACGGCACCATGGGCGTCCTCCCGGCGATCCTGGCCGAGCGCCTGGGCGTCCCGCAGGTCACCCTGCTCTCCGAGGTCAAGGTCGAGGACGGCACCGTGACGGGCCGCCGCGACGGCGACTCCGCGAGCGAGCAGCTGGAGGCCTCCCTCCCGGCGCTCGTCTCCGTGACGGACCAGTCGGGCGAGGCCCGCTACCCCTCCTTCAAGGGCATCATGGCCGCCAAGAAGAAGCCGGTGGAGTCCTGGGACCTGGAGGAGCTGGAGATCGAGTCGGACGAGGTCGGCCTCGAGGGCTCCTGGACCGCGGTCGACTCCGCGACCCAGCGCCCGGCCCGCACCGCCGGCACGATCGTCAAGGACGAGGGCGAGGGCGGCAAGGCGCTGGCCGAGTTCCTGGCCGGCCAGAAGTTCATCTAAGAGCTTCGGCCGAAACCCTCTCGATCGCCCCCTGACTACTTCGCATTCGCAGGAGCATTCCCATGGCTGAAGTCCTCGTCTACGTCGACCACGCGGACGGCGCCGTCCGCAAGCCCACCCTCGAGCTGCTGACCCTGGCCCGCCGCATCGGCGAGCCCGTCGCCGTCGCCCTCGGCGCCGGTGCGGCCGACACCGCCGCCGTGCTCGCCGAGCACGGTGCGGTCAAGGTCCTGACCGCCGACGCCCCCGAGTTCACCGAGTACCTCGTCGTACCGAAGGTGGACGCGCTCCAGGCCGCGTACGACGCCGTCTCCCCGGCCGCCGTGCTCGTCCCGTCCTCCGCCGAGGGCAAGGAGATCGCCGCCCGCCTGGCGGTCCGCATCGGCTCCGGCATCATCACCGACGCCGTCGACCTGGAGGCGGGTGACGAGGGTCCGGTCGCGACGCAGGCCGCGTTCGCCGCGTCCTTCACCACCAAGTCGCGCGTCTCCAAGGGCACCCCGGTCATCACGGTCAAGCCGAACTCGGCCCCGGTCGAGGCCGCCCCGGCCGCCGGCGCCGTCGAGGCGCTCGCCGTCACCTTCGGTGCCCTGGCCACCGGCACCAAGGTCGTCTCCCGCACCCCGCGCGAGTCGACCGGCCGCCCCGAGCTGACCGAGGCCGCGATCGTGGTCTCCGGCGGCCGCGGCGTCAACGGTGCCGAGAACTTCGGCATCATCGAGGCCCTCGCGGACTCCCTCGGTGCCGCCGTCGGCGCCTCGCGCGCCGCCGTCGACGCCGGCTGGTACCCGCACTCCAACCAGGTCGGCCAGACCGGCAAGTCGGTCTCGCCGCAGCTGTACATCGCCTCCGGCATCTCGGGCGCGATCCAGCACCGGGCCGGCATGCAGACCTCGAAGACCATCGTGGCCATCAACAAGGATGCCGAGGCCCCGATCTTCGACCTCGTCGACTACGGCGTGGTCGGCGACCTCTTCGCGGTCGTCCCGCAGCTGACCGAGGAGATCAAGGCCCGCAAGGGCTGACCTGCGTCGATGCTGTGACTCGGGGCCGCGTGGTGACACTCACCACGCGGCCCCGAGGTGTTTCCTGCAACCATTGACTAGACAAGAACCCCTCATTAAATTCTGCTATGCGGATCTATGCTTCCGTGAAGCGGAAAAAGAGGAGAGTGCACGATGGGTCAGCAGGAGAAGGTGGCGACGAGCCTCGCAGGCGCGGTCAGCGAGGGAATCAGCGCCTCCCTCGCGCCGGTGGACGCGGAGCTCGCGCGCCACTACCCGGGCGACCCCGGCACCCGCCAGCCCATCCACACGGTCTACGTCCCCGGTGACGTCTTCGCGGCCGACACCATCCGGTCCTGGGGCGACCAGGCCCTCGCCGCCCTCGACGAGCACGCCCCGGACGCCGCCACCTTCGCCAAGGTCCTCGGCATCTCCGACGAGCTGGCCGTACCGGTCTACGACCGTGTCCGCGCCAAGCTGCTGCGCGAGCCCATCGAGGACCTCCGCGTCGACTTCGAGGACGGCTTCGGCGTCCGCTCCGACGAGGAGGAGGACCAGGCGGCCGCCCGCGCCGCCCGCCTCGTCTCCGAGGCCTTCTCCAACGGCACGAACGCCCCGTACATGGGCATCCGCATGAAGTGCATGGAGTCCAACGTCCGCGACCGCGGCATCCGCACCACCGACATCTTCCTCTCCGGGCTCCTGGAGCACGGCGGGCTGCCCGAGGGCCTGGTCCTGACCCTCCCGAAGGTCACGTACGCCGAGCAGGTCAGCGCCTTCGTCAAGCTGCTGGAGGCCTTCGAGACCGCCCGCGGCCTGCGCCCGGGCCGGATCGGCTTCGAGATCCAGATCGAGACCAGCCAGTCGATCGTCGCCTCCGACGGCACCGCCACCGTCGCCCGCATGATCGAGGCGTCCAAGGGCCGTGCCACCGGCCTGCACTACGGCACCTTCGACTACAGCGCCTGCGTCGGCGTCTCCGCCGCGTACCAGTCGAGCGACCACCCGGCCGCCGACCACGCCAAGGCGATCATGCAGGTCGCGGCCGCCGGCACCGGCGTACGCGTCTCCGACGGCTCCACCAACGTCCTGCCGATCGGCAGCACCGAGCACGTCCACGAGGCCTGGAAGCTGCACTACGGGCTCACCCGCCGGGCCCTGGCCCGCGCGTACTACCAGGGCTGGGACATGCACCCGGGTCACCTGCCGACCCGCTACGCGGCGGTGTTCACCTTCTACCGCGAGGGCCTCGAAGCGGCCGCCGCGCGGCTGAAGGCGTACGTCGCGAAGATCGAGGGCGACGTGATGGACGAGCCCGCCACGGCCAAGGCCCTCGCCGGCTACCTGGTCCGCGGCCTGGACTGCGGAGCGGTGGGTGCGGAGGAGGTCACCGCCCTGACCGGCCTGACCCGCGCCGAGCTGGACGCCTTCGCGATCCCGCGCCGCTCGGCGACGCTGACGGCGACCGCCTGATCCGCCGCGCGGTGAGGAGGCCCGGCCGGGGACGCCCCGGCCGGGCCTCGCGGCGTTTTCACAGCGGGCCGACGACCCACCGGTTCAGGATCCCGTCCCGGCCCGCGGTGACGAGCAGGCTCCCGTCGGGGGAGAAGGCCACGCCGTTGACGGCCTCGTCGTGACCGGAGAGCGGACCGTCGGCCGGCCGGCCGGTCGCCGGGTCCCACAACAGGACGGCGCCGTCCTCGCCGGCCGAGGCCAGCAGGCGCCCGTCCGCCGAGAACGCCACGTCGTACACCGCCGACATGTGCCCGGTCAGCGGCCTGCCGATCTGCCGCCCGTCGGCCGCGTTCCACAGCCGTACGGTGCCGTCGGCGCCCGCCGTGGCCAGTACGGCCCCGCCCGGCGAGAAGGCCGCCGACCACACCCCGCCCCGGTGGCCGCGCGAGAAGCCGTCCGGCAGCAGCCGGACGGCGGGATCCCACCACAGCACCCGGCCGTCCGCGCCGGAGGTGACCAGACGCCGTCCGTCCGGTGCGATGGCGAGTCCGACGACCTCGTTGGCATGACCGTCCGCGGACCCGCGGACGTGCCTGCCGGTGGCCGGATCCCACAGGTGCACGGTGCCGTCCGCGCTCGCGGTGGCGAGCAGCCGTCCGTCGGGGGAGAACGCGAGCCGTTTCAGCGGGCCGCGGTGGCCGGTCGGCAGCTCCCGGAGGACCGCGCCGGTCGCCGGATCGCGCAGGTGCACGCTCCGGTCGGCGGAGGCCGTGGCCAGCGCGCTCCCGTCGGGGGAGAACGCCAGGCACCAGGGCAGGACGGGGGGATCGGACAGCGGCGGGCCGACGGGCAGCCCGGTGACCGGGTCCCACACCCGTGCGGACCGCTCGCTGCCGGTCGCCGCGACGAGACGGCCGTCGGGCGAGAAGGCCACCCGGACGAGGGCGGCCTCGGCCCGTACGGGCGGCAGCCGGACCGGCTGCCGCCCGCGCAGGGCGACGGCCAGGGCCTGGGCCGCGAGCGGTGTCGTGCGGGGGGTGCCGGACCGTTCGTACACCATCACCGTCTCGTCGGAGGACGAGGTGGCCAGCAGCCGTCCGGTCGGCGAGAAGGCGATGTCCTCGACCCGGCCGCGGTGATCGCTCAGCGGCGGGCCGACGGGCAGCCCGGAGGCCGTGTCCCACAGGCGTACGGTCGCGTCCTCGGAGCCGGTCGCGAGCAGTCGGCCGTCGGGCGAGAAGGCCAGGGCGCAGACCGGGCCGGCATGGCCCCGCAGCGTCAGCGCGCCGCGGCCGCCGGCCGCCTCGCACAGGGAGGTCCGGCCGTCCCGGTATCCGAGGGCGAGCAGGAGTACGTCGGGGGAGAGGGCGATCACCTCCGGCGTGCCCGTGGACGCGGTGCGGGGCGCGCCGGCGACGCCCCCGCCGAGCAGGTCCCACACGCGCGAACTCCGGGCGGCGGCCAGCAGCCGGCCGTCGCGGGCGAAGGCCACGGCGCCGACCGGGTCCGTGCCGCTGCCGCGCGTGACGACGACCGGGAGCCGGCCGACGGTCAGGTCGCAGAGCCGTACGGTGCCGCCGAGTTCGAGGGTGGCGGCCATGCCGCCCGCCGGTGCGCAGGCGATGGTCGTGACGGGGGAGGCGTGGCCGGTGACGGGCGGCCCGTCGCGGCGGCCCGTCGCGGGGTCGATCCGGTGGAGTACGGAGGGGTCTCTGGCGTCCGCCGCCAGCAGCCGCCCCTCGGGGGTGAAGGCGAGCGGGTGCGTCGCGGTGAAGGGGGTGATGGTGCCGACGCCCGTCGCGGTGTCCCACAGCTGGACGGTGTCCCCGCCGGCGGAGGCCAGCAGGCGGCCGTCGGGGGAGAAGGCCAGGTCCCTGACCGGGGCGAGGTGCCCGACGAGGCGGTGCCGGAGGGCGTACGGGGCCCGGCCCGCGAGCGGTCCGGCGGGCGGCCCGGCGAACGGCTCGGCGAGCGGTCCGGCGGGCGGCCCGGCGAACGGCTCGGCGAACGGCTCCGGAGGCGGCGCGGGAGCCGGCGCGGGCGTCGGCGCGGCCGTCGGACCGCCCGCCGGTTCGGGATGCCATGGCGCCCGGGCCCGTTCGGCGGTGCCGAGGGAGCCGGCGGGTTCGTGGGGTCCGGCGGGGTCGTGGGGTCCGGCCGGGTCGTGGGGCACGGCCGACTCACGGCGCCCGGTGGCTTCGCGGGGCCCGGCGGCCGTGTCCCGGGGGGCCTCCCGCACCGGTTCCCCGCGCCCGGTGGCGCTCTGCTCGGGGCGGACCGCGCGGGGAGGCTGCAGCGCGGCCAGTTCCTGCCAGCGCCGCCGCCAGACGGCGAGTTCGGGCGCGGTGTGGGCGGGGATGGCGGTCGGGCGGCCGTATTCGTCGTACGACAGCAGGATCCGGACGAGCGCCATGAAGGTGTCCGACCGGACGAGCCGCTTGCCGTTGAAGACATCGCTCTGGGTGGCCACCGGCAGCCGGAGATCGGTACCGGAACCGGCCGCACGGGCTTCGAGATCGCGGTACGAGGGCCGGCCCCGCCCGATCCGTAATCGCGTCAGGTCACCGGCGAGCGCGGCGAGCCCCTCCTCGAAGGTCGTGAAGGTGCCGTGCGGCTGCGGCTCCATGTCCCCCATGTCCCCCCTCGGCCATGTGTGGCCGCCCAGGTTAGAACGCCGCCAGCGGAACAGTCCCGAACTTTCCGGAACAGCTCGGAACGGCCGCCACGTTCCGCCGAACACCCGTGGCGTTCACCGGGTTTCCGGGGCGATCACCCCGGACCGGGTTCGTTCCGTACCTGCCCGCCGGCGGCCCGGCCGGGGGTGCAATCGAGCCATGACCACTCCACGCGAAACGGACCAGCCGTTCCTGTCCCTGCACACCGCCGTCGTGCTCGTCGTCGCCCTGCTGATCGGGTGCGCCGCCGGCGGGCTGAGCTTCATCGGCGGTGTGCCCGTCGCCCTCTCCGTACTCGCGGGGCTCACCGCCTCCGGCGGGGCCGTGCCCGTACTGCGGGGGCTGATCCGCTGAACCCGAACCCTCACGCGGCCGGGGGGAGTTCGCCCGAGCCGCGGGGGATCAGCCGGGTCGGGAGTTCGATGCGGGCCGGGGCGAGGGCGGCGCCCGCGAGGCGCTGGAACAGGCGGTCCGTGGCCACCCGGCCCAGGGCCGCCGCGTCCTGCGCCACCACCGTCACCCCGGGCCGCAGCAGATCGGCCAGCTCGAAGTCGTCGAAGCCGACCAGGGCCACCGGCCGCGGGTGTTCGGCCAGGACCCGTACCAGTGTCACCGTCACCCGGTTGTTCCCCGCGAAGACCGCGGTGACGGCGTCGGGGCCCGTCAGCATCGCCCGGGCCGCCTCCCCGACCCGCTCCGGGGAGGTCGAGCCGAGGGAGACCCAGGGCTGCGCCACCGGCAGGCCCGCGTCCGCCATCGCCGCGTGGTAGCCGCGCAGGCGCTCCGTCGCCGTGTGGATGCGCGGGTGGTCCCCGATGAAGCCGATCCGGCGGTGGCCGCCCCCGATCAGGTGCGCCACGCCTTCGCGCGCACCGCCGAAGCTGTCGGACAGCACGACGTCCGCGTCGATCCGGCCCGCGGGGCGGTCCACGAAGACCGTGGCCACCCCCGCCCGGATCTCCGGCTCCAGGTAGCGGTGGTCGTCCCCGGCCGGGATCACGATCAGCCCGTCCACCCGGCGCGCGCACAGCGCCAGCGCCAACTCCCGCTCCCGGTCGGGGTCCTCGGCACTGGACCCGTTGATGAGCAGCGCCCCGTGGGCCCGGGCCACCTCCTCCACGGCCCGGTTCAGCGGCCCGTAGAAGGGGTCAGCGAGGTCCTCCAGAACCAGTCCCACGGTGGCCGTACGCCCCTTGCGCAACACGCGGGCACTGTCGTTGCGGCGGAAACCGAGCGCCTCGATGGCCTCCTGGACCCGCCGCACGGTGTCCGGCGTGACCCCCGCCTCGCCGTTGACCACGCGCGAGACCGTCTTGAGGCCCACGCCGGCGTGGGACGCCACGTCCTTCATGGTCGGCCGGTTGCCGTAGCGGGGGTCGGACGGACGGCGGGTCTGCGGCACGGGACGGAAACCTCCGGAGGTGGCGGGACGGGCGGGGCCGGGCTCTGACCCTGAGGATAAGCACTGGGCCGAGGAGCGGGTTTCCGTGACAGGGTGTTGCGGGCAAGCCACTGGGGGCTCCGGACGAGCCATGGGGAGAGGTGTAGACGTGATTGTCTGGATCAACGGCACATTCAGCGCCGGGAAGACCAGCACGGCCCGCGAACTGACCAGGATCCTGCCGGACAGCACCCTGTACGACCCGGAGCTCGTCGGGGACTCACTACGCCAACTGCTGCCGCGCAAACGCCTCGCGGAGGTCTCGGACTACCAGGACCTGCCGAGCTGGCGGCGCCTGGTGGTGGACACGGCCGCCGCGATGCTCGCCGAGCTGGGCGGGGTGCTGGTGGTGCCGATGACGCTGCTGCGGCAGGAGTACCGGGACGAGATCTTCGGCGGGCTGGCGGCGCGCCGGATTCCGGTGCGGCACGTGCTGCTCGCCCCGGAGGAAACGATCCTGCGCGAGCGGATCGCGACACGTGAGGAGCCGGGGGACCCGGCCGGCGTGGACGTGCGGGTGCGGCAGTGGGCGTACGACCACATCCCCGTCTACCAGCAGGCGCTGGGAGGCTGGCTGGCGGCTGACGCGCACGTCATCGACAACGGCGCCCTGAGCGTGCGGGAGACGGCCGAGCGGATAGCCGAGGCCGTCCGCACGGATGCGGCCCGGGTCTGCGACATCGTGCAGACACCGGAGCCGACGCGGGAGACGGTGGCGGCCGGGGTGCTGCTCTTCGACGACGAGGACCGGGTGCTCCTGGTCGATCCGACGTACAAGCCGGGCTGGGAGTTCCCGGGCGGGGTCGTGGAGGCGGGCGAGGCACCGGGGGCCGCGGGGGTGCGCGAGGTCGCGGAGGAACTGGGCCTGGAGCTGGACGCCGTACCGGGGCTGCTGGTCGTGGACTGGGAGCCGCCGGTGCCTCCGGCGTACGGGGGCCTGCGGCTGCTGTTCGACGGGGGCCGCCTCCCGCCCGCAGCGGCGGCGCGCCTGCGGCTGCCGGGCCCGGAGCTGCGGGAATGGCGGTTCGTGACGGAGGCGGAAGCGGCCCACCTCCTCCCGCCGGTCCGCTACGAACGCCTCCGCTGGGCCCTCCGGGCCCGGGAACGAGGCCGCCCCCTCTACCTGGAGGCCGGCCGCCCGACGCCCTAGGGAGTGTCCGTCGGCGGGGCGACGCGGTCGGGCGCCCCGCCCGGCCGGGCGGGGGCCTTGGGGCGTGGCTACGGGAGGGCCGGTTCCGCGGCTGCGGCCGCGCGGAGGGCGGCCGCAGCGTCCTCGGTCAGCGGGTCGCCGTGCCCGAAGCAGGCCACCGACGGGGACAGAGCCGCGAGCCGCCGGAACGAGGCCAGGGCCTGTGCGCGGTCCACGTTGAACACACCCAGCATCACCTGCCCCACCGCCGCGATGCAGTCACCCGCGAACAGCACCCCGTGCCTCGGCAGGTGGATGCCGATGCTGCCCGGCGTGTGACCCGGGGCGTGGACCACCACCGCGCCGCCACCGAACGGGAGCACCTCACCGTCCTCGACCTCCCGGTCGACCCGGCTCGGGGGTGCCTCCGGGACCGTCAGGCCGTGCGCGTACAACGGGAGTTCCCAGTCCAGCAGGTCCGGCTCGGGCACCGGGACCCCGCCCCGGATCACGGGGGCGTCCAGCCGGTGCGCCACCACCTGCGCACCCCAGCGGCCGGCGAGCTCCTCCGCCGCACCGACGTGGTCGCGATGGCAGTGGGTCAGGACGATCCGCTCCAGCCGCTCCGGGCTCAGCCCGAGGGAGCGGACGGCCTCCTCGATCGCCGCCGCGGCCCCGGCATGGCTGGAGTCGACCAGGGTCAGGGCATCACCGTCACGCCACAGGTACGCCTGACCGATCGGGAAGCGGAGCATGTGCAGCCGCTGCGGGAGTACTTCGACGAGATCCATGCGCCGAACGTACGTCCGCCGGCTCCGCTCCCGGCACGCCTTTCACCGGGAGCGGAGTTCGCCCGTAGCGCAGGTCAGCCGCGCTTGGACTCCGCGTAGTTGACGAGGAACAGGGCCTCCGCGAGCGAAAGCCGCTCCAGCTCCTGCGGCGAGACGCTCTCGTTCACCGCGTGGATCTGGGCCTCGGGCTCGCTCAGCCCGATCAGCAGCATCTCGGCCTCCGGGTACAGCGAGTTCAGCGTGTTGCACAGCGGAATCGATCCGCCCATGCCGCTGACCTGCATCTCCTGGCCCGGGTACGCCTCCTGCAGGGCCGCCGCCATCGACGCGTACGCCGGGCTGTCCGTGTCCGCCCGGAACGGCTGGCCCTGGCCGACGACCTCGAGTCCGAGGCGCGCCTGCCACGGGGTGTGCGCCACCAGGTGCGCCTCCAGCAGCTTGACGGCGTCGGCCGTGTCCACGCCCGGCGGCACGCGCAGGCTGATCAGGGCGCCGGCGCTCGCGTGCACCGAGGGGGTGGCGCCGACGACCGGCGGGCAGTCGATGCCGAGCACCGTGACGGCCGGGCGGGCCCACAGCCGGTCCGCGACCGTGCCCTCGCCGATCAGCCCGACCCCGTCCAGCACGCGCGCGTCCGCACGGAAGTCCGCCTCCGGGTACTGCAGGCCCTCCCAGACGGCGTCCGAGGCCAGGCCGTCGACGGTCGTCGACCCGTCCTCCGCGCGCAGCGAGTCCAGCAGCCGGATCAGCGCGGCCAGCGCGTCGGGGGCGGCGCCGCCGAACATCCCGGAGTGCAGGTTGCCGCCGAGCGTGTCGATCTTCACCTTGATCAGGCACATGCCGCGCAGGGTGGCCGTCACCGTCGGCAGGCCGAGCCGGAAGTTGCCCGTGTCGCCGATGACGATCGTGTCCGCCGTCAGCAGCTCCGGGTGCGCCTCGGCGTACTGCTGGAGGCCGCCGGTGCCCTGCTCCTCCGAGCCCTCGACGATCACCTTCACGCTCACCGGCACGCCGCCGTTGGCCTTCAGCGCGCGCAGCGCCAGCAGGTGCATGATGAACCCGCCCTTGCAGTCCGCGGCCCCGCGCCCGTACCAGCGGCCGTCGCGCTCGGTCAGCTCGAAGGCGGGGGAGATCCAGGCGGCGTCGTCCAGCGGCGGCTGCACGTCGTAGTGCGCGTACAGGAGGACGGTCGGCGCACCCTCCGGGCCGGGCAGGAAGCCGTACACCGACTGGGTGCCGTCCGGGGTGTCGAGGAGGGCCACGTCCTGGAAGCCTTCGGCGCGCAGCGCGTCGGCCACCCAGTCGGCCGCGCCCTGGCTCTCGCTCTGCGGGAACTGCGCCCAGTCCGCCACCGACTGGAAGGCCACCAGCTCGCTCAGCTCCTGCTTGGCGCGGGGCATCAGCGAGGTGATGGTCTCGGCGATCGGATTCTGGGACATGGGCACGCTCCTCTTGGGTGCGACGTTGTATGGGTGTACGCCGTGTACGCGTACGCCGTGTATGGGTACTCGGCGGTACGAGTGCGCCGCCCGCATCCGCGTGGTGGGCGTATGCCGGGTACGGCGAAAGACAGCCCCGATCCTCGCACAGCAGGACGGGCCGGACTCGCGCCGTAGGATTTCCCTGCATCGGAGCAACCGCATGATCAGGAGCAGCAGCACATCGTGAGCAGCGACGACAGCACCGTCGGGGGACCCGACTCAGCAGCAGGGCAGGCCGCTCAGGGGGCGGAGGACGGGATGGCCGCGGTGCCCGGGGGCACCGGTGAGGTGTGGGACGTGGTCGTGGTCGGGGCCGGCCCGGCCGGCGCCTCGGCCGCGTTCGCGGCGGCGACGGCAGGGCGGCGCGTACTGCTGCTGGAGAAGGCCTCGCTGCCCCGGTACAAGACGTGCGGCGGCGGGATCATCGGTCCTTCGCGCGACGCCCTCCCGCCCGGGTTCGTCCTGCCCCTCCAGGACCGCGTCCACGCGGTCACCTTCTCGCTCAACGGGAAGCTGACCCGGACCCGCCGTTCCCGGCAGATGCTCTTCGGGCTCGTCAACCGGCCCGAGTTCGACGCGGGACTGGTCGCCGAGGCCGAGAAGGCCGGAGCCACGATCCGTACGGGTACGGCCGTCGCGCGGGTCGAGCAGCACGGGGCGGCGGTGCCCGACCGGCGCACGGTCGCCGTGGTGCTCGCCGACGGCGAGACCGTCCTGGCGCGCGCCGTGGTCGGCGCGGACGGCAGCGCGAGCCGGATCGGCGCGCACGTCGGCGTCGAGATGGACCAGGTGGACCTCGGCCTGGAGGCGGAGATCCCGGTTCCGCAAACGGTCGCGGAGGACTGGAAGGGGCGGGTGCTCCTCGACTGGGGTCCGCTGCCCGGCAGTTACGGCTGGGTCTTCCCCAAGGGCGACACCCTGACCGTCGGCGTCATCTCGGCGAAGGGCGACGGGGCCGCGACCAAGCGGTACCTGGAGGACTTCATCGCCCGTCTCGGACTCGCCGGCTTCGAACCCGCCGTCTCCTCCGGGCACCTGACCCGCTGCCGCAAGCCGGAATCCCCGCTGTCGCGGGGCCGGGTGCTGGTCGCCGGCGACGCGGCCGGACTGCTGGAGCCGTGGACCCGTGAGGGCATCTCCTTCGCGCTGCGCTCGGGCCGGCTGGCCGGGGAGTGGGCCGTGAAGATCTCCGAGGCGCAGGACGCGGTGGACGCGCGCCGCCAGGCCCTCAACTACGCGTTCGCGGTCAAGGCCGGACTGGGCGTGGAGATGAGCGTCGGCAAGCGGATGCTGACCGCCTTCGAGGCCCGGCCGGGGCTGATGCACGCGGCGATCACCGGCTTCCGCCCGGCGTGGCGGGCGTTCGCCCGCATCACCCGGGGTGCGACGACGCTGCCGGACCTGGTGCGGACGTACCCGATCGCCCGCAAGGCGCTGCACGTCCTGGACGGCAGGCAGGCGCGGAACCGGGCCGAGGGCGCGGGGCAGGGGCAGGAGCAGGGCCGCGAGCAGGAGGCGGAGAAGGCCTGAGGGCGCTTCCGGCGGGCGGCTCCGGGGCTTCTTGCCCGGGCCGGGGAGCCTGCAGGGGCGCGGGCCCGACCGGGGCCGGGCCCGAGGAATGGGTGCGGGTGCGGCGGCGGGGCTCTGCCCGGCCGGCGTACTGATCATGGTGGCGGTCTTGCCCGGTGTCCGGGCAGGGCCGCCGCTGCTTTTGCGCGGGGCGGGCCGGGCGGGCCGGGTGGGTTCGGGCGGGGTGCGGCGCGGGGTGGGGCCCGCGGGTGCGCCGGGTGCCCGGGGCGTCAGTTCGTCACCGTGATGCGGAAGACCGGGTGGTCGCCGGCGGTGGCCTGGAGCTCCGCGTCGGTGGACCGGGCCGTGACGCCCTGGAAGAACCGGTTGACCTCCCAGCCCCACTTCTCCAGGTAGGTGCGCAGCACGGCGGCCTTCTGCACCGGGTCGGTGATCTCCGTGACCGTGAAGGTGCGCACCTTGCGGCCCACGCGCAGCTCCCCGCCGCCCGCCACCCGCATGTTGCGCACCCACTGCGAGTGGCCGCGCGCCGAGACCAGGTACTGCTCGCCCTGGTACCGGTGCGGGTTGACCGGGATCCGCTGCATCTGGCCGGACTTGCGACCGCGCACCGACAGCTCGGCGGAGCCGGCCAGGCTGATGCCGAGCCGGGCCAGCTTCCCGAAGAGGGAGTTGAAGCGGGTGGCGAGCGGGCTGGCCTGGACGTAGTACGGGGTGGGCGCGTTCATGGTCTGCTCCGGGGTCATTGGGAGAGCGGTGCTCTCGCTTGAGATCAGTGTGCACGGATTGCCGCTCCAAAACAAGAGCATTGCTCTCTGAATGGAGCAACGATCCGATTTTTGGGCAGTGCTCTGATCTCTGGCACACTGCTCGTATGAGTACCGTGCGCGGGGCCCGGGAGCGGGCCCGTATCGAGGTCACCGCCGCCATCAAGGACGAGGCGCGCCGCATGCTCGTCGCCGAGGGCGCCGCCAAGCTCTCGCTGCGCGCCGTGGCCCGCGAGCTGGGCATGGTCTCCTCGGCCCTCTACCGCTACTTCCCCAGCCGCGACGAGCTGCTCACCGCCCTCATCGTCGATGCCTACGACAGCGTCGGCGCCGCCGCCGAGAAGGCCGACGCCCGCGCCCTCGCCGCCGGCGCCCCGCCCCGCGAGCGCTGGACGGCCGTCTGCGAGGCCGTCCGCGCCTGGGCCCTGGACCACCCGCACGAGTACTCCCTGATCTACGGATCCCCGGTCCCCGGCTACAGCGCCCCCATGGACACCGTCGCCCCCGCCTCCCGCGTCGGCAACACCTTCATCGGCATCGTCCGGGCCGCCCACTCCGGCCGGGGCCTCGCGCTGCCGCCGCTCCCCGCGGCCCTGCGCCCCGAAGCCGCCCGGATGACCGCCGACTTCGCCGAAGGGCTGCCCCCGGAGGTCACCGCGGCCCTGGTCGCGGCCTGGGCGCAGTTGGTCGGCCTCATCTCGTTCGAGCTGTTCGGCCAGTTCAACCGGGTCGTGGAGGACCGGGCCGCCTTCTTCGCGCACGCCGCGGGCCAACTGGCCCACGGGGTCGGGCTGCCCGCCGTGTGACCGCCCGCGCCGCCGTACGCCCGTACGCCGGCCCGCCCACACGGCCGCCCGTACGGCCGCATGGCCGCATGGCGCATGTGATTCACATGATGAGGTGACGGATCGCTTGTCTGTTCCTCACATCAATGCGAGTGGTTCGGCTTTCACCGAACGGGGGCCCGTCTAGTGTTCTTCGGGTCGTGCTCCTGCCCCCGCCCCTTGCCGGAGGAACAGCCGTGGCCCGCGCCGTGAAGGCCCTGTACGCCGTCCTGGTCACTTCCTTACTGGCCGCCCCCGCGCCCGCCGTGCCCGCCTCGGCCGGCACGGTGGCCGAGGACGCCGCCCCCGCCCCGAGACCCCGGATAGCCGGCGTGCGGGGCCTGGAGATCGCCGTCCCCGCGTACGCATGGGCCGGTGACCGCATGCTCGGCGACCTCGTCGCCACCACGCCCGCCGTCTCCGTGGTCGTCCTCAACCCGGGCAACGGCGACGCCCCCTTCGACGCCCGCTGGCAGGCCCGCGCCGACGCACTGCGGGCCGGAACCACCGCCACCGGCGAGAAGACCAAGGTCCTCGGCTACGTCCACACGGACCACGGCAACCGGGACGTCGACGCCGTCAAGGCCTCCGTCGACAACTACCTGAAGACCCGCGACGGCCGCCTGCACGTGGACGGCATCTTCTTCGACGTCGTCAGCCGCGACTGCGGCCCCGCAAACGCCACCCGCGACCACTACGAGCGGCTGCGCGAGTACGTGCAGGACACCATGAACGCCGCGGACCCCACGGCCGCCGACCTCGTGGTCGACAACCCCGGCACCGCGATCGCCGACTGCTACCTGGAGCCGGGCCACCGCACCGCGGACGTGTTCGTCACCTTCGAGGACACGTACTCCGCGTACACGGGAGGCGGCTGGCTCGGAGGGAACGTTTTCTCGGACGCGGGGGGCTACCGGGCCGGTACGGAACTCGACCCGACCGGCACGGCGTTCTGGCACCTCGTCCACGCCGTCCCGGACACGACCGCCATGCGCTCCACCCTCCGCACCGCCTTCGAGCGCGGCGCCGGCTACGCCTACGCGACCGGTACGCGGATGCCCAACCCGTGGGACGAGTCCCCGGGTTGGAAGTACCGCAGCCAGACGCTGTACGCCGCCACCCTGGGCTGACGGACGAGACGCCCCGCTGCGGGGACACGGCGCGGGAGGCCGGGGTGCGGCGCCCGGCGGCCGGGGGTGCGGCGCCCGGCGGCCGGGGCGCAGCGGTCAGCGGCCGCCGTCCTCCGGGCGGCGGGCGAAGCGCCACAGGACGTGGGTGATCCGGATCAGGAACACGACCCCTGCCAGGACCCCCGCCGCCACCGTCAGCGCCGCGTCGACGGCGGGGGAGAGGTCGAAGGCCAGGGCGGGGCCGTACACCGCCCCGAAGACGAGTGCGGCCGCGAAGCAACCGCTGACGAACGCGTAGCCGATCTCTATCGTGATCGCGTCGCGATCCGCCTGCGTACGTCGCCCCATGAACGCAGTGTCACAGCCCGTACCGCACCGTCACAAGAGTGCCTCGAGCCCGCTTCGACCGCCCGCCCCGGACCCCGTCAGCCGACCCCGCGCGTCAGCCGACGCCGGCCGTCTCCGCCCACTGCCGGGCCAGCGCCTCGTCCCCGGTCACCCCCGGGCCCATCAGCGGGAGCCGGTTCCACAGCGCCGCGTACAGCCACGAAGCCGTCCCGATCACCTCGCAGTCCGCCGGGTCGCCCGTGTCGCCCGAGACCGTACGGGGCGGCTCCGGCGACAGGTGTACGGTCCACACCGCGCCCGTGTCGGCGGCGCGGACCCGCATCACCCGCGGCTCCTCCGTCCGCATCCGGCTGCGCGGCCGCGCGTGGAAGCCGGTCAGCAGCTCGTCCACCCCGTCCTCGGCGAACTCCGGCGCCACCGGCGCGTAGACCACGCCGAGCGCGGACTCCGCGTCCATCCGGTGGACGGCCGTCTCGTGCGCCTGCCGGCGCGCCCAGAACGCCAGCGGCGACGGTGCGGCCGTAGGCAGGAAGGTCCAGCACTGCACGTCCGCCGGAGCCTCGGTCAGCGTCCGGACGAGGGCCTCGTGCCCCTCCCGGTACCAGGCGAGCAGCTCGGCGCCGGCCAGCTCCGGGGCGTCCGGGAACGGACCCGGCTCCAGGAGCGCGTCCCCGACGTACCCGGCGGCCCACCGGTGCACCGCGCCCGTGTGCCGCAGCAGATCGGTGACCCGCCACCCCGGACAGGTGGGCACGGGGGCCTCGGTACCCGCCCTCTCGGCGGTCTCGGCGAGCAACTCGCCTTCCCGGGCAAGGGTCTCCACATACTCCGAGATCTTCATGCGGGCAGTGTCGCACCGGCCGCCGGCCGTACCGGTGAGAATGGAGCCATGGACGGGGAACTCTTCCCGGCCGGCGGGGAACTCTTCCCGCGCGAGCGGACCGAGATCGCCCCGGGCGCCGTGCACGTGCCCGACTGGCTCGGCCCCGGGCGCCAGCGGGAGCTGCTCGACGCCTGCCGCGCCTGGGCGCGCCCGCCGGCGGGCCTGCGCACCGTACGGACACCCGGCGGCGGCACGATGACCGCGCGCCAGGTGTGCCTCGGGCTGCACTGGTATCCGTACGGCTACGCCAGGACCGCCGTGGACGGCGACGGGGCACCGGTCAAGCCGCTGCCCGGCTGGCTCGCGGAGCTGGGCCGGGAGGCGGTGGCGGCGGCGTACGGCGGACCCTCGCCGGCCGGAGCCGGAGCCGGAGCCGGAGCCGGGAACCGCGACGCGGCTGCGGGCGGGGCGGTGGCCGCGGCTCCGTACGTGTACGACATCGCGCTGATCAACTTCTACGACGGCGACTCCCGCATGGGCATGCACCGGGACGCCGAGGAGAAGTCCGGGGCTCCGGTGGTCTCCCTCAGCCTCGGCGATACCTGCGTCTTCCGCTTCGGCAACACCGCCTCGCGCGGCCGCCCGTACCAGGACGTCCGGCTGCGCAGCGGGGATCTGTTCGTCTTCGGCGGGCCGGCCCGGATGGCCTATCACGGGGTGCCGAAGGTCCTGCCCGGCACGGCCCCGCCGGGGCTCGGGCTGACCGGGCGGCTGAACATCACCCTGCGGGTCGGCGGCCTCGGGACGGCCCCCGACTGATCGGCGGCGCCGGGCACACCGCCGATCATGCGAGGATCGCTGTCATGAACGGCAACGGGGCCCCGCCGCGGGTGGGGGATGCGACCACGGTGTCCGCGGCGTCTTCTGCGGCCTCGGCTTCGGCTTCGGCTGCGCCCTCGGCCTCGGCGAGGACCAAGCTGGAGCGGGGCCGCGGCGCCCTCGGTCCGGCTCTGGAGCTCGTCCACACGGGCCGGGCCCCGACCCGAGCCGTCCTGACCGCGGAGCTCGGCGTCACCCGGGCCACCGCCGGGGCGGTCGCCGCCGAACTGGAGGCGCTCGGTCTGATCCGCGTCGACTCCCGCCCGGGCGGCGCGGGCGGCACCCAGGGCCGCCCCTCGCACCGGCTCTCCATCGACGAGAACGGCCCCGTGGCGCTGGCCGCGCAGGTGCACTCGGACGGGTTCCGGGCCGCGCTGGTCGGCCTCGGCGGCCGGATCGTGGCCACCGCCCCCGGCAAGGTCACCGTCTCCGAGGACCCGGCGCAGGTGCTCGGCGAGGTCGTGGCGGCGGGCGCGGAGCTGCTCGCCGAGACCGGCCGCCGCTGCATCGGTGCGGGGCTCGCGGTGCCGTCGGCGGTCGCGGAGCCGGACGGTACGGCACTGAACCCGCTGCACCTGGCCTGGCCGGCGGGGTCTCCCGTACGGGCCATCTTCACCGAGTGCGTGAAGGCGGCCGGGATCGACGGACCGGCCCTGACCGGGAACGACGTCAACCTCGCCGCGCTCGCCGAGCACCGGCACGGCGCGGGCCGCAGCGCCCAGCACCTGCTGTGCGTGGCCACCGGCCACCGCGGGGTCGGCGGCGCGCTCGTGCTGGACGGCCGCCTGCACAGCGGGAGTTCCGGGCTGGCCCTGGAGGTCGGCCACCTCACCGTGAACCCGGAGGGCCGGCCCTGCCACTGCGGCAGCCGCGGCTGTCTGGACGTGGAGGCCGATCCGCTGGCCTTCCTCACCGCGGCGGGCCGCGTCCCGGGCCCGGAGGTGTCGCTGCTCCAGCAGGCGCGCGACCTGCTGCACGAGGAGTACGCGGAGCCGGCGGTGCGGGCGGCCGCCGAGGAGCTCATCGACCGGCTGGGCCTGGGCCTCGCGGGGCTGGTGAACATCCTGAACCCGGACCGGATCATCCTCGGCGGGCTGCACCGGGAGCTCCTGCACGCGGACCCGGAGCGGCTGCGCGCGGTGGTCGCGGACCGCAGCCTGTGGGGTCGCAGCGGGGGCGTGCCGATCCTGCCCTGCACCCTGGACCACAACAGCCTGGTGGGCGCCGCGGAACTGGCCTGGCAGCCGGTCCTGGACGACCCCCTGGGCACGCTCGGGGCGGCGGCCTAGACCGCCCCGCCCGTCCCGTCCTGCCCTGCCCCGGCTCGGCTCGGCTCGGGCCGGCCGCAGCCCCGCGGTGCCGGCGGTGCCGGCGCTCCCGGGCCCGGGGTGCGGCCGCGGAACCCCTACCCGGGCCTGGCGCCGACCGAGGCCACCACCGGCACGGCCGTCGGTACGGCACCCGGGTCGACGGCCACCACCACCGTCGGCGCGGGCTCCCGTACGGGTCTGGAAGCGCCGGCGACCGGGGCGGCGCGGAGCGAGAACCACACCACCTTGCCGGGGCCGTCGGCGTGGTTGCGCGCGCCCCAGGCCTCGCTGACCGCCTCGACCAGCGCGAGCCCTCGCCCGCAGGTCTCCAGCGCGTCCGCGGCCGCCTCCCGCAGGACGGGAAGCCGCGGATCGCTGTCGTACACCGAGACCGTGAGCCGCCCCAGCCGCAGCTCGATCTCGACCGTGCAGGTCTTGTCCGGCTGCGCGTGGCGGTGGACGTTGCTGAGCAGCTCCGTCACGCCGAGCGCAGCCCGGTCTATGAGCGGATCGAGCTGCCAGTGGCGCAGTTGCGCTGAAACGATCCTTCGGATCTGGCCGATCCGGGACGGCAAGGCCTGCAGTTCGACGACGCAGTGCCTGCGTGAATGACTGATCACGGCTGCGACTCCCCGACATGAGTGTTACGGGTGCTGCACCCTCAGTAATGCTCCACCAGGGTCACCCACGGTGCCCGTGTATGCAACCGAACGCGATCGAAAGCGATCCGCATAGATACCCAAAGTGACTGTTTGTGCAGGTGGGGGAGGTACATTGCGAAAGCAGGGGGCGAAGAAACGCACGAAGGAGCCAGTCGCATGAGCACCACCCGTACCTCCGGTACGACGGCTACGACAATCGACGTCGACCGTAGCGACGCGGACTACCGCGCCTGGCTGAAGGAGGCCGTCCGCAAGGTCCAGGCCGATGCCAACCGATCCGCCGACACCCACCTGCTGCGCTTCCCGCTCCCCGAGGAATGGGGCATCGACCTCTACCTCAAGGACGAGTCCACGCACCCGACCGGCTCCCTCAAGCACCGCCTTGCGCGCTCGCTCTTCCTCTACGCGCTGTGCAACGGCTGGATCCGCCCCGGGCGCCCGGTCATCGAGGCCTCGTCCGGCTCGACGGCCGTCTCCGAGGCCTACTTCGCGAAGCTCATCGGCGTTCCGTTCATCGCCGTCATGCCGCGTACGACGAGCCCGGAGAAGTGCCGGCTCATCGAATTCCACGGCGGCGAATGCCACTTCGTGGACGACTCGATGAAGATGTACGAGGAGTCGGCGGAGCTCGCCGCCCGCACGGGCGGGCACTACATGGACCAGTTCACCTACGCGGAGCGGGCGACCGACTGGCGCGGCAACAACAACATCGCGGAATCGATGTACCAGCAGCTGCGGTTGGAGCGTTACCCCGAGCCCGCGTGGATCGTGGCGACGGCGGGCACGGGCGGCACGTCCGCGACCATCGCGCGCTACGTGCACTACATGCAGCACGACACCCGGGTGTGCGTCCCGGACCCGGAGAACTCCTGCTTCTTCGACGGCTGGACCAACAACGACCCGCACGCGAGCAGCGATTGCGGCTCGCGCATCGAGGGCATCGGGCGGCCGCGGATGGAGCCGAGCTTCGTGCCGGGGGCCATAGACCGGATGATGAAGGTGCCGGACGCGGCGAGCGTCGCCGCCTGCCGCGCCCTGGAACAGGCCATCGGCCGCAAGGCGGGCGGCTCGACGGGGACGGGCGTGTGGAGCGCGCTGAAGATCATCTCGGAGATGGTGGCCGAGGGCCGCAAGGGCAGCGTGGTCACGCTGCTGTGCGACCCGGGCGACCGCTACCTGGACAAGTACTACTCGGACGAGTGGCTGGCCGCCCAGGGTCTGGACATCGCCCCGTACGCGCAGACCCTCGAAACCCTCCTGGCCACCGGCGTCTGGCGCGAGCCGGCGGCCTGACCGGTAGCCCTGCGCCCGGACCCGGACTCCGCGTCACTGGCCGGCCGGGCGCTGGGACGTCAGGCGGGCGTCGAGTGCCCGGACCGCGGACCGGAACGACTGCCCCAGGGCCGGACGGGCGGCGGCGAGGGCGAGCCGGAGCGGCGCGGGGCCGTCCGCCGCGAAGGTCCACTGGACGAGGGTGCCGGAGCAGGGGTCGGCGGGGGTGAGCCGCCACTCCTCCAAAAGGGCCCGGATCCCGGGGGCGTTGGTCGCGTCGACCCGGTACGCGTAGCGCCGCTCCGGCTCCGCGGCCATGACGGTCTCCTCGAAGCGGGTCCCGCCGACCAGCCGGACCTCCCGGCCCGCGCCCCCGTGCGTCGGCCGGGCCAGGGTCACCGCCCGGAACCACCGCGGCCACCCCTCGACGTCCTCGGCCAGGGCCCGGTACACGGCCTCGGGCCCCGCCGCCGTCCGCGCGGCGAAGACCAGGCGGGTCGGGGCGTCCTCGATGAAGTCCAGCCCCACGGGGCGGAGTCGGCGAGCCATGGCGGTCCCTCCTGGGGGTGAGCGGTGGAACGTGCGTCCGCGTACCTTAGCTGCCGACCCGTCAGATGTCCGCCGTACGAAGGCCGCCCCTGCGGCCCGCGTACGAGGCCCCGGGCCCCGGGTGCCGCAGCCGGTCGCCGGTCGCCGGTCGTCCGTCGCCCGTCGCCCGGACGGGGCCTAGGCAGGAGGGCCGGAGAGCGGGATGCTGGAGTGCGCCGATCCCGCCCCGTGAGCGGAGGCCGTAGTGCCGGACCACCCCCAGCCTCCCCAGCCCCCGCACCCCCTGGCCCTCGAACTCCTCACGCCCCCGCGGCCCCTGGCCCTCGAACTGCGCGTGCACGGAGTCCACGGCGCACCCCCCGACGAGCTGCTCGGCGATCCCCGCACCGTCCGGATCACCGGGGACTCCACCGCCGCCGTGTTCCGCCGCGCCGCGGACGCGGACGCCGAGGACCACCCCGAGTGGTACGCCGGCCGGCCCGTGGTCGAGGCCTACTGCTGGTCCCGGCTCACCTCCGGCAACGGGTCCCGCGCCCTGTGGCTGCTGCTCCTGCCCTTCATGGTGGTCAACCTCGCCCACTGGGCCCGGCCGGCCGCGCCCGCCACCGGTCCGGCGCCCTGCGCGGTGCGCACGTACGGGGTGCTCGTACGGGTCCTCGCGCTCAGCCTCACCCTGCTGCTGATCGCGGCCGCCTGCGAGGTCGCGCTCGACCTCCTCGCCTGGCAGTGCGCCGGGTCCGGCGCCTGCACCGGCTCCCGGCCCTGGCTCGCTTTCCTGGAGCCGGGCGGCTGGTGGGGCCAGCCGGGGAGGCGGCTGGCACTCGGCGCACTGGTCCCGGCCGCGCTGACGGGCCTGCTCTGGTACCTGTCCAACCGCACGTGGAGCGCGTACGAGTCCCAGTCCCCGCCGGCCGGCACGGCCGTCCCCGCCACCGGGCCGGCCGGGACGCCCGCGCTCGGACGGCCCGGATTCTGGTACGGGCGGCGCATCGTGGCCCGGCTGCGCGCCGCGCACACCGCCGCCGGGCTGCTGATCGTCGCGGCCGCCGTCGCCGCGCCCACCGCGCGTCACGACCGCCGCGCCGGCGCCCCCGTACTCGAAGCCCTCGGCTGGGTGGTGGAGGCGGCGCTCGCAGCCGGGGCCGTCGCCGTCCTCTGGGTCGTCTGCCGGCGCGGCCGCACCGAGGACAGGGCCGACCACCGCCTCGACCGGGCCGCCGTCACGCTGCTGCCCGGCTCCGCCCTCGCGCTGCTCGCCGCCGTCCTGCTCTACGCCTCCTGGTCGCGCCCCGGGTGGACCTCCGGCGGGCGGCTCCCCGGAGACTTCGCGTTCGGCGCGCTCATGCTCGGCCAGGGCTGCTGCGTCCTGCTGCTGGCCGCCGTCGCCGTCCGGCTGTACCGGCTGGCCCCCGACCCGGCGACCGCGCTGTACGGGCTCGGCGGTCCCGCCATCGCCATGCTCGGCTGCGCCCTCGGCGGGGTGATGTCCGGCGGGGTCGCCCAGCGGGTCGCGGACTGGCTGGACGGAGCGGGGGTTCCCGGACCGGGTGGGGGAGCCGCTCCCGTGCCCGCGGTGCCCGCGCCGCCCGTGCTGCTGTCCTGGCAGGCCGCCGTACTGCCACCGCTGCTCCTCGTACTGGCCCTGCTCGCGGCCTGGTTCGCCGTACGGGGGATCCTCGCGCGGCGCGGGCTCGCGGCCGGGGTGGCCGCCGAATACCCGGGGGAGCCGCCCGACGAGAACCGCAGCCGCCGGATCGCCGGGGCCCGGGCCGCCGCCGCGCTCACCGACTCCGCGCCCTGGTTCGTGGCCGCCGTCTCCGGGGTCACCCTGCTGCTCGGCGCGGGCGCACTGGCCGGAGCCTGGCTCAGCGGGAAGGTCCCGGGCGATGCGGCCCACGGCACCCACCCGCTGCTGGAGACCGCCGCCCGGGCGGCGCAGGACGCCGGGTCCTGGCTGATAGGACTCGGCATCGCGGCCTTCGTGGCCTGGGGCCGCCGCGCCTACCGGGATCCGGCCGCCCGCCGCACCATCGGCGTGCTCTGGGACGTCGGCACCTTCTGGCCACGCGCCGCCCATCCGTTCGCGCCGCCCTGCTACGCCGAGCGTGCCGTCCCCGACCTGACCTGGCGGATGGCCGGCTGGACCGGCCGCACCGGCGGCCGCCTGGTCATCTCCGGGCACTCGCAGGGCAGCGTCCTCGCGGCCGCCGCCGTCTGGCAGCTGCCGCCGCACGTCCGCGGCCGGGTCGCGCTGCTCACGTACGGTTCCCCGCTGCGGCGGCTCTACGGCCGCTGGTTCCCGGCGTACTTCGGCCCCGTCCCCCTCGCCGCGCTGCACGCCGACATCGACTGCTGGCGCAACCTCTGGCGCGCGACGGACCCCATCGGCGGCCCGGTCCTCCCGCCCGCCGACCGCCCGACCCCGTCGGGATCGGCCGCCGCTGCCGCCCCCGGCGACGCCGGCTCCGTCGACCGGGGGCCGTTGGCCGACCCGCTCGCCTACGGGCGCAGCGCCCGCTACCCGCTGCCCGCGCCGATCCTCGGGCACTTCGACTACCAGGCCGACCCGGCCTTCGCCGCCGAGCGCGACGCGCTCCTGGCCCGGCTGGCCGGACCGGCCCGCCGCGCCCGGAACGCCGCCCCGGCTCCGGCACCACCGGCCCCGGAGGCACCCGCAACAACGGCCCCGCCGACCCCACCGCCCGCACCCGGCGTGCCCGGGCCCAGGGTCAGCAAGGCGTCGGCAGCGCCGGCAGAGTCGGGAGATCCTCCGGGAACAGGAGGGTGAGTTCGTCCGTGCCGGGATCCGACAGCTGGGCCACCCGGCCCGCATGGCGTTCGACCATCGACTCGAAGGTCTGCCGCGCCGTGCGGCCGTTGCCGAAGGCCGGCCCCTTCGGCAGCTCCGTGAAGTACGTCAGCAGTGCCTTCTCCGTGCCCTCCCCGAGCCGGTACTCGTGCTCCTCCGCCTGCTGCTCCACGATCCGCAGCAACTCCTGCGGCCCGTAGTCCCCGAAGGTGATGGTCCGGGAGAACCGCGAGGCCACACCCGGATTGACGGTCAGGAACCGGTCCATCTCCGCCGTGTACCCGGCGACGATCACCACGACCGCGTCCCGGTGGTCCTCCATGAGCTTCACCAGGGTGTCGATCGCCTCGCGCCCGAAGTCCCGCCCCGAGTCCTCCGGGGCCAGCGCGTACGCCTCGTCGATGAACAGCACCCCGCCGCGCGCCCGGTCGAACGCCTCCTGGGTCCGGATCGCCGTGGAACCGATGTGCTCGCCCACCAGGTCGACCCGCGAGACCTCGACGAGGTGGCCGCGCTCCAGGACCCCCAGCGACGCCAGGATCTCCCCGTACAGCCTGGCCACCGTCGTCTTGCCCGTACCGGGGCTGCCGGTGAACACCAGATGGCGCCGGACCGAGGCGGCCTTGAGGCCCGCCTGCTGCCGCCGCCGGCCCACCTCGATCATGTCGGTCAGCGCCCGCACCTCGCGCTTGACGCTCTCCAGGCCCACCAGCCCGTCCAGCTGCCCCAGCACCTCGCCGGAGCCGCGCCCCGCCCCCTGCGACTCCCGGTCCGCCTCCTCCACGGCGCGCGGGGCTGGCACCTGCGCCGCCTCCGCCGCCGGGCCCCCGACCGCGCCGACCGTACGGATCCCCGCGCGCTCACCGGCGAGGGCCCCGGCCCCGGCGCCCGCCGACTGGGCGGCGAGCCGCGAACCGGACTCGTCGCTGGTGCAGTCCTCGGCGATCGGCCCGTCCTCCGCGAACTCGTAACCCCCGCGCGCACAGCGCTCGGTGTGGCAGCGGGTCAGCGTGGTGCGGCAGCCGTCGATGACGTGGAATCCGAAGCCGGAACTGCCCGTCACCCGGCAGGACTGGAAACTCCCGCGGCCACCCGCCGACACGTAGAACCCGGCCTCGGAGGGGGAGCTGACCGTGCACCGCTCCAGCGCGGGGTCGGCGCCCTTGGTGACGATCACCCCCGTCTGGACCGCGTCGATCGTGCAGTTGGCGAGGGTGCCGCCGCTGCCGTGGTCGCGGAACCAGGCCCCCGTCGCCGCCTCCCGGATCCGGCAGTCGTCCACCTGCGCGGTGGCCCCGTCGCTCACCGAGACAGCCGTGTTGCGCACCTGGGAGAGATCGCTGTCGACCACGTCCGCGCGTGAGCCCCGGTCCAGTACGAACACCGCGTCCGGTACATCGTGCACCCGGCAGGAGCTCAGCGAGGCGGTGGCCCCGTCGCTGATCCACACCGCCGGATAGTCACCCGTACTGTCATGGATCTCGCAGGACTCGGCATCCACCCGGGTGCCCGGATCCCACACCGACAGGCCGTTGCGGCCGAACCGGCGCACGGTGGTGCGGCTGAGCGTGAGCACCGAACGGGAGCGCAGGTCCACCGCGTTCTCCGGAATGTCGTGGATGTCGCAGCCGGCGAGCGTGAGCACCGCGTCCGTGTCGAGGGTGACCCCGTCCGTCGACGTGCGGTGCACCGAGCAGTCGGTGAGGCGGGCCGCCGCACGCGCGGCGATCTGCACACCCGTGCCCTTGATCTCGTACACCTCGCAGCCGAGCGCCTCCAGGCCGGAACCCTCGCCGGTGACGGCGATGCCCGCCCCCGACGCGTGGTGGATCCGGCAGCGCTCCAGCCGCGGCCGCCCGCCGCCGCGGACGGAGACCCCGGTCTGTCCGGCGGCCACCACCTCGCACTCCTCGAACACCCCGCCGCCGCCGTCCAGGACGGCGATCCCGACGCCCGCCGGATTCTCCACCGTGCACCGCCGCACCAGGGGCCGGGCCCCGCCGCGCACCTCGATGCCCGCCGCGGACCGGGTGCTGACCCGCAGATCGGTGAGCTCGGGCGAGCCCTCCTCGACCAGCAGCGCCGGGGCCGCCCGGTCCTGCCCCTCCAGGTGCAGGTCCTGGACCAGGGCCGAGGCGCGCACCGTCAGCGCGACCCCGTCGAGCGGCGCGATCCGCACCGAACCCACCGAGCCCTCCGGCCCGCGCAGGGTCACGGCATGGTTGAGCACCAGGTTCTCCCGATAGGTGCCGGGAGCGATGGACAGCACGTCCCCGTCGCCCGCGACGGCGAGTGCGGCGGCCAGCGTCGGATACTCACCGGAGCGGCGCCGCCACCGCGAAGACCCGCCGTGCGTCACCTGGACCGTGCCCTGTGCCATGGTGCTGTCGCGCCCCCGCCCTCGTGCTCGTGCTCGTGCCATCGAAGCGGCGGAAACCACCGCCGCCGACCACCGCCTTGGCGGCGACCGACTCTGGCCGCACCACCGTAGCGCGCGCGGAGCCGGTGAGATGCCAGGTCAGCTGCCCGCGCCCGCCCGCCCCCAGTCCGGTCCCGCCGCCGCCCACGCGCGGTCCAGCCGCATGTACCGACGATGCATGAGCCTTCGTACGACGAGGCGGCGAACCGTCTCCACCAGCGCGGCCGCGCCGAGCGCGGCGGCCAGGCCCACCACCGCCGCGTGGACGCTCGCCGAGGCCTCGTCGAGGGGACGCCCCACGAGCCGGCCCTGCGTATCGGTCCATATCCGGAACCGGTCGCCCGCCTGCGGCGGTTCCTCCGCAGCCGGCACCGTGCCCTGGTGGCTGCTGCCGTCGGGCGCCGTCCAGGACGCGACGATCTGCGTGCGCTGCGGCGTCTGCCGCTGCGCCGACGGATCGGCCTCCGTCCCCGCGGACGGCTCCGCGGCCGGCCGG
Organism: Streptomyces sp. NPDC001903; assembly: GCF_042891345.1. Taxonomy (NCBI): domain Bacteria; kingdom Bacillati; phylum Actinomycetota; class Actinomycetes; order Kitasatosporales; family Streptomycetaceae; genus Streptomyces; species Streptomyces sp. NPDC001903. Next base: position 269,528 of record NZ_JBIASZ010000013.1, read on the forward strand.
ACCACCACCGCCGGGACGAGGTACCGCTCCTGCCGCTGCTCGCGCGCGGCCCGCTGCAGCGTGCCGTCCACCTCCAGGCCCGCGACCGTGCCGACGGCCGGAGCCACCAGCAGCACGCACACCAGCGCGGCGAACGCCACCCACGCCTCGAAGAGATCAGTCGGCCGGCGCAGTGGATTGCGCCGCCAACGCCACACACCCGTTGCTGTCCACACGGTCCGGCACCCCCTTTGCCTCCGTCTGCCTGCGGTCCAAGCCTCCCGCACCCCCCGGCAACGCGCATTCCGGGACGCGCGGCAGCCGTGTCACCCGATCCGGTCACATCGGGTTCACAGCCGTCGACTGCACCAACGGCCCACTCACGGTGCTTGGTTCCAGCGTTCCCCCACAGCCCCTCGAAGGTGTCATTCCGAGGGGGCGGTGCCGCGCTCTCGCGGCCCTGTGGTCCCGCCGGCTCCGGCCCGCTACTCCAGGACGCGGACCTCGTCGCCCACCCTCACCGTGCCCGTCCGCACCGGCACCAGCTGCCGCCCGAAGGCCAGGGACTTGCCGATCCGCCGGTGCCGGGCCAGGGTCTTGAGGGGCTCCTTGCCGCGCTCCGCCGTCGCCTGGTCGGTGGTCGTGACGATGCACCGCCCGCACTCCCGCGCACCGCGGAAGACGGCGTCGCCGATCGCGATGCGCCGCCAGCCGTCCTCCGCCCACGCCTCGGCGCCGGCGACCACCACATTGGGGCGGAAACGGTTCATCGGCAGCGGACCCTCCTCGGGATGGTCCCCCTGCGCGATCAGCGAGTTCAGGGCGTCCAGCGACGCGAGGGTCGTGAGCAGCACCGGGTAGCCGTCGGCGAGGCTCACCGTCTCGCCCGGCAGCGCGTACTGCGGGTCGACGGGCCGCCGTACGGCAGGGTCGTCCATGTGCACCAGCCGCGCCGGGACCCCCAGGTAGGCGCTGAACCAGTCGGCGGCGGCGCTCGCCGCGACCACCGTCTCGATCTTCTTGCCGAACAGGGTGACCGGCTCCAGCGGTCCCGGCTCCGGAACCTCCACGGCCAGCTCGGCCATGCCGGGTGCCGACAGCGCGACCGCGCCGCCCTCCAGCGGACGCGCCGCGGCCAACGCCAGCCGGGGCTGCTGGCGTTGGGTGATGACCGTGCCCTCGGTGTCGATCAGTGCCCACCGCCGGTCCCCGGACAGCCCCCAGGGCTCCACGGCCATCTCGTCGGGAGCTGTCCCCGCTACCGACTTGACGGGATGGATGTGGAGCGCCTGGACGTACAAGTTCGACATGGGAACATCCTGCCAGGAGCTCCCGCGCCCGCCCCAGTGAGCGTCCCCGGATCTGTCAGCACCGGGGCCTGTCGGTACCGGATCCTGCCGGTACCGGATCCCTCAGTAGCCGCGCCCCTGGTAGGGGCGGCCGTACGGGTCCTCGTACGAGGCGGCCGGAACCGGAGCCGGAACCTGCATCGGGCGCGGTGCGGCGGGCCGCATCGCCTCGTAGCCGGTGCCCGTGGCCATCGGCCGGGGCTGCTGCGGCTGGGCCTGCTGCATGTATCCCGCGCGGGCCACGGCCGGCTGCTGCTGAGGGATGTACGGAGCGGGCGCCTGCTGCAGCGGCATCGGCACGGGTGCCGCCTGCTGCTGGTACGGGTACCCGTACGCCGGGGCTTGCTGCTGCTGCGGCATGGCCGGGGGCAGCGCGGCCGGCAGGGCGGGCAGCGACGAGGCGAGGGCGGGGAGGTACCCACCGCTCGAGTAGCCGGAGCTGGGGGAGTCGTAGGCGGCCGGCACGCGGATCGGGGCGATCTGCGGGGTGCCCCGTTCGGCGACGAGGGAGTCGTAGATGGGGGTGTCCGGGAAGGAGGGCGCGGAGTAGTAACCGCCGCCATAAGTGGAGCGGGGGGAGGTCATGGGACCTAAGTTAAGCCCACGACTTCACGGGGTCCATAGCGAGGTGTGACGAACACCGCGCTGACCTGCATATTCCCAGGTCAGAGCCACACCCTTCACTTCCCGTTCACGTGCACGTTTTCGCCACTTCCGCACCGGATTGTTCCTACTCGTACTCACCGGTTGGCTGTTGCACCGACTTGCTGCTGACGCAGCGTCACAATGCGGTGACCTGGGATGACATAGATGAGGGGGGTGGTGTGGGGGGCGATTTTCCGTTTCAGGCATCACTCGGGCGGGCATAGGTACGGCCCTTCCAGGCCGCTCCGCGGCCGCGGTAGTGCTGAACCGCGGAGTCGACGGTCATCAGGAGGTACAGGAGGGCCGTGAGCGGAAGGAGTGGCGCGAGTGCCGCAGGCTGCCTGTAGTAGCGCAGCATCGGCAGGTACGTGCCCGCCATCAGCAGCCAGGCGAACCCGCCCGCCCACGCGGTCGCGGCGTGCCCGGTCGCCAGCCCCGCGAGGAGCGCGGCCGGGGGGACGAGGTAGACCAGCACGAGCCCGGCCACCGTCCCGGCCAGCAGCAGCGGCTGGTGGCGAAGTTGCGCGTACGCACTGCGCGAGACCATCCGCCACAGGTCCCCGAGCGCGGGATACGGGCGCACGCTGTCCACCCGCTCCGCGAGCCCCAGCCAGATCCGGCCGCCCGAGCGGCGGACGGCGCGGGCGAGGGAGACGTCGTCGATGACGGCCTGCCGGATGGAGTCGGGGACACCCGCGCGGACGGCGACCTCGGTGCGCAGCAGCACGCAGCCGCCGGCCGCGGCGGCGGTCCGGCCGGTGGGGCGGTTGATCCGGCGGAAGGGGTAGAGCTGCGCGAAGAAGTACACGAAGGCCGGCACGACGAGCCGCTCCCAGATGCTGACGGCGCGCAGGCGGGCCATCTGCGAGACGAGGTCGAGCTCGGCGCTGGTCGCGGCCGCGACCAGCTCGCGGAGGCTGTCGGGCTCGTGCGCGATGTCGGCGTCGGTGAGGAGCAGGTACTCGGGCTCGGTGGCATGGGCGGTACGGGCGAGCGCGATGCCGTGGCGCAGCGCCCACAGCTTCCCGGTCCAGCCGGGGGCCGGATCGCCGGGGGAGGTGACGGTGAGGGGCAGGCCGGGGTTTTCCCGGGCCAGCCGCCGGGCGAGGTCGCCGGTGCCGTCGGTGCTGCCGTCGTCGACCAGGATGACCTCGGCTTCGCCGGGATAGTCCTGGGCGATGAGGGAGGGCAGGCTGCACGGCAGCACCTCGGCCTCGTCCCTGGCCGGGACCACGATGGCGACGGACGGCCACCGGCCGGGGGCGCTGCGCGGCGGAAGCCGCACGTCGGTCCGCCAGAACATGCCCTGGGCGAAGGTGAGCCAGATCCAGGCGAGGAGGGAAGCGCAGGCGGCGCAGAGAAGGCCCATGCGGGCAGTGTGCCGAAGATGGAGGGGGGTGTCGTGGATTTGGGCAGGGCGGGGCGGGGCCGGTCTGTCGGGCGGGGTCGGCTGGGCGGGGACTCCGGCCGGGCGGGGTCAGAGGGAGTCCGGGGGTTTCCCGACAGTCCACTGTCCTTCCGTGTCGGTCCGGTCCGTCAAGGGCGCTCCCTGCGGTCGCGTCGCTTCGCGA